>CAVPEB010000001.1:0-109356 GCA_963702765.1 uncultured Chloroflexia bacterium
TCTTCACCATCTGGATCATCCTTTTTGTTCGGTTCCGATTGGATCACTATTTGGTGAACGATCGCCTGGGAGGTTTCCTTTATTTCGATGAGCATGTTTTTGTTGGTCTTGACTTTTTTCCTGATCGCCTGTCTCCTCTTTTACTAAAGGAATCCGAACATTTTTATGAATATTATATTGATAAGTCGTTTACTAGCTCCCTTCGCTCGGAAAAGGTCTGCCTCTCCTTTGAGGGCATTTTCGAATGCGAAAGCAACACTATCTTCAGTCAAAGCGTAACTATTAGATTATCTTCTGTGATTGTCTTGGCTCCCTCAGAAAGGGCAAGGGCTAGAGCATCGTTGAGATGCATCTTGAGCTGACCGATACATCCTATGCTATGCGAGAGTAATTCCCAATGGTTCTCAACTAATCTGGGCTCTTCCTCAAGTGGTAGTAGTCGCTGCAAAGCCCATAGAGTGCTCTGAAAAAACTGCAAACCATCATCCTTGGTCGCATCATACCGTTGAAAGTGTACATCATACTTCGGCAGGCAAGTTGTGCATTAATCTTTCGAAAGGGCCGCATTTTATAGGTACCGACTAATACATGGCTCACTCCTGTCACGTTCTCAAAATATTTCAGCTGATCAACTTGAACCTGAAGGCTACTTCCTCGTGAAGCCCTAGCAAGGTGTTGTGCTTCATCAACTATCACTGCAAGTGGCTTTCTCAGCATCAAAGCAACTTCCATCGCCTCCGCAAATCACGTTCATTGAGCGCATTAATTCGTTGGTCGATAAATGGATCACCAAGTGCTCGAAGCACCGCTTTGTAAAAATCTTTCCATTCGAAACGACCAGACGACGGAATGTTCACAATAACATAAGGGATAAAGCCAGGATCGAGTAACATGCGCTCCTTAGCCCGTTCGAGAAGTCGTTTTACCAGTTCCCGAATTAAGGTAGTCTTACCAACGCGCGTTCGCCCAATAACCAGAATTATCTTGGCCAGTCTTCTCAGGCTAGAACTCTCTCCAGGAGAACAAATAGCGCGAAGAATTTTATCGCACGCCTCGATAAGGCTGTGGTGCAAGATAATACATTCATTTTCAAAGTAGTATTGGCGAATATCAGCAGGTTGGAGAAGCAACGAGGGATCAAATCGCTCTGGCTCGTCGCTTTCATTGCCGTGCTGAGATATCTGTTCAATGGTATTTGCTGGCAGTGATGTTTGATCGAGAAAATCTGACTCACTCGGTTGTTTTTTCTTCCTAGCCATTAGCGAGCTCTCCGAAACACAATCAGCTTGCCACTATTAGAGCCATTTTGAGAAGCAGAAGACCCTGACTGCTTTGCAGGAGCACTATGTTGAGTAGTTTCAACCTTAGATTCTGAAGCATCAGCTATATCGATAACATTATCTGCATCTGATCTTGATCGTCTCCCTTCAAGCACCTTGAGTGCCGATCTAGTCTCTCGATCATTCCGCTGTTGACGTAACACAACCTGATCGCTCTCACATTCTCGTCTGAACGCTGCGAGTTGTCTCTGAGTAATTTCTACTTGCTCCTTGCCATATTGCACGCGATTCCGCTTTCGTAGCTCCTCAGTTAGGATACGGAGTTCTCGCTCACTGCATCCCGCAAACTCATCATACGGGCAATGGCACTTCCGCCACTCTTTATTGAGATAAGCATAACCGATACTTGCATCCAATGGATCATAACAAATCGGGACCTCTATTAACTCAACCGTAGGATCTCGCATCTCTTCACACCAGTAGTCGAGGTAGTTCATTCGTACTCCTACCCCGGGTTGCACTATTGATTTACCTTTATGAGTAGTAGGAAAAGTCGCTTTTTCGAATACATCGTCATATGGAATGAGCTTATGAATTCTCTCACCATCTTGATCCAAACTCTGCTGATAAGCTTCCCGTGGGCTCTGTCCAAGCGCTGGATGCCGCAATGTATCATATTCTTCATCGGCCCATTGTTGCAGGCGCTCAGTTAGCTTCTCCAAAGTCCAGACTGCATTTCGACGCGGGTCAGTTACTTTTGTAGTTGTACGAGGTTGTTTAGTTGCCTGAGTATTACCCACAAGGTGGTAAATGAACTGCGTGTCAAGCGTGCCAAAGAGGCGCTCAAGCGGGGAACCAAAACGTGGTTCAGATGATGGACGACGATGTTTCCGAACTTTATATATAGCAAGGAGTTTCTCAAAGTAGATGCTTTTAAACTCAGAACCTCCGTCGACCGTTATTGCTGTTGGTAGACGGCCATGACGCCTTACACAGAGACGAAGTACCATCATGCAGGAACGATAACTGGGTGGATCGAACGTGAGATAATATGCGACAATTCGACGGGGTTGTGAAAAAATCAGTAAAGTCAGCCAGCATTTACCCATTGGCTTGCCTGTTTTCGAATCGCAAAGTACTAGATCTACTTCCATATGGTCCAAATGACCCATTGACCAGGCATAATTTCCTTGGCGGCTAGTGGTTTTCTCACCTGACCGAAAATAGTCTTTAAACGGGTAAGCTGCACGTGCTCCTTCACGCGCAAGGATCTCATCATACTTTGATGTGTAACGGCACGCCTCCGCATAAAAGGTCCTCTGGGTCGTCTTTGGAATATTTTTTTCTTTACATTGAAGCTCGAATTCACCATATGCACCGCGCTTGGGTTTTCGAGTAATCGTATTGTAATGAGTATCGAGGACTGCATGAATAAGCTCTCGTGTCTCTGTGGGGATTTTTTTTGTTCCGCCGCAGTTATGATAATCCGGGAGGAGGCCCAGAATACCACTTCCATATCGTACTTCTGCTTCTCGATATAATCGTTTCCAGTGGAATCTAGTACGCTCAGGAACAGTGTTGATAATTCCGTTAATTTTTTGCTGCTCCTCGTCATCATGTTGATCGGGGTTGATTACACGATTACGAAATACTGCTTTTGCCCATGCAATACTATCACCGTGAAGTTGTTTTGCTTGACCTTCTTCAGTTATACTAGAACGTATGTTTGTTTGAACTCCAACAATTTTGCCACTTTTCACAAGTGCTTCAAAGTCAGAACGTTTTAAAGGAAAAGGATCACAATCATCAGCAACGAGAGTAATTTCAGTCTTTCCCACGTTGATACGCCATGATCGTCCATCCCAATCTATAGTCTGTCCTTGCACTATCTCCACAGGATGAGCTGCTATACCAAGATCCAGTGCAGTCTCGCCTCGGTGACGATAGGTAAGCGCTGTTTCTTGATCCGTGAAAACCTGCGCTCTCCAGGGTTCGCAGAGACGATGACGATTGAGGTCCACATACAGCGAGTGCCTGGCAATAGCAATGTTGATTTCATCAGAGGTAATTTCAGATGCCTCTAGACGAAGATCAGCAAGAGTAATGCCTTTATGTTCGTCAACGAGTTGAAAGAGCCTTCCTAAATTTGCTTCCGATACCTCTAAACGCTCAAGGTCCTGGTAATAATCTTCGATGTACAGCCAATTATCTTGTGCGGCCCAATTGATCTGCTCTGATGCATAAACACTATACGTTAGACCAAATTCAGCAGCATATTTCTCACCCGGAGGACATCTCCAATCTCCCTGTTTGTCTTTTTCATAACGGTTCGAGTACGTATTCGCAATGCAATTCAGCTCCTCCGTCGGCTTACATTCTATCCAACCTGCAGAGTTGAAGCGAAAAACAAAGTAATCAGCTGTATGAAGTGGTCTGTGGATGTGATTACGCTTGTCACAATACTCAAGGGGAATACTCGGAGGCTGATCATAATATTCGATTACATCTTCGTCATGTTCTGCTTCAATCAGAAAAGCGAACTCGCTCTTATGACTTTCTGCCTTTATGACGCATCTCATTTTCTTGCTCGGGTAATAGACAGGCATATTACCGCGACGACTTTCTGGGGTGCGGCTAGGTGGAGAAGAGCAAATCTCATCTAACTTGTCTCTAACAGCTTTTCCGAAACCCAAACGACGGTAATACGTTTGCAACGCAATTCCATCTAGTGGCTTTGCCATTCTATTCTCCTGTTAATATATTTGGATGCCCTGGTAAATTGGTTTTTCCGGGCTAGTTATTCGTCCTTGGTTAAAAACGTAGGAGAATAGATTTGTAACAGCTTCAGTATTTTCTTACCATTGCAAAACTTACCTTCTTATTGGTAAGTTACTGCAAAACTGTTTTCCGATTTCAAAAGAAAAGATAAGTTCCTGTTTGGGAGCCTCGAGAATGAGATACTGCAAAACTTACTTCTGAAAACTGCAAAACTTACCTTCTATTAGATTTCCTTGCAAATTCAACATTAGTTTTGCCGTTATGGCAAAACTTGCTTTGCTATTTAGCAAGGCAAAACTTTCGTTGCGAATTGTAGCCCTACTCCATTCGCCATTGGATACTTTCTTGTTTCTATAATTGCAAGCGATCCATCTTCTGCTGCCTACGAAAAGCTACACTTACTAAAGTGTCCAGTCCCTGCTAAAATAGACAGTATGACGAGCAGATAAGGGACGGTTCTAAATGAAGGGGAAACGAAAGCTGCTTACGCCACAGTTCACATTCAAAGTCGTGCTGGAAAGCTTGCAGCGCGATACGACCCTGGAAGAGATCTGCTGCAAGTTCGGGGTATCCTCATCAATGATAAGCCGATGGCGTCAGGCGTTCCAGAAGAATGGTCCAGGGCTGTTCGCCGATCAGCGCGATCCTATGAGGCGAAGAAAAGCACTGGGTTATGGCCTAGGCGAATCGCCAGATGATCTCAAAAAGCTAATCGGCGAGCTGACCGTGCAGTACGTGCAGTGAAAGCGCCCCAAATCCGATAAGGAGCCGGCAGTGGGCGATGAGGCAGCACATGAGATAGACGATACCATGGACCATCGTAAATTGGCTGCGCTGCTTCGAACCGGGAAGAATCGCATCAGGCAAGTGATGCACACATATGGGATCACAGCCCAAAGCCTCCACAAGAAGTATGTCTACCCTGGCGAAGCAACCGAGATTGTGCCCAATAAGCCGCGTGAAGAAGCGTTTGAGTGGGTCAGCAACGAAGTGGTCTTCTCCGATATTCTGGAGGTCAAGCGAGCCGATGGCACCGGGGTCGCGGCTGTTTTGCGCTATGTCACCGCACGCGCCAAATCCTGGGGATCGCTTTCGATAATCACATGCGAGCCGATCTGGTCACCGATGCGATTGAGACAATGGCTTTTGAGCTGCCTGGCAGCATTTGGTATAGCGAAGAGGCGCAAACAATATGGAGCGGTCCAGACCCACTCCTTGCTCTTGCAAAAAGGCTTTGTGCTCTCCATGAGCCGGGCTGGCATGCCCACTGACATTGGCATGAGGAACGCTTTGTCAGCATCTTCAAGCTGGCTGGAGCTTCACGTCGCCCCTATTATACGCTGGGGGAGAGATTTTGCGAGCGGCTGAGACTTGGATCAACTTTTATAATCAAGAGCGACCACATGAGGAGCTCGATAACCTCTCTCCGATTCACTGTGCTCAGCAGCATGAGTTGGAGGATATTCCTTCACTCGCCCTATGGTGATGTCTATTGTAGCAGAGACTGGACAATTTTGAAATTATGAGAGGAGCACCGGTTACTATATGAAGATCTACCTGGTGGATGGTACCTACGAGCTGTTTCGCAGCCACTTCGGCGCGCCGCCGCGCAAGGCACCGGATGGGCGCGAGGTCGGCGCAACGGTGGGCCTTTTACGCAGCCTGCTGATGCTGTTGACCACGCCGGGCATCACCCACGTGGCCTGCGCGTTCGATCACGTGATCGAGTCATTCCGTAACGGCCAGTACCCCGGCTACAAGACCGGCGCGGGCGTTGACCCCAACCTGATAGCCCAGTTCCCGCTGGCCGAAGAGGCCGTTTCCGCGCTTGGGCTGGTGATCTGGCCAATGGTGGAGTTCGAGGCCGACGATGCCCTGTCCAGCGCGACCGCCCGTTTCAAGAACGAAGCTGAGGTCGAACAGATTGTGCTCTGCTCGCCGGATAAGGATCTGGCCCAGCTGGTCTCTGGAAGCCGCATCGTTGGCTGGGATCGCCGCCGCGATATTCTCATCGATGAAGCGCGCGTGGTGGAGAAATTTGGCGTGCGCCCGCAGTCGATCCCCGACTGGCTGGGGCTGGTGGGCGATGCGGCAGACGGCTTCCCCGGCATCCCGGGCTGGGGTGAAAAATCCGCGGCGGCCGTGCTTGCAAAATACGAGCACCTCGAGGCGATCCCCGCAGATCCGCACACCTGGGGGCTCTCGGCCAGCCGCGCGGCGCGGCTGGCCGAGAGCCTGGCGCAGCACAGGGCTGAGGCGCTGCTTTTCCGCACACTGGCTACACTGCGCGAGGATGTGCCATTGAAGGAAACGCTCGCCGATCTGGAATGGCAGGGCGCCTACGAGCGGCTGAAAGATGTCTGCCACCGGCTGGGCGATGAAAAGTTCCCCGGGCGGGTTCCGAGGTGGCGCGAGAGATGAATTTGGCAGCGCAAAGAAGCGCAGAAGAAGCTTAAACACGCATTAACTTTTCATGGGGTATCTTTGATGAATAAGATTTATCTCCCAACCGTAGGTCTACAAGATTGGCAGAAGCTGCTGGCTGATCCTGAAAAGCAGTGGCGAACAGGCTATTGAGCGCGTACCATTGCGTATGCTTGGGAAGCAGCGAATGGACATTTTCCACCGGAAGTCGAGCGTATCTTTCTAGAGGCTGGTGACGAGAGGGTCGGTAATCTGGAAATTCTCCTGGAGTTCCCAGAATGGAAGGTGTACCTGCCGCTTGCAGGTCACACTTCTCAGAATGACTTGTTCGTCCTGGCGAATGGGGAGCAAGGTTTGGTAACGATCATGGTCGAAGGCAAGGTAGCTGAGCCTTTCGGGGAGACCCTGGAAAGCTGGCTAAATTCGCCAACGCCTGGGAAGCTAAAGCGTCTTGCGTTCATTCTGGATTTAACCCGCTTTAGTGAAGAGAGAGAACGTGAATCCATCGGGAATAGCTCTCCAACCAAGTAAACAAGCTGGCATAATAGAGCACTTAACCCTTTGATAGTACTCATTTATTGTGAAAACGGGAGACTAACAAAAGGTTAGAAACATACAAAAACTAAGGCAAAGCTTTCCGCTTAGTTTTGGGAATCACAGCAGAACTTTCCCTGTGTTTTCGGATTTTTCAGTTGGAACGCGAGCGCCAAAGGCGGCAGAAGATCCTTTAGAATCCGGCAAAACTTATCTTAAATCCGCATTTCCTCACTAGAACAAAAATACTAGTTAATTTACACCCCTACCCTACCACCAATCCTCAAGCTTGTTAATAGGGATACTACAATAAAATAGTCTGTTTGAGTGTTGTTTATTCAGCTTCAATTCAGTACGCTATCTATGTCTAGCCCTTTAATGCTTTGTCAATATAGGCCAGGAAATGGCCTGAACAACAGACATATTATTTCGTATCCAACAGGACTCCTCAACGTCAGGGTTTGGTGATACGATACATATAGGTCTGTTAATCATCGAGTTATTTTCTTTCCATCGAATACACGTTTTCTCTAAAAGGAGGATCACGTATGTCGAATTTGATCGCTGCGCGTGTCCAGATGGGCAATTCACTGGCATTTCATATCGTTTTCGTCGTCCTGGCTTTGGGTATGCCACTCTTGCTGTGTATCGCTGAGGGATTGGGCTTGTGGCATAAAGATCCCGACTGGATGCTGCTTGCGCGCCGCTGGTCCAAAGCCGTCCTGTTGATGTTTATCGTTGGCGCCGTCTCCGGCACAGTGATTTCGTTTGAACTCGGCCTGCTCTGGCCAACCTATATCAACTATACCGGAGCCATTGTTGGCCCCCTCTTTGCTATTGAGGGCATTTTCTTCTTCGTGGAAGCCATATTTATCGGTATCTACCTCTACGGTTGGGATCGCCTCTCGCCTATTGCACACTGGATCTGCTCGTTTCCGATCTGGATCTCCGGCATTTTCGCCGCCTTTACTATCGTCACGGTCAACTCCTGGATGAATACCCCCACCGGCTTTGAAATACAAAATGGCAAGCTCACCGGCATCAATACCTGGGCGGCCATCTTCAACCCCAGCCAACCGTACGAGATCATGCATATGGTACTGGCAGCCTTTGTCGGTATTGGTTTTGGGGTGGCCACGGTCTACGCCATCGCCATCTTACGTGGCAAACATGATGCCTATTACCGCAAAGCCATGCTGCTCGGGCTGACGGTGGGGTTGGTGTCCATCCCCTTGCAGATGTTTGCTGGTGACGCTATTGCACGCAGCCTGGCAACACAGCAGCCGATCAAATTAGCCTCTATGGAAGCTGTCTACACTACTTCCACCCATGTGCCCTTGCACCTGATGGGTATTCCTAACGTGCCAGAGGAAGGCTGGTTCACCCAGGGACTGGTCATTCCTGATGGGCTCAGTCTCTTAGTGGGCTTCAGCCCTGACACCCAGGTCATTGGGCTCAATAGTGTGGCTGCTCAGTATCGACCCAGCGACGCAGACATTGTGATCATTCATGTCGCCTTTGATTTGATGGTGCTTTTTGGGACGTTTATGTTGCTCGTTGCAGCTGTGTTCTGGATACTCTTCATCGCGCGCAGGGGCAGAATGCCTGAATACGGCTGGTTATTATGGGCGATTATCGTGTGCGGACCGATGGGCTTTCTGGCAGTTATCTTTGGTTGGATGGTTACCGAGATAGGGCGGCAACCCTGGGTCATCTACAATTACCTGCTGACCAGTGCCGCCGTCACCCCTGCCCCGTACATGAATATCACCTTCACGATCTTTACCATTCTCTACATTCTGATGGCGATCATCCTGATTGTGCTGCTCGTGCGATTGGCAAGGGTGCCGCTGCCGAAGAAGGATTGGGAGGTAGTAACAGCCATTAACCCAGCTGCAGAGTCGGCCGTGGTCTCCCAGGAACGCTAAAGAAAGGGTGGTACTGATATGACTATAGCTGATGTGCTACTGAGTATACTGTGGCTGGCTTTGTTCATCTATGCGATCTTCGGGGGAGCCGACTTCGGTGCTGGTATGCTCGAGCTGTTTGCCGTTGGAGAGAGCGGAGAACGCCAGGCTGCCTTGATTGACGAGTCGATCGGCCCGGTGTGGGAATCGAATCATGTGTGGTTGATCTTCCTGCTGGTGGTCTTTTTCACGGCCTTTCCGCCAGCATTCGCAGCCATTAACGTCGTGCTTTTCATCCCGTTGCTGCTGGCGGTGATCGGTATTGTTCTGCGCGGCTCATCATTTGTTTTTAAAACACATGGCAATATTCAAAGAAATAGAAATGTCAAGATTTTGAGTCGCACCTTTAGCGTGGCCAGCGCCATGACCCCATTCTTCCTGGCTCTCACGGGTGCTGCCATTGCCAGTGGCGTGATCGTGATTCAAAACGAAAGCCAGGTTGTCACCAATACCGGATCGGATTGGCTTACCCCCTTTACGCTGACCGTTGGAGCCATGGCACTCTCGTTGTGTGTCACCATCTCCGCCATTTATCTGACCGTGGAGGCTACCTCAAGAGGACAGAACGATCTGGCAGAGGCCTTTCGCCGTCGTGGACTGATTGCGGGTGCGCTCACCGCTGTGTTTGGTCTGATTGGCCTGATTCTCTCTCCCTCGGAGGCTGCATTTCTCTGGCATGGAATGCTGGATAAAGCCATCCCCGTGGTGATTGTGACCATGCTGGTCGGATTGGCAACTGCAGCGGCGTTATGGTTCAAACGCTACGTGTGGGCACGCGTGTTGGTCGTCGCTTTAACGGCATTGCTGCTGCTTTCGTGGGGAGTATCTCAATATCCCTACATCATTCCACCAGATGTGACAGATGCAAGCGCTTCCAGCCCACTGGAGACGCAGCAGTTTTTGCTGGTTGGCATTATTATCGCCTTGATCATTGTCATTCCCTCGCTCTGGTTTCTGTTCTATGTCTTTAAGCTCAAGAAAATAGAGACGGATGTAGCGCAAAAGCCTGCAGAGTAAGGAAGACTATCAATATAGGGGCGACCCTCACGGTCGACCGCTAAGCTCGATGAGTGAGTATAGGGGCGACCTCACGATCCCCGACTTAAACATACATAGCCTGCAGTTCAAGGAACAAGGAAAGAACGAAATGGAGAAAGTCATAGTTTTGTTTTCTGTACCTATATTTTTGGTCTTAGTGCTACTTATCGCTTTGTTCGTGCTGGCACATTACTCCGGCAATGAACAGACTTCGAAGTCAGCACCTGCGGAAGTGAAAGCCCATGACTCACCTGATACAACCGAAGGCACAGATAGTCTGGCCACCTAGTGATTCGCAAGGATCAATCATAGAATGTGTGGAGATTACAAGAGGAGTAGACGTCTATTCAAAAGGTATGTGTTTAAAAAATCTGACGTGCAACATCTCTTGCTTTCAGGTAATCTTATTCTATGATGTGGACATTTGAGGAAAGGAAGAAAGTATCATACCCGATTCTGTCTGGGATGCCGAATATGATTTCTATCAATCTGCGGCCGATGGAGATCCAATTTATCGTGAAGTAGCCATGAAAGAGGGACCAATCTTATGGCTGATAGCAAAACAAAGACCAGTCCACAAACAACCGTCTCCACTCAGCAGAGGTGAATCATGACTCTGTGCTCAACACTACTACTATTTCGCTCTCTTCTATTGATCAGAGCAACTCCTCGCACGATATACTTGTTAACATTGCTCCTGAATATGGTAGCAATTTGTTTCGTTTCCGTGTCGGTGAGCATGATCTGATTTACACTGATCAGGAACTCCTCACAAAGAGAGACTTCACAGGAATGTTTGTCCTCTGGCCATTTCCAAACAGGGTACGTGACAAACGCTACACCTATCAGGGACAGAGTTACTCACTCGAAAATGTTTACAGGCCAGGAGGGTACCCAACACTCATTCACGGTCTGGTCTTTGATCGGCCCTGGCACTATACTCAGCCTGTTATTGGAGCCAGATGCGGTCAGTGTCACCACATACGTTGATGTCAATCCAGATAGCCCATACTATTCGGCTTATCCCTTCGATAGCCGCTTATCCCTGACATATACGCTCTCCGGAACTGAACTCACGATGACCTATCAGGTACACAATAAGAGTACTCGTACGCTACCGTTTGGCTTTGCCATGCATCCCTACTTATCTACCTTTGCAGACAAACACGAAGTACTTCTCAGTATTCCAGCACAAGCTGTCATGGAAGCAGATGATGAATTACTACCCACTGGGAGAATATTTAACGTAAATAAGGTGATGTATGCTATGTATGACTTGCGTGAGCCTGTTCCGGTTGATTTTCTCAAGCTCGATCATGTCTATACACAACTCAACAAACCAGTACCCAGCATCGTCGATTACAAATCACATGCGTTGCAGCTTCATATTTCGGCCACAGACGACTTCACTCACGTGGTGATCTATTCGCCCCAACAACCTCCCTTCTTCTGCATTGAGTATCAAACCTGCTCGACGGATGCCATCAATCTGCATCATCAGGGGACTGCTCTTCGAGAAGCAGCTCATCTTCTCGAGGTACAACCTGGCGCTACATTCAGTGGAACTCTACGTTATAACATCGTAAGTACAGCATAAATAGCTGTTCGGACACCAAATGTGCGAAAATTCATAGAATATGATATCAAGTATGCAGTTTTTGAATTCTGAAGCTGCGAACGAGAATCAGACCTTTTCTTCTTCTTTATTTTCTGTGTTCATTTTTGCGACATTCGTGGTCTGTGGCCTGATCACCAGGAATGCGAGTATGATCATCACACCAGCGATAAGGCTGGCTCCTACGTAAAGAGTCGACAATAGAACTGGCGGCAGGAAAAGTGACCAGAGCCACACCCTGGACGAGACCTGCCAGGTACACCAGACCGACTTCGGTGCGTTTGGCTATAACGAACTTCCCTCCTTATAGCCATCCTTTGAACGCTCTGGCTCTACTGCCACAGTCTCTACATAAGGAGGAGTTATAAGTTCTACCTCAGTGTATTCAAACCAGATTGGTTCTTTCAATTGCACTCCTTCTAAAGCGATGAGGTAAAAACAAAAGGGCTCATCCTGATCAATATCTATCAAATTGACTGCGCAGATTGTTCCTTTGAGTCCTCTGAAAGGGCTATAATTCGCCACGCGTACTCGACTGCCTGTTGGAAATATTCCTACCCCATGATGGTTATCTCCTCACATAATTCAATCACCCTTATGTCAGGGTGATTGAATTATCTAGTGACTTGAGAGTCATTCGCTGTTTACTTTAGTCGTTCTAACAGGTGATCCCCCACACGCAACGCGTTCGCCATGGCTGTCAAAGCTGGATTCATCGCGCTGATGCTGGGGTAAAAGCTGGTATCGACCACGTACAGGTTATCCAGTTCATGTGCCTTACAGTTCACATCCAGGGCAGACGTCTTTGGATCCTTGCCGAAGCGAACAGGTTCCGGCCTGGTGCGCTACTCCGGCAACCGGAATGAAGCTCTTCATGTAAGCATTGCGGTGAATCAGATGGTCAGGGTGCATGCCAAGGTGATTGAGCATGGACTTGAGTTTGTCGTAGAGTTTTTGCTGTGCCACCTGGTTATTGGCTGTGTAGCTCAGCGTGACCTTCCCCTCCTTGTCGACGCTCACGCGGTTGTTGGGATCCGGCAGGTCTTCGGTGGAGAGCCAGAAGTCGACGGCATGATGCGCGATATCTTTCAGCGCGAACATCGGCGCCAGCTTTGTCTCAATGGGCTTTTCGCCCTTGTACATGGAAGCCTGGGACTTGCCGACCATCTGGATGTTGCCCATCGGGTACTCGAAACCCTCCATGCCAAAGTAAAAGTCGTTCAGCCCGAGCGTCTTCTGGAACTGGGTCGGGTTGGGTTCTTTCGAGACGGCAAGCACCGCCACGCTGTTGTGGAACATATAGTTGCGCCCGACCTGGTCGGAGCCATTGGCAAGCCCATTGGGATGCTTGTCATTGGCGGATATAAGCAAAAGCTTGGCCGAATTGGTCGCACCAGCCGAGACGACGACGATGTCTCCCTGGTAGGTTTCGGTCTGCCCATTGCGCTCGACCACCACTCCGGTCACCGTGGTGCCGCTTGCGTCGGTCATGAGTTTGATAACCTCGCTATTCGTCTGCAAGGTGACGTTTGGATATTCCAACGCCGGACGCACACCGATCACCTCCGCATCCGATTTGGCATGCACCAGGCACGGGAAGCCGTCGCACGTAGCACAGCGAATGCACGTGCTGAACGGCCTATTGTGTTCGTTGAGCATAACCCCGTTTGGAGAGTGGAAAGGGTGATAGCCAGCCTTTGCGAGATCATCGGAGAGTTGTTGGATACGCGGCTCATGCGAAAGCGCCGGGAAGGGATAGGGCGCACTGTATGGCGGTTCGGTCGTGTCTTCGCCCCGCGCACCGTGTACCTGGTACATCTGCTCGGCCTTCGTATAATAGGGTTCCATCTCGTCGTAGCTGATCGGCCAGGCGGGAGAAATACCGTCATGATGGCGCAGTTCGCCGAAATCTTCCTTACGCTGGCGATAGAGCGCAGCTCCGTACAGCTTGGTTGCGCCGCCAACGCAATAGTGCACCTGGGGTTGGAAAGCCTTGGCTTCTTTATCGTACCAGGTGTCCGGCGAGATATAGCGGTTCTTCTCAAAGACGGCTTCGCCATCCCAGTTCTCCAGCTCGCGCGGCAGCCAGTCGCCACGCTCAAGCAGCAGGATGCGTTTGCCTGATGGGGCAAGGTGACGGGCAAGCGTCCCGCCACCAGCCCCGGTCCCAATAATAATCACATCATATGGTGTAGCCATGAATTTTCCCTATCTGTATAAGCTAAAGCGCTCCGGCATAGACCGATAAGCCGCCGTCCATCACATAGGTAGAGCCGGTCACGTACGCTGCTGCATCTGAAGCCAGGAAGACTGCCAGTTTCCCGATCTCTTCAGGCTGCCCCCAGCGACGCAGGGGAATTTCGGCAAAAAGCGCTTCCAACTTCTTCGGATCTGCCTCCACATCAGCATCAATCGGCGTAAAAATCGCTCCCGGTGCAATGTTGTTGACCGTGATCCCGTACGGGGCCAGTTCATTACAGATGGTGCGGGTAAGCATACGTATCCCCCCTTTCGCACAGCAATAGGGGGAGTTGTTCGGCATGGCGATGTCTTCGTGGACTGACGAGATGTTGATGATGCGTCCAGCTGTTTTGCTTTTGACCATCGCGCGGGCAGCCGCCTGCGCGCAGAAAAAGGCACCTTTCAAATCAACGCTGAGCACCCGATCGAATTGCTGTTCGGTCACATCCAGGAATGCATTGTGGATCTCCATTCCGGCATTGTTGACCAGGATGTCCAGCCGACCCAACTGCTCCACTGTCTTCTGAATAAGCCCCGTGGCTTGCTCGTACTGCGAAACATCAGTCTGGAACACGATCGCCTTCCCATTGTTTTTCTGGATGGTTTCCAGGACTTCCTGTGCCTTCGCTTGCGCATGAGCGTACACGATGACGACTGTTGCCCCTTCTTGCGCCATCTGGATGGCGATTCCACGGCCAATGCCGCTATCTGAACCAGTGACAATAACCACTTTCGAATCTAACTGTCCCATAATACTTCTGTCCTTTCCAATTTCTTTACAATATAATGAACTAGAGTCTCTCAGACCCTGTACCACGACTGTTCAATTGCCTGGCAATCACCCTGTCGTCTTATCGAGTGTGCGTGCGCTTCTCTTGATAGGAGAATGCTTGTTTCCTTCCAAGCATGATAATCCTTGTCCCTCCCTTGCGCCGGAAAGCGCTAAAGTAGGCAAAGAAATAAGTCAGGAGGACCTGCAAACGACTTCGATAGCCGATGAGGTAGTAAATGTGGAGGAACACCCACATCACGAAGCCAATGAAGCCAGCCGTGTGAATCGGCCCGGACTCCACCACAGCATACGTGCGCCCCACAACCGCCATCGATCCCTTGTCAAAGTACTTAAAAGGCTCCTTGTGCTCTCTTCCAGCCACCCGGTCGGCGATCACTTTGGCCACATAGTGTCCTCCCTGGATGGCCGGTTGCGCAACCCTGGGAAGCGGTTTCCCATCTTGCATAACACAGGCGGTATCGCCAATCACAAAAATGTTGGGATGCCCTGGGACCGACAGGTCGCTTTGCACCTTGACTCGTCCTCCACGGTCACACTCGGCCCCAAGCCATTTACCAGCCGGAGAGGCTGCCACACCGGCGAGCCAGAAAGCGTTATGCGTCTCAATATACTCATCCCCCACCTGCACCCCATCCTCGTCAATTTCCTTGACATGGACTCCCTTGATAATCTCCACACCTTGTTCTTTCAGTTTTTTCTCAACTTTCTCGGTGAGTTCTGGGCGAAACGTTGGTAAGACTCGATCTGGGCCTTGCACGAGTACGAGACGGGCATCCCCCGGTCCGATGCGTTGGAAGTTACCCCCCAAAATATGATTGATATGCACGGCTGAAGCTGCTGCAAGCTCAACCCCCGTTGGGCCAGCGCCGATAAACACGAAGGTGAGCAAGCGCTTGCGCTCCTGTTCGTCTGGCTCTTTTTCGGCTGCCTCAAAGGCGCCCAGGATGGTCTGTTGCACCTCCAGACCGTCGAACAGGTTCTTCATGCCAGGTGCGATGCTTTCCCATTCAGGGTGACCAAAGTAATTGCTTGATGCCCCCGTTGCCAGAATCAAGTAATCGTAGTGGAGAGGCGGGAGGTCTTGCATGAGCACGAGTTGTTGTTGCGTATCCACACCAGTCACCTCTTCCAATAGCACCGTCGTATTCTTTTGCTTATGCAGCGTATCGCGAATCGGAGCGGCAATATCAGCAGGAGCGAGTCCCGAGGTGGCGACCTGGTAGAGCATCGGTTGGAAGAGATGATAGTTGTTGCGGTCGATTAATGTTACCTTGACGGGTTGCTTTCCCAGTTTTTTCGCTGCTGTTAGACCGCCAAAGCCTCCGCCAACAATGACAACATGAGGCATAGTGGGTGCTGTCTCCAGCGTGTTCTGCCTGTTCTCGTTCATTGGAGGCGTCCCAGGTTGTGTCGAATTTGTGTCAGTCAAAGTGTTTATCCTTTCCCTCAAGGCTATTACAAAATCTTCTTGCAGCCTGGTGACTTTTCACACAAGCATCCGGTCCTCGGTAGGGGCCGATTTATCCAGCCCATCGTCAATTCATCGGCTCCTGGTGAGTGTTCCAATCTCCAGATGAAAACATCAAAATTCATATTGTGCGAACGATTAACTTGACCGCTATTCTCAAGTATATGAAATCTAAAGGCGAAATGTATCCCTCAAACACACCATTTTTAAGGCTTTGCCTCTAGCTAACCTTGCAAAGTTTATTGACCCATATGGTTCATTTACACCAAAAGCCAGCAGCGCAATACTTCTGCAACACTCCAGGCTTGCGCAAAACACCCTACTTGTGTGAAAGGCGGTTCTGGTTCTGCTATTTCACTGATTGTGCCCAGACAGGCATCCCAAAGATGCTGCACAAGCGGTTGAAGTAAATCACGTATAGCTGCGCGGTCTATTATAAATGGAAAGGTGGACATCAACATATGGGCCAATCAGCCACTGCCACACTGTTCCACGGTGATATGCGCCATCACGTTGCTGTTGATTTCCATTATAGTGCGTACAGTATGATGGATCATCAGGACTGAGCGAGCGCAACCCGAGCGGGGTCAGTAAGGGTTCTGTCACTTTCTCGCAGTATACTTCGCATTTGATTCTCGGTGAGCAACGAGGGGGTCAGCGAGGCAGCAAACAATTGATTGGGGCGAAGTGAAGCATCATTCTGTCCCGCGACTCCCTCTACATCGACCACATCGTAGAGATATCCTCCTTCTTCATTCCAGAAGCGCCGCGCGAAATTCTCCTCCACCTTTGAACGCAACTGGCTAAACTTACTCGCATCAAGAGAATACCGCTCAGCCCAGGATTCCATACAGGTAAGTGCATAATACCAGAGCGCATTCACCTCTACTGGTTTACCGTGACGAGGGGTAACCACCCACTCACCAACTTTGGCGTCCATCCAGGTGAGCTGCACCCCTGACGTACCGCCATGCAGCAAACCATCGGCCGGATCAACACCGATATTATAGATCGTACCTTCAACATGTCTGTCAATTATGTCGCTCAGTGTGAGGAAGAGTTCGTTCAGTAGCGACCAATCTTCCGTTGCCTTCAAGTAGAGATCAATCGCATGGAACATCCAGAGCGTCGCATCAATGGTGTTGTACTCAGGCGCTTCTCCGCTGTCAGGGAAACGATTGGGAATGAGCCCTCCGTGAGTATAGGATGCAAATGCTTTGAGGAGACCTCGCGCTTCGTTATACCTTCCTGTACTAAGGAGCAATCCTGGCAATGAAATCATGCTGTCCCGGCCCCAGTCGGCGAACCAGGGATAACCAGCAATGATCGTCTTCAAATCAGATGGGTTTTGCTCTTGCCCGTTATCTGATTGGTTGTCCTGGGTATTAGCAGCACGAGAAACAATAAACTGATCTGCGGCAAGTGCTAATCGTGCGAGTACAGGATCCCTCTGCGGGAGAGGAAATTTTGTCTGGTTCACCTTAGCAAGGAGCTCTTGGATTCGCTGCTGATGTCGTGTCCAGGCCTGCTCAACCGCTGCTTCATGTTGTAGCGCTACCAAACTCAGACGGCAATTCAGCCTCTGTGCTAAGTACAATTGTCACACGCTCCCCTGGTGTTATCTGTATGCTGAATGTGCCTGGCTGATACACGTCATCGATATCAGGGAGACCTCTCTCTGTGTCACGCCGATGCTTTACACCCCAGAACCAATTCCCCGTAGGGGTAAATTGGGCAAGTGGTCCCAGAACAAGCTCGCAGGCTGGAGCTTCTTCATATGCGCGGATACGGCAGCGATTTCCCTGATGTTCTACCAGAAAATGCCAGTTCGAATCTCCATGTGTCGTCGCATGGTGACTGCGATAGACACAGAACGGGGTGAGGGTCAGGTTCAGAGGCCCCACATTCGTAACATGAGCAGGTACAGCCGAAAGTGCGTATTGGACATACGTTGTGTTCTGTCCGTACTCCATCCAGACGCGCTTCTCAAGTGTCAGGTCTTCGTTCAATTGATAACGGAAGCATGGTACATCGGCCTCTAACGAAAAAGTTTCGAGAAAATTGTATCCTTGCGGATCGATTGTGCCATCGCGATACTCATTTACACCTAATTTGGAAACACTTTTATTTGGGAGTTCAATCGTTTCATCAATTTTGGTGACCAGAACATCGCGTTCTACAGGTGGAATAAGCGCTGCTACAAGCAATCCATGATAGCTGCGTGTCGTAGCTCCAGAAACCGTG
This sequence comes from uncultured Chloroflexia bacterium, assembly GCA_963702765.1. Classification (GTDB taxonomy): domain Bacteria; phylum Chloroflexota; class Ktedonobacteria; order Ktedonobacterales; family Ktedonobacteraceae; genus DATMNR01. The sequence goes on from CAVPEB010000001.1 coordinate 18,383, forward strand.
CCGCTTGCATATCCACCCAACCCATTCGTTACAATCCATTCACGGTCAAGGCCCGCTTGCACATTTCTACACATATCTGGTCCTACAGAAAGTTCCCAGGCATTTTCCGTAGAGCGATCTGCTGCAACTTCAGGTTGTATGGTCATATGCTGCTTTGTTGTGCGAGAGGTCTTCCTCATTCACTCAGGAACAGCGACCAACACGCACTCTCCTTTCCGAATTTCAGTAGCTCCCATTAGCAGGGAATGAATCCCCACAGTAAACTGTACAGCTATCGTGTTAAGATATTGTTAAATAGAAGTAAAGTCCAATATATATGTATTTGGACAAATGCTACTGCCAGGAACCCTCTCGTTCTACTTTCTACAGTACCCTCCTGAAAGCAATTACGCAACCTCAGAATTCACTATTTTTCTGCACTGATAAAATCGATACATTCAGTTGAAGACCTATCGCTTAGTCTATTTACACTACCAATTCTATAATCTGATAATGAAAAAATAGCCCGTTTTCAGGATGTATTCTCCAATATTATAAAGTACACTAAAGAGTGCGATATGATTCAGTATGACTTGCACTTTAAACTCGACTTCTGTTAACAATTGCTTAACACGATAGCTGTACAGTTCACTATGGAAATATTTTTCCATTACACAATAGAGCAGTGTATTACATGCGGAATACTGATGTGCAGAGGATGAAGACCACTCGTCCAGGGGACACCCGAGAGAGTTTTCAAATTACTTCCATTTCATTTTCCGCAGAGGTTTCACCTTATTTCTTAGTACGACTTGAAATGACTAAGCAAGGAGCGAACATCAATGACAGATGCAGAACGTATTCGGCTTCAAGAAGCGCACGAGGAGAAGCAACCATGGTACCGGTGGGGACCATATCTCAGTGAACGTCAATGGGGAACCGTGCGTGAGGATTATTCCCCCGATGGCACCGCGTGGGATTTCTTCCCACATGATCATGCCCGTTCGCGCACGTATCGCTGGGGCGAAGATGGATTGATGGGGATCAGTGACGATCAAGGACTGCTCTGTTTTGCCCTTGGACTTTGGAACGAGGCTGACCCCATCTTGAAGGAACGCCTCTTCGGCTCTGACGAACTCTGAGGGCAATCACGGTGAGGATGTGAAGGAGTACTATTTCTTCCTCGACAACACACCCACCCATTCCTACATGAAAGCCTTGTATAAATATCCACAGCGCGCCTACCCCTATAACGATCTGCTCGAAACAAATCGCCATCGCAGGAAAGAGGAACCCGAATATGAACTCATCGACACATGCGTGTTTTCGGAAGATCGCTACTTCGACGTGACGATGGAATATGCTAAAGTCGATCCGCTCGACATCCTCATCCGTGTGAGCGTCACCAATCACGGACCCGAAGCAGCGCCACTCCACCTGCTTCCCACACTCTGGTACCGTAATACCTGGGCATGGGGCTATGATGATCGCCGACCTCAATTGACCGCAGTCACGTCCGAAAAAGCGAAGGCTGCGAAAGACGAGGTACGGCTGGTGCATGCGCAGCATCCTGACATTGGAGAATCCTGGCTTGCATGTCAAGGGACACCTGAGTTACTCTTTACCGAGAACGAAACGAATAACGAGCGGCTGTGGGGTGTCCCCAACCATGCTCCGTTCGTCAAAGATGGCATTGACTCTGCCATCGTCAACAAAGCCGAGGGCACAGTCAATCCAGAGGGGGTTGGCACGAAAGTCGCTGCTCACTATGCGCTCATGATTGAGCCAGGCGCAACCCAGACGATCCTCTTACGCTTGTCAGCCAACCAGCAAAGTACGCCCTTTGCCGATGCCGAGACAACCTTCGCCACACGTATAGATGAGGCAGATGCGTTCTACAGTGCGGTGAGTACCGCTCAGACGGACGATGAACGCGCTGTCCAGCGACAGGCATTAGCCGGCTTGCTCTGGAGTAAACAATTCTTCTATTATGATGTGGATCAATGGTTGAGAGGTGATCCTGCCGGTCCGCCCCCACCACCCCAGCGCAGCCGTAATAAAGGCTGGCGGCATCTCAGCAACTTCGATGTGATCATCATGCCCGACACCTGGGAGTATCCCTGGTATGCCGCCTGGGACCTGGCCTTCCACTGTATTGCGATGGCGATTGATCGATAGCGAATTTGCCAAGAAACAACTCCTGTTGATGCTCCATGAGCGCTATATGCATCCCAGCGGCCAGTTGCCTGCCTACGAATGGGCCTTTAGCGACGTCAACCCTCCGGTTCACGGCTGGGTGGCCTGGCGCATCTACATGCAAGAGAAGGAGCGCACGGGCAAAGGCGATACCGCTTTCCTGGAGCGCATGTTTAATAAACTGATGCTGAACTTCACCTGGTGGGTGAACCGCAAAGACGCGGAGGACAATAACGTCTTTGAGGGCGGTTTCCTGGGATTGGACAACATCGGCGTCTTCGACCGCAACACGCCGCTGCCTGATGGAGCGGTGCTCGAGCAGTCGGATGGGACGGCCTGGATGGGCATGTTTGCGGCGATCCTGCTGGCCATGGCCCTGGAACTGGCGCGCACCGACCCAACCTACGAAGACATGGCTGCCAAGTTAGCCGAGCACTACATGTACATCGCCGACGCCATCTACGGGGGAGAGCGCACCGGCCTGGGACTCTGGAATGAGGAGGACGGCTTTTTCTACGATAAGATCAGTACGACTGATGGCCAGCAGATACCGTTAAAGGTGCGCTCGCTGGTTGGGCTTTTGCCACTGTTGGCCATGGAGACATTCCCAACCGAGATAGGGGCAGCCTTTATGGAGGAACGCATGAGCTGGTTTATGGAGAACCGTCCCTATATGCAACGCCTGATCGCGCGCTGGCAGGACACACGCTTGAAAGGCGCGTTGAAAGATATCATGATGCTGGCCATGGTGCGTGGAGATGATCTCCGCAGTCTCCTCACCTACATGCTGAACCAGGAGGAATTCCTGAGCGACTATGGCATTCGCGGGATCAGCAAGTATCACGAGGCGCATCCCTATGTGCTCCAGACGCCGAGACGTGGAACCTACATGGTCAATTACCAGCCAGGTGAATCCACCACTGGAGACTTCGGCGGAAATTCCAACTGGCGTGGACCGATCTGGTTCCCCATCAATTTCCTGCTAGTCGAAGTACTGTACAAATACTATCGCTTCTACGGGAACGATGTGATGATAGAATACCCCACAGGCTCAGGTACGAAAATGACGCTAGGGCAGATAGCGGATGACCTTTCGCGTCGTCTCACCAGTATCTTTTTGCGCGATGAGCAGGGTCGCCGACCTGTCTTTGGCACCAATACGACCTTTCAGAATGATCCAAACTGGCACGACCACATCCCATTCCACGAGTACTTCCATGGTGATACTGGTCGCGGTGTCGGCGCCAGCCATCAGACTGGTTGGACGGCTGTGGTGGCAAATCTGCTCCAGCATACAAGTTGAGAATTGTGTTGACAATCATTGAATATGATGTTCGCTGGATACCTTAAATCGATGCAGCGGCAATCCGAACGAGCGAGGTCTTTTCAGGTCGAATGACCTGAAAAGACCTCGCTCGTTCGGATTGTGATACAACCATTTCCGTGAGTTAAGTATCAAATCTATCGAGTCGATTACTCGACGTTCGCCGCGAGTTCGAAAGCTTTCATGATATGGCTGGCGGCTGACACAAGACGTGCTGTACCAATTACGGGAAAGATCGCGATAAGTGTTCCGAGTATAGTTTCAGGATCAAGGCCTGCTTCACCGCTCGCCTCGATATTCATCAGCCACGAAGCAGGAGCTCCGTCCAGGGCCGCCAGGGCCGCCATACGTACAAGCATAAATGTCTTTGGGTCAAGTCCTGACTCCTTGTACGAGCTTTCGATTGCGGGCTGCACGAAACTCATAACCGTTGGATCGCCCTGAGCTAGCCTCTGTAAGTTCGCCAGTGCATTAAGAGTTGGTTCACTCATTACTTTACCTCACTTATTCTCTTCATACGCAAATATGCAGGTTTTGTTTAACCTGAGCATACTATACTCGAAAAAAGTTCAGAAAGCTATTCCCTAAGGTGAGAGTGTGAAAGGGGTTTTGGGCGCCCGCGGGCGCCCAAAACCCCTTTCACACTCTCATATAAGCGCGCCGCAGGCGCGAAGAAACCAGTCTCACAGTAGCTTTTTTCGAAACCCTGTTAAGCGAACTTGAACGATTGCAACATCGGCTGGAAGTAGGTCGTGTTATCTTGACTGAACGTTGATACAGGAGCCTGATAGAGAATCGTAAAACTCTTACTGAGCAAAGTGTTCGCCGGATGAACAGTTGCTATCACTACCACTTGTATGTTTGTATCTTGATTATTTAATCGTTGCGTTCCTGATGCAGATATCTGGCTCCAGCTATCGCCGCCAACACTGGTTGTAGATGGAACCGTTACTGTTTGTGAATTCTTGAGCAGCACCTGCGCTGCTTGTAATGCTGTCGAGGCAACTGAATCCGCGCTAATAGTGCCATTAGGATCAGGAGCTACGGTGATAGTCATTTTGATATTACCTGTACTATCTGCAAAGGTGAAGATATTATTCGCCTTAGTAGTAGTTTGCCAATTTTGTGGATAACTTATAGTAAAGCTATTACCCTGGAAAGCAGTCATGGCACCATTTGCCGCAGTCGGTGATGTGGGTGATGGAGCCAGGGTTGGTGTCGATGTCGGTGTCGATGCCGTACCAGTTGTGGAGCTACCGCCACAAGCAACCAGCAATACTGCAAGCATCAGGCTACTCAAAGCCAGCACTGTCCCATTCGATAAAAATTGAAATCTCTTTAACACTATACATATCCTTCTTCATGTTTTGAGAACAGGTAAACTTTCTCGGCCTCATTATAGTTGAAGTTATCTGAGAACGCTAGTTGCTAGAACGATGCCATCTTTCTTTACGCTGTGTAGAATAGCCATTTCGCACATTTTAAGCTACAATAATAAATACATCAATGGAATAAACAAACGATCCTATAAAACTCGCAACCTATCCTGATGGAACATGGGAAAACATCTTTCTTGCCGAGTTTGAAACACATCTCAAATTTTCACGTCTAATGAAGGAGGATAGTATGAGCACATCACCCTCAACTGTTAGTAGTCCACCTGGCAAGGAGCTTGCCTGGCACACACTCAGCATTGAAGACGCGTTGCAAGCACAAGGCGTCGATGCTGCAACCGGCCTGAGTCAGGCTGAAGCCGAGAGTCGCCTGAAGAAGTTCGGCCCCAACGCGTTCACGACCGAGCAGAAGGAACCTGGGTGGCGTGCTTTCCTGCGCCAGTACCAGGATCCCATGCAGATCCTTTTGCTGGTCGCTGCCATCGCCTGCCTGTTTATACAGCAATGGGGTACGGCCTTGATGCTGGTGGTCCTGACGCTGTTCAATGCGCTACTGGCATTACGCCAGGAGGGCAAAGCCGAGGAGAGCGTTGCTGCCCTGCAGAAGATGATGATAGTCAAATCAAAAGTGCGTCGTGATGGACAGGTGAGTGAGATCCCGGCTGAGGAGATTGTGCCGGGTGACATCGTCTTGCTAGAGGCTGGAGACCGCGTGACAGCCGATGGCCGCATTATCCGGGCTGCGACGCTGGAAATAGGCGAGTCCGCTCTGACTGGTGAGAGTGCTCCTGTACCCAAAGAGGTGACTCCCGTCGATCAGGTGGATACGCCGCTGGGTGACCGGGTCGATATGGCCTATATGAATACGGAAGTGACCCGTGGAGCTGGGGACATTCTGGTCACAGCAACAGGCATGGCGACCGAAGTCGGGCATATTTCGGGCATGTTGCAAACCACCAGGCTCGAGAAGACTCCGCTCACCAAACAACTCGATATTCTCACGAACCAGATCATCGTGATTGCCCTGGTGGCGCTGGCCCTGTTCCTGGCGCTCGGCTATTTTCGTAATGGCCAATCAGTTGATACGCTCTTACTGGCAGGCGTCGCCTTTGCCATCTCGGCCATTCCAACTGGCCTTCCAGCGGTCGTTACCTTCCTGCTGGCAGCCGGCACCACAGCGCTGGCAAAAATCGGCGCCATTGTGAAGCGACTGCGCTCGGTCGAGACGCTCGGAGCAACCTCAGCTATCAACTCGGACAAGACAGGCACTCTGACGCTCAACCAGATGACGGCCACAGAGCTGGTGATCCCCGGCCAACGGTACACGATCACTGGCGGTGGCTACTCGACGGTCGGACAGATCACGCGTGTGGGTGGCAAGCCCAGTATCGATCTCGAACCCTACTATTTGCCGATGGCGCTGGCTTCTGACGCGGTGGCCAGAGATGGCGAACTCGTCGGTGATCCCACGGAGGGCGCGCTGGTGGTGTTGGCTGCCAAGGGGGGCATAGACGCCGTCACCACCCGAGAGGCGTATCCACGGGTGGCCGAGTTGCCGTTTGATGCAGCCTACAAGCTGATGGCGACATTTCACAAGATGCAAGGCGATGACGGCAAGGAGGTGATTCGCTGCTTCGTGAAAGGCGCGCCTGACCAATTGCTGGCCCGTTCGACCCAAGGCCTGGATGCCCACCAGCAGCTTGTTTCGATTGATGCGCTGCGCAGCGATTACACGGCCAACAACGAGCGACTGGGCACGCAGGGCCTGCGCGTGATGGCGGTGGCGCGTCGCGATTTCGATCCTGCCAGCTTCGACCCCTCGAGTGATCTGCTCTCCCAGGTGAGCGATTTAACCATGCTCGCGCTGGTCGGCATTGTAGACCCGCCACGCCCAGAAGCGAAAGCCTCGATCGCCAAAGCTCGATCCGCTGGTATCCAGATACGCATGATCACTGGCGACCATGCGGTTACGGCGGCTGCCATTGCAGGAAAATTGGGCATCCCAGGCCGCGCGATAAGCGGCGCAGAATTCGCTGCCTTGAGCGACAAGGAAGCGCTGCGCCAGATCGGCGAGATCGGGGTGATCGCCCGTGTGACACCGGAGCATAAAGTGCGCTTGGTCGAGGTCTTAAAGAAGGCGGATAAGATCGTGGCGATGACAGGTGACGGCGTCAACGATGCCCCGGCTCTCAAGAAGGCAGACATCGGGGTGGCCATGGGTATCACCGGTACCGATGTCGCCAAAGAGGCAGCCGTGATGATCCTCACCGACGACAATTTTGCTACCATCATCCGGGCGGTAGAGAATGGGCGTGCCCTCTATGATAACCTTCTGAAATACATCCGCTTCCAGATGGGCTCCCTGTTCGCGTTCATTGTAACCTTCCTGGCTTCGGCGCTCTTCAACATCCTGGGCGGCGTCCCGTTCCTGCCTTTGCAGGTGTTGTGGATCAATTTCACGATCGACATCTTCCTCTCCATCGGGCTTGGCATGGGCAACCCGACGCCAGGTCTGATGGAGCGTCCACCGCGCAAAGCGGGCGAACGGATCTTGCCCACCCGTCTCTTTACGCGACTGATTATCACCGGGTTGATCATAGCAGCGTGTACGCTGGGCGTGATGCAATACGCGGTGGCAGGTGCTCACTGGAGTGTCGAAGTCGCCCATACGATGGGTATGACCACATTCTCGCTCGCGAGCATCTTCTTTGCGCTGGAGACGAATGATGAGCTGCGTTCAGTGTTTAACCATGTAACGCTGGAGAGTACCCGCTTGCTGCAGATGTGTGGCTGGTCACTGTTGGCAACTTTCCTGGTGACCGCGCCGGACTTCATGAACAGGATCTTCGGGACAACCAATCTGACGTTCGTACAATGGTTCATCTGTATCGTTGTGAGTTCTTTGATCCTGTGGGTGATAGAAATTGTGAAGATCTTCCGTAGGCAAGCTGCAGCGTCATCTGTCGCTGAACCAGAAACAGTTTCCGCTGCTCAGAGAGCTGCTTAATCCGTAGGTTGAACCTTGATCATATTGGGTGACCAATTCGTCTCTCCTCATTTGATGAGCTGACGGAACAATGAGTTGGAGTTGAAGAATGAATAAGGTCACCCTTTCACATTTTTTAATATACCGTACAACTTTCGAACCGTCTCATCGATTAACCAGAAAGGTGGAACATAATGTCCAAAGATAAAGGAAAGAACCAGGAAGAGAAGCCAGGAAAGATGAAAAGGAAGGAGTTCGAGAAAGAGTTAGAAAAGCTGCAAATCGAACTCGTGAAGTTGCAGCGCTGGGTAGTACATGAGGGATTGCGTGTGGTTATCGTGTTTGAAGGACGAGACGCAGCGGGGAAAGGAGGCACTATCAAGCGCATCGTCGATCGGGTCAGCCCTCGTGTCTTCAGAGTGGTAGCGCTACCCAAGCCTACAGAGCGTGAGAAATCAGAATTGTATATCCAACGCTATATACCTCACTTTCCTGCGTCCGGAGAGGTCATCGTATTTGACCGCAGTTGGTACAACCGGGCTGGCGTCGAGCATGTGATGGGCTTTTGTAGTGAGGATGAATACGTTACATTCCTGCAAAATACTCCTCTGTTTGAAGGATGGTTAATTGGGCAAGGCGTGGTCTTAATCAAGTACTGGCTAGAAGTAAGTGAGGAAGAGCAAGATCGCCGCTTCAAGGCGAGGATTAGCGATGGTAGGAAGATCTGGAAGCTCAGTCCAATGGACGTGGAATCGCATCGACGTTGGTATGACTACTCCAGGGCTAGAGATGCCATGTTCGAGGCAACCGATACACCCGAGTCTCCCTGGTATGTCATCAACTCCAATGATAAAAAACGTGCACGCCTGAATTGCATCGCACATCTCTTGAGCCTGATCCCCTACAAGGAACTCCCGGAAGGAGAGGTCAAACTCGGGAAACCACAGTCTCCAAATGGGTATAAAGAGCCGGAGAGAGCATATCACATGGTCCCAGAAGTGTATTAAATTATGAGGAGTGAATTTTTCTATGAGAGGTGATAGCTAGCGTTAACACCTCTCGAACAATACGCTTAACATGGCAGTGATACTCTCTCTTGAAGCAAGTGGGAAGTTATACAGGATAGTTGCTCTTTCTACTTGAACTACTGTGCTCCCCCATCCGAAAGCAAAATCAAACGCATAAGTGATCAGGTCGTGCTGGCTTCACCAGCACTAGCCGCAGTCTGCGCCCCAGGTACCTTTGCTTCATCACTATCGGTAGACTGTGCCGGATTTTTGTTTCGGTAGCAGAGGTGTGAGCGCCTTCGATACCAGAAAGCCCGTAACCGCTCCGATAACTATTACTGGCAACAGGTCAAGTTGCCCCCCCAGCAGCCCGAGTAGAAGGGCAATCGTCAAAGGAATGGGGAAGCCAGCACATGCAACACCCGCCATCGCAGCTGTCACGGCCACGCCTTGTGGAATAAACGTCAAGACCTGGGAAATCGCCAGGCCCAGTGTGCCACCGATGAAGAGTAACGGGAAGACTGGACCACCATCGAAGCCAGTAGCAAACGACGTACTGGTGAGTAAGGCCTTGACGACCACCAACAGCAGCAGAAAGCCCACGGTGTAGGCAGCCGGGTTGGCCTCTGCAGTATGGAGGATTTGTGTCACCTGAGCCTGGCCGGAGTAGAGCGTGAGCGGTAGGAACGAGCCGATCAAGCCGATCACCACACCGCCCACGATGGCAAGGATAACCGGACGTTTTTTGAGCGGTGCAAAGACAAGGTGCATCACGCCGAAGATCACTTTGAACAGGATCCCGATGACCCCGGCGATGAGCCCGACCAACACAGCCGAGCCCAGGTCATAGATGTGGGGAGAAGCATAGTTCGGGAAGCTGAAGATACCTAAAAACTGCGTGTGCAAGAGTGCGAAATAGACACTATAGCCAAAGGCAGCGGCGACGAGCCCGGGGATCACGTGGCGATAGAAATCCAGTTCTTTGATGAACATATATTCATAAGCGCCGATCGCCCCAACGACCGGAGACCCGAAGAACCCGCCGAAGGCCCCGGCAATAGCGCTATAGACGAGCAAGGGAGCGTCGTCTTTCTCGATCCTGAGACGATCAGAGATGAAGGTTCCAACTCCGCCACTCAGAAACACAAGCGGACCTTCGGGGCCGACAGCAGCGCCACTCCACAGCGCTATAAATGCCTCAAGCAAGATACTCGGCACATAGCGGGGAGTGATGCGGCCCGTCTTAGCGTATTGGCCCTGGGCCACTCCCAATCCCGCGTGCTGTCCAAAGAACTTGATCGCGATGCCAATCAGCACGCCAGCTATGGTCAGCAGGATCAGCGGCCAGAATGAAATACCACCGATTTTGAAGTAGCTGCTCGGCTGCTGGAAGAACGTGACTCCCCAATTGTAGAGCGTGATGTACCCCGCTGTGAGCAGTGCGGAGCCTGCGCCGAATAGTGCCGCGTAGAGCAGCAACAGATAATAGCTAGTCTTCAACGCCGTCTCTGGTGCGCCGCTCGTCGAGATCGCTACCTTCTCCTGCTCGTCCGCTTTATCCTTGACGGACGGATCTGTATGAGAGATCGAGGGTTTTTTAAACTGGTTTGACATATGTTGCATCCTCCTCACGATGTTCAATCGTCCATATCACGAAACTTTGGCCATATGTTTTTTATTGAGAGTCAGGTATCAATAATTCATTAGACCCTGATATAAACCATGATGCACAAAAATCATCTTATTTTAACATACTTGTCCTGACATAAAACACATCCTTGAATGTATTGTGCGCAATTTGGGTAAGAAATGCTCAAGATGCTAATATTCTTAACATTAGTGGTTCACTACAATTTGACGTCATAGTATAAATACACCACATTCTTTGATTTCTATTAGACGTATCAAAAATAGTATGTTTATATGTTGCATTTTATGACTCTTGCATATAAACTGAGTGCAGTGTTGCTGTTTCTTGCTGCCATCTTTGACGATATTCATCAAAATGGTCAGAATAAAGAGATGCTCACTTTGATACTGTTATCGTATATTTTTCACGTTGAAAGGAAATCACACATGAGAGAACGTCCTATTGGTGTTACAATCCTCGCAATTCTGGCTGGTGTCGCTGCTGTCCTGGCAGCCATACATGCGCTCCAGTTCCTGGGAATCATTCCATTTCTCGTTGGGCCTGCTGGTTATAAAGTCCATTATTTCAGCTTCTGGAATGCTCTGATGTGGGCGATTATGCTCTGGATATACGTCTGGCTGGTGCAGATGCTCTGGCGAGTTGAGCCACAAGCATGGATGTTCCTGGTGTTCGTCTCAGTATTCGAACTCTTCCTTGGCTTCCTCTCGATGCTCGGTGCATCCACCTGGGAGGATGTATCGGCATCCATTATCGTCAGTGCCATTATCCTGCTCTATTGTATGTTACCTGGCACGAGAAGAGCTTTTGCCACAGCGCAATAAGCATACCAACATCAACTTCAAATGATGTTGATCGCGCGCGAGACAACAAATGAAAGTAGGAGCAATGCAAGGATTGCTTCGACCATCATGAGAAATTTCGCACGATGCGACAGGGGCATGGTATCGGTTGGACTAAACGCAGTTGAACCAGTAAAAGCCACATACAGATAATCAAAAAAATGTGGCACCCAGTTCTCATCAAGGCCGCCCATTTGCTGTGGAAACAGGAAGTCAGACAGTTGATGGGCGGAATGCCGACGTTTTTCAGGACCTCCCCCATCGATTTCCCAGTACCATAAAGCGAACATGAGAATGTTGCACCCATACAACAGCAGCCCGGTGTATAGCAAGCCAAACCCTTTGAGATCACTTGTTAAGGTCGATGATCATACGCACAATACCTACCGCTAATACGATAGTGACGATCCCGAGCAGCATCATGGAACCAACACGGAGCGTGACTGGCGAAATTCTTCGTCTGGTCAACACGGCAATCACGAATGGGATGATAAACACTCCTTCAATTGCTAATAAGAGGATCCCATACGGGCCAAAACTAATTTTTATCGGAAGGAGCGCATACAACACACCTATAGCTACAAGACCCCCTATTGCATTCCAATGCGGAGTTGCTCGTATTTTTTGAGGCCCAACACTGGGTTCTTGCTCATGTTCATCAGAGGTACCTGCTCCGTTCTGATTGGTCGTTTTCATTTTTATCTCTGCTCCAATTTCCAGCAATTTCAAGATTACTCATCAATATTTTTAAGAGATAGAGCAATTGAGGGAGCACAGGTGGACCTTTATGGTCCACCAAAAGATCCGTGCCCTGCTACCAGCATCTGAGAGCAGATCGGATAGCTCCTCGCTTACGACAAAGGTCCCATCCATAGCTGGCTCGGTAGCCATCTTTGGCGCAGGTTCCTCTTGTGGGTTAGCAGCCTGCTTCCAATTGCTGGAGGGGGAACTCCTCGGTATGTGTTTTTTGATAATACTGCCAGTAGGCTCCCACTAAAGCCTGGATCAGACCCACCGTAGGCGCTGCCAGGACCGCCCCCCAGATGCCAAACAATTCGGACCCGGCTATCATTGCCAACAATGTTACCACCGGCTTGATCTCCACGGCTCTGCCAATAATGCGTGGCGAGAGTACATATCCCTCAATGCAGTCGACAATGATCGTGTAGATCAACGTGACAACGGCGAGTTGCCAACTCACTGTCAGGGCAATAACCACGGCCACGAAACCAGTAATAATGGTGCCAATGTCGGGAATGAACTCTAGAATGAAAGCTAACAACCCAATCAGTGGGGCATAAGGCACCCCAAGGATGGTCATACCTATAAACTGCATAACTCCCATGCAAGACGACATGATGATCTGACCACGGATATAGCCACCAACCACACGCTGTAAGATCTCTAAAACCGAGGAGACCCAGCCTCGTTGGGAGAGAGGTGAACTGCTTATCAGCCAGTTGCCAAAGCGGTAGCCATCGACCAGCAGGTAAACACTTACTACCACGGTGATCAAAATATTGAATCCAGCACTGATTAAGCCTCCGATGAACTGCTCAGCGCCTTTGGCGATAGCAGAAGCGCTAGAACTCAACTGGGACTGAACTTGCTTTGTAGCAGAATTGATCTGGTTCTGGGAAAAACCCAGGCTCTGAAGCAGCTGGTCTAATGGTGACTCCTGGCCATTCTTGCCTGGTGTCACGGAGGTCTGTACACTCTGAGCCAAACTATTCATTTGAGGGATCAAAGTCTTCACTGTGATATAGGCGAAAAACCCAAACAAAGCGATGGCGACCAGGTACACCAGCACGATGGCAAGGGCGCGAGGCATGAACCGATGCAAGCGGTCGATTACGGGCACTATTGCATAAGCAAGCAGTGCAGCAACGAGAAAGATGAGCAGCACCACGATTATCTGGCTGGAAAGCCAGAACAGGAGGCCTGCGAGTATCACCAGGATTAAGATGATACGTAAGAAGACCAGGCGCCTGTTCCACTCATCCCTAGTAGTAGGTGCTTGCGGAACAGGCGCATTTTGATCGGTTGATGAGAGCATAGATGATCCCTCCAGTTCAATGTAAGTATCGAAATGCGGATAGAACCTTGAAGTTCTATCCTGTTTTCACAACTCACATGCAAGAGATTAAAATAATTTCGGTCAATAAAATTGTTCTAAGTATACTCTATTTTGCCTCGAAATACATCAGTTTGGAGAGTAAATTATGTCAGGTGATGCTCAAGTGCATAGCGTGTGGCAGCGCTGCGGGAGTTAAGCGCCAACTTACCGAAGATTGACTGGATATGACCGCTTACAGTATGTGGACTTAAAACAAGACGCTCAGCGATCTGCTTGTTGCTCAACCCCATAGCGAGCAGGCGAAGCACTTCGATTTCACGTGTCGTCAGTTCTTTATAAGCAGAAGAAGAAAGTAAATCAGTAGATCCACTCACATGATTGCGGCGATGCGGTGCAATAGTGTCCACATAGTTCAAGTTAATGACAACCTCTTGCTGGTCAGGACGTTGCCTATGGATGCGTTTGTTTTGTTCTAAGTGCATTTTCGTAAGGTCCAGGTCGAATTGATCAAATACCCGGTAGTTGGTTCCTTCTAGCATTCTTGCATTTCCCCGCGATGATAGAAGCACATTCTCACTTTGATGAACCAGCGAGAATTTTTCTAAAGCTGCTGCAATTCGTAAAGCATTACCTCTCTCACCTCGCTCCAGCAGCCACTCCACAGCTGCTCTAAAATTGCAATCCTCACACTGCAACCGTTTGTGACAGACGGTCTGATCGGCATCAAACACTGTAGCTTCGGCAAGTGCTATGAAGTATGAAGCATGTGCATCGCGTGTTTGTTCCAGTTCTCCATAGGCAGCCAGCATTTCCAAACCATACTCTCGCAACACCTCAAATATATACAAACGTGGTTCTTCCCCGACATCTGTCGTTTGTTGTATCATACTTTTATCAACGAGGGCTGTAATACCATCCAGAATAGAAATGCTCATATCTCCAAAGGCCGTCATGACTTCCTCCGCTGCTTGTAATGAGATCCCTCCATCGAAGATCGCGAGCCTTCGAAAGAGCATGTTTTCGTCTGATGATAGCAAATCATCATTCCAACTTATCATATTGCGCAGTGTCTGATGACGCGGAGGAGCATCCCTTCTTCCGCCAGTTAACATATCAATAGGATGCTCTAAACGGGACAATAACGAATGCGGAGATAACACATTACTATGTGACGCAGCCAGTTCAAGTGCCAGCGGGATACCTTCCAGCCGATCACAAATTTCGGCAATATCGAGTGCATTCTCATTAGTGAGTTGGAATCCGGGTTGAATTGCTTCGGCACATTGTACAAAAAGCGCTATAGATGCATTCTGGGAAAGGCTCTCAAGTTCTGGTAACTGTCGGAGGTCTGGCACCTCAAGCGGCTGAACCCTATATGTATGCTCACCCCAAACATGCAGCACGGCACGACTGGTTGCCAGTATCTTGAGTCGAGTACATGACGAGAGTAATTCAGAGATGAGTGGTGCAGCTAGAAGAACCTGCTCGAAGTTATCAAGCATGATTAAGAGATGCTTATCACGAAGGAAGGCTTTGAGCATTTGCATTGGGTTGCGAATTCCCATCTCTTTCAGCCCAAGCACATGCATAATAGCCGGTATGACGAGTTCGGAATCGTAGATCTTGGCAAGGGAGACAAAAGAAACTCCATCGCCAAATGTTTCTCGTAATTCATTTCCAAGTGCCATGGCCAGATGTGTCTTACCGACACCTCCTGTGCCAGTTAAGGTCACAAGTCGTACTTCTGGACGCAGGAGTAGATCTCGTACTACGTGTAACTCCATCTCGCGTCCAATAAGTGATGTGAGAGGAAGAGGAACATCCTGGATTTGCAAAGGGAGTTCATCCTGATGCAAACCAGATATGAAGAAAGGGGTTGAGGTCATATTTGCAAAAGTGAAGGTATTACAGGCTTCTTCAAAGGCTCTGGCAAAGCTCAGCACATCCACAAAGCGCTGCGCAGGTTCCTTAGACAGACCTTTCAAGATAACCTGCTCCACGGCACGAGGTATTTCAGGATGTCTCTCGCAAAGAGAAGGCGGGTCCGCGTATAAGTGCAGATTAGAAATATGAACAGATGATCCAGAAAAGGGGAGATGGCCACACAACCATTCGTAGACCATGACTGCCAGTGCATATTGATCACTGGCTGGGACAGGTTGGCCAAGAATCAACTCAGGAGCCATATAAGATAAGCTTCCAAAGCGTTCTTTCACTCGCAATAACTCTTGGTCAGAGGCTAGCAAAGCCAGGCCAAAATCGCTCAGTAACACTTCATACTTCGACCCCAACAATACATTTTCCGGCTTCAGATCGCGATGCACCAGGTGTTGATCATGCGCACATTGTAAGGCAGAAGCGAGAGACATAGTATAAGAAACGATGGTAGAGAGGGATACGGCCGACCCGGTGGGATGTAGCTCACGCAAATTGCCATAGGGAGCATAATCCATTACCAGAAAGGGCACATCCTCTTCCAGACCGAAGTCGAACACACGAATGATATGTGGATGCACCAGATGGCTGATGTGGCGCGCCTCACTGAGAAAGTCTGCCAGGATGGCCGAGTCCAGTCGCGCATGTAAGACTTTGATTGCGACAGGGGTGTTCAGATACAGGTGCTCTCCTAAATAAACGTCAGCAAAAGCGCCTTTTCCTAAAAGCTGTAACAAACGATAATTTCCAATCTTTTGTTCTACTTGTTCCACCATGTACCTGACTTTCTTAAAAATAGCTTAGAAAAACTTAAGAATAGCTAAAAATAATTATAGTCAATTATGGTTGAGAAAACCATTCCCCACAGGGTATAGAAAGGATATAGTTTTTTGCCATATCCACGATGGATGATACTGATGACTGATCTATCTAGCCAGTCAAAATGGACTATGGTTCTACCACCTGATATTCAGCGATCTTTTTTAGTCAATATAGTGTAATTTAAGCATGTGTTATTATGTGCCAGCTACTATACTTAAAATGATGGGCTAAACAGAAGATACTGGGTACAAGCTTAGGAGGAGAGCGTAACTTGTTACAAAGTAATAATAGAGGGGAAGAACCCGAGCTCTCAGTAGGAACCGAACCAATAGAGAATCGCGGTGGAGAGGGAAATAATTGTTATCGCATGCGACAAAAGTTGGTTTCATTCGGTGATGATTACTGGATTGAGAATGCTCTAGGCCAGCGCGTATTTTTTGTGGATAGTAAAGCATTTCGTTTACGAGAACACCTGGGCTTCAAAGATATGCAAGGCAACGAACTATTGGCCCTACAGGAAAAGATCATGCATATCAAAGACACCTACAGTTTGTATCGCAAAGGCAATGTGTTTGCCACGGTCAAAAAAACATTGATCACCCCGCATTACCAGCGTTTCGATGTTCATGTTGCCGGGGCCGAGAATATGGAAGTTGAAGGCAATATCGTTGATCATGAATATGAGTTCCATGAAGGATTTAAACTTAAGGCTGAAGTTTCGAAAAAGTGGTTCAATGTGGCCGATACATATGGTGTTGATATCGTCCAAGAGGCCAATGACATTTTAATTCTTGCTATTACCGTTATCATCGATATGATGATCGACTGAGAGGAAGCACATCTCTAATGTAGGGCCAAAAATGGCTATCTCACGTTCATTAAGAGAGAGATAGTATCTTCATATGCTATCATGGCGGAATAGAAGTCGAAATAAGAGTATATTCAAGAGTGAAGAGATATATATAAAATATGCAAACAGTATCAAGTAACCATCCAAACCACGTAAACCAGCAAACACGCAAAGTTGCTATTCTTGCTATTCTTCTCTTTGCCTTCTCAGGATTGATTAGCGGCTTTGCTGTAGGGGCATTTGTGCATCCCAAGACACAAACAGGAACAGGGTCGGGAACCGGTTCTACAGGCTCAAAGTCAACACCAGTTGCTCATAACACCCCTACGCAGGGTACAACCGCAGTTGCGGAACACATTAATCTTAATGAACCTGTGATACCTCGTGGGAGTTATTCTTATGTTCAAACAGCAGATGGGAGTAGTAATTACACAATTTCAGCCTTAATAATAAATAAGAATAATACTCCTATTCAAGCAACAGATGTTACCTGTAAGTTGTGGTTGACCAAAGAAGGGGATGTAAATTCGATCTTACGAGCAAATGATTATGCTTTACTCAGATCAAACGATACGATACAACAACCATTCCCCAAAGAGATTGATGGCACTCTAAACTACGTAGCTCCATCGCAACAAGTTCAACCATGCGCACCAACTGGCAAGACCTCCTGGAGTTATACAATTTCTCAAGCGGCTGATCCTGGATCATACAGTCTTGTAGTACTTGCGGATTGGAAAGGGAAGAGCTTTAATTGGAGTTGGGTTACTATTCTCATTAAAAAGGCAAATTAGCCTTCTAATTTCTCTAGAATCCCTCGCACTAGCGCAGCAAACCTGGGCCTTGCTGCATCTGCTGCTGTCAAAACCTCGGCATGGTTCACGTTTTCGGTATCATCTCCAGTAGCTGTATTCGTAATCAGACTTATGCCAAGCACGCGCATACCCATGTGACGAGCTACTATTACTTCCGTGGCGGTCGACATTCCGACAGCATCAGCTCCAACTATACGCAAAAACTTCAGTTCCGCGCCTGTTTCATAACTCGGCCCTGCTACCTGAGCATATACCCCTTCATGCAATGTCAACTTGGGCCATTGAGCTGCGACAGTATGTGCCAGTGATCGCAGTTCAGAGTCGTAAGCCTTAGCCAAAGCTGGAAAGCGTTCCCCAAGTTGTTCATCATTTGGTCCAACTAATGGATTCATGCCTGCGAGACCAGGGAAATTGATATGATCGCGAATAAGCATAAAGTCTCCTGGACGGTATGCCGGATTGAGGCCGCCAGCAGCGTTCGTAACGATCAATGTATGCGCGCCAAGCTTGCGCATGACACGCACGGGGAGTGTCAGCGCTTGCATTGTATAACCCTCGTAGAAATGGAAGCGCCCCTGCATGACCACCACAGGCACATTTTCGAGCTTACCAATCAGCAGTCGACCGGCATGACCCACGACAGTCGAACGCTGGAAGTGCGGAATCTCTTCATAGGGAATAACTATCGCATCTTGAACCTCAGCAGCGAGATCACCCAACCCTGAACCTAGAATCACGCCGACATCTGGTTTCATGCTAGAATGGGATTGCACGTACTCTGTGGCTTCCATTACCTGGGTAAACAAGGTCATTTCTCTATGCTCACTTTCGAAGACAGCATTACACACCTGTAGGTACACTCTCACGTGCTAGCTGGTTATAGACCTGTGTAGTAGATATATGGGCATGACCTAACAACTCCTGCACTGAGCGCAATTCCATGCCACCTTGCAACATCAATATGGCAAAAGAGTGCCGTAACATATGTGGCGTAATCTCAGTTATACCAGCCTGTCGTGCATACCCTTTTATGATCAACCAGAAACCCTGGCGTGTCAATCGCTCACCATGATGGTTCAAAAACAACGCCTGCTCGTCCGGATGGCGTGTTATCAATCGAGGTCTGGCGACCTGCAGGTAGCGATTCGTCGCCTCCACTACAATAGTGGATAGTGGCAACACACGCACACGCTTGCTTCGTCCGTTACGCCCAGGACAGACTACAGTTGCGTTAATCGCATCAAAATCACCAAGATTCAGTGATATAAGTTCACTGACTCGCATGCCTGTCGCATAGAGCATATGCAGCATAGCAAAATCGCGCTTCCCTGCTGGTGTTTCAACGTCTACCTGGCGGAACAAACCAGTAACTTGTTCCGGGCTCAAAATATGGGGCAATTCTCTCTGAATGCGGGGAGCGCCTAGATTCTCAATAGGATCCGATGAAATAATTCCTGAATTTTCCATATAGCGGAAAAACGTCTTCAGCGCCGCCAATTTTCTTGCTATAGTTGCTGGACGATACGCCTGGGCATCACGCATTTCGAGCAGATAGCCCTCAATATGTTCGTGTGTGACTTGCTGCCAATTTTCGATTTGTTGTCGTTTGAGATAGGAGCAGACCTGCTTCAAATCATTTCGATAGGCTACTACCGTATTCTGATTTGTTCCACCATGCCCTTGCTCTTTCGATGAGAGTGAGGCAATATACTCATCAATTACATCTTGCAACATTGAACAATACCGCCTATCTTAGGTTCTCCATCTCCCTAACGGGATTGATGGATGTCAGTGACTTCGCCATTATAATCGATGCAACAATGGAGAGCAAGCAAAATAGGAGCGTATGTGTGGCCTATCACAGCCCCGCTTCAAAAAGTGCTATAATACACTTAAAATGGTACCTGTAGCAAATACTGCTACTTTCATGCCTCGCACAATACATTGCATATGACTGGGATGAGAAGCTTTATATGTCTCTTCCCCTCCTAACTACGCAATGAAACAATAAGGAGAAACAATTTTAGATGGCTAAATTGCATGACATGTTTACACAGGCACGCCGAGCCCAAAGCAGCGGCGGCATCGGTTTTGTAGGAAAAAACAAGCCGATCACAAAACCGCGGGCTGCCGCACTCGTTGTCGAATTACCCAATATTGACGCAGGTAAGGCAGAATCGGCTATTAAATCAGGAGCGGATGGACTTCTTTTCAGTTGGAATGGGGCTGATGCTTCGGATCTCAATCCACTCGAGGGTGCTATAGATGCCGCTCAAACAAGTGGTGAGAAAGTCGTCATTGGACTAAATATTACAGGAGGCTGGGAGAGCCTGGAGAGAGAAAACTTCGAACATCTGAAAGAGTCAGGCGTCAATTATGTTTTACTACCATTAGAGGCTCCAGCACGCTTACTTTCTTTGCAAATCAAGGATCTTGAACTTGCCGTCTCTGTTCCGATGCATTCAGGGGATATGTATCCCATCTTCATTCGCAATTTGACGGCCTTCGACAACATTTCTGCGGTACGCCTGGACTTTTCACTGTCTGAGGATATCGGCGCCATGTCTATCGAAGATGTACTGCATTACCGTGCTGTGCGTGAAGCTGTTCGATTCCCAGCACTTCTGAATGTTCAAAGCGATCTGGATGAAGCAGGCGCCTATACTCTATTGGCTCTGGGAGTACAGGCATTGATTTTGACAGCCAGTGATAACGATGAGAGTACCCAAACTGATATAAAGGCTCTAAGGGAATTACTCGAAAAGGTTCACCAGGAAGAAAAAGATTCTATGGCTGGCTTGACTAACAAACAATAGGTTTTACAAGACAAGACACTGCTCTGGGTGAGAACTCATTCCAGAGCAGTTTTTATTGTATTATCTCAATGCCAGATGATGAAAAGATTCTCCAAATGTATATCCGTGCTCAATACCAATAACGCGAGCACGTTGACGCACAAATTCGTCGACTTCAGGGTTCCCCATCTGACTCGTATGACAATGTAACGCTTCTAGCTTTTTATTCATGAAATCACTGACATCGATCCAGTGATTTGGCTGGCTGGTAGAGAAAAAATATACTTGTTTCAACCTATGTTCTGTTATTCCAGCAGTCAATTGCTCAGGATAATACATTGGCATCCGTGCCGACGCAACTGCATCCAGAGTACATAAGCCAACATTACGATGGTCTGGATGAATCTCATATGGCCTCCAGGGATCAAAGGTGAAGAGCACATCGGGTTGTACTCGCCGAATTGCATGTACCAATTCCCTGCGCAATCCCAAATTCACTTCTACCTCACCATCGTTATAACCAAGAAATGCCACATCTCGCACGCCTAGTACTTCGGCTGCATGCCGTTGTTCAGCTTCTCTGATCTTCCCGAGTTGTTCCATAGTCATCCCCAATTCATGGCTGCCTCGATTACCACTTGTCACAAGCACATAGTATACATCACGACCTTCGGCCACCAGCCGTGCTATAGTGCCACCACAAATGAACTCGGCATCATCTGGATGTGCCATAATCACAAGAATGCGCTGGCCTTGTGGTGGTAGTAGAACAGAGGATTCAGTACTCATAGAGGTTCGTTTACTCCTTGCTGATCAGGCACTGTCACTTGCCAGTGCAATTGGCGACGTGGTATGCGTTTCAACAACCCACGCGTCTTCTCCCAAACACGCGCCGGATTCTCATTATTACGCCAATAATAATAACACCCCAGTTCATCTGGTTCTATAGTGAGCAACTGACAAAAAGCCTGTTCAAGCTCCATTTCATTGATTTCATCAAGATTGAAATTTTGTAGCCAGAGTTGGCTACGTTTATTGTACAGGCGTGTTGTCTCGACAACACTCCTACCCCACCTCTCTATAACAGCAACGTCTTCATCAAGCAAATTCCAGAAAAGATGGCAACCAACCGTATCAAGGTACGGGAGCTGGGCTAGATCCTCAACCTGAGCCAGGTCTTGAGGCAATAAAACGACAGTTGTTTTTAAATGCTCATCAACTCGTTTGACACAGGCACATATTTCACCAAGGAAATCAATCATCGAACGTTTACGGAAACGCTCAAGATCAGTGACATCAGGACACAAAGCTCGACATACTGAACAGAAACAGGTGACATCCAGACTACGCGGTTCGTCAATCAAAATTCCATTAATCGGATACTTTGTCAGGTAGCGCTCAATTTCTTTAAAAAGCCAGCGACGAAACGATTGATGATTAAAACACGAGATTTCGTGATGACGCCCATGGCGATCCATTACACGTGATTGCGGATGGCGAAACGTATACCAACTCGGCATCAGTGTCGGCCCTGCAAAAAGATTGCCATAACGCCCAAGACTTAAATGTATTTTTAAACCTGCATCCTGCACCAGACGCATCCCGCGTTCCAGGTCCCTGGGCCAGCGCTGTTCTTCTTGTTCATGTATTGCATAGACAATACTTCCTGCGCCTGCTGAACGAATCTGGTCGAAATCACGTTTTGCTACATCGGGATGCAGTAATGGGTGGAAATAAGCGATTGTAATATCCATGAAACCTACCACAAGAGAGATGAAGAGCAATACAGGTGAAAAGGATAAAAAACAAATCTACCTGCATTGAGGAGAGTATAGCATACACAAGAACATATGCTCAATGTCCAGTAAATATGGGCTATTGATCTCAATTTTCCTGCCTAATCTTGACAAGGACCTAATTTCTATGCACAATGCACGCATGAGTCACGCACAACGAGCACAAACTTCTAGAGATATTTGCTTTGTTCGCGCGTATGCAAAAATCAATCTCACACTCGATGTCCTGGGTAAAAGAAGTGATGGATATCATGACCTTGCAACAGTGATGCAAACTGTTGATCTTCACGATACCCTCTGTCTCTCGACTACTAATGACAATCAAGTGCAGATTGCATGCACAATACCCGAGCTAAGCAATGACAACAACCTGGCTGCACGAGCTGTACACCTGGTACGCCAACATATTAACAGCAGGCAAGGAGTTTTGATCGAGTTGCACAAACGTATTCCGATGGCAGCCGGATTAGGAGGGGGAAGTAGCGACGCTGCTGCTGTTCTGCTTGCACTGCAGCGTTGGTGGCAACTACAATTATCTCCAACAGACTTGCTTGAGATGGCAAGTTCGTTAGGTTCGGATGTTCCCTTTTTCATAACCGGAGGCCTTGCACTTTGTGAGGGTCGAGGCGAAAGAGTAACCGCTCTTTCTTCAAACTGGCCCAGGACAATGAGCTGGTTACTTTTACTCAAACCGGCAATCAGTGTTTCGACTGCGGCAGTTTTTCGGAATTTGCCCGTAAGCGACTACACCGATGGTTTGCATAGTCGAGCAGTTTGTGCTGCATTACTTGCAGGCAAAGTTCCCGAGTTAGAGGATCTGCATAATAGCTTTGAGCGAAGTGTGCTGGAAACCTATCCAGAAGTAGCTCTTTCGAGAGAGAGCCTGTTGAAGGCTGGAGCTTCGATTGTGAGACTTTCTGGAACAGGGCCGACGTTATTCGCGCCGTTTTCAGATCTTACTGAGGCTCAAAAGGTGCAGAAACAACTGCAAACGCAGGGATATGAAGTGTACCTGTCGCGTGCAATACATCCCAATGATGGGATTGTAAGTGTTTATTAGAATGTTAGGAGACGACTTCACCATGGCCGATCAATACTATTGTGTCAAATGCAAAACAAAAAGAGAGATGAAGGATCCGCAGAGAGTCACCATGAAGAATGGCAAACCTGCGCTCAAAGGTCAATGCTCTGTCTGTGGAACGACCATTAACACCATTCTAAGTTCTGAGAAAAAAGCATAGCCTCAAGTATAGCAGAAGGTGTCGGTGTATCGTGCATGCCGCCGATACACCGACCCTTCTCTATGGCTAGGCAGAAATTCGCACAAAAATTGCGCCCACCTGGGGAGACGATCC
Organism: uncultured Chloroflexia bacterium; assembly: GCA_963702765.1. Lineage (GTDB taxonomy): Bacteria > Chloroflexota > Ktedonobacteria > Ktedonobacterales > Ktedonobacteraceae > DATMNR01. Next base: position 42,204 of record CAVPEB010000001.1, read on the forward strand.
TTTTGCAGGGCGCATTGAATTGCTCTCCTATTAGATGAAAAGGCCACACTTTGAAACTTCTCCTCCGCTCCTTCATGCTGTTGGCGCACCACAGGATAGGCTTTCTGCGTGGATGCTAAAACTACATCATTGACAATGCCTATTCCAGTTCGTATTATGCTTACTGGCAGCGAACATGAACGCCCGATGTTGGAGGATATGGCCAGGAACATGCAATCACGCACTGTTCTGGTAACTGACGCTACTATAGGCCAATTGGCCGCATTACAAGCAAAGGCCTTGTTGGTCTTGAGTGTTGATAGCGGGCCACTCCATTTAGCAGTATCACAAGGGACACCTACTATTCAACTATTCGGGCCGACTGACCCGAACATTTTTGCCCCATGGGGCAAAAATGTTCGGCATGTGGTACTGGCATCAACGAATCGCTGTTTTTCATGTGAGAGTATCCCTTGTGGATGATTGGATTTCTCTCCACAGAAAGTAGCTGAGCATCCCTGTCTTCGTCTTATTACTGAGCAGCAGGTTTGAGCGGCTGTTGATAGATTACTGCCGTTCTTAACAAGAAATCTTCCAATGGAACAATGAATAAGGCACAGAAAATACAACAAATAGCACAAACAAACAAACAATTGCATCGTCTCGATGACTATGGTTATCCTCTGCCACCAAATTCACGACAAAGGTTGCGTAAGACAACAATACGGGCGAGTAAAAGCTTTCTGAATATCTGTCTGTATTTCATAATGAGTATTGTAGGTGGCCTATTCTGGCTGGGAAGAATTGGAAAGCACTATCCTCCACTCACACTGCACAAGAAATATCCGAGACGTATTTTGGTGATACGTCTTGATCTTATTGGAGATCTTGTGCTCTCTATGACCACAGTACGCGCTCTAAAACAAACATATCCAGATGCTGCGATTGATCTACTTGCACTACCAACCAGCGCCAACGTCGTTACGGGCGATCCTGATCTAAACGAAATTATCACATATGACCCAAATGTCTGGCGCCGACCCAAGGCTTTGATACACCCCAAAAACTGGAGAAATGCATATAACGTATTGAGATATCTCCATGCACGCGAGTACGATATTGCGGTCAGCGTCTTTGGCAGATGGGCTGGTATACTGGCTACATTTAGTGGCGCGAAACGACGAGTCGGCTTCGGCTATGAAAGCTACCCCGGCTTGATGACCGATAACGTACGAGGTCACCATTGGAGATCAGGAGACCACAAACACGAAGTAGATTACTGTCTAGAATTGGCAAAGACTGCCGGAGCAATTATTGGTATGACAGACCGTATTCCACGTTTGTATGTTGATGCACAGGCTCAGCTACAACTTGAACAACTTTTAGAACGTGAAGGGATAGTTCCGCATAAGCTTGTCATTGCCTGTCACATTAGCTCGAATAATGGACACTCAAAACGCTGGCCGGTACCATACTGGGCAATATTGATCGACAAACTGATTCGCGAACAAAATGCTCAAGTCATACTAACTGGAGCGCCAGGTGATACACCTCTCATCGAATGCGTCACACGCCAGATGCAAGAGCAGGCATTCAATCTAGCCGGAAAAACTAGCCTACCCCAGTTGGTCGCACTCCTGAAGCGAGCAAACCTGGTTATTAGTGGTGATAGCGGCCCTATGCACATTGCTGCTGCTGTTGGAACACAGCTCATAGCAATACATGGTCCTACAGACCCCGCTTTATCTGGCCCGGTAAGCCCGACTGCCATAGTACTGCGTAGTGAAATTTGGTGCAGTCCATGCTACAATGCAAAGGACAGTGCTGATTGTCGTTTCTTTACAACACAATGCATGAAAAACATTTTACCGTCACAGGTATACAAAATCGCACAAGAGAAATTGATATGAGCGATATTCTACAAACCCTGAAAAGTCCACCTCTAGAAGCAGCTATCGAAGCTAATTTCAGCGCAGAGATGGCAAATCTCAGCTATGGGCTTCCTCAGGGAGAATTACACAAAACATCAGAATTGTTCTGGATGTATACAGGAGCTCGCGGCCCAAATGCAGTGCTTTGTTCTCGATTTGTCAATGACGAACCAGATTACATTGAAGCAAAAATCGAAGAAATGATCGCTTTTTTCAAAACACGTAACATTGATTTTAGTTGGACCACAGGTCCTTCAACTCGACCCGCAGAACTTGGGCAGATGCTTGAGGCACATGGCTTTGTTTACAGTGACAGTACGACAGGAATGGCTATAGATCTGCTATCTCTGAACGAAAATGTCTTTACAAATGCAAACCTCGCCATCATTGAGATTGAAGATCTGGAGACATTGAAGATTTTGCGTTCCATCGAAATTTCAGGTTTTGGAACATCTGAGAACGCTGCTCAAAACTACTATGACTCCTATGCTTACTCGGGATTCGGCAATGGAACGTCGTGGCACCATTATATTGGGTGGCTGCATAGAGAACCTGTCGCTATTGCTTCTCTGCTCTTACATGCAGGCGTGGCGGGTATTTATGGTGTTGCAACCATACCCCAGAGTAGGCGTCAGGGAGTAGCTGCTGCTATGACGCTGAATGCGCTGCACGAGGCACGCAAGCTGGGTTATCGTATTGCAATACTCTCGCCAACTGAAATGAGTAACGCACTTTACCAAAGGATTGGCTTCCAGGAATATTGTAAGTTACTACACTATGACTGGTCAGCAGAAACATAAATTAACACTTATGCATACGAAACATATTCATCTACCCCCAGATGCCCGTATACTTGTCGTGAAATTGGCGACAATTGGCGACTTGCTCCTGGCTACGCCAGCCCTTCGCGCCTTGCGCGAAACCTATCCACATGCGCGTCTCGACCTGCTTGTCACTCCTGCATCTGCCGGGTTACTCGATGATTGGGAGGTCATTGACCGTGTAATTGTTTTGGATAAATACCTCTTTGACTATCCACAACAGTTGCTGAAAAACCCTCGCAACCTGCTTCGACTCAAACCTCTCTGGCACAACTTGCACGATGGCGATTATGATGCAGTATTGCTCTTTCATCATCTGACCCTTTTTTATGGTCGACTGAAACACCAAATTCTTATGCGTGCTACTGGAGCAAAATGGCGCATCGGTTTAGACAACGGTCATGGCTGGTTCCTCAATGTCCGTGTAAAAGATCAGGGATTTGGAGCTATGCATGAAGCAGACTATAATCTAGCAGTAGCAAAAGCAGCAGGTGCAATCACAAACGATAAACGCCTGACTGTACCTATCAATGAAGAGGAATACCAGCAGGCACGACAATTACTTAATGAAACAGAAGCAACCTGGAGCAACGTCGGTGATGTATCTCAAATACCCATTCTGGATCAGGAAAGCGTTGAGCATACCCCTACCAGGCACTATGTCTCAGATGATACCAAATACCCGTTTACCCAACGGCCAATCATTGCTATGCATCCAGGTAGTGGGGGTTACAGCGCAGCTCGTAGATGGTCTCCAGAACATTTTGCGCAACTGGCCGATACACTCTTCCGAGATACTGGTGGTCAATTGATACTTTTGGGTGGTCCGGAAGAGACGGAACTACACCAACAAATTTTTGAACTCATGCAGTCTGAGATGTCAGTGCGCAGTTTTGCTGGCAAAGGTAACATTCGTGTTGCAGCAGCTATTCTGAAACAAGCAGACCTTTTTATTGGCAACGACTCAGGGCTTATGCATCTGGCTACAGCTGTAGGCACGCCAACTATTGCTATTTTTGGTCTAACTAACTCTGATGCCTGGGGACCGTATACAGGTGGCCAGCCAATCCAGCAGGCAGTCGTTGTAAAAATGGATTTGCCTTGCATGCCTTGTTTCTACCGTGGTCACGATCTGGGTACGCCAGAGGGCTGCATGACTCGCGATTGCCTGGCTTTGCTAGACGTCGATCCTGTAGCAACGGCTGCACGAAGATTGTTGCGTCGATCGGAGAACAAACGTCACCTCGTAAAAGAAATAACAAAAAGGGATTGATATGAGTAAAACGACCTATACACCCCCTACGGATAAGCTACTCACTTTTGGTAAAGCCGAAGCGGTAGACTGGGATCAATGGCCCAACTACCTTGAACTTGGTCTTAGCCTGGAACATGTTCCAGAACTGATTCGCATGGCAACAGACCTTGAACTCCGAGGTCGTGAATCAATAGAAGGCGAAGAAGAGGATCCCGAATTTTGGGCACCTGTACACGCACTGCGAGCGTTAGGTCAACTTCGGGCTGAAGATGCCGCTGAGACTCTGGTCAACATGTTTATAGAAACAAAAGAAGACTACTGGATACAAGAAGAATTACCTCAAATATACGCTTTGATTGGTCCAGCCATTATTCCTGCACTTACAGCATTCCTGACCGATTCGACTCATGACCAATATTCTCGTGGAAATGCTGCAGAAAGCCTGGCAGAAATAGGTAAAAGGTATCCTGAGACTCGTTTAGAATGTATCTCAGCTATCAGCAAACAATTAGAGTTGTTTGAAGAAAACGATTATGAACTCAACGCTTTTCTCATCATTAGTTTAACTGATCTCAAGGCTATAGAGACCCTTCCTATAATTGAACGCGCTTTTGAAGCAGATAGGGTTGATGATATTATTGTAGATCTAGATGATGTGCTCGTAGACTTTGGTTTGAAAGAGCGTGAAGAAATCCCCGACTCTATCACATTTGGCAATTTTTTTGAAAATCTCGAGAGGCGCGGCTCCCCTATAAACCCGGATCAAATACAAATCGTATCATCGGACATACCTGATACCACACCTCAAATACAGAAGGCGCGACCCTCCACTTATGCAACAACTGGTAATGTAATAAAATTTTCAGGTAAGAGAGCTCACAAAGAAAAAAGCCAAGAAAAAGAGGTAATAGTAGCGCCTCAAACTGTCAGCTGTCCCTTTCGCCCGTTTCACTGGTCTGGTGAAGTTGCCAATCTCAACTTCGGGCAATTCTCGTTTGATGATCTCAATCATCGCACGTATCCCTAACGCTCTGCCCATCGAATCAAGCGCTGGCATGCGTGGCAATAATACTTCCGGGTCAATATTTAGATTACGCAGTTGGATCAGCCGCAAATCTGTTTCTTTCACAAAAGAGAGCAGAGCCTCGACTTCACGTTCGCGATCAATCATGCCTGGGAAACTGAGCAGGTTGATTGAGCTATATACACCTGCATCACGTGCTCGTTTCAGCGATTCTTTGACATCCTCAAACGTATAACCAATGGGACGATAATAGGCATTATAGGTTTCTGTATGTCCAGAGATAGTGCTTGCACGGATGGTATCGAGTCCTGCATTGTACAGCCGCTGCAGCCAACTCGGATTGCTTGCATTCGTATTGATATTGATAACACCTTTATCAGTCTGTGTCCGCATGCCTTTTATTGCTTGTTCAATGCGGCGCCACTGCAATAACGGCTCTCCTTCGCATCCTTGCCCAAAACTTACAATTGCATCTTCGGCCTGTTCCAGGTGAGGTATTGCCACTTCTAAAATCTCCCCAACAGTTGGGATGAAAGTCAGGCGATCTTGTGGTGAGATCAAGTCCTCTTCTTCCTGCTTAGAGATGCATCCAATGCAGCGCGCATTGCATCCTGGAGAGACAGCTATTGCCATCTCCCAGCGGCCGAAAAACAGATTACTGGCTGTTGGACACGAGTAGTCAAGTGCGCAATGGGCGTGTTGAGCCACAATGCGATTTTCAGGCAATTCGGATTGCTTCTTACGCACTAACCTATGCAGTGCGCGAGGGTTGAAAGCACGAGGATGCCATTTACATGGATCATCAGTTTGTATTGCTGCTACATACAAACGTCCATTCATTCCTGCAACAGCGCTATATCCAAAAAAGGTAAAGGTTCAGTGTTTGGTACTTTTTCGTATGCAGGAAGGAGTGTGCGGGTATATCCGATTGGTAGTAAGGCGGCTGCAGCCCAGCCGTGAGATGCGTCTAGTGCCTGCCGTACGCCGGAACGCTTCTCTCCTACCGCCAGCCGATCTGGCATCATCGAGAGTGTGACACCATCCGGCAACGGGATAAGATCGCTAAATTCGAGTATGTGATTATTGAAAGCCAGCGCATGTAAACGCGGCTCCTCGCGAATTTCTCCTTCTGGAGTACAGTATATAAGATAGGGAAAAGCCATTCTAATCCTTTGTGTTGGAGTGCGCGCAATAGTTTGAACCGCTGCTAATGCACTGATGGTGGCGCAATCGGAATACGTGACCCAGTAGGACGTTCATCAACATAATCTTCTTCAAAGTATCTTGACACTAGCGATGTTTGAGACTGGGTGGCTACACGTTGCTCGACTTCTCGTGTCACCTCGTAAACAAAGCTGAGTAATATATGTTCCCCTCGCATACTTTGGCATACATGGCGAATGCGTGGATGCTCTAACTCCATCCAAGCATTTATCATAGACTCAAGCGCAGACATATCGTCTCCACATTGTGTGCTATCAAAGCCTTTGTACCTATACACGTCCTGATCCTTTCAATCTGGAAACACAATTGAGCTCTGCTGATCAATCTTTCCATTCTGAATGTGACGTATTGTATCATTACAGCACAATATTTACCATAGAAACGATCCTGATTCACAACTCTGCAAGTGAAATGGAGGTATCCACCAATGTATGAAGAATATCCTATACTCGAATTCGATACCGCTATGGAAGCAATTCTTGAACCAAAACGCCTGATACATCCTATTGATATACCTGAACATGCAGTGGTTTGCTTCTTTCAAGACGTTATTACAAAGTTATCCCAGCAACATCAAGCTAAAGTCATCAAACATTTAAAAAGTGAAATTGGTTCACATCCCATTTTTGAATTCAATCTTGATGCAAAACGTCTGGCTGTCTTTCATCCTGGCGTTGGAGCGCCACTTGCTGCAGGCTTGCTCGAAGAAGTAATAGCGCTAGGGTGCAAGAAATTCATTGCTTGCGGCGGTGCCGGTGTACTCGATGGCACACTCTCTATGGGACATATCATTGTACCGACCGCTGCAATTCGCGATGAAGGTACCTCCTATCACTATTTACCGCCTGGTCGTGAAGTTAACGCGCATCCTGATGGCGTAGCAGCTATTGAAATGGTGCTTCAAGCACATCATTGCGAATACATACTTTCTAAGACCTGGACTACTGACGCTATTTATCGCGAAACACAGGCAAAAGTACAACGACGCAAAGCTGAGGGCTGTATTGCGGTAGAAATGGAGGCTGCAGCATTTTTTGCCGTTGCCCAGTTTCGAAATGTACAGTTTGCTCAATTACTTTACGGTGGTGATGATGTCAGTGGAAGTGAATGGGATTCACGGCTCTGGGATAGCCATACATCAGTGCGCGAAAAACTCTTCTGGTTGGCTGCTGAAGCATGCCTCTCATTATAGATTATGCGATTTGGCAAGCCAGATTTATTGCCTGCTCTACAGTAAGATTCCTTCCTTCGGCCCAGGCATTAACCCAGCTTTCTTCATCTACACGGGAGCGAATAAATTGTCGTGCCATTTGTACCAGTTTATTGGTTTTCGTCCAGGGTATTAGACCAATTGCATCCATAAGACTCTCGGCAGCTCCCCCCAGTTTAGCTGAATTTATACTCGCCAAATGTGGTTCCGGTTCTCCACGTAATCCCACCGCAAAACTTAAAGATCCCAACCCTGTCGCTATAAATTGTTTGTGCCCCAGTTTATAACACAGTTTAATACTTCTCAAAAGGCAATCAATGGCCTCCGAATACTTCCCTTCCAGGATTGTGAGCGCACCCTGATCTTTCAATAAATCAGCGAGTGCAATGGTATCACCTACTTGTTCAAATAGCTTCCTACTCTGAGTATAATGTACCCTCATTTGCTTAAAATCAGAGATGAATCCCTCTGCCGCAGCCAGATGGAAGAGCAATTGGGCTTTCACCCATATATCACATGTTTGTGAGACATGTTCTATGCCTTCAAGGTATACACGTTCTGCAAGTTGATATTCACCTTGCGCATGTGCTGCCCATCCTCGGTGAAGCAAAGCCATTGCCAGGCCACACGGATCATCCAATTGTCTCCATAGAACAATGCTTTCTTCGGCAATCTCAGCCGCCTTCGTCTGCTCATTTTGCAAACAAACAAGTCTAGATGCTTCACTTAAAGCCTTAGCTCGTGCCGCAAGTACAGATTTGCTCTCTTCGTTCTCAAGCGGTAGTTCCAGCACTGCATTCAACCAGTGGCGCCCTTCAGTCAAATATCCCTGCCATTCCCAATACGGTCTTAGGGCAGAGGCCAGACGAAGACAAAGCTCAATAGCGGCTATCTCTTTAGCAGGTACTCCTTCAGACATAGACAGTTCAGCATTTATCTCTCCATTGATCTCTTCACTCGAGTCTGGTTTGAATGTATAGGATTTTATGAATGATCTGTTTTTAGCCTGTTGAAGTGACCATTCTAATGCTGCTCGAATATTATCCCGGTTCGCACTTAAACGTTCCAGCCATTGGAGTTGCTGTGGACCTCTCAAACCTATTTCAGCCTCTTCAACGACATGTAAAAAATAGCTGGCATGCCAATCTTTCAGTCGTTCATACATTCCCTGGGCTGATAACTTTTCAAGCATATACTCGCGCAACGTATATAACACACTGAAATAAACTTGCTCTCCCATAAATGGCATTCGTACCAACAAGCTATTGTCTGCCAATTGATGAAGCATGACAAGCGCAGGATAGGAGAGAGGAACAGTATTTTGAACTGCTTCTACACTCTGCATCATTGCTTCCGCTGCTTCAAGAGACCAACCTCCTACGAATACTCCCAGGCGTGGAAACCACTCTTGTTCAACAGGAGAAAGCAGATTATAACTCCAGTCAATTGTATTACGCAGCGCCCGCTGCCTACCAGGTAAATTCATGGCCCCGCCCGTTAGCATTCCTAATAGGGATCCTGAAAGCCTCTGTAACAAAACATCTGGGGAGAGTAATTTAACACGTGCAGCCGCCAGTTCTAGCGCCAATGGTAGGCCGTCAACCATGTCACAAATTTGAGCAATGCTGGCTGCGTTTGCAGCAGTCAATGTAAAGTCAGGCATGATCGCACGCGCTCGTTCAACAAAGAGTTGGATTGCACCATATTGTGCAATTTTTTCTGCTGCGATCTCAATCCCCACATCAGGTACATCCAGTGGTGGAACATGAAACTCGTATTCACCATACAAGTGTAACACTACTCTGCTGGTAATGAGGACTTTCAGTCCTGGTGCCGCTGCTAACATCTCATCAACTACAGTTCTTGCGTCTGCTAGATGCTCAAAATTATCAAGTACGAGCAAGAGTTGTTTTTTTCGTAGATATGAAATCAGATTTTGCATAACGGAGATGTCAGGTAAGAGCCTTACATTTAGTGTCTGGATAATACTCATAGGTACAAGCTCAGGTTCATCCACACCTGCTAGAGACACATACCACACACCGTGAGAAAATTTCTCGACTATGGACCTTGCCAGGTGCAATGCTAGAAGTGATTTGCCACTGCCGCCAGCTCCAACTAATGTCAAAAGACGGACCTCTTCCTGCTCCAATAAGTTTGTTAATCGCTCCACGGCCCATTCTCGTCCAATGAGTCGGGTATTTGGGACAGGGAGATGGTTTTTGGGGAAATATATAGGGGCACGAGGGATGTTGGAGATAAAAGTTTGGGATCTCCTCGTGAGAAGCTGGTTGAGAGGAGGTCGTTGCCACTCTTCCGGACCGAAGTAGTTTGGACCTATATGTGCCAATTCCAGAAGGTGTATTGCTTCTTCCTGAGTAGAAATCGCCCGCCAGTGAGCTAAGGCCTTAATTATTCGATGAATCTCCAGATGAGTAAGGTATGCTTTTCCGCTACGATTTAGCTTTCGACTCAGCACTTTTGAGTTCAACCCAATCTCATCAGCAAGTTCCTTCTGCGAAAAGCCACTTACACGAATATACTCTTGTACACATTCACAAAATACACTCGTATTGATATGCTCACCACTTCTCACTTTAATCGTCCCAGACATCATTACATCCCCTAACAACTTTTGAGTGGATATCCAGTGGACTCTAAGTCACCAAAATTAAAAAAAGCAGAGCCATGATAAGTATACTAATATAAGGGTAAGAAATCAAGAGAAAGGAACCAGTTATGTGCACTCTCCAGGCTCGCATGCAGTGTTATGATAGGTTCTCCGAAGTCATTCCAAACGAAGTAGTATACAACGAACTCATTTTAGAGAATGCGGTCAGCCAGTTACTACTTGCTTTTTTCAACGAGGTAATGGTGGATGTGAATATTTATTTTTCTCCCCACGTGCAAATGGAAATGCAACATTGTTTTATCCAGATACAAGCTCAGTGTGGTAATCAAATCATTGCCTCTCTGCCGGATCCTTGCGAATTTATTGAGCTTAATGTAGAAATCAAGATATGTTCTATTCTTATGGAACTTTTTGGTTCCGTGATTGTCGACAGTGTGACATTCATTCCTTCTTCATATGATCACGCATATGCGCATAGTAGTGCCGGCAGAGTTTAAATACCAGATACTCTTCCTACAAGCTTTATCCAGTCTTTGAAAGAACAAGGAGCAGATTTTCTTTGAATACGATGAAAGTCGAACACGCTGTTTGCATCAATCTTCCAGCCGAAGAAATCTTTACATATATGAGCAACCTCGAGAATCTAGCTGACTGGTCGGGTGTTATCATTTCTGCCAGGAAAATCTCATCTGGAGACATGCTTGTAGGAACGACAGTACGATGTACGATTCGCATTTTGGGAAGGTGGTTTGATTCCACGTATGAGATTGTCGAATGTGTGCCCAACCGCTACCTGACGTATAAAAGCATCAGTGGTATCGCACCTAGTCTGATTTGTTATCAACTAGAGCCAGTAGAGGGTATTGGAACAAATGTGATTGTGGAAGAAAACATCAATTTTCTTGGCGGTTTTCTAGGATTTGCAGAGCAAGTGATCAAGAGTGTCATCCACCGCCAGGTTGCAAATGACCTGCAGACATTAAAGGATTTATTGGAGATCACAGCCTCACATTGTAGTAAGACGGAATAAAGAACACGATCTTTACAACAATAGCACCAGGGTCGGGTTTCGTAAGTTGGAACCCGACCCTGGTGAGCAAGTAATTTTGGGTATAACCTGGAAAGAACGGTGCGTAGTGGTAACAACTCTCGCTATCGTGCCAGCCCTATCCTTATATGTCCTTCTACCTTCACCTCTTGCAGATCATCATCGAGACCTTCTTTCACCACTACCAGCCTGGCACGAGTAACACTCATAATATCTGCCCTGGCTTCCAGCAACATTTTAGCAACAGAGGTGTCATTAGTAGAAAGTTGCAATTGCTTTAACTCAGTCCCCAATGAGATATTGGACTCGCTTTTATATCGACGCACAGCGGTAGCGATCACAATCAATGTCTCACCAGCAGCTTCAGCAGATACATTCAGAAGAGAATCAATTACTCTTGGCCACTGACTGGTGTGTATCGAACCATTGCCCTCAATAGGCACAAAGAGCGCCTGGTAGAGCGTTTCCGTGATATAGGGTAGGATAGGCGCGAATAGTTTCATAATAGTCAAAAGTACATAATAGAGTGTGAAACGCGCACCCTCACGCATATCGTTTGCCTCATCATAGAGGCGTTCCTTGGACATCTCCAGGTAGTTATCAGCCAGTTCTCTCCAGAAGAAACTCTCCGTCTCATTTTTGGCCGCGGAATAATCGTAGTTACGGATAGAGTTCCGTTACACGCTGGATGATCCACTGGGTACGTGAAAGCATCCAGCGATCAGTAGGGGTGAAATCTGGTAATTCAGCTGGCAGTTGATAGCTTTCAAGAAATCGCTGGCTAAACTTTGCTACATTCCACAGCTTTGTAACCAGCTTATTGCCCATCGCTATTTTCTCTTCGTTAACAGTTGTGTCTTTCCCCATACCAGTGCTAGATGCCCAGTAACGAATAGCGTCAGAGGAATATTTTGTGATCATCTCCATGGGAGACATAGAACTTCCTCTGCTCTTACTAATCTTACCGCCGCCTTTGCCTTCCACCACCCAACCCGAGATGGCTATATCATTCCATGGTAGAACTCCAAAATGGTGGTAGGATTTAACAATCGTATAGAAAGCCCAGGTGCGAATAATTTCATGTGCCTGCGGGCGCAGATTCATAGGAAAGACTTTCTCGTACAATTGTTTATCAGTTAACCAATGGCCGACAATCTGCGGTGACATGGAGGATGTTGCCCAGGTATCCATTACATCCTCCTCAGGTGTGAAGGATGTGCTTCCACATTCGCATGTCTGTGTTGGATGCTGTTCAGTTGGATCTATAGGGAGTTGTTCTTCTGTAGGAAGTAGTATCTTACCACAAGAATTACAATACCAAACAGGAATAGGCACACCAAAGTAGCGTTGTCGAGAGATACACCAATCCCAGCCAAGATTTTCCACCCACTCCCGATAACGCGATTTCATATGAGCAGGATGCCATACAACCTGCTCGCCAGCTTCAAGTAATTCCTTTTTATATTCAAGCACTCGCACGAACCATTGTAAGGTTACGATATACTCTACTGGCGTATCATCACGTTCATGTACACGCACTGATTGCATAACCGACTGGCGACCAAGCAAAAAACCTTGAGCATCCAGCAGTTCGATTATTCGTCGCCTGGCCTCTTCCACGCTCAATCCTGCAAGCTGACCTGCTGCATCAGTCATTTTGCCATCGCGCCCAATGATCATCTTAAGAGGAAGGTTGTATTTATACCACCATTCAACATCAGTCACATCACCAAAAGTACAACACATCACAGCTCCTGTTCCCTTCTCAGGCTCCGCCTTCATATCTGCCAGTACAGGCACTTTGAACCCTAACAAAGGCACTGCTAACGATTGGCCAACGAGTTCTTGATAGCGTTTGTCATTTGGATGAACAAACACCGCAACACAGGCAGGTAAAAGTTCCGGTCGGGTAGTAGCTATGGGCAAGGTGAGACCGTTTTCTTGTTGAAAAGCAAGAGTTACAAACTCGCTCTCGCGTTCCAGATCGTTCAATTCGGCCTGGGCGAGGGCGGTTTGGCATTCTGGGCACCAGATAGTAGGGGCTTCACGACGATAGACCAACTCCTTATGGTACAAATCAAGAAAGGACTGTTGGGATGTGCGCCTGGAAAGGTCGTCAATCGTGCGATACGAGTAGTTCCAGTCGACCGATAATCCTAGCCGCTGCCAGAGTGCTCGATAGTCCTGCTCTGCTTCCGCACTCACTTCCAAACATTTCTCAATGAAGGCTCTTCGTCCAACCTGCTCAGCAGTAATACCCAGACGCTTTTCAACATATCGATCCGTTGGAAGACCATTATCATCGAACCCCATAGGATAGAAGACATTGTAACCATCCATACGCCAGAAACGAGCGATAAAATCGGTTTGACTATAAGAACTGGCATGGCCAAGATGTAATCGCCCGGAAACTGTTGCTGGAGGTGTATCTATGGCATATATTGGACTATTTGCTGTGAGAGAAAAATGGTACGTTCCGGATGTTTGCCAGGTCACTTGAAGCTCTGGCTCGGCTGTGCCTGGATCATAGCGCTTAGGTAAACTCATAATCTCCTCCATGTGTGTTGAGTGCGCCTTATTATTCATAATTCCGTAATAAGTATTCTTGCAATAAAAAAGCCCGATCATCCTTCATGAGGACGAAAGGGCACATTTTCGCGGTACCACCTCATTTCGCTGGACGTCTCCGCATCAGCGCACTCATCACCTTGACAGTTCTCTATGTATCGAGAGGTCTATCGGGTTTCGCTATAATGGGCTTACCCATGCAGATCTACTTTTCACTTTCACCAAGCGAATTTCTTCAGCAATCAATCCGAGTGACGTTCAATAGCTACTTGCTGTGGAGGCTTTCAGCCTATGACCCCACCTTCTCTATCAGCTCGCCCACCATTTACTTTTCCCGGAGGAGATCGATGTACTTTGATTGTAAATAGTGTACATAGTTTGAAAACAGGTGTCAATACCACTACCAGCCTAAAATGAATGGGTATAATAATGATAAGATATGTAATTGATCAGCTACAAAGACAATGCAAAAAGTGCTTGCTTTTTCCTGGCTATCAGACCAGACAAGCAACTGGAGGCATCCTTCGCAAGGAGTTATGTAATGAGTGAATACGAAGATGTGATGGAAACCCTTAGAGCGACGAGCCGCACATTCTTCATCCCAATTTTTCAACTACCATCAGGATTACAAGAGGCTGTCGCCTCAGCCTATCTCTGTATGCGCGCTATTGATGAAATAGAAGATCACACTGAACTGGGAAAACATGCAAAAATACGACTGCTACGCTCGATTAGTCTGCTCTTGCAGGCGCAATCAAATGTAGACACTTTTACACGCAACGAATTTGCAGCAGCATTTTCAAGTGAGCAAGACAAGCTACCCTCTGTGACACTTGGGCTTGCAGAGTGGGCCTGCTATGCACCAAATTCGATTGCACCACGAATTTGGGATACTACAGCAGCTATGGCTGAACGAATGGCATATTGGGTCAGTAATAACTGGAAGATTACAACTGAAGCTGACCTGAATAGCTATACATATAGCGTTGCAGGCTCTATCGGATTGTTACTCTGCGACATCTGGGCATGGTTTACAGGCGAGCAGCTCAGTCGTTCACATGCTCTTCATTTTGGGCGCGGCCTGCAAGCTGTTAATATTCTGCGCAATCGAGTTGAGGACCTGGCTCGAGGAGTCGATTTTTTCCCTATTGATTGGACATGGGAACAGATGTATCACTATGCTTACCGGCAACTTTCATCAGCCGAGGCGTACACAAGAACACTCACATCAGATTCCACTATGTACTTTATCAAGATTCCGTTAGCCCTGGCTTATGCTACACTCGATGCACTGAAGCGAGGCGAAGCCAAACTCAGTCGTGAAGCTGTACTTCAGATCATACAAGATACGAATAACAACTAGTTCAAGCAGGATTGGTGAATCCAATCACTGGGGTAGGCATTGACTATGGCATGGAGTCTGGTAAGATGGCAGCCAAACATCTCACTCACATGTTTGATATAGCAGATTTCTCGCACAAACAGCTTGCTGCATTTGATAAACAATTACGCCAGCGTTATCAACGCCTCTTGGAAATTTGTGATCGATTACGGCTTTTATATCTCAATTCTTTCTTTATTAATCTAATGGTGCGAGCAATAGCACGTAATGAAGATCTCATGCATCTATTCATGGATATTGCCGTTGAAAATCAAAATATCTCTTGTGGACTTGCACCCAGTCCAATTGCGAAGATGATCTTCGAGGGTATGCTTGGTCGATAGCCATACCTGATCAGATGCCGGAACGGCGTTGAATTGTTCCGGCATCTAGCACATTTCTCGAATTCACATTCAATCCTCGAATACTGCGTGTGGGTGCTCAAGTTGTTTCAGGCGCATTCCCAACTTTAGTAGTAATACACCAAGCATACCAGCTGCTCGCCTGCTCATGTTGAGTCTCTTAGGAAGCTGAGTCAGTAATTGTCTCTTCTCCATTTCATTGCGAAGATCTTGATAACGCACTTCAAGCGCTTTTTCATAGAGATGTTGGTTATTTAGCATCTGATTATCTCCTCTCGGGTCAAACTCCTATTAGCATCACTCATCATGTACAAAGATCAATAAAAAACCGTGGGCCTTGCAGGTTGCTGCTAGTGCCCACGGCTGAGGAAGTATCCTCTTCAGTTCCAATTTACCCTGAAGAGGACGGTACTTCTCTAAAGATGGGCACACTTTGGCTATATGCAATACAGAATACAGGCAACAACTCCTGCGAGGTTTTAGCTTTATCGGATGGACAGTAATTGAACATTCCAAAGGATATTATGCAAACTCCGCGAGTATTGCCGTTATGCTCGTATGACAAGTTGAGCCACTGTCGTACGGTAGCCATAGGTGCCATCTCCTTTCATGATTTGTGCATGTTGAACACCAGTTATCCAGGCTTAGAACCTCGATCATATGAAGCGGGAAGTTACGCTCCCAAGCCTATGTGTATAGATAGACGAGAAGAATCGCTGTTTTTACAAGACCAATTTTATAACATCTTGTACGGCGCGAGAGATGTAATATTCAATGAAGTATCAGGAGCAGGTCTGCGAGTGATTATCCGTCGCAATTCTTGAAGCAAGCCCTTTACCAATCCACCAGTGCCAAGCACCTGAATATCTAGACCAGTTTTTTTATCAGTTGCTGGCGAGGCCAGCCAGACAGCTTTTTCAGCAGGCACTGACAATGGTTTTGCCCACAAACGGATAACCGAACTGAGAGGCTTGAGCTTTTTCTCATATCCCTTGACAGTATCTACTTTGCGGAGCAACTCGGTATTCATGAGACCGGGATTCAAAGCATAAATTCCGATACCAGTCCCTGCATACTCCTTTGCCAGCGCTAAAGTAAAGTTGCGCACCCAGGTTTTGCTAGAAGCATAGGCACTTTGATATTTAACCGGTTGCCGATCACCGCGCCCGAGCATGTTTATTAGTTTACCTCCCGTACTCTGTGCCAGAAAATGTTGAAGCGCTACTAACGATCCATAATACTCACCTAAGATATTTGTGCGAATAACTCTTTCAAACAGCTCGGGATCAATTGACGCTGTTGGACCATAGACGCCACTTACCCCTGCATTGTTCACCCAGATGTCTATCTTACCGAACTGCTCTACAGCATGATCAGCGAGAGCCATTACCTGACTTAAATCACCCACATCAGTGGTCAAGCCACTTGCATTTGCGCCCTTTTGTTTCAACTCATCAACGGCTTTGGTTAAAGAATCGCTCGAACGCGCAGCTAAAACCACTGCTGCGCCTTCGCGAGCGAAAACTTCAGCAATTGCAAATCCTAAGCCATGACTGCTCCCCGTGATGACTGCTACTTTTCCATCGAGCACACCCATATATTTACTCCTTTAATTTCTAGATCGATGAGGATCTGCTTCCTCTTGATTAGCGGCTATCTCAGCAAGAGAACGATTGCTTAGTGCAGAGAAGTCAAACGTATTCGCATCATAGCCTATCTTTGTGTACTCATCATGATGTTTTATGAGAAGCCAGGACTCTTTTCCGCCAAAACCACGTACACGGATCAGCACGAATGAGCCCTGCAGCTTTGTACCGTAAAGGCGAAATAAAAGCCTGCCTTCTTGTAGTCCCTTGCGCATCACTTCCTCAGCTACGCTTCTCTCTGTGATTTCTTCCCACTTACCATTGTCTCGCTCTACTTCTGGGGTATAGATTCCTTCATCCCAAACCATCACAGGTCCAGCTCCGTATTCTCCTTCCGAAATGACTCCCTCAAAACGTCGATAGCTGAGAGGGTGATCAGATGTGAATATAGCCAGACGCTTCACATTACTATCGAGCGTTGGCCCCTTTGGAATTGACCACGAAGGCATTACACCTCCGATCTCCAGTCTGAAATCGTAGTGAAGAGTGGTTGCTTTGTGCTTCTGAACAACAAAGACGAGCTTCTGGTTATCTGAAGTGCTTTTCATGCTTTTAGTATTGTATAGTAAGTTCACAATGCAATCACACTGAGATAAATACATATCACAAGGATATCACGCATGTTATACACTAAGGCATTAGAACGAAAGGAGCAGGCATTTCATGTCTCTCGATGTATTCAAACTGGACGGGCGAGTAGCATTAATCACAGGAGGCAACCGGGGGTTAGGATTTGCTATGGCAAAAGCACTGGGCGAAGCCGGCGCAAGCGTCATCGTTACAAGCCGCCAGGAGGATAGGGCTCAAAAGAGCGCTACCAATCTTGCCGAAATCACTGGACAACGCACCATGGGCATTGCAGTCGAAGTTACTAACCCGGAACAGATCGAATCAATGATCCAAACTGTTGTGAAGGAATTTGGACGCATCGACATCCTGGTCAACAACGCCGGTATTAACATCCGCAAGCCTGTTGAAGAACTGGATGAGGCAAGTTGGGACCTGGTACACGATACCAATCTCAAAGCTCCTTTTCTTTGTTCCAGGGCTGCGGCTCGCTATATGAAAGAACAGCATTACGGCAGGATAATCAATCTCTCGTCTATGTTGGGTCAGGTTGCATTACCCGAGAGAAGCGCCTACTGCTCCAGCAAAGGGGGCCTTATCCAGCTAACCAGAGTGCTGGCGTTGGAATGGGCTACACACAATATTACTGTGAACGCGTTATGTCCCGGACCTTTTGCAACAGAGTTAAACATTCCAGTGATGAATAATCCAGAAACCAACCAGTTCTTTCTCAATCACATTGCGCTAGCTCGGTGGGGTCAACCGGATGAACTTGGAGGTGCGATTGTCTTTCTGGCTTCAGGCGCCTCTAGCTTCATGACTGGTGCAGCTCTGGTAATAGACGGGGGCTGGACAGCAGAGTAAGTTTCGCGAGGATCCTGGCGATGGCGAGTAGTAGTTTCAAATCATGTTTCAGAAAGTGAGAGTTTGATGCGTATTGGTCTTGCTGTGTACGGCACAACCTTTGGGATGGGCATCGACCCGGCTTCAAAACGACCTACAATTACTCCAAAACAACTCTTCGACAAAGCAAAAAGTTGTGGTCTGGAAGGAGTGGAACTGCCTGCCTCCTTGATGCAAGGTGAAGACGCAACTTCTATTGCCAACTATGCCCATGAAAGAGGGCTGTTCATCACTCTTGAGACAGAGGGTTACAATCCGAACAAACTAGCAACCGCTATCGATTTAGGTGTTCAATTAGGTGCAAATACAGTGCGCACAATTGTTGGAGGCGCAAAACTTGGAGGTGATCGCAGACCCCTGGCTGGTCGTTGGCAGTTGTTTTTACAAGAAATTCTAGCGGGATTGAACGAGGCAACAACTATCGCGGAACAGGCTGGAGTGATCCTTGCGTTGGAGAATCACCAGGATTTGACCTCTGAGGAATTGCTGTGGCTTTGTAAGTCAATCGGGTCACCGAGATTCGGCATCACTTTGGATACAGGAAGCACCCTTGCTACAGCCGAAGAGCCTGTAGACTTTGCCAGGAGAGTTGCGCCTTACGTGAAAAATGTCCATTTAAAGGATTACCAGATCTACATGTACGACGAGGGATATCGTCTTGTACGCTGCCCTCTTGGTCAAGGAGTTGTCGACTTCCCAACTCTGTTCGAGATATTTTCGGAAGCCTGTCCCGAGGTCACTATGTCTATCGAACTCGGTGCGTTGGAAGCCCGTCTCGTACGTGTTCTTGCCGACGACTACTGGCCCGATTATCCACCGCGCTCTGCTGCTCAGTTAGCCCATGTACTTCGTTTCGTTCTGGATAACGCCAGACTATCAGGAGATTGGCGCACACCCTTCGAACTGAACGAGCCAGTAGATGCGATTATTGCCTATGAAGATCAGCAACTAGACGCTAGCCTGGCTTATATTCTACCTCTATTCTCACAAGCCAACCAGCATTGACTAATTCCCAATCTTACCAGACATAATGAATATTCTAGATACTTTTCAGTAATGGGAGACATCACCCCGATGCGTTCCCCTTGTTATGTTCGAACTCACGCAGCGATACAACCGACACAAGTGATACAAGATAATGATACAAGTGATACAAACCTCATTGAAAGTACAATAAGGAGAGTCCACTACTATGTTCACTCTTGATTTGTCAGGAAAGACAGCGCTTATTACAGGATCCAGTCGAGGCCTTGGTCGTCATTACGCTTTGCATTTCGCCAACGCTGGCGCTGATGTGATCATTCACGATGTAAACGAGAGTGCAGCCGCAGAGTTCGGAGAAGCTGCCTCAGGACCAGCGGTGGCGGATGAGATTCGTGCAATTGGCCGTAGAAGCTCCTATTTTTCCGCGGATTTGACGGATCCTAATCAGGCAGAAAAACTTCTGAGGCAGTCATTGGATGAATTCGACCACATTGATATTCTCGTCAATAATGCCGGAGGTGATATCGGGGCACATACTCCCCGACCCGACCCAAACGACGCCCTTGATATTGATCCAGCCGACATACGCGCAGTCGTCGACCGCAACTTGCTCACTACTATGTATACCTGCAAATATGGAGGTATGCATATGCGCGAGCGACGATCAGGCAAGATTATTAACGTGGGATCAATTGCTGGACACATACCCACCCAAACCGGGATTATTTATGCTGCTGCGAAAACTGCTATCACACACTTTACACGCTGTCTTGCTGAAGAACTGCGACCATTTGGGGTAAACGTGAATTGCATAGCCCCTTCACCGACATATACAGGCCGTTTTCTGGCAACAAGAACAGTTGACAGCCAGCAAGGGTTATCCCGACTACAACAGGTGACAAAACCTGAAGATATAGCCCACATTCTGCTATTTCTTGCCGGTCCGCAATCAGATGCTCTCACAGGGGAAACTATTGTATGCTGGATTTAGGACAGGACCTATTGAACTTTTTTCACCAATCCAGGAGGTTGCGTTATAGCTCCCTCTGATGCTGATAGAAACCAGTGCATGCATACTTCGCAAAGACTCCACTCGTATAGTGTGGAGCAGGTTCCACCCAATTCGACATGCGGTCAGCGATCTCGGTATCCGAAAGCTCCACGTCTAAACGCCGTGCATTGATATCGAAGGTGACGATATCTCCTTCTTGTAGAGCAGCGATCGGGCCGCCAAGCGCTGCTTCTGGGGAAACATGGCCAACCATCAAACCCTGCGTTGCCCCACTAAATCGTCCATCGGTGAGCAATGCGACAGTCTCCCCTAAACCTGCGCCAACAATGGCGCCAGTGACACCTAGCATTTCGCGCATTCCTGGCCCTCCGCGCGGGCCTTCGTAGCGAATGACCACAACATCACCCTCGTGAATACTTCCGTGCGTCACTGCTCTCATGGCATCTTCTTCACGGTCGAAAACCCTTGCTGGCCCACGGTGAAAAAGACGCTCGTGACCAGCGATTTTAACCACACACCCTTCTGGTGCGATATTACCCTTGAGGATAACCAGCCCTCCATTTGGTTTGATCGAGTTTGAGAGCGGACGCACAACATCCTGCCCTGGCGTCTCAATCGCTTTCTGTGCTTCTGCACCGATAGTGCGTCCACTGGGTGTCATTTGCTCCCCATCGACCAGATCAGCAGAGACAAGCCTTTGGATCAAAAGTGGAATTCCCCCGGCACGATCCAGGTCGACCGCCATATATCTCCCACCTGGCTTTAGATCTGCTAGCAGTGGAGTGCGCTTGCTAATGATATCGAAATCGTCGATGGTAAGAGGAACACCAGCTTCACGGGCCATTGCCAGCAGGTGTAAGACCGCATTGGTCGACCCACCTGATGCAGCTACACCAGCGATGGCATTTTCGAAAGCCTGGCGAGTCAAGATATCGCGTGGCGTAACTCCTCGTCTTAGGATGTCCATAACAAGTTCACCACAGTGTTGTGCTACTTGATCTTTACGCGGATCAGTAGCCGGGATACTCGCCGTACCCATAGGCGATAGGCCAATAAACTCCAGAACCATGGCCATGGTATTTGCTGTAAACTGACCTCCACAAGCACCAGCCCCTGGACAGGCTACGTTCTCTAATTCGCGCAAGTCGGCATCGCTCATCTTGCCCGCTGCATTCGCGCCGATCGCCTCATAGACATCGCCAACAGTGACATCCTTCCCTTTGAAACGTCCAGGCGCAATAGAACCACCATACAAAATAAGCGCAGGCACATTCAACCTGATCAGCGCCATAGCCGCTCCTGGCATGGTTTTGTCGCATCCTACCAGGGCAATCACGGCATCAAACATGTGACCTCGACCCACCAGCTCGATAGAATCGGCAATGACTTCGCGACTCACAAGGGAGGCTTTCATCCCCTCCGTGCCCATCGTCACCCCATCGCTAATAGCTATGGTGTTGAACTCCATCGGCGTTCCGCCAGCCGCCCGAATGCCCTCTTTCACTTTTACCGCCAGGCGGCGCAAGTGGAAGTTACAGGGCATAGTCTCAGTCCATGTATTGGCTACACCAATAATCGGACGTTTTAGATCTTCGTCTGTAAATCCAATACCTTTGAGCATGGCTCGAGCGCCAGCGCGTTCACGACCATTAGTGATAATACTGCTACGTTGTTTGGGATCGAGTGTCATAGTCATCTCCTATCAAAATACTACTCATTGCTGATCCCTTCACTTTCACGTTTTCTCTGTAAGGTCAGCAAGGTCATATCATCTTCTTGCTCCCATCTATCTCCAGTGAATCTTCTAAGTTCGCCCAGCAAGAAGTCGATGAGCTTTTCATCACCAGGATGCTCCTGGAGCAACGCCTTCAAGCGAGGAAAGCCAAACATTTCACGTTCAGTGTTATGGGCCTCCACCAGACCATCGCTGTAGAAGAGTATACTTTCATTAATACCTATGATTAATTCTTGCTCCTCATAGTGCATTCCTGGCATTAAGCCTAGAGGCATGCCAGTTGCGTTCAACTCGTACACCGAATCTATATGTTGTCGATAGGGTAAATCGTGTCCAGCATTGGCAAAGTGAAGCTTACCGCTATGCGGATCAAGCACCCCAAAAAAGCAGGTCACAAACATGTTTGGAGGAATATCGGAATAAAGAAGATCATTTACTCTTGCCAGTACCTCTCCTGGAGAGGTACTCACCTGAGCAGCAGCACGTAGCATACTACGAGTGCTAGCCATCACCATTGCGGCTGGCACACCCTTATCTGCAACATCACCTATCACTAATCCCAGGCGACCATCATCAAATGTGAGAAAATCGTACAGGTCGCCCCCAACCTCTCTTGCAGACTGATAGTATGTCGCAATCTGCCATCCGGCAAGTGCAGGTACCTCTTTAGGTAGTAGGGAGTGCTGAATGAGATGTGCAGTGCGTAATTCTTGTTCAATACGTGTACGTTCTTCAAGACGCACATTCTGCTCGATCAATGCCTGACGTTGAGCCATATTCTCGACTAATTGTCCCGCCATCTGATTGAATTGCCGTTCCAATTGCCCGATTTCATCTTGCCTACTGATTGGTACCCGTTGGGTAAAGTCTCCATTGGCGAACTTTGCTGTAGCGCTCACCAAGCGATCGAGGCGTCCCACCAGACCTTTTGTAGTCATAAACCCAAAGAGAGTGCCGATCGGAACAGTGATGATGAGCCAGAACAAGGCAGTAATGAGCAAAAATTGTACGAAACCTAGGAAATCCGCCGAGACACCTATTTGAGGCGTCTCTTGTACATAGATCGCTCCTATTGCTTTCCTCTCTTTGCCCCATACAGGCTCGACAGCGACAACGATATGACCTTGTGACGTACTCTCATCCACGCTTCCAGCTTTTCCTTCAAATGCATTGTTTATGAGTGGAACCTGCTTCGGCAACAAGAGAGCAGCTGAGGTCGAGACAGGATAATGCGCAGGATAAGAACTGGCAAGTATCTTGCCATCGGGAGCAAGTAAAAGCACAAACTTACCCATCTGAGGAGAAGAGTTTGAATTACTGTAATCTATCGATTCAGCGGTATATCCCGCAGGTAAAACGAGCGAGGAAGATTGGCCAGGTTGAAATGTGGAGTGAGGGTCAAGAGCATTACCACCACCCTGGACGGCCGCAACAAGCGCATAGATCTGTGCACTTTGTTTCGCTGTGTCCAGAATCCCCAGGTCAACAAATGGCAAACGAGGAACAACTAAAAAGAAGATTAGGCTCAATAGAAGTTCTAGTAGCAAAGCAATGGTTACAGATAATACAACATATGAGATGGTCATACGCATTTGCAATCTTGACCACATCTTCACTGTTTTACGCTTGCGCTTCGCAGACTTACTGTTCTTCTCTTCTGCCTTCATGACACTTTTTCTATATATTATCTAATTGGTTGAAATTTTTAGCTTCTTTCACATGAGCATAATGAGCCAGGAATATGTTCAAGGCTCTTTGAATCGAGTAGACAATGCAGATATTGTACATCACATACTGGCTAGACCCAAGTCGGAATCAACTGCTGTATTATGTTCAAAATAGGAGTTGGTCTAATCCACGCACCAACCCACGTACATCCATTACTTTGCTCGCAGCCAGGAGCGTGCCACCAACATACGGTTCGGCGCTTGATCCAGCATCATGGCGAATACTCAGGCGTTCATCGGGCAACCCAAAGATTGTTTCAAATGCAATAACATAGCCAGGCAAACGTATTGAATGAACTTGCGTATCCTTCGATTGTGGTTCCACGTGCCTCTTTTGGACCATATGTTTGTTCAATCGGCACAGTCAGTTTATTCGTAGCTATTTTGCCAATGCTTCAGCCAACTCACGTGTCGTCCCGCTAGGTGCATCTATTTTATTGGCACTCGCATAATCAATGATTTCCCAGGAAGGCAGAAATTTGGCAGCAATCAATGCGAAATGCTTTGCCAGAGCCGCCGTTATGGAGAAATTGCCAGCGGCGATAACACCAAGCTTCAGTTCCTGCGCTCTTTGTTCAATTGTATCAAAATCACTCGCTGTCAGACCTGATGTTCCAACGACCACATGCACGCCTTTCTCTAGTGCTTTCAGGATATGGGCCTTCACTGCATCGGGATCGGTATAATCTATCAACACATCAGTTGGAATTGCTAAAGCCTCTTCTAGCGTTGCAACGATGTTCAGCCCAACCTTATCACGACCTAATGCCTCCCCGACATCGATACCTGCATGTTTGCGTGCTATAGCGCCTACAAGCTGAAATTCTTCAGACTCCAGAATCTTGCGCGTTACAGCACTACCAGTCCAGCCTGTAACACCAGCAACGCAAACTCGAATGACCATAAATCCAAATCCTTTCCTCACTGCCACGTTTGTGGCAGTGCTGCATACTAGAACTTAACTCAACTTTATTTTGTACAAAATAAAGTTAGTAAGAGGCACCTTCAAAACTTTATTTAGATTCGGAAGTCGCTTGCCGATCACGTGTGAATGGTCCTTCTGATGTGGCGCAGGTAGAGGCTGGGCGTAAAAAGCCGTGCAACCAAGCCGCGCAACGGTTCAATCAAATGCACACGTTGTGTGAGGCATGTCAAGCTCAATTTATGATGATCATGAGGAGCGACTCCACAAACCATTTCTCCCTATTTTTGATCAATCTATTACTAGTGTACCACATTCCTTTTTGTAAGCTCATCTTCTCCAAATGGCTCCTCAGGCCATTTCGTACACCCTAAGTTATCGCAGTTTTTCGCTACTAAAGCAAGAAATGACTTTTATTGCTTGGGCATCCCGGGTTTCTGACTTTTCTACTTCTATAACCGCTTGTATTGCAACTGAAAAAACCCCCGGAATTTCGTGATACAGTCGTTATACTTCAGCTGAGTTTCTTGATATCCTTGTGACGTCGATGCATTATTATTCGAATGTATGTAATAGTGTGAGTTGCTTGCACTGCTGAAGGTAACCCATGAGTGTTTGATAATTGGCATACCTACTGAGAGAATAGCTAAACCACTACATAGAACAAAGTAGTTCAAGTGACTATTATGCTTAGTGCGTTCATTGGTTAGTGAGGAGGTAGCACTATGTCTACTCAAATATCGCCACCTACTGCACCTGATTCGCCTGCAGCAGATAAGTCTACTAAAGCAGCCAGAGGCTTTCGCAGATTCGTGGCAGTTTTACTTGCTCTTTCAATAGTTTTGACCGCCGTCTATGCAGCCATCTCAATCACTTTTGCTACGAAGTCGATCCAGACGACGAGGGTCCCTCTTTACGCCACGCCAGCCTCGCTTGGCCTTCAGTACAAGGATGTCACCTTCCCCAGCCGGGAAGATCAGCTTCAACTGAGCGGCTGGTTTATTCCTGGCGTCCTCCCAAATGGCAGGTTGACGGCACAGCGCACAATCATTGTCGTGCATGGAAACAATGCAAACCGGGCTGATCAAAGCGTCGGACTGCTCAACCTTAGCGGCACATTCGCTCGTAACGGCTTCGCTGTGCTCGCATTCGACGTGCGTGGCAATGGGGTGTCTTCACCAGCCCCTCGATCATTTGGCTACTTTGAACAGCGCGATGTGCTGGGTGCCGTCGATTTCCTGAGGTCTGGCTCGATTCCTTACCCAGATCTAGGTCGTCCCCGCGCAATCGCTGGATATGGTCTCTCGATGGGTGGTTCCGCGCTCCTCCTGGCAGCAGCCCATGAGCCTGCTATCAGCGCTATTGTAGCGGACAGCACCGCGACCGATTATCTCCCGATCCTCGAGCGTGAGGCACCAAAGGCATCCAATCTCCCATCGTTCTTCACGCCTGGCATGTTTCTGGCAGCACGTGCGATCTATGGCATAGACTTCTACAATATTCGCCCGGTCGATGTGGTGGCTCAGCTTGCGCCACGGCCACTCTTCTTCATTCAGGGCGATGCTGATACCTTTGTCCCCCCATCTTATATGGGCGACTTAGCAGCAGCAGCTAGAGCAGCACCCAATGCCCATGTCCAGACCTGGTTAGTTCCAGGAGCCGCTCATGCCCAGTCCTACAACACTCAGCCGCAAGAGTATATGAGTCGTGTCGTCGCTTTTTATACAGCAGCGATGGGACCTGATACCAGCGCTTCGAGCTGAAGCCAGAAAGGAGAAAGCCATGTCTATCCATGCTATGAATGAAACCAACATCGCAGCACAGGAACGTACTACAGCTCCAAAAAGGACTGGATGGCGTGGAGTTCTTGTAGGCCTGATTCCGCTGGGACTACTGGCAGGCATCGTGTTGATTACGTTACTCGTCACTGCGCTCGTTCGCCAACTGGTTGCAGGATCGGGATTTTTCGTGCAGCAGCAAACAGCTTTGATTGCCCTGATCGTTGGCCTGATTTTAGCCATCGTCGTGTTCGCCGTGGCTAGCTGGCGCGTATTGCGGCACGTGAAAATCTGGCAACGAGATGGAACAACAACGCAGGCGAACGCAGCATTGTGGGCACTTACTGCCACCGCCCTGATTATTGTACTGCCGGTTCTGCTGGCGATCATTTTACCCCAGCATCCCGCACCGTGATTCTTGAGTAAAAGTTTTCAAGGGAATCGGGGATTTCTCCTGATTCCCTTGCAGAACTATTCTTCAACGGTTTTCTACTTGTCTTGCTCGATTCCTTTGGCATGTCCAATGAACTCAGACAATCGCACATCTTTATTGCTCATCTCTTGCAGGCAGTTTCGCCTCTTTTTCGGGTCGCTTCAGGCTTTTTTAAATAGCCCTGCCTTGCGCTCAAAAATTTACAAAGTCGAGCTTAGTGAAACGATGCAATTAGAGCTTCATAGCTTTCAGAAATTCCTCTACCTGGTGCCTGTCAATATTCGACTTCTCAGCATATTTCAAAATTTCCTCCTCCTGACGGGCATGCATCTGCTTAATTAACTCCTGCTTCGAGGGGTCAATGCCCCTTGGAGAAGACTGGCTAATTTCGTACAGAAACCCCATCATATCCAACAGCTTAAGCTCATCATGCAGCGTTTGATCCTCTTCAATTGAAAAAGCGCTCAAAATATCGTTCTGAATATTGTCGATGGCTTCTTTAACAGCAGATGTTTTGAAAAAGGGTAAAATGTCTCCAATGACAGCCTCATGTGCATCATGCACCAAAGCCAGCGTTACCAGTCTATCCCGTTTCTCCTGCGGATAGGAATTAAATGCCGACCAATACAACACCAGGAAAGCCACCGCCATTGTGTGCTGCCCTACATTCCATGTGCCAAATCCCGAAACGCCATACACGCGGGGAATATTGAAAATATTCATGAGGAAATCCAGGTTGGGATGTTTCGAGACATGACCCAGCATACCCTGGGGAGTAAAGATGTTCTCATAGTCAATATGTTCATCCATAAATGTGCCTGACCCTTTCCTTGTCATGAAGTCTGCTCTACTCGAAGTTAGCTTCCCAACATATTTAAGAGCATCATCACTATAATAGTTGCCAAAACCTTCACCAGGTCTTGCACCGGTCAAGATTCTGTCGTTAACCTACGTCCGTTGAAGTTTCTGAGCTAGCCCAAAGGCCCAACTGGACGGGAGGCTCAACTACGGTGAGCCTGTTTTTCTGCTTCCATTCGTGATGTCGCCGCAGGAGCAAGACTTTGACCTCGCCCTTGTTTTTGCAGGCAGCCAATGCCGTATCCCCAAAGCGGCTGGCCAAATTTAGGGCCGCATTGAGGTCAGCGTGATCGCGGTGCTGACAGACCACACACGCGAACGTGCTCTGGTCGGGCCGGTTGGCTCGATCTGGGTAGTGGCAGTGATGACACTCCTGTGAAGAGTAAGCCGCTTGGACCGTGTGCGCCGCCATCCCGCGTTTGGCAGTCGCCCAGGCGATCTGCTTAGGTAGGTGCGCCAGGTTGGAAGCATACAAGTAAGCATTCATAGATCGCGCTTTGAAGCGCATGGAGGCCACCGAAAGGTCCTCATAGAGTATGCGAGCATCTGGGTGATCCTCAAGCAGGAGATTGACCGCCCGGTTGATCTCCTGCCGCACATGGCGGCTCAGGCTTTGTCCGGTAGCGCTGCTGGTCGAGGGGAGTTTCTCCGCCCCCTTCTTTTTCAAGCAGGCCCGTAGCTTGGCCTTCGCGCGGCGCTTTTGCCGATCGCGCTTCTGACGTCGGGCCAGCTTGCCATGAAAGGACCCATACTGTTTGCCAGTCGAGGTGGTAATGAAGTTGGTTATGCCCACATCCACCCCGACACAAGGGGCCGATAGCGCTGTCTGAAGAGGAACGTCCTCATCAAACGAAAGGATGAGCCACCAGACGCCGTCCCGCTTGTGGAGTGTGGTGGAGGTATTGAGGGTACGGCCATCTAGGGCTTTTCGATGAGAGGAGGCGAGTTTGACTGGAATACGCAAGGGATGGCCTTTGTCCAAAGTGGAGATGCGCAACCAGTAGTCGAAGGTGCTGTCTTTCGACGGTTCGACGACGACCACGTTGGCATTGGCCTGGATGCAGGGGACGCGCAGGATTGGGAGATTCCATTCGTGCCAGGTGGGCTCTTGGCACGTCGGATCAGGGTTCTGCTCCTGGACTTGTTTCCACTCCTGCAACTCTTCCAGGTAGGCGTCGTAGGCGGCTTGTCGGTTGGTTCGCCAGGATTTCGCGATGCCTGCCGCTTGCTGGATGGCGACGCGCTGATACCGCTCAGAAAGCTCGCTTGGAACGCTGGGGTCAGCATACCCGTCTGGGGGCGAAGCCGCCGTGCAGAAGGAGGTGACATACTGCTGGCAGAGCGCCTGGTAGGTTGTTGCTAGCAGGTCGAGAGCATCCAGTTTGCCAGCATTGGCCTCGATCAAACGTATGTGCGTCACCGCGCGTGTGATGGTCTGCTTCGTCTTCTTCTTGCGTTTGCGCGAGCGCTTCTCTTCTTCGGTTGCTTTTTGAGGGTTCTTTCTCATCTGAAGACCCATTCTACTGCAAGGCAGCCAGGACTCGCTCTGTTTTTCGCTCGACACATCTGCGCCAATACAAGCGGGCGCACGAGAAGGTGAAAATGGCCACAAAGTCACCCATCAGGTCATCTTCTGCCTTTTCCGCCGTGCTGACGGTGACCAGCTCCCGTCCTGGCATGCTGAACAAGATCTGCAGGTGGGCCACTCCAAGCGTGATGCCCGATCTTGGGATCAGCCAACAACACCAGGAATTTGGGGTGCTGATTGCTGATCCAGCTTCCGCATCCTTTGACCACTTTCCCACTGACCAGCCCTTGGCGTTACGCCAATTGACTACCCGTTCGGCTTATCTCTCCAGTGATCTTTGCTCTCGCTCCAAGAGACAAGGGCAGAGACGGCCATTGTGCAAACCTCAGGGAAACGCACATCTGCTGGGTCAATAATCACTGTACCGGTCGGGAGTTGCTAACCAGGAAGCTGGCCCCGTTTCCACGTGCGCCAGGCCGTATTGTAATTGATACCAATCCGTTTCGCGTAACTCGATCGCTCGGTGAGGAGATTCTAGCACATCTGTTCTCCTTTTGCAAGAGGTGATACCACCCTCCTACAAATGGCTACAAAAAATAGATACCAATATTTTTGAACAAAACAATCTCTTCTTTGACCTGCATACCTTTAGCATGCTATCCTCATTAT
This sequence comes from uncultured Chloroflexia bacterium, assembly GCA_963702765.1. Classification (GTDB taxonomy): domain Bacteria; phylum Chloroflexota; class Ktedonobacteria; order Ktedonobacterales; family Ktedonobacteraceae; genus DATMNR01. The sequence goes on from CAVPEB010000001.1 coordinate 72,401, forward strand.
ATAGTTACATCAACCCGTCAGCGTCACAATGGATAAGGAAACATTCAATGAGTGACACGAACCAGTACCTCTATATAATCCAACCAAAGCGTCTCGGCATGCTAACTGAAGAACCAACTTCGTATGAACGTGAAACTATGACTAAGCATTTTGCCTATCTGCAGCAATTAACAGAGGAGGGCATTTTGATTTTGGCTGGACGCACATTGAATAATGACATAGATACCATTGGTATTGCAATCATCAATGCACTTTCTAAAGAGGAGGCATGTACGATAGTTGACAATGATCCGGCAGTTAGCCAGGGCGTCATGAATGCCAGGCTCTATCCGTACCGGGTCGCGTTCATTTCTGAAGCAAATGCTAAATAGAACAGACATGGAGGTAACCTAATGGAGTTGACAGATATTCAGTATGAGAAAAAAGATGGTATTGCCATAGTGACCTTCAATCGACCTGCAACACTCAATGCCTTTCGACAAGCGACTCTACACGAATTCAAGAGCATTCTCGATGACGTGCAGGCAGATAACACGATACGTGTACTTATCATCACAGGCAACGGTCGCGCTTTCTCTGCTGGCATAGATTTGAAAGAGTTGGCCGACTCGTCAAGCGATGTTCGGTCATTAAAGCAGGAATATGATGAACTGCAATCAATTCAGGACGTGACACGACGCATGGTTCACCTTCCAAAAATTATTGTTGCTGCCGTGAATGGTATCGCTGTAGGAATTGGTGTCGAGACTGCGCTAGCGAGTGATATACGACTGGCAGCGGACAATGCAACATTTGCATTTACTGAGGTGAAACGCGCCCTGTTCGAGACCAACGGTGTCACGTACATCTTGCCTCGCCTGGTAGGGTTGGGCCGCGCGATGCAAATGCTGTTAACAGGAGAAATAGTCTCAGCCCAGGATGCACTAAATGCGGGGCTTGTGACACGAGTAGTTGCCCAGGAGCGACTCATGGAGTATGCTATTGATATGGCGCAAACCATTGCTGCGAATGCTCCCCTCTCAGTGCGACTCGTAAAACAGACAATGCAAAAGACATATGACCTGGATTTGGAAGCAATGATGCAACTAGAGGTCGACGGTATGATGCAGTGTTCCCGCAGTGAGGACTTTATCGAAGGCTTTAACGCTTTCCTTGAGAAGCGTCCACCTGTCTACAAAGGAAAATAACGTCCACAATTCGAAACTTCGTAAAATAATGGAGGAAAGAGATGAAACGAAAAAAGGCAGCAAGTCCTATCAATTTCATTTTCGGCGTATTGACTGTGATCTACGTAGCAATAGCCATCACACAGCAACTTCAACGACCACCAGAAGAACGAACCTGGTATGGTAAGATTGCAGGTATACCCTATGACTTTCGTCTACCAACAGTTGAGCGCATACGTGCTACTTATTGGAATAAAGAAACATCAAATATTTTTTTGCCTCAGGTCTTTGGGATAGGCTGGGGTATCAACTTGTATCCAATTATCCATCCTAAAGAAGTGCTGGAACTTGAATAACTGAGGACGAGGATATCTCTCAACGTGTATTGTAGGGGCGGGGCTTGCCCCCGCCCTCACTATGCCACAAACTTCAATAACGGAGAACGAGGATTTATGTCAACTGTATTTCAAGCATTTGTTGTCAATAAAACTGAGGAGGATTTTACCTCAGGTTTCAAACAACTCACTCTGGATGACTTGCCTCAGGGTGACGTATTGATCAAGGTATCTTATTCGAGTGTCAACTATAAAGACGGTCTTGCCTCAATCCCAGATGGCAAAATCGTGCGCAGCTATCCCTTCGTGCCTGGCATCGATCTGGCTGGCATTGTCGCTGAATCCAACGACGCCCGGTTTAAAGTTGGTGATGAAGTCATCGCTACCAGTTACGCACTGGGTGTCTCACACTTTGGAGGGTATAGCGAATTTGCCCGTGTCAAAGCTGATTGGATCGTTCCTTTGCCTGAAGGTCTGACTCTTAAAGAAGCCATGGCACTTGGTACAGCCGGTTTCACTGCCGCTTTAGCAATCCACCAGTTGGAGAAAAACGGCCTTCATCCTCAAAATGGCCCTGTACTGGTTACCGGCGCAACAGGAGGGGTAGGTAGCATCGGCATTAATATACTCAATGCTCTAGGCTATACCGTGGCAGCCAGCACAGGTAAAACTTCTGAGCATGTCTACCTTAAGGAATTGGGAGCCAGTGAGATCTTAAATCGTGAGGAAACATCAGCCGAAAGCAATCGCCCATTCGACAAAGAACGCTGGGCAGGTAGCCTGGACTCGGTTGGCGGCTCTACATTGGCTTACCTCATTCGGACAACCAGATATGGTGGCTCTATTGCCGCATATGGGAACACTGGTGGACCAAACTTGAACACAACCGTCTTCCCTTTTATTCTACGCGCCATTAATTTGCTCGGCATTGAATCGGTAAATTGCCCGATGGAGGTGCGCGACCAACTCTGGCACAATCTTGCGAGTAATTACAAACCAAGGCTTCTGCTTGATAAAATTGGCTTTGAAATCCCGTTTGAAGAATTACCTCAGGCCCTGGATAGTATCCTGAAAGGCGGTGTCAGAGGACGTACAATTATCAAAATATGTTAACCACGATATTTATGTGTGATGATAACACCTAAATTTTTGAAGCGCATTCATATTAGTAAAAATGAATGGTGGATGTTCGCAATTGTGGCAGCAGCCACATTGGCGCGTTTTCTTCTCATCTATTTCAATTGGCCTGTAACCAATAGTGATGAGGGAAATATGGGCCTGTTAGCTCTCCATGTCGCTTTCCAGGGAGACCACCCCACATTTTTCTATGGCTTGCCTTATATGGCACCTTTAGAAGGGTACATAGCCGCCCCTCTGTTTCGGGTCTTCGGCGTATCGCTCTTTACACTACGGATTGGTCTTCTGCCGTTGTTTGCTGCATTCCTGATTTGCATGTACTACCTGACAAGACTGCTTTATACAGAAAAATTTGCACTCGCAATTGTGATTTTATTGAGCCTGGGTTCATACGCTATCATTTACCTCCAGATCAAAGCTGTGGGAGAATATCCAGAAACCGAATTGTTTTTCGCCCTCATTCCACTTTTTGCTTCCTGGCTCGCACTCACTTCACACTCCTTCATTCAAAGGGAAGCACGTCGGTCAAGACAAAAACGTATATTGATCTATGGCTTTCTAGGGGTAATAGTGGGACTTGCGCTTTGGGTCGATTTCTTGATCTTGCCAATTGTCGCTATAGCTGCATTACTCTTGCTGCTTTTCTGCTATCAAGAATTGTTGTCCTGGAAAGGTCTCATTCTTCTCCTGGGTATAATCGTGGGAGCATTCCCACTCATCCTATACAATCTCACCGCCCCACTAGATCAAAATTCTTTACTTACTCTTCTATGGATCCAGCAAGACGGGGCAAAAGAAATCATTACTCAACACCTGACATGGCTGCATCATATAGTTGGTACCGTTATGATTAGTCTCCCAAGCGTTTCTGGAGCAAATCCAGACTGCCAGCTAACCTCTTTTCCGCTTTATGGCTCACCGAACGCTTCAACTTTGCCATGTGTCGTTTTTCACGGAGCATGGGGGATCGGATATCTCATCCTGTTAATCGTTGCGACAAGCTGTGCGGTTCGCGCTATCTGGCAATCCAGGTACTCATTCTTCTCACAGGATGAGGCATTTGAGAAGAGGCAGACTCTTATAAATCAATGTTGCAGATTGATGCTCTTGGGGAGTGTCATACTAACATTACTATCATATGTAACAAGCCCGAAGTCTGCTGTTCCACCTGTAATTTCGTATCGCTACCTACTCTTTGCATTAATCGCAGCTCCCGCCATATTATGGCCTTTATGGAATGGCCTGCAGCCAGCGTATATTCAAACAGGCAAGAAATTACATATACCAATTCTGCTAAAAGGAGGGTTGTTGCTACTGATTTTTTTGACATTTATGATAGGCACGCTAAGAACTTTTGCAGATATACCAACAGCCCGGGCAAATTACCAACAAGAAGGGATCCTCGTTCAGGATTTGCTAAAAATTGGTGCGACACGTATTTATTCTGAGTATTGGACATGCAATCGACTGACGTTCCGCAGTCGAGAACAGATCATCTGTAGCGTTCTTGACGATCAATTGAAGCCTGGATTTGATCGTTATCTTCCCTACCGTGCTGTTGTTAGAGCAGCGTATCATCCCACATATATATTTCCACTTGGATCGAAACCGGCTGCCGCATTGCAACATAAGATGCAATCATCGAGCACTCCATATCGAGTCTACGTTTTTGATGGATATTTGGTATATCAGATCATTTGAAACGTTGACTTTTCTCAAATCCGCTGGATATACTTAGCAAATAGCGTAGTATGATCTGTAGCTCCATCCAGAGGAGGAACCCATGTACGACTACATTATTGTCGGTGCTGGCTCTGCGGGCTGTGCGCTGGCCAATCGCTTAACCGAAGACCCCTCAACCACTGTTCTTCTACTTGAAGCGGGAGGGCCGGATGACGTGCAAGAAATTCACATTCCGGTTGCATTCTCCAGTTTATTTAAATCTCCGCTAGATTGGGCATATGAGACTGAGGAACAACCACATCTTAATAACCGCAGACTGTATTGGCCGCGCGGGAAGGTGCTGGGCGGTTCCAGTTCTATCAATGCGATGGTCTATATTCGTGGTAATCGCCGCGATTATGACCATTGGAGTGAATTAGGGAACGAGGGATGGAGTTATGCTGACGTTCTTCCTTACTTCAAAAAGGCTGAAAATGAGGAACGAGGAGTTTCCGAATATCACGGCACAGGAGGCCCTCTCAATGTTACCGACCTTCGTACACTCAATCCTCTCTCCCATGCTTTCGTTGAAGCAGGAGTAGAAGCAGGGATGCCTCTTACGAACGACTTCAATGGGCCTGAGCAGGATGGTGTCGGCTTTTACCAGGTGACACAAAGGCAAGGATTGCGTCATAGCGCCGCAGTTGGATACGTGCATCCCATCATGAATCGACCCAACTTTACACTACAAACACATTCTCTTGTAACAGGCGTAACCTTCGATGGGATAAGGGCAGTCGGTGTCACATATATGCAAAATGGTGAGAAACAACAGGCACTTGCCAACAAAGAAGTGATCCTTTCTGGCGGGGCCATCAATTCTCCCCAACTGTTGATGCTCTCTGGCATTGGACCTGCAGATCACTTGAAAGCGTTGGGTATACCTGTGGTTGCTGATTTGCCAGGGGTGGGACAGAACTTGCAAGATCATCCAGCGATAGTCGTTCTCTATGCTTCCACTCAACCAATTACTTTGTTACACGCGCAAACACCGGAGCATCTGCAAGAATTCGTAGACAATAAAATGGGACCACTTACCTCAAATGTCGCAGAAGCTGGTGCTTTCGTCCGAACACAAGCCAACCTGTCTATGCCCAACATTCAATACCATTTCACACCTGTGTACTACCTCAATCATAATTTCACAATACCAGAAGGTGATGGCTATACGATAGCTCCCTGCGTGCTTCATCCGAGGAGTCGTGGTTATATCGCCTTGCGCTCGACAAATCCTGAAGAAGCACCCATCATCCAGCCCAACTATTTCGCTGATGAGGCAGATATGCAGGTCCTTATAGAGGGCGTTAAGATTGCACGTACGTTGGGTGAAACACAGGCATTTTCTCCTTACCGTGACGTGGAGACGCATCCAGGTTCTCAGGCACAAAGTGATGAGGAAATTGCTGAGTATATCCGCAACCATGTGGAAACACTCTATCACCCTGTCGGCACCTGCAAGATGGGTAACGACTCAATGGCCGTGGTCGATGCTCACCTGCGAGTACGAGGAGTAGAAGGTCTGCGTGTTATTGATGCCTCCATCATGCCAACAGTGGTCGGCGGCAATACCAATGCACCCACTATAATGATCGCCGAAAAAGCGGCCGACTTGATCAAAGGTGCTGCATCAGTATTGCAATCAAGCTCTTCTGCTAGCGATTAGACTTTCTGCTTTAAAAGTTAAGCGAGGTGAAAGAAAGGAATTTCAGCCATGACACAATCCGATCTAGCGAAACGGACGCCGGAAGAAACCTTTGGGCACCATGCCCAGACTTTAATGGCCGAAGATCTTGATGGGATCCTGGCGGACTATACTGATAGCTCCTACGTCGTCAGTCCATCAGGTATTCTAAGCGGCAGGAACGCTATTCGCGGCTTCTTTGCCGATCTTTTTAAAAGCTGTCCCTCAAGCAAAGTGGGACGTCAAGACAACTTACGTCGAGGATATTCTCTTCCTCGAATGGACTGCCGATTCCAGACCTGCTAGCGTTTCTGATGGGGTGGATACGTTTATCTTTAAAGATGGAATGATCCATATCCAAACTGTGCGTGCCTCCATAGTTCCTAAAGGATAAATGGGCATACCACATCAAAAATGTGCCAGGGCAGTGGATGCCCTGGCACTCTATTTGCTGCCTGCGATCCGGCATCGGATCGTGTTATACGTACAGCTTGCCATCTAAGAAGGAATATCGCTCTTAATGAAGTATGCTCCATAATCAGCAATCATTCCATTTTCTTCCCGTGCTGGAGGTGGAATCTCTAAAGGCCATTCAAATGAAACAAGTACCCCTTTTTCCAGATTGCGGACTCTCTCCCATCTGGGATCAGAAGAGAGTGCCACATCAGTCAAAAATCACTATTGGATTCAACACTCACCGTATTCAAAAACTCATCGAGATCCATAAGACTTGCGATTTGCTCTACTGAGAGTTCCCAATAGGAATAAATTCGCACATACTACGCATCGAAGTCTAGCGCCAACTCATCAGTCAAAACAATCCAACCAGCAGGAAAATGGCTGAGCTGGGCTTGAGCCGGAGATGCGAGCATTTGTAATGAATGACGCATATGTCGCAAAACATTGTCAGCGATTTCCGCATCTCGGGGATCGTCGGAAGGTATCTGCTCCATTTTTTATCCTCTATCAAACGCAAGCCTTATTTGTGCCTTGAATAGTATTTCATGCTTTCCAGGATAACATTGCATACAAACAAGTAGCTCCCAATGGATCCATCGATATTCTTAGTTCAGTATATCAAAGCACCTCGACCGGGTCACCCGCACAAACCCAGCCGCTCTGAAGAATACGAGTCATCATGCCTGCCTTAAAGATCGTTTGTCCAGGATGTTTCTTGACAACAGCCTTCAAGAGGCGAGGATCAATTCCATTCAGTTGTAAACAAGGATTCCTTCTCTCTATCACTTCCACAACTGCAGAACCAATAGCGAGCTGTGTGCCCTCAGTCAAAAGCATCACATCAATACCTTCAATCGTAATATTCTCCCCCATCATCCCCGGCCCGATATGAATATCCTGTTGAGCCAGCTCAGTAAAAACTGCTGCATCTACAATTAGTGCCTGCCGCAGGTTTGGCCGGTCAGGATCTTTATTTGCGAGGTAACGATGCCGGACTAGCGAACCTGCATGATAATCCCCCTCGATTCCCCAATTCTCAATGAGATGTACAGCATCGACAACTGATTTAGGCAAACCAGGTTCAGGATTGCAACACACAGCAACAACTTTTCCCTGTACGGGAGAAGCATCCATTTTCAACGATATCCTTTCGAGACCAAATCATGAATAAGGATTTGATTATACCCTTATTGGTCTCTATCTCTTTCGATAATAATTTTGAAGAAAGTATAGCATACACTCAGATTATGTTACCTTCTTGATTACAAACATTCAAAACGAGATTTGTGTTTCCTATAGATTTTCATTTATACTATGCTCAGACGTACAAAATGTAAGGTTGGTTCTGAGAGCGATGAAGTGAACGAACGGCATCACAAGTCATAGGAATGCAGCAGGACTCTCTCTATGTCCACCCATACTGTGAATGAGAGGTATTCATCATGTGTTTTGGTTGCGTTTTCGCTTTGTGTGCAGCGGCTTTTCCTCGCCTAGCCGTGCTCTTTGTCTGGTTATTCACAAATAGAGTCACTATCGCATTCCACAATACCATTCTCTGGCCTCTTCTTGGCATCATCTTCTTGCCTTTTACTACCTTGATGTATGTCCTTGTTTATAACCCAGTATATGGCTTATATGGCTGGGGTTGGTTCTGGGTCATCCTGGGCTTCTTACTCGACATAAGCTCGTATTCTAGCAGTGCTTATAGCAACCGAAACCGCATGCCAGGATATAGCAGATAGCATAAACAGCACACATAGAAACGTTTGCTAGCCTTTACTTAAATTGCCAGCGTGTGGCTGTTTCAAGTCCAGTTGATTCTGGATTGAGTTCTGACTCCTCTAAGTGCCAACCAAAAACGACCAGGGGACGAACAGCATAGAACGGTCCAGGCAAATTGTGTGGATCAATGTTCCAGTTATACTTCTGGTTGTACTGGCTCACTACATGTTCAACAAGGGTCGTATCGCTGATCGGTTCGGCCACACCCTCAATAATCACTACCTTGCTTCCACTCTCAAGGTGAACTGTGATTTCTGGATGACTAGCCAGGTTCGTTGCGGCAAGAGAACCCGTGCTGAAATAGAAAGTATTGTCGAGCCAGACACCCCATACAGGACGACTGTGAGGTTTACCATCAGGACGTGTTGTCGCAATCCAATAATTTCGTGCTCCGTTGAGTTGCTCAATTGCCCAGGTCCATGGAAGCTTTGCTGACCCTACATAGCCACCAAACATACGTGGTTGGCTGAGTACAGGATCACCTTCTCTAGTTGGATCAGTTTCTGCTTCCATTTCTTTCATCCTTTATTTCAAACTCTCCCTTATTTCCATTTCCAGAATGACGTAAGCGGGGGATTGTGTATCCCTTCCTTAGCGGGAGTATAGCATTGTAAAATATCTCCGTAAAGAGAAGGGGAGCCATTATCACTTTGTTTTCACAATAACTCTCGTTACCTATCTCAAGCGATACTTTCTAAAAAGAGTTAAAAACATAGAGTGAACTTCGTATTGGAATGCATTCAAAAAACTTGCATCTATTGATAAGTGTAAGGTATTGTTCAACTAGAAAGACTCTCTATGTCAAGGGTCAAAACCGGAAAGGAGGAAGCAAGGTGAGGGGAAGTGAAGCTGCCTCCCGTGTGGGTGAGCAAGTGTACCACGCCGGTCAAGGCCAAGACGAGCGCGCCCACCCCCGAGCGCCCCACCTCCTGCGCGGCCTTGACTCGGGGTGGTCTGGAGGAAGCAACCCACACCGGGAGTCGGGAACGCGGTGTCGGGCCGCGGCAGACGTTGGAGCGGCACTGGGAGCGGCTCACGGTCGGCAGGGGGAACACGGCGGGACCCATGTGGGCGACTCCGTTGGAGCAGAGGGGTCCGGCACGGGCGAGGAACCTCGCCGCGCTGGACAGGCTCAACGGGGCAGGATGGTCAAGAGCGGTCTGGACTCAGGCCGCGGGTTGGCGGGGCGCATGGGCCCGCCTGGCCGCTTCAAAGGTCGCGGTTTGATAGGGCTCCTTGGCCTTCCAGAGGGCGTAGAGAACGCGCGCCCAGACATTGGCCAGCGCTCGGACCGCGACGGTATGGCTCTTGCCCTCAGCCCTCTTGCGTTGGTAATACTCCTTGGCCCAGGCTTCCTGGTGGGTACTTTGCCAGGCAAATTGGTGCAAGGCATTGCGCCAGGGCTTGATACAACCCAAGCGCCGATGGGCTTTCTGATACGTCCCGCTCTGGAAGAGCACCGGCGACGTACCAGCCAGCGCTTGCAGACTGCTGGCGCTCTCATAGCGGCTGCGATCGTCGCCCAGTTCGGCCAACAGTCGAGGAGCAAGGCGCGCTCCGGCCCCTGGCAGAGCTTGGAAGAGCTCGCTGTCGGCATGACTCAAAAAAAGGCGTTCAATCTCCTTGTCGTAGTCAGCAATTTGCTTGAGCAGCGGGTCCAACTGGGCGACCAGAGCCAGCATCAACCGGGCTTTCGTGCGCGTGGTGACCTCAGTGGCTTGCAAAGAAGGCTGCTGCAGGTGCGCGACGATCTGCTCGGCTTTCTGCCTGGATCCAGGATATCTGGTCTGCTTGAGCAGCGTCGCCAACTCCTCCACCGAGGCAGCGCGAGCAGCTTGCAGCGTCGGATAGGCGCGCAAGAACGCCAGCGTCGAGGGCTGTTGCAGCTTGCTGAACACGTCGAGGGCCACCGGGTAATAGGTTACGCGTCAAGCCGTGAGCTGGTTGACCAGGCGCGTTTGCATCTGGATCAAGGCGTCCTGGTCGCGCGTCAGGGTCTTGAGTTCCTGGATCTGCTCGCTGTCGGGATTGAGTCGGCGCAGATCCTGGAAGTCGGCACGCCCCGTTTTCGCCAGCAAATAGGCGTCAATCGTGTCGGTCTTGGCTCCCGAAGGTGCTCGTCGCTTCTCAACCGTCCGAGGATTGACCGGGTACACGGGCCATCCTTGTTCCAGCAAATGGGCAATCAAGAGCCCATGCGTCGTTTCCACGATGCAGGCGATCTGCTCACGGCCTGCTGGACCAGCCATGCGTTCCAGGTACGTGTCCAATTGGCTCAGTCCCTCGGGACTATGAGCCACCCGGATCGATTCCAGTTGGCGACCAGCCTCATCAATGCTCAAGGCATCATGATGGTCATTCGCCCAATCGATGCCGCAATACTTCATGGTTTCGCTCCTTTCTGGAAACACCGTGCGTTTCTGAACTCCTGTGTCCTTATACTGTGGCGCTCGAAGCGTGACTCTCTGATGACCAGTCCTGTTCAGAAACGATGTCAGGGAAGGACGAGCTTTCTCAATCGGTCAAGCCGTGTGGAAACCAGAGCCTTTCCCCGGCAGGTTCGACAATCCTTTAAGTCAGTGTATCTCTGGCTCGGACCCCGTGTCGAAGGGGTCTGGATCAATATTAACGTATAAGGAAACGACCTATGACATCAACTGTGAATGCTCGCTACATCGATTTTCATAGCCATTTCTACGATCAGGCCTGGTTTCCATCATCTACAACTACGGGACAGGGGATACTTGCTCGTGCCTGGCCCCTGTTGACAGATATCGAAGCACTGCTAGCTGCTATGGACAGGGCAACTATAGATGCGAAGGTGCTGAGCGCGCCTTCAGCTCTTCTTGTTGAGCCAGGTAAACAATTGCCTGCACCTATGATGGAGCATATCAACGATCGCTTTGCAGAGTTGGTCTCTATACATCCCGATCGCCTGCTTGCACTCGCAACCATAGACGCATTTCAGGGTGAGGTGGCAGCACGTGAAGTAGAGCGAGCAATTCAGAAGTTAGGACTTGGGGGAATCTGCGTTGATTGTGCCCGGGGAGGCCGATTCCTGGATGCGCCAGAAGTTCGCCCTACCCTTGAAGCAGCCGCAAAACTGGGTGTAGTAGTATTTGTCCATCCAGTCAGCCCAGTCGGGTTGACAAAACGCCTCTCACATCTGGGTCATACCGGTACACTGTTGGCACGTGGGACAGAAAATGCGGCCAGCCTCCTTGCTTTGCTTCGCAGCGGCATCCTCGACGAGCTTCCAGATCTCAAAGTGGTGCTTCCTATGATCGGCGCTGCAGTCTTCTTGTTCGCTGGGATAGCCGAACAAGATTATGGTCGTGAGGAAGGATGGCGAGGAGCATCACCACGTGTCTTACGACAGCGCCTGTATGTGGATACAATGGGTTTCGATCCAGCTACCATTCGCTTCGCTGTTGATCTACTGGGGCCTGAACACGTCCTGGTTGGGAGCGACTGGCCTATTATGCCAATAGCGCCACGCCAAAATGTTGATGAGGTGCTGGCAAAGCTTGACCTCACCGAGCAGCAAAGGGCTGCGATTTTGGGTGGCAACACAGCACGCTTGCTGATGCCATATATCACTACTTCTCATTAACAATGTATACTTTTCATGTTTACAAAAAGACATCCCTGCCCAAGTTTGCGCATGCGCTTCATCCTGATGTATAGTGCCAATTGAACTCGAGTAAAGAAATCAACCAACTAACCCTCCCGGAAGGAGAAAATGCCATGTCGTACGAACTTATCACATTGGAATACAAAGGCGATTTTGCCACCATTACAATGAATAATCCACAGCGACGCAACGCCCTATCCTTAAAACACATGCTCGAACTGACTTCAGCATTTCAAGAGGTCGGTGAGAGCAGCGCGCTTGGTGTTATTTTGGCAGCGAACGGGCCAGCTTTTTCTGCAGGCCACGACTTTGCTGACGTTGTTGATCGAGACCTGGTTGCTGTACGCAAATTGCTCAAGGTCTGTACGACATTAATGGACACCATCCAGGAAATCCCCCAACCCGTACTCGCACGAGTGCATGCTCTAGCAACTGCGGCAGGGTGCCAGTTAGTGGCAACGTGCGATCTGGCAATTGCCTCTTCGGATGCTGGTTTCGCGACACCAGGCGGAAAGGGAGGCTGGTTTTGCACAACACCAATGGTAGCCGTTAGTCGCGCTATTGGACGCAAACGCGCACTTGAAATGTTGCTTACAGGCGACGTAATCCATGCCCATACAGCTGCTGACTGGGGATTGGTAAACAAGGTAGTCCCTGCTGATCAACTTGTGGCAGAGTCACAACGACTTCTCGAAGCAGCAACACGAGGCAGTTACATTTCAAAAGGCATCGGCAAGCAAGCGTACTATGCTCAGATGGATCTTCCTCAGCCACTAGCCTATGATTATGCAATAGAAGTTATGGCGTCGACTTCCCAGATTGACGATGCTCAGGAGGGCATGCATGCCTTCCTGGAGAAGCGCAAAGCTAATTTTAAGCGACCATAGAGGTGAACGATGGAACAGCAAAGATGTGAATGGGGCACTTCCAGCGCGCTTTACATCGACTATCATGACTCAGAATGGGGAGTGCCTGTTCATGATGACAGAACACTCTTTGAATTTCTTATTCTCGAGGGTGCTCAGGCTGGATTGAGCTGGTCGACAATTCTGAACAAGAGGCAAGCATACATTCAAGCATTTGATAATTTTGAACCGACCAAAGTTGCCAGTTACGACGACGCCAAAGTCCAGGCATTACTTGCGAACCCTGGCATTGTGAGAAACAGGCTGAAAATACAGGCAGCGATACAAAATGCGCGATCTTTCATCGCGATACAGGATCAATTTGAGAGTTTCGATACTTATATTTGGCAGTTTGTAGATGGGAAACCCATCCAGAATAGCTGGAAAAGTCTGCAAGAAATTCCCGCCACAACACAAGAATCAGATGCCATGAGCAAAGAGTTGAAAAAGCGCGGATTCACCTTTGTCGGTTCCACTATCTGTTACGCTTTCATGCAAGCGGTCGGCATGGTCAATGACCATATCGTTGATTGTTTCCGCTGGCAAGAAGTGCAGGATTTTGTGTAGTGTGCGCAATTGCTACCCTATTTGATGATCTGCCAGGTCTTCAAGATATGTGAGCAGAACAGTATGGTCAAGATCACCTCTTCCTCTTGCCACCAGCGAAGCAAACATCTGATCTACCTGAGCAGAGACCGGGAGTGACACGCCATACATACGACCCAATTCTAAAATAATGCTCATGTCTTTATGATGTGTCTTGATACGCCCTCCTGGCGCAAAATCATGCGCGAGCATACTGGCACCACGCTGTTCTATCACCCGGTTAGCAGCAAGACCACCATTCAACACCTGCAAGATTTTCGCAGGATCGACTCCTGCCTTCGAACCGAGTACAAGGGCCTCGCTGACTGCTTCAATCACTAACGCAACTACGATCTGATTGCAAGCTTTGACGATCTGGCCTGCTCCACTTTTCCCGACATGCACAACCGTTTTACCTAACGCCTGAAAGATTGGTATACAATGCTGAAACGTTTCCTCTTCACCACCTACCATAATTGAAAGAGTGCCGGCTATAGCGCCTTTATCACCGCCACTCACAGGCGCATCAAGCATCGCAACGCCTCTGCTCAGCTAATCGATCAGCCAGGGTTCTCGTCACAATAGGCGAGATAGTGCTCATATCAATCACGATCAGTCCTTCACGCGCACCCTCGATGACTCCCTCTGGGCCAAGAAGCACTTCCTGCACTTGAGGAGTATCAGGTAACATCGTGATCAACACATCGCATGAGGCAGCTATCTCTCGAGGTCGAACGCCTGCTGAAGCACCTGCTGCAACAAGTTCATCAGTCACCTCCTGGTGACGATTATGAACAACAACGGCAAAACCTGCTTTGAGTAAGTTGTGGGCCATGGGCTTTCCCATAATACCCAGGCCAATAAATCCAATCGTGTCTGGCATATGTACTTGCTCCATATAAATCTAGCAATAGCATCACGGGTTTACTTACCTTAAACCGTGAACGTACTCACATGTTATGCCCGGAGATCTGCTCACGTACTCCAGATTCTTCAGGGAAAGGCTTGCTGGACTGTAGTGTAGGAGTTACCGTCCGGGTGGGTGGCCGCACCCACAGCGAGATATGGGTCGGTTGCATCGTTTCCTGGACGACAGCGATGAGATGATTTCGCAAAGTATCCACGTCTACCTCGGTGCGCAGTGTGGCACTGAAAGTTGCCACGACCTTAGCTGCATCATATTTGCGACGATAGAAGCGACGGTCAATGAAGTTCTGAAGGTGTCGTCGAAATGGCTGGAAGAGTGCTGCGATCACCAGCGTAGAGGCAACGATGGCAAGGGGTTGTTGGGAGAAGCTGCCGGTAATGACATGCACCAGGGTTTGCAAAGCGAGTATCAGCCCGACATACAGCGCCCCCAACAGGATGGTCAAGGAGCCATAGACCAAAGTACGGTTAATGATGACATCAATGTCCCACAGCCGGTAGCGCAGAATTGGAATGCTCACGCTCAAGAGCACAATTGTCCAAAGCAAAAGCCAAAATGGTCCATTGAAGAGTTGATAGCCCGCGTGCGCTGCACTCGAGTCCGGGATCAGCGCCTGAAGTATTCCTTGGATGATGACTAGCAAGAAGATAACGCTCAAGCCAAAGACGAACCACTTGGTCTGCTGCTGCTCCACGGCATCATAGACCCGCACGTAGCGGTAAATCTGTACTCCTATCGGGAGGAGAGATGTCAAAATTACTGCAACACCGGGTACGAGGGGCGCGGTGATGGCGACTGAGGAGAGCATCGTTACCACAAAAAAGGGGACGAACACAGCAATTGTCCAGCGAGGGGTGAAGCGTCCGGTGGGAAAGGTAAAGAAAAAGACCAACATTGCAGGCCACATCAGCCCATACACGATGATTTGTGCCAGAGTCTGGAAAAGTGGGGGCGTCTGCGCAGGCAGATTGAATCCGAGAAAGCCGATTGAGCCAAACATCACAAGCAGCAGCGAGACAAACAAGCCGATCCACTCCCCCGATTTACGCCAGAAAATCAGGAGGCCGAGCATCCAGTATAAGACGGACACTGCAACACAGAGAATGGCTAAGAAGACCTCAGCCGTTGCGACTGAGAGATGCATCTGGCCAAGAACCTGGACATAGGCTGGGGTTAGTTGCTCGGTTGGACAGTTCCCAGCGTCTGGCAGGGTGCAAACAGTCCTCGCGTACTGAAAGAAAGCAGGAATGTTGGCTACGAAGATGACCAGCAATATAAGGGCAAGAACAATCCATATCCCCTGGGCGACCCGTTGCCAACTCCATTGCCCTCGATCTGGCGTCGTGGGTAAGGTCTCGTCGCGAGGACGCTGATGCACAGTCACTGCTTTGCTCCTATTTTCTCTTCTCAGACTTGAGCGAAGTCGTTGCATATACAGAGTCGATGGTGTCGATGAGCCTGTCTCTCTGCTAGTATAGCACAGCACCGTTACCAAAACGTTACGGCAAGCATTACGATTTTTTCACCAGTGAATGCCGCTGTATCGCATCATGTATAATGAATTATCAATCAGGAATCCAGGCATTATCTGAAATCTCATGTGCTAAATTACTGAGGTGTCGTTAGGCCATAACTTACTGTCCACTAAGGCTGGTGAGAGGAGAAAAGGGGAAGTTATTTCTTAACAAGCCTAAGGAGAATCATGAACTATCGCAAATTAGGCAGAACAGGATTAAAAGTATCGAGCTTGTGCCTTGGCACAATGCAATGGGGCTGGACAGCAGACGAAATGACCGCTTTTGCCCTGATGGATGCCTTCATAGAGAGCGGAGGCAACTTTCTTGACACAGCAGACTTCTATTCGCGCTGGTTACCCGGTCACACAGGCGGTGAATCAGAGGAGATTGTTGGACGCTGGCTGAAAGAACGGCATAACCGCAGTAATATCATTCTTGCCACCAAAGTACGTCAACCTATGGGACCTGGACCGAACGATCAGGGACTCTCACGTAAACACATCCTCGAAGCAATTGATGCCTCGTTGCAACGTTTAAACACCGACTATATCGATCTCTACTTGATGCATGCATTTGATGCAGAAACTCCTATCGACGAAACACTGAGCACACTCGATGATCTACAACGTTCTGGGAAGGTACGTTACGTGGGTGCATCGAACTATCCTGCGTGGCGATTGGTAGAAGCATTATGGAGTGCCGATGTACACCACATAGTGCGTTTCGACTCATTGGAGCCTCATTATAACCTTGTACTTCGGGAAGAGTTCGAACGCGACTTGAAAACTATCTGCGAACAATACCAGATTGGAGTCACTCCCTACAGCCCGCTCGCAAACGGCTTTTTGACAGGAAAATACAGTCGGAATGAGACTCCAGAGAGCGCACGAGCTAGCTCCATAATGAAACGCTATAACAATGAAACCGCCTGGAAAATAATTGAGGTCGTGCGCCATATTGCAAAAGAAATAGACAGTACCCCATCAGCAGTATCTCTTGCATGGCTACTTGCACAACCAGTTATCACAGCGCCAATAATTGGCGCCAACTCGGTAGCGCAGTTAAAGCAAAGTCTTGCAGCGCTTGATGTCAGATTGACAGCTGCACAGCTAGCGGAGTTAGATGAGATTTCAAACTGGCAGGATGCGTAAGGAGTTTAGATTATTTCTGTGTCACTTTTGATCACTTCTACAAAAGCGCCGAATTAGTTTGTTATGGTCGCATTTTGCCATTTTTCTCACCATTCAATTGTTGTGTTACACTCAGTGGTCTCCATCGATATAGTCAATAAGGGTAGAAAAGTGCCTAGAGAGATTCGTATTGGATTATTGTAGCAAATTTATTGTAGGGAGGATCGACTATGCAGCGCTGCCACTTTTGTGGATATGAATTTCCCGAAAATGCCCGTTTCTGTGGGAATTGTGGACGAGTGCCTACTCTTGGCACTGCTCTTGATACTGCTTCACCAACGTTCGCCTCTTCGCCAGATGAGTTCGCATCTACTATAGCTACTTCACCTTTGCAACAAGGATATCAAATAGCCTGGGAAGATGAAGAGGAGCAGAGAAGACGTGGCGCTATACTTCCCCTACCTATCCCATTTGGGACAGAGGGATCTTCGGCTGCAGGACAAGCGCCCATGGTACAGGGAACTCCTTCATTCAATAATGTGCCAACCATTCAGGGTACACCAACGGGGATGGCGGGTTCGGCGCCTCCTTACACTGTTGCCGGTCCAACACCATCTTCACCTTATATTGCTCCATCGCCAGGGCAACAAGCAAACTTTGGACCTCAACCATCGTCCTGGACAAACCAGCCAATGCCGCATTATGCTCAGCCAACTGGCACACAACGTCACAAGTTACCTGAACATGAACATCCTGAGAAACAACACCATCTTCACCACGAACATCATCAACATCATGTTCATTCAAATACCTATAAAATCGGTTCTACCGCCAAATCGGCTACCGGAGGTGTTACAAAGACCATCCTTATCATCACCGTTGGAGTAGTTATAGTTGCTGGTTGGCGCAAGCGCATTTGCATTCGCATTTCGCTCTCACATACCCGGTCTTACGGCTATTTTCCCTGCTACATCCAGCAATAGTAGCAACCATCCCGCCAACACAAATGTCTGTGGTGGCTCTACTGGCGTTGCCTGCCCAGTAACAACTTCCTCATCCTCCCAACAAGCGAGTGGTCAATCAACAGGTAATTTCAGTTTCACGGGAGATGTTTCTGGAACCATGACAAATACCACATTCCTTGCGTGTGGTGTCACTCAAGGGAATTCATATGTGATGCAAGTCGATGGTATTCTTGGAGGCACTCAGTATAAGTTTCTCATTGGTATACTTTCCTATAAAGGACCAGGAACGTACACTTCACACCTCACAGTTGATCTGATACATAGCTCGAATAATCTGGCATTAGGCAATGATGGAAGACTTCCCGTGAGTATCAGTATCACTAACGGCGGTAAGGCTGGTACAGTCAGTTCTGATCTAGTGGGAATACTTAGCGGTTTTCAGCCATCAAAGGGGCATGTATCAGCCAACTGGACGTGCGCTTGAACGATGATCCAGGATGTCATTGTGATATAGTGAAGTACTTTTTCTAATTCCAACACGACATCCTGGCATTGGAGACCAACGTGAAACATGCGGCTCCCGCTTCAGAGGCTGGGCCTATCTACCGCTATCTGGCAAAAAGTATTCACCTATATTTTAATTACGCTTGTAGGTTTCAATTTACGTTCGGTGCTACTCGGCGTACCCCCTGTTTTGCCACTCATTCAGCACGATCTAGGGCTTTCGTATACTTTGACTGGATTCCTGACCGCGTTACCTGTGCTTGTACTGGCAGTAGGAGCCTGGCCATCAGGACTTCTTGCAGAGCGCATTGGCGCGCGACTGAGTGTCTCAATCGGCCTGGGACTGCTTGCAATAGGTACACTTTTGCGTGCTTTCAGGCTAAGCATACCCTCCTTATTCTTCTTCACATTGATATTGAGCATTGGCATCACCATGTCTCAAACGGCTGTACCCGTACTGATACGCCGCTGGTATCCAAAACAAATCGGGCTGGTATCAGCACTGTTCAGCGATGGACTGATTTTGGGCGAAGCTGTTGCGGCAGGCATTACGGTTCTGATCATGGTACGATTTCTGGGAAGTGACGACTGGACAGGTACATTTGTTTTCTGGGGCATACCTATCGTTGTACTCTTCGTTTTATGGCTCTTACTTGCCCCGCCTGGACCTGCAAAGGCAACCAGACCACGTTTCTCTCGTCAACATGCAACAACAAAATTACTGGATTCGAAGTCGCCTGACCAACGAAAACGTGTGAACGCGCTGCATTTAGGAATTCTGGTAGGCGGAGGCAGTCTCATCTATTTTGGCATGAACGCCTGGATTGCTTCGTATAATCAAGCACTACACCAATCATTTATCACACCGGCCGCTTTGCTATCGCTAAATGCAGCGCAATTACCAGTCAGCATAGGGGTGACATTTGTCGCGCAATATATAGCAGGTCGTCGCTGGCCCTTTATTCTTGCTGGCATTATTAGTGCCATCGCAATAACTGGTTGGATCTTCACCCCTGCTGAACTACAACCTCTCTGGGCAGCATTGCTCGGTGGAAGTGGGGCACTTGTCTTTACGCTTGGTATAGCATTGCCACCACTTCTGGCATCGCCACAGGAAGTAGGGCGTCTCACTGGCATCACCCTCTCGCTCACATACGGTGTGGCTTTTGTTGGGCCATTTATCGGAGGAGCTTTATGGGATCATTTCAATGTGCCGGCGCTGGCTTTTGTGCCAGTAGTTGTAGCCAGCATTCTGCTGATTGTGCTTGGCGCCCTACTCCCCTCACGATCCTCATTCGGCATTCAGCCGCGATGATTTGAGCCATCAAACATATATCAGACTTTTACTGCCTTAAAGGCACTGAAGGCTTCCTTGAACATTGCCCTGTGATGTTTCTCACGTTCAAGTGCGAGCTTGAAACTGGCCTCTGCCTCACCACGTCCATCTTCCTCTGCTTCACGGACAAAGCGCGGATACATCTCCTCGATCTCATAATCTTCACCGTTAGCGGCCTCATCCAGGTTATCGATGGTCATTCCTACTTCTCCCGCAGCACGCATATGGCTGATCCCATGTATGGTTTCAGCACCGGCCGCTTCCAAAAACAACTGGGCAATTTCTGGATGTCCTTCTTGCATGGCCTGCATCGCAAACGCCGTATATTCTAGTCGAGCTTTTGCCTCACCGGCTATAGCTGCCTGTAAGTTAGTCTCTGTCTTTGTCATAATATTTCCTCCTAATTATATTTCATCAAACAATTTTTAAATACGTTCAGGCAAAGCCAGCAATTGCTGGTAGCCTATCACTTACACAATAGCACAGTGATATCACATTCCTCTCACAGCCCGGTGCTTCAGCCTAACAAAACTATCACGCTCTCACTCAAACTTCCCGTAATTACCTTGAGAACGGCCAGCGACAAAAATTGTTACCTCTTTGTGAGGATTAGCTCCCACTATCGTGAGTGTATTGTGACAAAAGAAGTGTATGTTCAAAGCAACATAAAAGCTCTTTTATCATTTTGAGCAAACCTGTTCGATGAAGGTTATTGAGAAGATTCCTGCATCTGACATATACATCTGGAGGAAACAAATGTTACACAGCGAAAATGAATTTCGCCAGCCTCTCTCAATGGATGAAGCCCCTAGAAGGGAGCATCTGCGAATGGTGTGGAAAACCCGCCGAGCACCAGTTCATTGTGCTAGGTGGGAAATGCCACAGTGAGAGCGCTCTTTTTTGCCGTACATGTGGGGACGCATTCGTTTGTGCCTCTGCCAGTTTTCTTTGTCGCGAAGTAACAGCAGAAGAAGCGGTCTATGGATGAATGCTCCAGAATATTAAACAAAGCGCCGTTGGATAGGAAGGAGACATATGCTCCGGATCATTTAATTCCGCACCTTCCGGCGCAGATACTGGCCCGTGTAGTAAGGGATCGTCGGTAGCATACATCCAATTATAAAGGCGCTCGCGCAACTCTTCCAAAATGGTACCTACAGATTGATCATACGCCAGATTATAGGCTTCATTGGGATCGAAAATTAAGTCGTATAGCTGCTCCAAAGGCCTTAACCGCTTTTCCCAACCATACTGCATCAACACCTGTTTACTTGGGCTATCGTCACAATTAGCCAACACAGGTCCTAGATGGTGATCAAATCGCCGGATATACTTCCAACGTTTCGTGCGTACAGCTCGTTGCGGTTCGTATGCAGCATGAAAGGTTACCTCAGCAAACAATGCATCATGGATCTCCTCGGACTCACCTTGTATCAATGGCATGAGTGATCTACCTTGAAGCCAGGATGGATGATCAATATTCACAAGATCGCAAATAGTTGGAAAGAGATCAATGTGAGAAACGAGTGACTCAGAGACTTTCCCACCTGTAAAGCCTCCTGGACCACGCATAATGAGCATTACACCAGTGCCATGATCGGTTAGATTGCATTTCATACGTGGAAAAGCAATTCCATGATCGGTTGTACAAATTACAAGCGTGTTTTCTGAGAGGCCATTAGCATCCAATGCTTCAAGCACAGCGCCAATTCCCTGGTCCAATGTCCATGCACTTGCCTTAAAACCGCCCATATCACGACGCGTCTCGTATGTATCAGGTAAAGGTATTGGTGGCAAAGAATATTTAATATCCTCTATCGAACCTGGTTTCAAAAAATCACGATGAGTCTCGAAAAAACCTACTGAGAGGAAAAAGGGCTGAGGTAGATCGTGATTGAGCAACTCGATTGCTGCTGGAGCAACTATATCGGCGCGATTTCCTTCCACACCAGATACGAGATCATAGCCACTATCTTTGGGGTCTTTAGAAAGATGTTCCTCGCCGACCAAAACCGAATAATATCCCGCTTTACGAAGCGTATGCACAATATGCCGATTGTAATCGTTGAGGGAAAAGCCTCGATGTGCCAGGCCAATCATACCAGTGCAATGGGCATATTGACCTGTCAAAAGGCCTGCGCGGCTTGGCGAACATGTTGGAGCAACACAAAAAGCCTTGCGAAATAAGACACCCTGCTCCGCAAGACGTTGAATGTTAGGCGTCGGGATAGCATACCCATAAGGCTGAACGTAGCGACCAGTATCATGCGAATGAATATAGAGAATATTTGGATGATCCGAATTCGTGGAGACGATCATGTATACCCCCAGTGTATGCGAGATATACCAATTCTACCATTAACATTCTAACCAGACTATCGTTTAGATGACAAATCCTATTGAGCGTCAAATCGGAAAAGAATATTGTTCATCCGCATCATGAAAGGGCCAGTCAAACAATCGCCAACACAATATCCTTCATCGTCTGCTGTATCAAGAACTGGATCACGGCATCTACACTGCCAGTCTCTTGAAACAATGCAATCTGTCGATCGGCACCAGTACCTTGCGGATCTTCCAACAGATTTCGTAGATAATTCATCTCTGTCCTACTGCCAAGATCGTCAACCACTTCATCTACAAAATCCAGTAGTTCGTTTATCGAATCGCGCATACTAAGACGTCGGCTTTGAGCAAAATCGATTACCTCCGCATCCAGACCTGAACGCATGGCATGCCACTTGTTCTCCTCGATAAAGTGACACGACAACATTGGAGCCCATAAATTATTTTTATTGAGCCAGGTCAACTTCGCGATAAGCGCCTGGCAGAGTGCAGCAAGAGCTATCGTGTCGTGAATTGTAGCTGGCATATCGAAGATGCGGAATTCAATAGTGCTAAAAAAAGGATGAGGACGAATATCCCACCAGATCCTTTTCCCATTGTCGATGCAATTTGTCCTGATGAGTGTCTGTACGTAATTATCAAAATCACTCCATGAAGGAAAAACTTCCGGTATCCCGCTTCGTGGAAAGGGTTTCCAGATTGCAGAACGGTATGATTTGAGTCCGGTATAGCGACCGGCCCAGAAAGGTGAGTTGGTAGAGATAGCCAGCAATTGCGGGAGCCACGTGCGTACCTGGTTCATGAGCAAAACTGCACTCTCTTGATTCTCAACGCCAATGTGAACATGCTGGCCAAAGATCAAAATGGAGCGAGCAACGTCTTGTAATTCTTCTTCTAGTTCAGCATAACGGACATATTCTGACCTGCATTCATTTTGCCACAAAGCAGCAGGATGTGTACCCGCACTAATCAAATCCAGACCCTCCTCTGCAACCAGTTGTGCTAACTTTGCTCTCATCATTCGCATTTCTTCACGAGCAGTAGGAATATCCGGCATAATATCCGAATTAATCTCCACCGTTGATTGCAACATCTCTGCTTTGATCTGCTCTCCAAATATGGAGTACCCTTTTTCTAATATGGTATAGATGCGTGGACTTAGCTGACCCGTTTGACGATCCACCATCTGATACTCTTCTTCGATTCCGATAGTGAATGATGCTGCCATGGTGATGTTCCTTTCAGGATATATCAGACGTACCTTGCATAATGCTAGTTTCTATTACTGGCATCACAAAGCCATCACGCCATGCAACCACTTCAACACAATATTCTCACAATATGTGCCATTTTAGGTTTTCCAAGATACGTCTGAATTTCAGATCTTACGTAAGCTATGTGTGCTATAATAATAGCATGATTAGAACTGATGTTCTTTAATAATATCGTTCCAATCCTGTCATCCTGAGTGAAACGAAGGATCTCGCTCGCTGGACACTAAGATCCTTCGTTTCACTCAGGATGACATATAGAAGATCCTCATTTAAGAGGTGGGTAGCATATTCGATGCAGAGGCATCATTTGACTTACCTCTACCCTTTTGGGTCATATCATTTCACCTTGTATAAAATTATGTTAAGATGTATCGGTGAGAAAAACCGATCAGATTTCCTGAGAGAAGGTTCCTACCTAAAACGGAGGTACAGTGGAAACTCCACCAGGAGGGCGACGCAGGCACCAACCAGTGCCACCAACACAGCCTAGCTATTCCAGAAGCCAGGCAAGACGAACGAATACGCGTCCCCAATCCTATCCAGATCGCACGTATCCCTACGTTCGTAGGAAGCCAATACCTCCCGTATTATTGGAACCTGAAGAACGCAAACCAAGAGGCAGATTTCAAAACATTTTCGCCAGATATAGAGTTCTTCTCCTGATAGTCATTACCTTACTCTCGCTTCTTGTAATTGGTCTGGTTCGTGTCAACGCTCCACAAAGTCCCACTTTACTCTTTCTGGATATGGGGCCAATGCAATCTCAACAGAATACAACTTCTTCTCAAACCCTTATGCGAGGAAAAGTTGCTTCGTTAGGCTGGATTGTTGGCAAAGATTGCCAGCGTGGTATACAGGCTTACTTAAAAACAGCCGATACCAATCCTGATGCTGCCCTGGTCGGAACCGGGTGGGTCGATCCTACCAACGGCCATCTGATCAATGGGCAGAGTAATAACTGCATGTCTGGCAGCCTGAGTATGGACAATGTCGTGCAACTTGTCCATAGCAAAGGCGGTATGGCTTATCTGACCATCACGATGGAAACAGATGGCGCGCCACAGGCATGGACCTCCCAACAGCAATCTGACTACATCGCGAAAGCTTCAACCAATCAGAGCTTTATCGACCCCATTATTCAAGAAGTGAAACGCGACAACTACGATGGGGTTATCATGGATATGGAAGCTGGCGATCCGAACTATCCTAACATCCAACAAAGCTTCACCACGTTCAACCAGCGTGTTTGGTCTGCTCTCAAGCCCTTGCACAAACTCTATGGAATTGCGCTCATCCATAAGCTCAGCGACCATGACGAATATTATTATCTGAATGGCTTCGAGAACTGGTCGACGCTTGCCCATGCCGCTGATTTCATGGTCGTCATGGCTGTCGATCAGTCGTATTTCTCCCCTGGACCAACTGTTAGCGTTCCCTGGCTCCAACAGCTTCTTGACATACGAACTGAAAACGATGCCTCAAATGCTGACCCATACTATCTGGGAGTTACCTTTATACGGAGCTACCTGGCGTTTAGAGAACGGGAATTGGGTCTTTGATACTGGCGTAAACTATGCTGATGGAGTGGCGCTCGTCTCAAAGATACCGCAGTCAGAAATCGATAGCCGCAGCGAGCAACTTAAATGATCCTACATGCGCTCACCTGGTGTATACAGATTCCAATGGCGTCAAACATTCACTCTGGTATCATACTGCCAAAAACCTCTATTACGTTATCTCGAACTTCGAGAAAATATTGAATCAAGTACCGCAATTTAAACATAGCCACCTGCAAATCGCAGTCTGGTATCGCGCTACCTGGGAACCTGGCGGTGTCTGGTCCTTAGTCGACAACATTTTGCCAAATACATAGTGTATAGTATGTATTATTCATGAGTTATGATCCTATGCGTTCGAGAAGAGGAAGGAACAGAATGTACCAGGAAATGGATGAGAATGGAAGGCCCATTCCCCAAATTCGACGGGCTTCTCTGCATGCATCACAAACCACAGCCCCTCTTCAAATAAGTACTGTTCCCTTGCAAACAAGACGGACAGTTGTCAGAAAAAGAGTACTACTAATCCCTGCACCGCAGGTACTTCATAAAAAAAGAGTTTTACCAACCTGGTTAATTTTTTTGCTCATAGGATTCACCTTTGTAATAGTATTAAATAGCACGATAGCACTTTTTACACATCAGTCACTAACAACCATTGTACTCACACAACAGCTTACTCAAGCGCAATTAGCGCAACAATCACAACCACTAACTGCGAGCGAAAGAGTCACCGTACATCACCAGGCAAACAGAGCAGAGTATAACAATGACAATCCCGAGTGGCAGGTTTGGAGCTATTCTGCGTGCTCTGGATGCGCGCTTGCTGCTCTGATGGATGCGTATGGAGCGCAAAAAAATGGGAAACCCCTCAATTGTGGAGATGTGTTAGAGGTTGAATATAAATTAGGCGTGTATGATCCGGGCACGACTCCAACCAATAGTCGAGGATTGCTCCCACCTGGACAAATAGGCCTGGACAAAACAGCAGCCTACTTTGGTTTCGCTTCCGATTACAGCAAAAACGAATCGCTCGACGATTTGATTGCTATGGCAAATTCCGGTACCCCGTCTATCATCAGCATCCCTACACACGTAATGATCATTACAGGAGGCGACAGCAAGTACGTAAAACTTGCAGACTCGGGAGGATTGCGCCTCACAACCGTTACGCGCGAACAATTTCTGCATGGTCTTCCTGGCACCAGACTCTATGCTGGTGAGGCCTGGATTCCAGGTTGGTACTTTACGCTCAAACCAAACTAACCTGGTAAGTTGCCACCTTTGTCATGCTGTTACTCCTCACTTGTCATTCTTCGCTGACGCTTAGAATGACATTAGATAGTTTAATCCGTCCCACTTAACTTGATAAGCTGACGATGCAATATGATGAATCCATTGCTTTAGCATCCCTACAAACGTGATATTTATATAAACAGCTTGTTTCCTTCGCCTTCGAATAACCTTTTAAGGTACTATCTATGATGGTTACTGCACATCTCAAGTTATATACTATGTAACGTCTGCTAAAGATAACCATACAGTAAGGTAATATTAATTTTTCTCGCTAAAGAAAGGAACACAGTATGCAACTCGGAATAGTAGGATTGGGCCGTATGGGCGCATTCATGTCACAGCGATTGATTCGCTCAGGGCATACGATCACAGGCTATGTACGACATGCCGAAAGAATTCAGGAACTTCTGAAAGAGGGATCGATTACAGAAGGCGCTTCATCGCTTGAAGACATGGTCAGTAAACTTTCCAAACCCCGCGCTATCTGGCTCATGGTACCAGCTGCCTCGGTGGATGCAACTCTGGAAACCATCGTTCCACATCTCGATCCCGGCGATATTGTTATTGATGGAGGTAATTCTTATTATCATGACGATATCAGGCGCGCTGCCGAACTTAAACCCAAAGGTATCCACTATGTAGACTGCGGTACCAGCGGCGGAGTCTGGGGCCTTGAGCGTGGCTATTGCCTCATGATTGGTGGCGAGGAGGACGTCGTCAAACATCTCGATCCGATCTTCTCTACCCTGGCCCCTGGAGTCGACGCAGCATCACGCACTCCCGGACGGGAAAATAAAGCAGGAACTGCCGAGCAGGGGTATCTTCACTGCGGACCAAATGGTGCAGGACACTTCGTGAAGATGGTACACAATGGCATCGAATATGGTATTATGGCTGCCTATGCTGAAGGCCTGAATATTCTCAAACACGCAAATGTTGGAAAACATCAACAAGAGATTGATGCCGAAACATCGCCACTACGAAATCCCGAGTACTACCAATATGATCTGAACCTTCCTGAGGTTGCTGAACTCTGGCGTCGTGGCAGTGTTGTTGGTTCATGGTTGCTTGATCTCACCGCTCATGCGCTCCTCCAGAGTCCTGACCTTGCCAACTTCCAGGGTCGAGTGTCGGATTCCGGAGAGGGACGATGGACGATTGCCGCCGCCATCGATGAGTCAGTTCCCGTTCCCGTACTCAGCTCGGCACTCTTTGAACGCTTCAGTTCTCGTGGAGAGGCTGATTACGCCGACAGGTTGATGTCCGCCATGCGCTTCGAATTCGGTGGTCACCTGGAAAAAGCTGACACTACAGGAGGAAATGCCTCGTGACAAACGCATCGAACCATTCGGACGCTCTCGTTTTTTTCGGAGTCACGGGTGATCTTGCCTATAAACAGATCTTTCCAGCCTTGCAGTCGATGATCAGACATGGTCACCTCGACATACCAGTCATTGGAGTTGCTGGCAGGCCCTGGACCATCGAACAATTGCGTGCGCATGTCCATGATAGCCTGGAAGAGCATAGTATAGTCGACGAAGCGGCATTCGAGAAACTCTCCTCATTGCTTCAGTATGTCTCCGGTAACTATAGTGACGAGACCACATATACAAAATTGCGAGAAGCGCTTGATGGAGCCAAACGACCATTATATTACCTTGCAATTCCGCCAAGCATGTTTGGTCCCGTCGTTGAGGGCCTTGGGAAATCGGGCAGCGCCGATAACGCTCGCGTTGTTGTCGAAAAGCCCTTTGGACGTGACCTTGCTTCAGCCCAGGCCCTCAACCAGGTTCTACACTCTGTATTTCCCGAGTCATCCATCTTCCGCATTGACCACTATCTCGGGAAAGAGCCTGTCCAGAACGTCTTGTATTTCCGCTTCGCAAACTCGTTTCTCGAACCTATATGGAATCGTTCCCATATCGAAAGCGTGCAGATCACCATGGCCGAGAATTTTGGAGTAGCTGGTCGCGGAAAATTTTACGAAGAAGCTGGCGCTATTCGCGATGTGATACAAAACCACATGCTTCAGTTAGTTGCTCTTCTCGCGATGGAACCACCTGCTGGTAATTACCAGGAAGCAGCGCGCGACGAGAAGGCAAGAATTTTCAAGGCAATGCGTCCGATACATCGTAACAATGTCGTATTGGGACAGTACATTGGCTACCTTCAGGAAGATGGTGTAGCCCCCAAATCGACTGTAGAGACGTTTGCAGCAGTGAAACTCTATCTCGACACCTGGCGTTGGTCGGGCGTGCCTTTCTTCATACGATCCGGCAAAAACTTGCCAGAAACAGTAACTGAGATACTGGTTGAATTTAAGACTCCACCATTAGGCGTGTTTGGTGAGATTGAGCCACCTCAGTCAAACTATTACCGATTCCGATTAAGTCCGGATGTGTTAATTTCTCTTGGCGCCAGAACCAAGGTTCCTGGGGAGTCGATGTGGGGTGAAGGAGTGGAGCTTATCGTGCGCAGCCACCATACTGATGGAATGCCACCCTACGAACGGCTCCTTGGAGATGCTATGCGAGGCGACCCAACACTCTTCGTACGTGAAGACGCTGTCGAAGCTGCCTGGGAAGTCGTAGACCCAATCCTTGGCAAGGTAACTCCAGTCTATCAATACTCTCCGAATACCTGGGGTCCGTCCGAGGCTGACCGCATCATCGAACGTGATGGAGGCTGGCACAATCCTGTCCTGACAGAGCCTGTGAGTGTATTCGGGCCGCATAAACATGCTTAGAACGAAGCTAGAGGAGATTTGAAACATGTCAATATATCCATCACCTCTGACACATCGCCCATCCTGGCAAAAGCTCGAGGAACATTACCACACTGCACGCAACCTGCATTTACGAACGCTTTTCGCAGAAGATCCTCATCGAGGTGAGCGTTTAGCGCTCGAAGCTGTTGGCATCTACCTGGACTATTCAAAAAATCGTGTCACTGACGAAACAATGCGACTGCTCCTGGAACTGGCAGAGACTGCAGGCCTGCGCGAGCGTATTGACGCAATGTTCAATGGTGAGAAAATCAATGTCACAGAGAGGCGCGCAGTGCTTCATGTCGCTTTACGCGCACCAAGAGATGCGTCCATTATTGTTGATGGTGAAAATGTTGTACCTGCTGTTCATGCAGTGCTGGACAAAATGGCGGATTTCTCCAACAGGATTCGCAGCGGTGCGTGGACGGGATATACGGGCAAGCGCATGCGCAACATCATCAATATAGGTATTGGCGGCTCCGACCTCGGCCCATCAATGGCATACGACGCCTTGAGATTCTATAGCGATCGCAACCTGACAATGCGCTTCGTCTCCAATATTGATGGCAACGAGTTCGTGGAAGCGACCCGTGACCTTGATCCGGCTGAGACACTCTTCATCGTCTCCTCCAAGACATTCACGACGCTGGAAACCTTGACCAACGCTCATTCAGCACGCGCGTGGTGTGTCAATGCCCTGGGTAGCGATCAGGCAGTCGCCAAACATTTTGTTGCAGTTTCGACCAACACTACTGAAGTAGAAAAGTTTGGTATCGACACCGCCAACATGTTCGAATTCTGGGACTGGGTCGGTGGTCGCTACTCCTACGACTCAGCAATTGGACTTTCCTTGATGATCGCCATTGGTCCTGAACATTTTCGCGAAATGCTGGCTGGTTTCCACGAGATGGATGAGCACTTCCGCACCGCTCCTTTTGAACAGAACTTGCCAGTGCTCCTTGGATTGATTGGTATCTGGTATAACAACTTCTTCGGAGCTGAGACGGTCGCGATCTTACCCTATGACCATTATCTCGGGCGTCTCAGCGCCTACTTCCAGCAACTCGATATGGAGAGTAATGGAAAGCATGTAGACCTGCAGGGCAGGCAGGTGGATTACCAGACCGGGCCTATCATCTGGGGACAACCCGGCACAAATGGACAGCATGCGTTCTACCAGCTCATCCACCAGGGCACCAAACTCATCCCATGCGACTTCATCGGCTTCAACCAGGCTTTAAACCCACTTGGACGTCATCACGATCTCTTGATGGCCAACTTCTTTGCCCAGACCGAGGCGCTTGCATTCGGCAAAACTGCCTCTGAAGTTGCCGCAGATGGAGTCCAGACATTCCAGGTGCCGCACCGCACCTTCGAAGGCAACCGCCCAACGAACACCATCCTTGCCGATCGACTGACACCGGAGACTCTTGGCAAGCTCATAGCATTGTACGAACACAAAGTCTTTGTCCAGGGCACCATCTGGAATATCAACTCATTCGACCAGTGGGGCGTCGAACTCGGCAAAGTACTGGCTAACCGTATCATTCCCGAACTCGAAAGCACCAGCGATCCAGAGCTATCGCATGATAGCTCAACAAATACACTCATCAAGCGATATAGGAGGTCGAAGGGATCTTGAAACTGTCACCCTGAGCACACTCTGTCATTCTAACCAAAAATTGTCATCCTGAGCTAAAATTTGTCATCCTGAGCGTAGCGAAGGATCTCAAGTACAGCCTACCATAACCAATTGGGCGACTTACGTTCAGCTCGGTACACTGTTTGGTAGGCTGTATCTCATTTATCGTATGGGTGAGAGCGGTTAGCATTAACTCCAAAGCATTCATTCAGGAGCCATACAAATGTTGGCCAAATTCGGCTAGCACCAACGTGTCATCCTGATGAACTGATGAAGCAATATGTTGGAGTCAATGAGATTCGAGTCCCCTTTCGGCACTTCTTTATCTGCTCAGTTCCCAATTAGAGCAGAGAAATACTTGGATACAAAGAACCACAAGTCTGGAATTAAATGTATCCAAATTGTATACACTTGATAAGAAATCAAGTATGAAGGATTAGCCAGCCAAATAGAAAACGGAAATGTTCATGCCTGGAGATCAGATTCGAGAATTAATCGCTGTTAATAACACTTGGCCTTTCTATCTCCACCTCGCTTTCAGTTCCGTTTCTGTATTCCCAGCGTTAGTGAGAGCCATTTAATGAAACAAATTCACAGAGTAGCCTGCTTAGTTACACTCAGGACTTTATAGCTTGTAGTGTCGAAGAATTGTACCTGTACAGTGATGAAGTCCCCCTGGGGTATAGCTTTAGCGCTCTTCAACACTGCGTTATCAGTTATAGTGAATTGGAAGGAAAGCTGTGGCTTGAGCGGATTGACGGTGAATTTCAATACATTGTTAGAATTGACTTCCACTAGTTGACCTTGATAGGTTACAATGTCTGGCGTGTTTGGAAGAGGTGGTGGATCGATCTCAGTGAAATCAAGAATGCCATTTGTTTCTGCCGTCGCGGCGAAGCCTATGATTTCATTAGGTTTTAGCGAAGCGATTGGAATTTTCAGAATTGTGTGTTCTGTAATAAAGATTTCCAAGGCTCTGCCTAATGAATGGTCTGGTGGTACCAAAATATCACCATAGTCATCACTGATCTCCAGGTGGGCCATTTGAGCAGATATCTAATCCATGTATTCTACCAAATCCCGTTATAGTTTCATTCATCCCTAGATTAAGAGACGTAGGATTGGAATGGGGGGCGAGAGACGGACATGGATTAGAAGTTGGATTTGGAGTCGTGTTGGTGGGGGTGGGAGTTAAAGGAGAAACACTGCTACTTCCGCAGGAGGTTATAACGAACACCATCGATACTAATGCGTAGCCAATAATCTGTTGAAAGCTGAAGCGCTGTCGGTTCATCTCAGGTCTCCTTGTCACAAAGAATGCCTCATTGCTCCTGTATTGCCTTAAAGGTTACTTTCAAACTTCTTGTTAAATGTGTACTTAGCCCCGTTGGGCTATTTCTATCACATTACCACCTCCTTTCCCCCCTTTGCTCTCTGCTGCAAGTGCACGTATTGCGCCTGGGCCTTGACAACATGAGGGTGTTGAGGATCCAGCGTTTGCTCGTAAATAGCGAGCGCCTGTTTGAAAAGCGGTTCAGCCTCGAGATACCGCTCCTGGTCGGTATATAGCGATGCCAGGTCGGCGATGGTGAGAGCTACCTTGGGATGTTGAGGGCCCAATACTTGCTCACGTATGGCCAGGACTTTTAAGTAGAGTCTTTCGGCATGGATATACTCCTTTTTTTCTTGGTAGAGTAACCCCAGTACATTTAGGCTCTGTGCAACATCGGGATGTTCGGGTTGTAGTGTTCGTTGACGAATAGCGAGCGACCGTCTGCATGGCGGCTCGGCCAAATCATAGTAACCCTGTTCATAGTAAAGCAGAGCTAAACTATTCAGGCATTGAGCAACATCGGGGTGATTAGACCCGAATATCTGTTTACGAAGAACCAGCGCTCGTTTGATCAATGGTTCTGCTCGCGCGAAGTCCCTCTGATTGCTGTAGAGTTGCGCTAAGTTGAGGAGGTCGAAAGCCACATCGGGATGAACAGGGCCTAATGTTTGCTCACGGATAGCAAGCGCTCGTTGGAAAAGCATTTCAGCTTGGTCATACTTTCTCTGTTCCGTGTAGAGCAATGCTAGATTATTTAAGCTCTCGAGCTGTGTCCAGGTGGCTTGGTCCCAGGACATGATCACGCATTTTCACGGCCTGGTTTAGCAAGGATTCCGCCAGAAGATACTGACCCACTGTATATTGGAGCAATCCCAGTTCATTCAGGCTCCGAGCAATATCAGGGTGTTCTGGGCCGAGCGTTTCTCTGCGCAGAGCCAGCACACACCCATGAAGATCTATTGCCTCGAAATATCTTCCCTGACGGTAGTGCATCTCCGCTATTTTATCCATGCAACGGACAGTGTCAGGATGCTCAGCGCCGAGCACTTGCTCGTGCATCGCCAGTGCCTGAGCAAAGGGGTGTTCAGCCTGAAAGTAGTTGCCGATTTCCAGGAGATGGCATCCTATATGATAGAGCAACTGTATAGCTTCTGCGCTCGCCAATTGCCACTGCTCGATGAGTGCTGCGCAAACCTGAGCATGCGGCAGGTAGGGTTGGCGCTGTTGCCACGTCTTCCCACCTAAGAAAGACCTATTTACAGCCCACACAGCACATTCGGCCCAATACTGTTGGCTCTTTACATCTAACCCGTCCTTGAGGACCGTTTGTACTAACCGATGTATGGTCAGCGTATGGGCTTTGGGGTCACGGCGAACAAGAGAGTAATTGCGTAGTGCCTTTATCGCTTCGTTCAGTGCAAGTTGATCGCTTACTCTCGATTGTAACTTTGGCCGCAAGTTTGCAACACCCTGGGTGATCAGTGTTTCCGGAATGGCCTCGGCCGACAGGAAAGCGCAGAAACACAATAGGTCAGCTGCGACCGGATTGGCACGCTTGACCTTTTTGAGTGAGAGCGAAAACGAGCTAGAGACCGATTCTGGATGGCCAGGAGGCTCTTCCCCGCGCCGTTGCAAGAGTTCAGTATGCTGGTGTTGATACAGGTCAAGGTAGTCGGAGAGGCTGCACTGTGTCTCATTGATGTATGCCCCAGCCTGATCCAAGGCGAGCGGGTGGCCATCCAGTATTCGCGAGACGCTCTTCGCCTGCGCAAACGCATCTTCAGGAACGCCATCTATCGGTGTATCAGGCGAAATGATCGCTGATCGCTTGAGCAGAAACAGGGCACCCTCATCTTCTTCCATCTTGTCTAGTTCAATCACCCGGGCTATTGCACTTGTAATGGGTGTACGTGTCGTCAGAAGTACAGAGCCTTGATGTACTGGGGAACCAGGGACTTCACGAATTGCAAGTCCTCAAAGGTTATCGAGAATGAGCAGCCAGCCAGCGTGATCCGTCAACCACTTCTTGACTCCGTTAATAACGTGGCTTTGATCTTTGATATGCTTCTGAGGTAAACCCAGGAGCTTTGAAATGTTCACAAGATCGGCTACCAGATCTCCGTGCGTTTCAGATTTCACCCAGAGGACCTTCTTGTATTGTTGGTGATAGCGGTAGGCATATTCGATTGCGGTCTGCGTCTTGCCGATGCCTCCGAGGCCACTTATGGCTAAGGGTTGCGGCTGTGCCGAGGCTTATTTACAGTGAATAAGGCGTGCAGAGAAGCGAGGGCATTGTCACGTCCCGTAAAAAAGAGGTTTCTGGGGTGGGGGAAGTCAGAGAAGGAGGAAGCCGAAGGGGTCTCTGCACGTCCATACTCGTAGCGGGATCGCAGGAATTCGTCTTTCTCTCCTCCCTCAAGGTTGAGGGCCTTAATGATTGCGAGCACATCAACGTGAGCAGGCAGGTAATCTCCACGTTCCCATCCACCAATAGTGTTGCGGTGAACGCCTACCTGCTCCGCCAACTCTTGCTGGCTGATCTCTCGCGCGTCCGCGAAATTGTCTAAGTACATCTCCAAAGGGAAACGCTTCCGAATTGCCCATTTGGTCGCTCTCCCGCCAATCCGAGTGTTGGTTGTGCAATCTGAATAAGTATCTTGTGCATACAAAGATTTATTATAAACACAAGAGGTGATTTTTGCAAATATTACATCTATTAGCGAGCAACTAGCGATAGAAGAGGCGTTACAGTAAAGATACGTGATTTGGTCGTTCATCAGGTACCTAGATAAAAACTCATTCTATCGAGTGCAGAATGATACGAAGGAGGTTCAAACTTGAGAGAGCTGATTGAAAGCGCAGCCTTTGAATTGGGAGATTCCGGAAAAACCTGCTGTTCAGAATTCGCGTCAGGAGTGACTCTTCTGCGATGGGCGGCGATGCTGATTGGCTGAGCTCATGGATATACCTACCTATTGCTGAGTATCTTCATCGACAAGCTCGTCCTCCTTGGAGCAACTGTCAAGCATCTGAAAATGTGCTTGGGATTGGATGCTCAGGGTATAAGTTTACCGATCGAGGGCGAGTGATAAGTTGCAATACTGTGATCGTTCTCAAATATTCAAAACACAGGAGGAACAATGGCTGCAGAACCTGTTCAATTTACGGCCGATCCGTGGATCTACCGCATTGTCGTAGCGGTCCTGGGATTACTCGTGCTAATTGTTGTACTCGGCGCAGTGGTTCTCGGAAAGGATATCCCACAGGGGATCCTTGCGCTTGGCTCCGCCTCGGTGGGTGGTCTGGTTGGACACTGGTCCCATCGCCCTTAGCGAAAAGCACCGCGCCTGCCCAGCAGCAGGGTCGCTAGTCCCGGCGCGTTCCCTGGCCTTTATGGTAAATGTCTCGTGGCTTTGCCTGGTCTGCTACGTGTGCCGTTAACAGTGCATCGCTACAAAGACCATAGCCGCCTGCGGCGCAAGAGAGATTGAACATGGTCGAGGGCAACGGGTTATCAGTGGTTCGATATTCCAGGACAGCGGATGTGGGCAAAACAGTCTGATCAGTATCGCTCAAAGCCGGCGAGAAGCCGTATGGCTAACAAGCAGACATCATTATTGCTCAGAAATACTACCCTGGTATGTTCATGTGAGGCCGCGGTTGCCGATCGTCTTGCACGGCGGCCTCACCCCTAGTATTGTGGTCTTGTTACCGCTGGCACGGTTCTAAAAGAAGGGATGATAGGTTTGTTCTCTTCGGTCCGAAAAACAAGGCAATTTATTTCTTTCCTTGCCTAGTTCGTGGCTCCGATAGAAATCGTGCGACTCTTGTTTCTCGGAACATTCGAGGAAGGGAGTGAAGCAGGAAGGAGTTTAGTATGAAGCAGGATGCAATGGGATCGCCCGGTTTGGGTGATATCTCCCATCCTATCTCTTTGAGTAAGGACACTGCATGCAGCACGCTACGGAATGTAGCGCTTGCAACCCGATGTCTGAGTGAACTCGGCAACTATCAGCGGGGAGAACCATACAACGAAAGGTATGGTCTCGAACTCTTACGCCGTGCGACGCTGGAAGATGATCAGGAGGCCTGGAAATGGGTGCAGCATTGCTTCCGCGATAAGGTTCTTGGCTGGCTGCGTGGTCATCCGAGTACAGTGGGCAGCGTTGAGCCTTGAGAATGAAGAGAACTACGTCGCCCTGACCTTCGGTCCATTCTGGCAGGCGACCACTTTAACCCAGAAGGTAGAATTCAGTACGTTAGATGCCGCCTTACAGTACTTACGCGCGAGCTTGCATGGGGCTATTCTGGATACGTTACGTGCTTACTCGCGACCAAAGGAGGTTTGATTACCAGAGCAAGGAGAACCCTATGCGAAAGACCTGGCCGACAGCGAAGGGATGGGGCATTTTCCAATTGATGCTGCCCCACCGACGAGAGAGGCGACTGACCTACTTGCTCTATCACTGTGGGCTTAAGCCCAGAGAAATCGTGCATTCTGCTGAGGAGTGGAGCGACATCCAAGAGATCTACCGACTGCGGCGTAAGATCATGATCGACTGTTACCTAAAAGAGACCAGTTCTGCTGGCAGTTCGCGATAAACAGAAATTATGGAGAGGATGAGAATGAATGAAATAAAGGAAATTTAGGAAAGGTGATATCTTGATGGAGTATCTGTCCATGAGGTATAAACTTATCTTTGTCACCAGCAACATAATTTTCGCCAATGTTTTGCATTCAGAGGAGGCTAATATGGGTACTCAAACCATTATCATCCTAATGCTCATGACGTTTATCATTGGATTGGTCGTGGGGATGATCTTGGCTGTCGAGTTACTTGTTGAAATACAGCCCTACATGGAGATGTAAGCACTCCTGCAGGCATTACTTCGGGATGTGTAGCATATGGCTACACGTCCTTACTTGTCGTTGTGCTGTGAGTCTTCTGAAGAGTG
>CAVPEB010000002.1:0-25057 GCA_963702765.1 uncultured Chloroflexia bacterium
GCTCGTTGATCTCACAATATCGCGAAGATAATCAACTATCAACCTGGAAAACTAGAACAAACTCATCTGTATCATGGGTCTACGTCCAGCAAGCAAGATATATGGCGCAGCCTGCTCTGGGGCATGTATATGTAGTTTACGTAAATGTGCCAGGTCGGTCAAATCACCATGTCTTCTAGCCCGAATTATAGATTCAGCTCCAACAGGCCCAATTCCTGGAACCCGTAACAACTGTCTTCTAGTAGCCTTCATCACATCTATCGGAGCTTCGCGTAGATTACTTTCAGCCCATGCACGTTTAGGATCAATATCAATTCTCAGATTGCCATCCTCCAAAAACGACAAATCCTCAACGCTCCAACCATAGTCCCTAAGCAAAAAACTGGCCTGGTACAGTCTGTGTTCACGCAATGGATCTGTAGGCGTAATATTCTCAAAAGGTGTCTGCTCAACAGGATGAAAACCTGAATAGTAAGCTCGTGTCAAACCAAGTTTTCGATAAAGTAGGTTGCTGAGTGAAAGCAATTCCTGGTCTGTATCGCCCACCGCCCCAACGACAAATTGCGTCACGGTACTTGCCAATTTCTGATACGGGTGCTCTTGTCTGACAGTTTGTGCCCATTGCAACATTTTTAACAACTCATCAATGAAATCTTTCTTTGGAGCAAGTGCACTTAAACGTTCCTGTGTCGGCCCTTCTAAATTCACTGAGACTCGATCTGCGAGTTGCATCGCTCGATGCAACTGTTCATATTCTACACCCGGCATAATTTTGAGGTGAATATACCCCTTATACTCGTACCTATGACGAATGACGTCAATGGTATCGATGATTTTATCTTGCGTGGTCACACTACCTTTAATGATTCCTGAAGAAAGAAAAATTCCATCCACGCGATTCGCCCTATGTAAGGTATCGAATGCCGATGCCATTTCATCTGATGAAAAGGTCGTTCGTTGTGTCTTACTTCGTCCGGCACGAAAAGGACAATAGAAGCAGTTACGTTCGCAAGCAGTCGTCATCATAGCTTTAAGTATCGGCTTCTTACCCGTTGGAGTAACCACGTTCGTAATGCACTCGTCAAGGCTACGCGACTGGTAGGGTACACGTTTGTGCTCCACCAGTGGCTGATCACCAGATGGTTCAAAATGTGTAGTATCACCCAATTGGGAGAGTTTAGTTAATGCGTCAGGAATAGATTTAACTAACATATATCTAGTATATAGTACATAAGTTCTATTGTCAATTTGATTTGAGGGAAAATTTGTAGGTTCATATATTTGGGATTTAAATATTGAGGAACATTAACCTCAATATATTATTTCAGAGTAATATCTTAACTACATTCATTACCCAAACAAAACCTTAAGCATGATATAATCATGCTCATTGTGGATAATAACTTAGGAGTTTAAATATGCAAGAAGACGAATATACGCTCCCTCAAATGGTTGACGAAGTTCGAGCAGGTACAATGGCACGCCGTGATTTTATGAAGAAACTTACAACTATGGGCATTACGACGGTTGGTATCAGCGCTATAATTGCCTCGATATCCACTTCTTCGGCTTCAGCAGTAGAAACACTTACGGATGGCCAAGCTGTACAACACCTACAGCATCATGACAATCACCTCAGGCATCAGGCTCGAGGCAATCTTCATGCATTGAATCAGGACTATGCAGAAAATGCCATAGTCGAGGATAGTATGCACTCAAAGCCATTTATTGGCCGCGCCGCGATTATGGACCGTAAGAATATCATCACTTCCGCTGCTTCCGAGGCGAAGATTACAATAACCAACCGTATAGTTACCGGTAACCAGGTCACAGCCGAATGGATTGCGACAGGCATCCATACAGGGGATCTTCCTGGCTTGCCAGCCTCAGGTCGTCCTTTCTCAATTCATGGAGTTACAGTTGTTATCCGTCACGATGGCAAGATAGTACGTGAAGCACTCTATTACGACGTAAACAAACTTTATCGACAGCTTGGTTAAATATTGAACTGGGTGCCATTTACAGCCACTTTATAACGTCATAGGTAAGTATATTCAAGAACTGCGATAGATGCTGCGTCAGCTTTGATTCATCAAATGTAGGGGGAAAGAAATGTTTCTTTCTCCCTATTTTTTGATCATCTTGACAAATGCAGGCTTTCAGATTATAAGATTTAAAAGACAGGTCTGTCAGACATTTCTGATAGATATGTCCTATAGTGCATTCTTTTCCTTCTGCCTATTGTTTATAGTAAATTGGATCAAGATTAAAATACCTTCACTGACTATTTTACAGAGGTAAACCTATGTACGAGCTCATTATTCTCTCTCTGCTTATGCGTGAACCAATCCACGGTTATTTGATTTCCAAAATCATTAATGACATCATCGGACCTTTAGCCAAAGTCAGCCATGGATGGCTTTATCCTCGTCTGGGTAAATTAGAACAAGAGGGTTTGATAGTGACTTTATATGAAGGAGAAGAAGAAAAAAAAGGTGAGCGCCAACTTCGCACCTATCAGATCACGGAAGAAGGACGGAAGCGTTTTCATGAGTTAATGATGGATACATCATCCAATCCAGGTGAATACTCAAAATTCTTCTGGCAGAAAGTAAGTTTCCTTGAATACCTTCATCCTGCCGAACGCCTACATCTCATAGACCACTATATCAACTACTGCCAAACGCACATACTGCACCTAAAGGATCAGGCAAAGAATCTGGTTGAAGGGAAGGTTCAGTACTATGCTTTGGATTTAACCCAGCTTGAAGCAACTTTACACGTCTTACGTCGTTCAACAAGCCATTGGCAAGTCGATTTGGAATATGCAAACAATTTACGCGAGAAAGAAATGGCACTGGCCCTTAATGAACCAACTACAGCGTAAATTACAAAAATGTGATATAGTTTTGTTAGACAAGAACTTCTTCTACACTGCACACACCAGGAGACAGATTCATGGAACTACTCGTCGACAGCTATGGACGACGCATAAAAAGCTTGCGCATTTCAATTACTGATAAATGCAATTTTCGATGCACCTACTGCATGCCTGCAGAAGGATTGCCCTGGTTAAAGAAATCTGAGATCCTCTCCTATGAGGAAATCGAGCGCATTGCCAGGGTTGCTGTCAATATCGGTATAGAGCAAATTCGTCTAACTGGCGGCGAACCACTCGTGCGTAGAGATATCCCTGATCTCGTGCGCCAATTACGTAAGATTGATGGGCTACGAAGCCTCAGCCTTACAACAAATGGAATTCTTCTCAAGCAACTGGCTGGAGCACTCGCAGAGGCAGGCCTCACACGTATCAATGTCAGCCTGGATTCGCTCATCCGCGAAAAGTTCGCAAAACTTACACGTAGAGACCAACTCGCCCGCGTATTGGAGGGTTTGGAGGAGCTTGAGCGATACCCATCTATTCATCCAATAAAAGTAAATGCGGTTGCGATCAAGGACTATAGCGAAGAAGAAGTGCTTGAATTTGTACGCCTGGCTCGTCGTAAGGCCTACGTCATGCGTTGGATAGAATTCATGCCTTTGGATGCCGACCAGATCTGGCGCAAAGAGGACATTTTGACGGGTTCCGAATTGAAGGCTCTTATCGAGAACGAATATGGTCCTCTGGTTCCAATAACCACAGGTGATCCATCCGAAACTGCCCGCCGTTATACATTTAATGATGGGATAGGTGAAGTTGGTTTTATTAACCCTGTTAGTGAACCGTTCTGCGCAACATGTGATCGCATCCGACTCACCGCAGATGGACAATTACGCACATGCCTTTTCGCCATTGAAGAGACAGATTTGCGGGCTATCATACGCTCAGATGCATCCGACGAAGACCTGGCTAAAGCTATTCGACAGGCTGTCTGGAATAAAGAACTCAAGCATTATATAGGGGACAAACGATTCAAGCGAGCAAATCGCAGCATGTCAATGATTGGCGGCTGAGTCATAAAATCATTTAGTTGAATCAACTTAGCATACACGGTTGTAATTTACACATGTAATTCCTGCATCCAAAATGTGAACAAGGTTTAAGGTCAGCGTTACTAAAAAGCTTACAATTCGTCGTTATAGTCAAATAGAAGTACACAGTCCGAAAGCATACCAACTTTCAGATGGATTGTTCGTCATGATAGCGCAAGACCAGAAAGAGGCCAATGTGGCACATGATGAAGCGGACCTGCTGACTGTCCGCGAAGTAGCTAAGCAATTGCGCGTGGATGATACCACGGTGCGACGCTGGATTAAAAATGGGGCTCTAGAGGCAATAACGCTGCCACATCGGGGAACTCGTCAAGCTTATCGAATTCGCCGCTCCACTGTAGATGCCTTGCTCACACCTGCTGAACGATCAGAAAAAGCTGAGTAGGTTTTTGTGTTTCAATAACCGCGACCAGAAAAGTTCAAAGGAAGATTGTCTTCCAATGTACCTGTCATTGATTCCACGCTAGGACTTATGAACCAATCTCTTCAGAAAGCCAAAACAGACATAAAGCCAGAGAAAGAATACATTATCGGTTCCTACCGATGGTTTACCTATCCTGCTGACTTGACTGGCTTACGGCTCATTTGTATAGAAGATCTTACTACGGGTACCATTATTACTACTACAATTACCAATCCTACCAAACGAACTGCAGCTCATAAAGCCTGGGCTGGCGCTCGTCAATCACGCGCTGCGGGTATGCCCTGGGAGATTTTATATGAAATGGGTGAAAAAGGGGTTGATCCCGACCAGAAACTTGAGGAAATGTTCCGCGGATATGGTCATGCATCCGTTGGTGACATGGCAAGGTTGACTGTAGATTTTGGCAAAATACCTATGCATTTGTGTTTGGCTCTCTTTCATGAGGGATATGTAAATTCAGGCCAGGAAAAATCGACTCGCTATCAGGCATCATTTGGAAAAGCGATTCTACATCCCCTGCGACTCTACGTTCCTGAACGATTGCCAAAAGAGGAATTAGAAAACTTAGAGAAGCAATATCAATCCTTTGGAATTGAATCTCTGGAGTTGTTCGCGAAACATAAAGCGGTGTTGTTACGTGCCTTTGAGGATTACTTTCAAGCTGATTCCACAAACAGAGATCAGAGAGGTGCCCTTACATCACGTGTTCTTGACTGTGCGAGGTATTTTCTACTCTTTGGCCAGTGGAGTGGGATGTCTTACGAAACATCTGCACGCGATTGGTCACGCCTTATTGCTGAATTGAAGGCTGCTCCCATTTCCTATTATCAAAAGGTTGCTGCACAGATTGAAAAATTGCTCGCGCCTACAAAAGAAGAGGAGGAAGCGCTCGATTATAAAGCAGAAGCACCAGGGCTTATCAGGCACACAGCTCCTCTATTTACAGCAAATAGGAACCTGCATACGTTAAAGCAATTCCTTGAAGAACAAACCAACTTACTTCAATGCGTCTCAATTTACAGAGGCTCTCCTCAATGCGAGGATCAACACGTGAGTTTGATGGAAATGCTGTTTACAGAGGGAGACAGATTAGCTGCATCGTATGCACAGTTGTTATGGCCTGGACTTGATAGAGTGCAACTCCTCAATTGGATACATACCCAAGACAGTGAGACAAAAGAGGCCATTAGCGCCATTATTTTTTCAGGTCACACCAACTATGGTGAAATGCCGGCATTTGGACGTACAACACGTATGACACTCGTAATGGAGAGTTTCTTAGGAGAATTACGCGATTTGAACCGTCATCGAGCATGGGGAAGGTTTTTCCCTTTGCCATTGATTTTTGGAGAAAAACTGACAAAGGAAACGATATCGCAAATTATCGCACGCGGTTTCGGTTTGCCACTGTATTTGACAGATATTGAAGCGTTTGCAGAACAGAAAGCAATATTTGAGCAAGATTTAGTAGCATATTATTCTAAGCTACAAATGTTTTTAGAGAAAGTCTCTGCATTGTATCAAGATACACTTGACTATGGATTTGTCCTCAATCTTTTGCCACTCGCTCACCGGGTGGATCTTTGGATGCATGGCGACCCAAAGCAGGCAGCTTACCTCACAGCACAGCGTTCTCGACCCGGTGGGCATATCAACTACCGCTCTCTTGCTTACGAAGCCAATCAACTTCTTGCAAAGAGTGATCCATACCTTTCTGGTATGCAGTTATCAAAGAAACCAGATCCTTCAAGTCGGGAAGAGTTCTTTGATAGAAGTTAAGCACTATCCCCATTGATTTCTGAGTCTTGGCAGAATCTCCTTTGAATACAGTTGTAGAAAACGTGATTGATCCTCTCCGGGAGCATGAAAGATCAGGTGAGTGAAACCAAGTTCGATGTATGGACGTATCTGTTCCACATGCTCATCGGGATCATTTGAGACAAGCCACCGGCGATGAGCCTGGTCAGCTACAGTTTCAGCTTTTTGCTCCATCTCACGCGGATCATGGATTGCGACTTTGTCTTCGGCAGGTAAAGCAAGCGCAGCCCAGATTCGTGTATCATCCATCGCACGTTGGCGGTCATTGTCAAAAGAAACTTTGACTTCAATTGTACGTTCGATTGTTGCAGGATCACGTCCAGCCGCCCTCGCTCCTTCTTCAACTGCTGGAAGGAGTTGATCCGAGTAAAGTTGATCGCCTTTCCCTGAAGTGCAGATAAAGCCATCTCCAGCCCTCCCTGCGAATTTTGCGGCAACAGGTCCACCTGCACTAATATAAATAGGTACTGGTTCGTTGGGTCGGTCATAGATCGTTGCATTGC
Source organism: uncultured Chloroflexia bacterium (assembly GCA_963702765.1). Lineage (GTDB taxonomy): Bacteria > Chloroflexota > Ktedonobacteria > Ktedonobacterales > Ktedonobacteraceae > DATMNR01. Next base: position 6,739 of record CAVPEB010000002.1, read on the forward strand.
GAGTTTTATAATAAGTGCCCTCAAAAGTGACAAATTCTTCAGTCCACAGACGCTTGATGAGTTCAACTGCTTCACGTAAACGCGCTAAACGCTCTTTCGCAGGTGGCCAATCTGCTCCGGTAACCGCAATCTCATTAAGGGATTCTCCCGATCCAACCCCTAGAATAATTCTTCCTGGATTAAGCACTCCCAGTGTTCCAAATGCCTGTGCAACTATCGCGGGTTGATAACGAAATGTGGGAGTCAAGACGCTCGTCCCAAGGAGGACACGCTCGGTACGTTCACCGAGCGCGCCTAGCCACACCAATGCCTGGGGGGCATGCCCACCCGTATGCCGCCACGGCTGGAAATGGTCGCTAACCCATACACTATCGAACCCACATTCTTCCGCCTCAACTGCGAAGTCGAGCAACTGCCGTGGACCAAATTGCTCTGCTGAAGCCTTATAACCCAATTTCAAAGGGTGATTGGTCGTCATTTGATCTCCTCTAAAAAGACGTTACTATAAAATTGCCTGTTACATATTATAAGGCATCTAGCATAATTAGTGCGACAAAGTTGAGACAATTGTGTGATTTACCTGAGACAACTCTCTGATACCCTTATCATATACACGAACTTCCTAGACTTCCGGACTAGAACGTTGGGGGGTTGGAAAAAACTTTTGAGGAGATTGTATGTTTCAAGATCGAATACGGTATGAATTACGCATTATGGGAATATGGATGATACTTATCCCTCCTTTGATCATACTAACTTTTGTCCTACTGGGACTCATGCTAACGATCATGCAGGTAGATCACCTGAGAATCTCTCAAGTATTAACCGCGAGTTTAGAGATGGTACTTCCACTATCAGCGGGTTTATTAACGGCATCCATCGTTAGCTATGACACTTCAATTGAATTGCAATTGACCATGCCAAAAACGTATCGGTTGACAGCATTCTTTCGTTTGGGTTTGATTGTTGTCTGGACAAGCTGTATAGCACTCTTTTCTAGTGTATTCATGTATCATCTGAGACTTTGGCGTGTTCCATCGCAGGTTGAAACCTGGAAAGTCTTACCACAATTTCTAATCGGACAGTTAACATGGATTGCACCTCTTTTCTGGCTTGTGGGCGTAGGCTTTTCTCTTGCGTTGTGTATTCGAAGCCGTTCAGCCAGTAGTGCACTGCTTGGCGGAATATGGATGATAGAAGCGATCTTCTACGGATATTTTGCTTTCATCGATTGGTTAAAACCATTGTTTCTTTTTCCAACAACACTTGACCCAACTATTAGTTTCTGGTTGAGTAATCGCATCGTGTTACTTGTCACGGCAAGTGTACTTCTACTACTAGATTGGTTCCTGTTGCGCAATACAGAGATACTCCTGCAAGGAATTACGATCGAAGACTAAAGAATATGCACTTTCAATACATCGATTATTGGAATCAAAGATTAGGAGAACCTTCATGATGAATATCACAATCAATCACCTCGATAAAACCTATCGTGGCGGAATTCACGCGCTTAACAATGTGACGATAACGATTGCAAGCGGAATGTTTGGCTTGTTAGGGCCAAATGGCGCTGGAAAAACGACACTTATGCGTATCCTCACAGGAATTCTACGTCCAACGAATGGAAAGCTACAAATTGGTGAGTACAACGTGAATAGTGAGGAGGGTCGCAAAGCGATCAGACATATTCTGGGCTACTTGCCACAAGATTTTGGTGTCTATCCCGATCTCTCTGCCCGTGAATTCCTCGATTATATCGGCATCCTTAAAGGACTGAGTGATCGAACCGGGCGTCAAAGACGTGTTGAGGAATTACTCGAAATTGTTTCACTTACACCGGTATCTAATCGCAAACTAAAGACATTCTCTGGTGGTATGAAGCGACGTATTGGGATTGCGCAGGCATTACTCAATGATCCAAAGTTGTTGATTGTGGATGAGCCTACAGCGGGGCTTGATCCTGAAGAGCGCATTCGCTTCCGTAATTTATTATCGGATTTAGGTGGAAATCGGACGATCCTACTTTCAACCCATATAGTAGAAGATATCGCTCAAACGTGTCAGAAACTTGCCATTATGAAAGGTGGTCACATCATTTTCCAGGGTACCGTGTCTGACTTACTCAGTACGGCGCAGGGCAAAGTTTGGATCGTCACTACTCAAGGACTCAAACCCGAAGGAAATATTACGGTCATGTCTACACTGCATTTGAGCGGTTCAGTACAACACCGTGTTGTTGGAGAACTTTCCAACTATACTGGAGCGATACTGACAGAGCCAAACCTCGAGGATAGCTATGTTTGGCAGATGCATGAACAACGTATACCTATACAGGTAAATACTCTATAAGAGTCTTTTTTATAGCTTTTGGCAATGATGCCTGAATGGAGGAATTTGTTATGAATCAACGAGTGACATTCCTTGGTGTGTTGAAATATGAGTTTTATATGCAGCTACACCGTCGAGCATTGTGGATCTCGTTCATCGCATTGGGATTGTTTTTTACCCAATTCCATCAACCATGGTTTAGACCAATTACCACCTCTGCCAGTGATTCAATCATTTACTGGACCGGAATTGTTCAATCATTTCTTGCTGTAGTGGCTGGTCTCTTATTGGCTGATCGTTTACCAAGAGATCGTCGGATAAAGGTCGATGAGTTGTTTAACGCGCTACCTTGTACAGTCAGTACGCGAATCTTTGGTAAATACCTGGGTAGCACCATTGCAACACTTGTACCCATGTTCGCAATTTATAGCATTGGTGCTGCGTATATTGTTGTACGCTGGAATACATTGCAGGTACTTCCGCTAGCATTGGTTTCCTTTGCTGCAATTGTAATTCCGGGTGTAATGTTCATCGGGGCATTTTCTATAGCCTGCACCGCGATTATCTGGATACCGTTATACCAAATTCTCTTTGTTGGCTATTGGTTTTGGGGAAATCTGCTTCCGAATGTTGGTATTCCTACATTGAGCGCAACCATTCTCACGCCCGTTGGAGGCTTCATATGCACTGGATTCTTTAACCCTCATGGAAAAGAAGGAGTATGTTCACCGGGTATTCAGGGTGCGACAGCTCTCCTGGGTGCTGAAAGTTTTCTTCTCCTTCTTGGAACAGCAATTCTGGTTATTGTTGCCTTAATATGCTATCTCAAGTGGCAACAAGCTCGCCAATAGGAGTACTCTTCTCACCCTATGATAGACTGTAGTCAAGCATTTTATTGATCTCTATAACACAAAAGTGTTAGGGCCCATTCCATGACGAAGATACTATTGGTCGAAGACGCATACGACCTGGCAAAAATGATTATAAGTGAATTGGAAGCTGAAGGCTACCACGTCTTTCATATGTGTGATGGAGTAAGTGCGTTAGAGGCACATACAAAGGAACAGCCATCTCTCGTAATTCTGGATTGGATGTTGCCTGAGCTTGATGGCTTAGAGGTATTACGCCGAATTCGACAGACTTCTTCCACCCCTGTGTTAATGCTCACTGCCCGCGGCCAGGAAACAGATCGGGTAGTTGGTCTCGAACTTGGAGCTGATGACTATCTTACCAAGCCTTTCAGTATGCGTGAGTTGATCGCACGGGTTCGCGCGTTACTACGACGCGTGCAGGTCATACAGCAGATACTGCTAGCCGATCAGAATGTGGGTGATGTACCTCTCACATATGATCGGCTATATCTAAATCCAGACTCACACCTCGTCACAATAGATAGCGTTCCGATTGAGCTCAGCCCGATTGAGTTTGCGCTTCTGCACCTATTTATACGAAGCCCTGGTCGAGCTTTTAGTCGTACATACCTGCTCGACACCATTTGGGGTGAGACGTATGTCGGAGGTGATAGATCAGTAGACAATACCATCCTGCGTTTGCGTAAAAAGCTAGGAACTATGGGCGAAAATATTGAGGCAGTGTGGGGCATTGGTTACAAGTTTCGACCTGAAAGGCATTGAAAATGCGTTGGTATTCTCTCTTTCTTCGCGTTCATCCAACGCGCGCATTGCTGGAGGCGCTCATCTTAGGAATAACAGGTTGGATCGCTCTGTTCATTCTTAAGCAGTATCTGCCCTCATTCATCTGGCAAATAGGTATCAGCCTATGCATCGGTTTAGGCTGTGTCCTCTGGTATGCTTTGAGACTATACCTGCCCAATGGAGATAAGCGACAACAAGTACTTTTTGAAGTCACAACGGGCGGTATCTTATGCATTCTGCTTGCAATTACAGAACTCATAGTTACGCTGATACTACGGCAGGGAACAGCCTCTAGTGAACTTTGGCAAGGTCCTTTCAGACCTTTATTGTTGACAGCCGTTGCCTGCATACTTAACTATGTGATGTTCCTTCTTTTCCGCCTGATTGTGCGTTTATGGTTGTTTTGGAATGACCTGCGACGCAAGCAATTGGTTTGGGAATTAACCTACGCGCATGTTCTAGTCATGCTTTTCTTGACTGGATCGTTGCTTGTCCTTCTTGAGATACTTATCATCACTCGTTTTTCCGATGTCTTTCTTGTGGTATCAACAACACTTGGACTGTTGGTTCTGAGTGCCATCGCGTTAATCGCCATCATTCCCCTATCGATCTTATTCTCATACCTGGTTATGCGACGTACTACTCAACGAGTAAAAACTCTTGCTGCCGCTACAAGCACATTACGCGAGGGCAATTATGACATTCGTATACAAGTAGTCGGCGAAGATGAGGTAGCTCAACTTCAGGCTAATTTTAACTCAATGGCGAGCAACCTTGAACATTCAATGCGCGAGCTACAGGAAGAACGTGATAGGGTTGCCGCATTGCTGAATGAACGTCGCCAGTTAATTGCAAGCGTCTCTCACGAATTACGCACTCCCGTTGCAACACTACGCAGCTATTTTGGAAACGACTCTTACACATTGGGGTGAGCGCTCTACACCCATAACACAACGTGAATTGCAGGAAATGGAAGACGAAGTAATCCATCTCCAACTCCTCATTGATGATCTTTTCAGTTTGGCACGATCAGAAGTTGGAAAACTCGAGCTACGGTGTGAATTAACTGATGTCGGCCAGCTTGTTAGAGAGGTTGTCGAGAAAGTCGCGCACTTAGTATGGCAGTCAAACAGAATTGAGATGGTTGCAAATACGCCATCAGAAATTGTAGATGCACTTGTTGATCCAAAGCGATTGGAGCAAGTACTACGAAATCTCCTTCATAATGCTGTTCGGCATACGACACCTGGAGGGATTGTTGCTGTTGAAGTTAAAGAAGAACCCGAGGCAGTTCTCATCCAGGTCAAGGATACAGGTGAAGGAATTTCGCCCAAAGATTTGCCTTACATTTGGGAGCGTTTCTATCAAACGGAGATATCCCAAACTCACATGGATGGTGGTGCAGGACTTGGTCTTGCATTAGTCAAAGAGTGGATAGAGGAAATGGGCGGCACCGTATCAGTTGAAAGTATTGTCGATGAGGGTAGTTGCTTTTCGCTCCATTTACCTCGAACAATTGAATTCGATGGTGAAACGACTGCTAAAGGGTCCATGTCAGGTTACACTGAAGCAGCACTCGAGTTGGGTGACCGCAGTGGTTAAAGTTTCTATTCTCTTTTCTTACAACTCAATACGATACAACTGCATACCTTTTAACACAGGTTCATCTGTTGAGTACATATCGAACTTTGCTGCCAGTCTCTTTGATGCAGAATCTTCAATAGGTAGCAACGCTTCAAAGTACATCGGAAAACTTTGTTGTTGAGCTTCAAATTCAAATTCGGATGCACATAAGCGTGCGTGATTGAGAGAACAAATCAATAAAGCCTGACCTGCTCCGCGCCTTCGATGATGCGGGATTACAGCTCCTTCGCAAAGGAAATGATAGGCATGATGGCTCCGGCGCATCTGTAACACAGTATATCCTACAACCTCTCCCTCAATACCATCCAACACATCTCCCTGGCCCCAATTATTGAGGTCATCGTCATCATCAGTGATAAGAAAGACATTTGATCCATCTTGTAGTTCTGGCTGCAGTAGCCATTCTTCGAAGTCGACTATGCTCATCGAGTCTACATTATCGGCCTGGGCAGCAAGTTGCTGTATGTGAGCGAGTGTCGGGATATCTCCCTGCCGGTAGTAACGAATTCGCATACTCTGTTTGCTCCTAAAAAAGCTCCTGATTGTATGATCATACACCGCAACCTATTTAGATGCAATGTTTATATTTCCTTTTGAGATCACAACAAAGAGGTTCACCGCAATACTTCGCTAGCAACTCTACCTTTATGTAAGATATACTTTTAGTAACCAATATCGTTCCTTCAGCATATTTCGTTATCTAAGGCAAACAGCATTGTTTCCATAAACGAAGAATGCGTTACTGAACTAGCCAAAGGAGTCTTATCTTGCCTGACCTCACTCATTTAGAACGTATTCGCCAGCAAATGCCTGCCACTACTTCACACATTTACCTTAATACAGGTACCTTCGGTCCCCTACCCGATTGTGTAACCCAAGCTATGCAAGAATGTATTCGAAATGACTGGCAAAATGGCCGATTAGGAGCCGCAGCTTTTGAGACCATCGGAACAACGTATAGCAACGCCCGCAAGAGAGTGGCCAGTCTCTTGAATGCTGATGTAGATGAAATTGCCCTCACAGATAACACAGGCGAAGGCCTTAATATTATCAGCTTTGGTATCAATTGGCATGAAGGTGACGAGGTTATTACAACGCAGCACGAGCATATCAGCTTATTAGCGCCTTTATACCAGTTAAGAGACCGTTATGGAATAGTTATCCGCGTTGCTGATATAGGTCCTACAGCAGAACTCCCTGTTCTCAAAGCCATTGCAGATCTCGTAACACCTCGCACACGGCTGATCTCCATTTCGCATGTCACCTGGACTACGGGAGCAGTTCTCAACATCAGCGAAGTTGCATATATGGGACGAGAATGGGGCATACCTGTGTTGATTGACGGCGCACAGTCGGCTGGAGCAATTCCTATAGATGTGAAAGCCCTTGGCGTCGACTTCTACGCTATCCCCATGCAGAAATGGCTGTGTGGTCCAGACGGTACCGGAGCGCTCTACGTTCGAAAGGAGATGCTTCATCTCCTATCTCCAACCTATGTTGGCTACTGGTCGATCAAGCATGAGGAAGGTTTTGAATGGGAACTCCTCGATAGTGCTCAACGCTTCGAGGTAGGAGGTCGGCAAACTGCAGCTATAGCAGGACAAGCAGCAGTATTGAACTGGTTGGAGAAGATAGTCGGCCACAAGTGGTTATTTGAACGCATAATATCACTGAGTGGATACGCTTATAAGGCTCTTAGAGAAGTGCCAGGATTAACCATACTTACACCTCGACCGGGAGAGAGTGGACTCGTCACGTTTACTTTAGATGGGCAAGATGATGCACAGATAGTTACGCTTCTCCGAGACAAATACAATATATTTATCCGCAACATTCCTTCTACGAAATCATTGCGTATTTCAACGGGCTTCTATAATACCCAGGAAGAAATAGATAAACTGGTCGATGCTTTGAAGGAGGTGTAGTGGTTGCCCATCACACAAGCAAACTAATTTGTTGAGCATATCTCAAACAGGAGAAAGGATCAACAAGCCTTGAATACCCTACATCCTTTACGCCACACATCGGCAGAACATGTTGTCCTCATCGGCGGAGGCTCAACAAACGCTCTTACAGCTGTGCGCCTTGCAGAACGAGGATTCCGTGTTACCATTCTTGAAAAAGCAAAAATTGGGAATGGCTCATCAAGTCGCTCGGCAGCTGGTATTCGCGCACAGTTCAGCATTGAAGAAACTGTTGTGGGTATGCAATATTCTGAATGGTGGTATACACAGTTTCATGAGATTCTGCACACTCCGATTGAAAGAAATCAACCTGTTATGCAACAGAATGGATACCTCTTTCTCTACGAGGATCCGGAACAAGCTGCGCCGGCCTGGAAACCTGGCATCCGAAGTGCAGCAGCACAATCATGGCATCAAGCTCAGGCCAACGTTGCAATGCAACGAAAAGTCGGATTACCGGTCGAAATTCTCACTCCAAAAGAGGTCAATCAACGCTGGCCGCACATTGAGCCCGATCATCTTATAGGAGCAACATGGTGTCCTACAGATGGATTTCTCTTTCCTCAGATGATCTACATGGAAGGCTTTCGACGCGCGCAAGAGTTAGGCGCAACTTTGATGCAGGATACGGAAGTTATTGGAGCCACGCTTCGTGGAGGTCGCATCATCGCCCTTGAAACTACCAGAGGCCTCATAGAGGCTGACTGGTTCGTCAATGGGACCAATGCCTGGGCTCCTCGACTCAATCGGTGTATTGGTGGAATGCCGCTTCCCATTTCACCTCTCAAGCGCTATCACTATTTCCTGAAACCAGATAGACTAATCATGAGCCGTGAGGAATGGCTTCATTTGCCTATGACCATCTACGGCATGGGTGCCGGTCGAGGAGCCCATAGTCGTCCGGAGAACGAATTGTTGATGCTTGCCTGGGCACATGAGACCTTGCCTGAGCCCAATTTCAGCGATGAAGATCAGGATCGAATCGACCCTCCATTTAATCATAGCAATGGTATTGACAACTACGGTTACGCCATCGTCGAGCAGATGATGGCCTTTACACCACGTTTAGCTGATGCTGGTGGATTGACAGCAACTTCGTCTGGCTTCTACGGTACAACTCCTGATGCAAACCCGTTGATTGGCTTTGACGCCAACCTGGACAATCTTGTCCACGCTGCCGGTTTCTCAGGGCACGGTTTAATGCATGCACCCATCACTGCCCTCCTTGTAGAAGCAATCATTGCGGGAGATGTTGAGGATGGACGGCAGGTTCGTCTCCCACCGCCATTTAACATGCATTCTATAGACCTTAGTGCTTTCGCTCCAACCCGGTCTTTTACACCATCTAAGAAAGAAGCGCTTGTGCTGTAGAAAATCAGAACTCACAAAAACCGCCCATGTGGGCGGGCGAAACGGCGACGTCCTATTTTCCCGTGGGGTTGCCCCCAAAGTATCGTCAGAGCTGAAGAGCTTAACTTCCGTGTTCGGGATGGGAACGGGTGTACCCTCTTCGCTATTGCCACCGGTTCACCTGCACATACAGGCGGTTTCTCTTGACACGGTGTATATTATCATAGTCGGGATAACCTGTCAATACTTTTTTCATGAGTTTTTTAAATTTCATGAGCAAGATTATCAAGCAGACAGCTATCTATCTCCTGTTACATGAGCCTCCTCAAGCTTCATCGATAGCAAACGCGACACACTATCACCTCCCATAGAGACTCCGTAAATCACTTGAGATTCCAACATTGTCACTCGACTATGCGTAATGACGATAAATTGTGTGCGTTGAGCCAGGCGCTTCAGAATTTCACAGAAACGTATCAGGTTAGATTCGTCAAGAGCTGCATCTACCTCATCGAGTAGACAGAAAGGCGGGGGATTAATTTCTAGTAAGGCAAAAAGCAGAGCGGCAGAGACTAATGCGCGTTCTCCACCGGATAGCAGCGATAAATCTTGCACCTTCTTACCGGGAGGCTGTACAATCACGTCAACACCTGCTGGCATACTTGAGGCATGTGCGCCACTCTCCTCATTTCTCGATGTGGTCAGATCAAGGCGAGCATGTCCGCCATTAAACAAAGTAGTAAAGTGTTCGCTGAAACGAGCATTTACTGCTTGAAATGTGATTTCGAATTGCCGGGCCATGGTGAAATCGAGTTGGCTAATAATTGTGTGTAGCTGCGATGCTGCCTGATCCATATCTGCAATTTGTGTGCAAAGGAATTCATAACGTGTTCGCGTTTCTTCGTATTGCTGAGGTGCATCAGGATCACTACCGCCAATAGCCTTAAGACGACTACGTAGGTTATCTACTCGCCTGCGCAACTTACGTAGGGATACCTCTTCTTCCTGAGAAAGGGTCTCTATTCCATGAGAAGATTTCGTAACAGCAACTTCTTCTATTATTTCAGTTGTTTCAGAATCTTGATAGTTATTCGTTACATATCGAGAAAGCTCAGATGGATCAGTGACCCCCATCTCTTCATGTAATTGCTCTAACAAAGCATCAACCGCATCTCGCGCTTTCTGGCTGTCAAGTAGACAGCGGCGATAGCTCACCTCTAAATTTGCCATTGTAGTACGTAACTGAGTTATCTCATTTTCGAGTGTTGCTATATCGCCTTCGATTTCAGTCACCTGCATCTCGGCATCACGTAACTTTTCGGCCAGTGTATGTGTATTTTTCTGAGCTTGATCAAGTTCAGCTCTCTGTGAAGCAACAATCTGTTGTAATGACTGACGCCGCTCTTCAGATTCAGCCATACGATTTTTGTATTGCTCCACTTGCAATTTCAAATCCTGAGCCTGTGCCTGTTGTGATTGCAATTGTTGGCGAAGCGATTTCACCTCTTGTCTTTTAACAGCCAGCCCGGTGCGCCGCTTGTTCAAATCATCCTGTTGGCGACGATAAACGATAGTGCGCTCTTCCACTTCTCGCTGTAATTCCTCAACCAATCCCGAAACTTCTCGTTGCGATTTCTCGTGCGCACGTACACGTTCCAGTGCTGCTTTCATTTCTTGCTCTAATCCGGCAAGTTCAGCCGACAATTGCTGCTCAACTGAAACTGCGAGTTGCAACTCAGTTTGTAAACGTTCTTGTTCCCGCTGTGTATTATTTACAATTTTGCTCAGGTCATGGAGAAGAACAGCATTTTTCTGTAATTCTTTGTCAATCGCATTTTGTTCAACACGTCGAGCTTCCTGGTCTCGTTGTAACTTACTTATGTCAGCGTTCAACTGATCTATGAGAACTTTGTGTTCCTCTATCTGTTGAGGCAAATCATGCAGTTCACGTTCATAAGCAAGTAATCCTTGATGAGTGCCATCCTTTCCGCCTCCTCCACTCAGCCAACCGTTCAGATGGAGAACTTCCCCATTATGAGTAACTATTTTCTGGAATGGTTGATGTTGCCCAAAACTTGGTAACGTAATGAGCATGTCGAAAAGTTTTTGGGCATTATTAAGATTATCAATGATAACTGTCCCGCTAAGAATTCTCTGAAAAAGCAGGAGATAACGCCCCTCACACTGAATGCACCTCGATGCACAACCCTGTAGATGTTCTTTTAGGGAAGGCATTTTAGCGAGTAGAAGGTTGATTAAATCATCTTCAGAATCAATTCGATTCTCGTAAGCAGACTTGATTTCCGTCTGGTTGTCACCTTTATCCAACCAGATAACCATAGCTTTTCCTGCTTTTGATAAACTGAGGTAATCCAAACATATCTGTGCATCTTTGGATGTTTGTACTACTACACCTTGCAAATACGAACCCAATGCCGCCTCAAGTGCAATTTCCAAACCAGCAGGTGCAATTCCGAGTTGGGGCACCGGGCCAATAATTCCGCTGACCTTATCAGATGGAGCACGCAAAAGCGCACGCACTCCATCGCTGTACCCACTAAGACTCGAACGCCAATTTTTCAGCATATTGAGCCGATCTGAAACTGTGCGACGTAGCCTCTCTGCTTCAGAGAGAGTGGATTTCAGACGTTCTATTTCTTGATGGACATCCGATATGGCTCGTACAACAACCTGCCTTCGTTGTGTAATGTGTTGCTCTTCGCTGCGTTTGCTATCAAGTTGTGCGCGTTCATCGACCAAACGAGTCTCTAAAGTGCGCAATGTCTGCTGGGTTTGGGAAATTGTTTCTCTTCGAGCAGCCAGGGTACGATTGCGCTCGCCCTGGTGCTTTTGCTGTCGTCCAAGGTCAGACTGGCTTGCTCCTAGTCGAGCCTGGATCTGGATCAATTCACTTTGGGCATTGCGCAAACGTCGTTCATCAAACTCATAATCTTTTTGCGCTTTTATGACCTGTGCTTCGTGCTCTGCCAAGGATACAGCATCAACATCTATAGCTTCATCGGCAATGTCGCATTGTTCGGCAAGGTCAACAATTTTTTGTTGAGCAGCAATCAGTCGATCACGCAATCCTTGTTCTTCCTGTTGCTGTTCAGCTTTTTGGTGTTCAAGACCTTTGATGCGTTCCTGACTGACAGCAAGGTCGCGTTCAATTCGTTGAACAACCTGATGGGCTACATTTGAATTTTCACGCGCCTCGACAATCCTGGTTTGAGCATGTTGTCGTCTGATAGCAAGAATTTCTCTTTGCTTATCAGCATTCTGAAGCAACTGCTCTATCTGCTGAACACGAAGCTCCTGTTCCTTTTCAGCAACTTCAGCATAATCTCTGTTTGTATGCAAACGGCGCAATTGTAGAGCGTACCAGGTATACAAAACCTCTTGTAATTCACTGTTTAATTGACGAGACTCAACCGCGCGGTGCGCTTGCTCTGCAAGAGGCTCCAGCCGGGGCTCTATCTCACTGATAATATCCCGCAAGCGGTCGAGATTTTGTTCAGTCTGACGCAACCTATTTTCAGCGTCAGTACGCTGTACCTGGAATGGACGAATACCCGCAGCATCTTCAAATAGTCCTCGTCGTTCTTCTGCACGCAAGCTAAGGGCAGCGTCGATCAGACCCTGCCCAACAACAGTAGAGGAATCATGACCGATACGAGCCTGGGCCAGCAAAAGGACCACATCTTTGAGGCGGACCTTCTGCTTGTTAATGAGATATTCATTCTCACCTGAACGGTAACTACGTCTTGTAACTGTGATCTCACTATATTCTGAAGGCACCCAACCTGTACTATTATCGATGGTTAAGGAAACCTCGGCCAAACCAAGTGGAGCCTTACCATGCCCACCAATGAAAATAATATCTTCACTCTTCTTACCGCGCAATTGCCGTATGCTTTGCTCACCCAACACCCAACGCACTGCATCGGCAACATTTGATTTGCCTGCTCCGTTCGGTCCCACTACAGCAGTAATACCTGTACTAAACTCCAGTACGGTCCGCAAGGCAAAGCTCTTAAAACCCAACATCTCCAATCGTTTTAGATACACAGTGTAGCCCGTTCCTCCCAATATCTAAGTTCATAATGCCACCGATGATATCATAGAGGCGTCTATTCGTCTAGCACGGTAGAGAAGTCTAAAGAAATGGAGTTAAGATTTGAAAAATGTACTCAACTTTATGCAGCGCTGGGGACTTACCCTATTAGGCATTGTCCTCATTATGTGTGGTCTTATATATTCAGCTATTCCACAGACAACACCTTATCAAGAGATTTCAAAAGCATTCCTCGTGCACTATCTTTCTGGTCGTGGAATTGGATATATGCAATTAGAGAAAAGCTCCTCTCTTTACATCGTCAATGAAGGCGATTATATACCCGCTTTTAGCGCCGACTACCTCAATCACGGCAACGTCCTGATCTCTTTTCTCTATCGATCAGATGAAACGACCAGCATCGATGTAAGCTCTGATAATCATGTTCATTTAGGAGGTTCAAGCCTTTCCTGTTGTGCGAATAACGTTGTATCATCAATACGGTCAGCAGCCAGTAGTATTCAGCACACAACAGTATTTGCAAAATCCAAATGGCTATTATCGACATAACTGGATAGTAGGGATAGCATTCTCAATTCTTGGGCTCATCTTGATTGGGATCGGGTATTTCATGACAGTGGTAAGAGGTAAGAAAAAGAAGCAACCTTATTCTGACAACGACCCAGCAACTATTTTGGAGGCGGTGAACCAACAACCCGAGAAAGTTATCCAGCCCAAGTGAGCTGACTGAAAGGCAACGAGGAATCACCATATGGTCGATGCGTCTTTAATAAAAAAACTTGGTATTAAGCCGAAACAGCGTTTCATCATTCTTAATGCTCCCGAGGAATACACCGAACAAATCGTTCCCTTACTGCCATTAGAAGTCGAACTTGTTACGACTCCAACATCTGGGGATAAATATGATGTGGTGCTTCAGTTTGTGCGCAATAGAACAGAATTTGAAAAAGATACTCCCATTGCTATTGAGATGGTAAAACCTGGAGGCCGACTTTGGCTTTCGTATCCAAAGCAGAGTTCAAAGGTTCTAACCGATATCAACCGCGATATACTTTGGAAGATCTTTCCTAACGATGAGTGGAGACCTGTTACCCAGATATCCATCGATGAGATCTGGTCAGCGTTACGGTTCAGGCCGAAAACTGAGGTTGGTACCTGACTGCTTCTACAGCAAAAATTACTTTACCAGTACGCTCCCTTGCTTGCACTTGACCCAAATACCTTCAGGTTCGTTATTGTCTGTAGGATTAAGGCTATAAGAAATGGCCTTTTTAATTTCAATGGTCTTATTGCCAACGAGCAAAGCAATTGGGGATTCCCAAGACTCAACGCCACAAATGAAGTTGTAGACATGCCTGGCACTCCATTCTGCAACCGGAACAACAAAATCATCGTCACTGGGAAAAGGGTGATAGTTGCTATTCAATTCATCTTGTTTTTGAAGTATAGCATCCTGATTGTACACATGCCAAACACTCTGGACTAAAAGAGTTCCACCTAGTTGTGCGATTTGTTCCTCTAAATCTGAGTAGCCAATGCCATCAGGTATCTCCATGGCTTCCTGCGCGACAATTGCACCTGAATCCAATCCTTCATCAAGCAAATGAATAGTGACACCAGTTTGCGCACCTCCCTCACGAAATGTCCAGAATAATGGCTCTGGTCCCCGGTTTGCAGGCAATAATGACGGATGAACATTTAAACATGCAAATCGAGGAATATCAAGAATAACACGAGGTATACGCTTTGAAAAACAAGCTACACAGATTATATCTGGTTGATAGGCCGTTAATACATTAATAGTATCCGAACTGGATAGTTGCCGAACCTTCCACACAGGTATATTTCGGTCCTTTGCCAGTGCTAAGATGGAGGAGTGTATAGAAGAATTCAAAACTGGCAATATATTACGAGAAATAGAAGTTTGCTCATACTTGTGAATCGCAGGCAGTTCTGTCTCCAATACTTGCTCAGATGGTATAATGACTGCACACACCTGGATACCAGCTTCTAACAAAGCATGTAAAGGGGCATACGAAAACTTACCTTGCATGCCAAAAAAGAGGACACGCGGCAGATGTGCACTTTTTGTCGTGTTTGACATGAGACCTTGTTTCTTGTAGTATTCAACTTAGAATAATATCGTAACTTTGACCAGGAGATTTCATCATGCCACGTATGGTAATGTGTGTCAAATTAGGCCGCGAGCTTCCGGGATTGGAGAAGCCTCCTTTTCCAGGTGCATTAGGGCAGCGTATTTATGAGCATGTTTCTCAACAGGCCTGGGATATGTGGCCCGCCCAGAGCACGCTCATCATCAATCATTATGGGCTGAACATGGCTGATCCTGAATCACGGAAGATTTTACGTGAGCAGATGGAGGAGTTCTTCTTCGGCCAGGATGCAAGTATGCCTGAAGGCTGGACCCCGGAGGAGGTTGGTGTGGGTGCTGGTCCTAGCGCCAAAGGCGGAGGCGCTCCCGCACGTAAAAAATGAGGTCTCCAGGCGATATCTTGCTCATTTCTTGTTATGAACTGGGCCATCAACCGTTTCATCTTGCCTCCTTACATAGCATGCTTCGCAAGGGAAGCTATTTTCCTGTGTCAGTTGATACAGCAGTTGAGACATTAACCGATCAATCTGTTAAACAAGCTAAGTTTGTCGCTATCTCCGTTCCGATGCACACCGCTCTTCGTTTAGGGCAACAACTCGCAAAGCGTGTTCGTGTACTCAATCCGTCGGTTCATATCTGCTTTTATGGTCTTTACGCCTCACTCAATGCGGATTACCTGCTTCAAGATTGTGCCGATTCGACTATCGGCGGCGAATACGAGATGCCTATGCTTAACCTGATCGCAAGCATTGAAAGCAACGAAGGTTCATTTATTCCAGGTGTCAACACACGCGAACAAATTAGTAATCCATGGATTCAGCGCACTTCATTCGTAGTGCCAGAACGAAATCACCTTCCATCCCCTGATCGTTACGCTCACCTTGAACTCAATGGTGAACAGGTGATTGCCGGGTATACAGAGACAACACGAGGTTGCAAACATACATGTCTCCATTGTCCAATTACACCAATCTATAACGGACGCTTCTTTGCCATACCTGCCGATATTGTGCTGGCAGATATTCGATTACAGGCAGAACAAGGCGTACGCCATATCACTTTTGGGGATCCTGACTTTTTCAATGGGCCGACACATGCATTGCGTATCGCACAAGCCCTCCATAATGAGTTCCCTTATATGACTTTCGATGCAACAATTAAGATTGAGCATCTACTCAAACATCGTGATCTATTGCCTAAATTTCGAGATTTCGGATGCGCTTTCATCGTTTCGGCAGTTGAATCAATCAATGATGATGTGCTTCTCCACCTTGATAAAGGGCATACAAGTGCACAGGTTACAGAAACATTTGATTTGATGGAAAAAGTAGGGATTCCCCTACGCCCATCTTTGATGCCTTTCTCTCCCTGGGAAACGCTTGAGAGCTACATATCACTGCTGAACTTTTTTGAAGAACATAAGTTGATTGAGCATGTCGATCCTGTGCATTTTTCGATTCGCTTGCTCATCCCTCCAGGCTCTGGCTTGCTTGATACGCTTGATAATAAGATGTGGTTAGGAGAACTTGACGCTGCAGCGTACACATATCGCTGGACACATCCCGATCCACGCATGGATACTTTGCATCAAGCAGTGAGCACGTTAGTAGAAAAGGCACAGAGTGTTCGTGCTGACACTATCGAGACCTTTTTCCATATTAAGGCTTTGGCACTTGAGGCTAACGACCAGGACATGTGTGTATCATGTGCGATACGGGATTATGGAAAAGGCAAAATATTACCTCACTTGACTGAATCGTGGTTCTGCTGAGCAGAGCCTACTTCGGATCAGTTGGATCCGATTCGCTAGTATCATTTATTATCCGCTCTGGCTTACATACTGGAAACTCTCTACCTTATTTAAACCACCGGAGGCATTCATGACAGAACAATATGACGTAGTAGTAGCTGGTGCTGGACACAATAGCCTGGTTGCCGCAGCTTATCTCGCAATGGCTGGACTCTCGTGCCTCATCCTCGAATCACGACCTGTAATTGGTGGAAACACCATGACAGAGGAACTCACCCTTCCAGGCTTCCTGCATGATACTTGCTCTACTACGCATTCTATATTCATGGAAAGCCCTATCTGGCGCAATCAAGAGCTACCACTTGCTGAATATGGACTAGAATATATCTTGTCTGATCCAGCTTCCCATGTAGTATTTCCGGATGGAACCTATCTCACACAGTGGATGGATATTGATCGTACATGTGAAGAGATATCCAAATTCTCACGTCGTGATGCTAAAACATACCGAACTATGATTTCAGAATGGAGAGACGTAGCACCTTTCTTCAGTAAGGTTCGCTATTCACCGGCAGGGTGGACATCAACAGCAGAACAACTTTCTTCATACAGCCAGTCGTCTGTCTGGTTACGTCGACAAGCTCTTTCCGCCTGGGACATTATCAACTCCTCCTTTGAAGACTGGCATACTAAATCCTGGATGATGTGGTTTGCCGAGGGAACATTGCAACCCGCAGATCGACCTGGAACTGGATTACTTGCGTATTCATTTATTGCTGGACGCCAGAAGAACGGTTGGGCTATCCCTAAGGGAGGATCAGGTAGTTTGCCTTTAGCACTGGGCCGCATCATCGAGGACCATGGCGGTCATATCCTCACCAGCAAGCCTGCCAGCAGATTGCTCTTGCAGTTTGGGCGATGCGTAGGCGTAGAGACCAAATCGGGCGAACAGTTTCGCGCTCGATATGGTGCCATATCTACCATTCACATCAAACACCTGATCACTATGGCCCCCGCGAAGCCTGGGGCGATAATTTTCTTTAATGGGGTGGAAACTTATAAGGTGGTCGATCAATGTTTGTAGCACATTATGCAACGACTGAGCCACCAGAGTATATAGTTGACGGAGCTACATTGGCCGTGGTCGGCTCGGGTATTGCTCAGACCCCTGAACGCCAACTTCGGATAGAAAACGACTTCCATCAAGGTATTGAACAAAAGAACAACCTGTGTTACTGGTGCTGACTCCTTCTGTAGAAGATCTTGGCGAACTCCAGAAGGGAAACACATGGTCAAAGTGATCAGTACCTATCCGTACTCTCTTCGTGAAGGACCGGAGATGTGGGATGAGATCAAAGAAGAAGTCGCGGCCAATAATCTTGACGAATTACACCGTTATGCTCCTAATCTTACAAACGACAAAATTCTTGCCTCGGA
>CAVPEB010000003.1:0-41132 GCA_963702765.1 uncultured Chloroflexia bacterium
CCAACCGTTCCACATCCACACGTATTTTGTTGCCACGTAAGGCATTACCTGCAGGCGTATATGAAGGAGGATCCCATTCAAACGAAATTTTCTGTCGTTTAATAGGAATATCCGCATGCAACTTATCCCAGTGATCATCACGAGCCATGATAACTTGCACGTGCTGTTCGTCCACCTCGAGACGGCGCGAAATCACCGCCAGCAGATCATTTTTAATCTGCTCCAGCAATTCAGGATTCACTTTGAGACGATCGTGCGCCAGAACGACTTTCAAACGTTCTTTTGCCACCTCGCCAGGTGTAGGCTTTTTGCGACCAGTCATAAAATCAAATATACCCATATGTACCGCCTGCCTTCTCAGGACCCCTATGAACGTACGCGTTTCTCAGCCAGAGCTGGCCCAAACCCTAACATTCGTCTCAAACGTTCCATAAATGATTGTGTTTCATCGACCTCTTCCAGAGGCACTTCTTTACCTATAATACGCTGAGCAGCATTGAGATATGCGCTTCCAGCGCGTGAACGTTTTTCGTAGACAATCGGTTCGCCTTTATTGATTGCCACGATGATCATTTCATCTTCAGGCACTATACCTACAAGCTCAATTCCCAGCACTTCCAACACATCGGCCACATCCATCATATCCCCCCGCTTCACCATTTCGGAACGCAGGCGATTGAGTATTAGACGCGGCTCGGGCTTTCCTGCAGCCTCAACTAACCCGATGATGCGGTCGGCATCACGCACAGAGGCCATCTCAGGGTTTGCAACAATAATAATCTCGTCTGCGCCAACAATCGCATTGCGAAAACCCTGCTCGATCCCGGCGGGAGAATCGATTAACACATAATCAAAATCCTGGCGCAATTGCTCGCAAAGTTGCTCCATCTGAACGCTATTGATAGCATTTTTATCGCGAGTTTGCGCCGCGGGCAATAAATAAAGTTCGGGCAAACGTTTGTCTTTGATCAATGCCTGACGCAGGTGGCACTGCCCCTCTACAACGTCTACGAGATCATAGACAATGCGATTCTCCAATCCAAGTACAGCATCAAGGTTACGCAGGCCGATATCTGAGTCTACAACTGCAACTTTTTTTCCTTGCATTGCAAGGGCTGTTCCCAGATTCGCCGTGGTTGTGGTTTTGCCAACACCACCCTTCCCTGAAGTGATGGTTATCACCCGGCTATCCATAAACATCTCCATTATAAGCAACTGTTCAACATTCTCATTTGTAAAGGCTTGCTAATTCAAGTCTCTACCATGTGTAAACGTTCTTCATGCTATTTTCGTGTAGATCGGCCATGACCATTGAGCCAGGCCTCGACGACAATTTGCCCGCTTTTGATTGTCGCAAACTCGGGACGCGCCTGCACCTGAAATCCATCCGGCGGTCTTGAGAGCAGGTGGGCAATACGTAATTGCACGGGTGCAAGCACGAGTGAACAAACAATAGCATTCTCATTATTCGGATACCCTGCATGCACCATTCCTCGTAAAGCTCCCCAAACCAAAATATCTCCACTTGCAACAATTTCTGCACCTGGATTCACATCGCCCAGGATCACGACATTGCTGCTATGGTGGATTGCCTGCCCAGAACGAATTGTGCGTCGTAGAAAGAGGGTATCATCCGAATCACGAGGATCAAGCCTATCGATCAGTGCCGGGGTTTGTTCGCTTAGAATTTCTGCGGTGATAGTTGTCTCAATACTAACATCAATAGATGGCTCAATACCAACTTCAGAAGAAATAATCTCTGGCTCATGCTGTTTTACTATGAGAGTCTGTTCCAAAGACGTGACCGACATCTGATAATTCGCCAGTAATTCCTCGAGTTGTGTGCGCTCGCTTATTCGTAGGTCTCGATGCCTGGTATCAAGAGCAAGCGATCCTCCTCGAAAGAAGCCAGGGGCCTCTGACAGTCTATGTGAAAGGGCATTGAGTAATTCGCTAAAAGGGGTCTCAGGCTCCAGGGTTAAAAGCAGACCATTGCGCGTGCCTTTGATCGCAATATTTCCTTGCACTGACTGCTTCTCCTCCCTTTCCAGATTGCTTTGCGCCTCGGAAATGGTTCTTTCCGAAGTGTCCTCTATTCCCATATGTTGCCTATCCATCCTATTATTGGATAAAGGACCATTTTAACAATGTTTCAAGGGGACTTGTATGCGTCTACATCAAGAGTAAGTATATGTCGCCAAATGACAAAACGCAATAGTTTTAGGTATTCTGTCCGAATGTGCCTCGCTTGTGGTAACCTTGAAATATGCGTACAATACCCACCAAATAAAGACGAAAGGTAATGTACTAATGCCTGATTTCATAAGTTTTCCTACGCCACGCGAACACGTTTTGACATGTGGAAATACGACAATCGGCGTGATACCCGAAATTTGTCTGATTACACATTTTCAAGTTGGATCCTGGCAAATACTCTATCGTCCCACACAAACAGGCAATATCACGCGTTGGGGCTTGCCATTGATGATACCCAACTTCTCCCGACTCAACAATGGCACATTTCAAGAAAAAGGAACGAAGCTTCCCATCCATGGTTTTGGACGTATTCTACCCTGGACAATTATCGAGAAAGATAGCACCCATCTCGTGATCCAATTAAGCAATAGCGATGCAACCCTTGCAAGCTATCCATATGAGTTCACATTCACTGTAAACATCTCAGTTGAAGAGGGAATACTAACCTACACAGTAACGATGGAGAACCACAGCAACGAAAACATGCCAATCGCACCAGGTTTTCATCCTTATTTTATGGTTGCTCAATCAGAAAAGATGAACATGAAAGCCGATGGACTTTCGGGATTTGAAGCACAAGCCTTTGATTGGGTTGAGCATATACCCGACAATCCATACCCATTTCCACACTATGTCACATTACAATTTCCTGGCAGCGGGATACTGATAATTGCAGAGATACCTCTGAACGGCCAGTATGCCCTTGCAAATATGCAGGTTTGGTCTGAACCGCCAACCAAACCCGATCACAATTTCATCTGCTTCGAGCCGACAGTTGGAAGTGAAGATGCACTAAATCGACCTGCCGATCGTCTGAATATTGATCAGCATAGCTCAAGACAAATTGTATTGCAGTTGCAAGCAAAACCTCAATAAGAACCAACGAGTCTACGTGCAATTTAAGTACCAATAAGATATAATATGACAATGGCTCATATACTCACTTCATCACACAGCAAGAGATATGCAAGCCTGAATGATTCCTTGTAGTAAGTCGGGGTCAGAAAGCAGGATTCGTCTGTCATGGAGAAACAACCAGCCAACATACTTTGGCTACAAAATAATAATAATAATAATTCGCCACAACGTCAACCAAATCAACTTCGTCAAGGCCCAAATGGGCAGCAACCAAAGCAAAAAGGCATATCTCCGCTCAATCGCTGGTTGCTCGTGATTGTTCTGATGATGCTGGGTATATTCCTCTTCCAGGTTTTTAATAACAACACCAGCTCGAATACACCCCAACGCGCTGAACTGAGTTACAGTGATCTTTATAACCAGATAAACGCGGGCAATGTCAAGTCTGTCACACTCACCGGTACAACCGATATAACAGGGACCTTTTGCCAACCTGTGAACAACTTCAATGATTTCCACGTCACACAATTGCCAAATGGAGATCCCAACCTTGTTCCAATTCTCACCGACCCTACCAACAAAGGCTTTCAAAAACCCACCAAATGTACTGGTACCGATACCACAATCGTGATTACTCAGCCCGCACAGGATAACAGTTTCTGGTTGAACATCTTGATCGCGTTTCTACCCTGGGTCTTCTTGATTGCAATCTTCATTTTTATCAGTCGTCGTGCCTCGCAAGGCCAACAAGGCATCTTCAGTTTCGGTAAGAGCCGTGCAAAAGTAATTCTCGAAGATCGCCCCAGCACTACTTTTGCTGATGTGGCAGGTGTAGATGAATTTAAATATGAACTGCAAGAAGTGGTCGAATTTCTGAAAACACCAGACAAGTTTCAGCGATTGGGTGGGAAGATTCCACGTGGCGTACTTCTGGTTGGCCCTCCAGGAACTGGCAAAACTCTCCTGGCCCGAGCTGTTGCTGGGGAGGCCGGAGTGCCTTTCTTCTCTATGTCCGGTTCAGAATTTGTGGAAGTGCTTGTAGGTGTTGGTGCCAGTCGCGTGCGTGACCTGTTTGATCAGGCAAAGAAAGCAGCTCCCAGCATCATTTTCATCGATGAAATTGACGCGGTTGGACGGCAACGTGGTTCAAGCATCAATACGAATGACGAGCGTGAACAAACACTCAACCAATTGCTCGTTGAGATGGATGGCTTTGATACCCGCCAGGCAGTTGTGGTCATTGGCGCTACAAACCGCCCCGATGGTCTGGATATAGCCTTGTTGCGGCCAGGCCGCTTCGATCGTCGTGTAACTGTGGATCGTCCTGATTGGACTGGCCGCTTAGCTATTCTCAAAATACATGCGCGTGAAGTGCCTGTTGGTCCTGATGTAGATCTCGTTGCTATGGCCAGAGCCACCGTAGGGATGGTGGGCGCTGACCTGGCAAATCTGATCAATGAAGCAGCCCTGTTGGCAGCACGTCGTAACCTTGATTATGTCAACCAGAAGTGTTTGGAAGAAGCATTGGACAAAATTCTCCTGGGGGCAGAGCGACCTTTAGTTCTGCATGACGATGATCTCAACGTCATTGCATATCATGAGGGTGGTCATGCACTTACTGGCATCCTCTCCGAACATGCTGATCCCGTCAGTAAAGTTACAATTGTGCCACGCGGACAGGCGTTGGGCGTCACTATGTCAACACCTTTAGATGACCGCTACAACTACTCGAAAGAGTATTTGCTCACCCAGATTGTGACCGCACTAGGCGGAAGAGCTGCTGAGCAGATAGCAATTGGACGTATCACAACCGGAGCAGAGAATGATCTTCAACGCGTAACCGCGATCGCTCGTCAAATGGTCACTCGTTGGGGCATGAGCGAACGGCTAGGAACAATTTCTTTCAGCGAACGCCAAAGCCCATTCATGGGTGGTGGTGAGACCGGAGCTCCAAGTGACTATAGCGAGACGACAGCGGAGATGATAGATGATGAGGTTGATCGCATTGTGCGTATGTGTTATCAACAAGCGTTGGATCTTCTGTCAACACATCGCACTACGCTTGACCGCATCGCGCAGGAGCTTCGCCGTCAAGAAACAATCGATGCGCGCCAGTTACAGCAGATTCTGGAGGAAACAGGCTTAGATGTACCTGTGCCAGCGCCTGATCAAGACAGCTTACCACATGAGATTGTGCCATCACCACCTACCGAGTTTCCTTTCCCGGCAGAAAACTCGTAATGGATCTCTTTAAGCACATCAGGGTTGATCTTGCTCGAAAAAATCGCGCAGATCTGGATAATCCTTTAATATTGCAGTCACAGCATCTGGCGAAAGAGGCAGAAATGTTCCATGCCCTTCCGCCAGAACAACACTTTCGTCATTCGCTAAAGTCAGCACCCCTGAAGCTTGAAGTGCGCGTCTCCGCTCGGAATCAAGTGTAGCGCGCACTCTCAACAATGGTCCATACGGCACATAACGGCGGTATCGCACCTCCAGGCGACCAGTCATAGTCCACTCCTGGTTATCACCCAGCAAAGAGGTGCGCCCCAGGGCTTCATCGAGCACAGCAGCTACAATGCCACCGTGAATAACTCCTGGAAATCCCTGATGCTCCTCTCGTGGCTGAAAATCTGCGACAATTGTATTCTCATCAAGCCGGAAGAAAAGATGTAAGCCATAGGGGTTTCGATGCCCACAAACAAAGCAACGTTGATAGCTGCTCGTATCGTTCAATTCCATTTTCACTATTCCAAACACTGCAAAGTAGACAGATATGTAGCATTCTATCAAAAGAACGTCTTCTGCTGCAAATGAGCAAGCACGACCTTTCGTGCGCTTACTCCAACTCAAACAATAGTAATCTCATGAATTTTATGCTATATTTAAAAGCACCATAGGAGAAAACACCACACATTACAAGTAATGCGTTTATATACTTATCCTTTTACGCTAGTGTGGTCAACAAAATGAAGTGAGTTCGTATTGTAAGAACGAGGTAAACATCATGGCAAAAAAAACAAGCAATAATTCATCCGAACCCGTTGCAGAAGTGAACGATCAGAAGAAACGCAAGAAACAGGCCAAAAAAGAAGCCAAAATGATGTTGGAAATCGAGGAAGCTAAATCCAGTATTCAGAAGGCAGAGAAAAAACTCGCTAAAGCGCAGATCAGGCTAGAGGCAAGCAATACGCATCTCCGCACGCTTGAGGCCGAATTATCAGAGTTTCGTGCACCACATGAAGAAACCGAAGTCAGCGCTCCAGACACAGGTTTCGATCACCAGAATGGGCAGCCTGAACTCGGCGAGGAAACCATTGCCAGCGCTCAAAACGGTAACACTGGCCAGCAAACACAACAACCTGTATCTAAGGACGAAGAAGCAACGATTATATCAGGGACAGGTTCCAACCATCAGACCGAACAACCTGACCTCAAAGAGATCACCAGCCCAAATCAATAGGACTCACTTTCCAATTGTATGGAACCTACGCTACGATGGTGATCCTAGTACTCTTTTGTCATCTTGAGCGTGAGCGAAGGATCTCATTGCCCATCACGAGAGATCCTTCACTTTAGATACTTTTCACGAAACGGCGTTGCCCGGCCATTTCGCGGAGCTAAAACACCTCTTCCCTTTAAAAGCAGGTAAATCCATAATGACACGCCAAGTAAAAGACCACCAATAATATATGCGCCTAACACATCGCTGGCCCAGTGATCACCCAGGTAGATGCGAGAGGGTCCAACCAGCACAACAAATAACCCCGAGATAATTAATAACATAGTGCGCCACCAATAATTCCCTTTGAAGAGGATAATTCCAAAAGAAAATAGTAATCCCCAAAAAGCTACATAAGCCATGACATGGCCACTGGGAAAACTGTTTCCACCAGCATGTTGGATAACATCTACCAGGTTAGAAGATGGGCGAG
Source organism: uncultured Chloroflexia bacterium (assembly GCA_963702765.1). Taxonomy (GTDB): domain Bacteria; phylum Chloroflexota; class Ktedonobacteria; order Ktedonobacterales; family Ktedonobacteraceae; genus DATMNR01. Next base: position 7,050 of record CAVPEB010000003.1, read on the forward strand.
GGCGCGCCACAATAAGCTTAATCGACCAGTTTAGAATCGAGCTGACAGCAGATACTGCTGCAACCATAATCGCCTCCAGGCGCAAATCAACAACCCAAAACAACACAACAGCCAGAATAATCAGACCTAGTGAGACAAGAGGCGCATTTCCAATATAACTGACAGCTACCATAAAATTTTGCAGCCATGGAGATTGATTTTCCTGGAACTCGCGCGTTATTGTGACATCAATGGCGATAACTGGATGATAATGCACCCACCAGGCTAGCAATCCAAAGAGAACAAAGAGAATAGCATATACAGCTATCAATATTCGACCCCATTTGACAATTTGATACCATGGCCTGCCTGCCTCCGTTACTTCCTGTCTGGCTTCTTCAGCGACTTCACGCGTCTCTTCTCCAATCTTTCCTCCAATTGAGGTGCTTTCAGGAACCTTCTCTTCGGCATTTTTTTGATCTTGATCGCTCTGTTTTTGCTGCATTCTACTTTCCATCTTGCATTACGAGGAACATGCTCATCCCTGAGGATAGTATATATCTATTACGTTTCTAAAACTTCGATCGTTGCTCATCATGTGTTTTACTAACCAGCCCTTTATCCCTTTCATTGACTATTACCGAATTTATCGCTACATTCTATCGTAGAGGAATAAGCAAAGGAGAAACTAAAAATGCCTGATTTGGAAGTCCGACCAGCGCGCCCGGAAGATCGCGAAGCCGTCCTGGCTTTTTGCCAACAAACCTGGGAATGGGGCGATTACTTAGAATACGTCTGGGACGAATGGTTGAACAATCCGCAGGGCAAATTATTCGTCGCCACCATAGATGGTCAACCTGTTGGTGTAACCAATATACGCATGCTCAATGCGACAGAAGCCTGGTTCGAAGGAATGCGCATTGACCCGACGTTTCGCCAGCAAGGTATTGCGTCAGCTCTCTTTAACGCGCAACTGGCCGAGGCAAAACTGCGTGGAGCTACCACTATCAGGCTCATTACAGAATCAACCAACACTGCCGCCATTCATCTTCTGGAAAGAAGCGCTATGAATCGCGTAGGGTCCTACGCGATGTATCGTGCAGAAGTAGCCGCTACACCTACGAAAAGTTCTTATGCTCTTGAGACACCCGTTTTAGCTACCCACGCTGACCTCGACGATATCATTGATTATCTCAACACTTCAAATATCTTTCCAGCAATAGGCGGTTTATATTATCAAGGTTTTACCGCGTATACTGTTACCTCTGATCTTTTACTTGAGAAAATAACAGCACAGCAGCTCTATATTTTGCGACGCTGGGATCGCCTGGATGGACTGGTAATAGCTGAACAGCGCTCGGGCCACCAGGGTGAGCATCTCTTCATAGGGTACATTGACGGCACAACAGAATCGATCAGTATGATTGCCTATGCAATGCGACGCATGCTTCCCGATTTCGGTCTGGAGAATATCATCGCTCATGTTCCTGACCTGATGATGGTGCGTGATGCCTTTGTAGGAGCCGAATACGAGTGGGGTGGCAAGATATTCTATACCTACGAACGGGTATTACTATAAGTAGGGGTTCCAAGGGATATGCAGACCTCTTGGGCGGGGTGCAGGGTGCCCTCGCTCATCTTCCTTAACCCGCCGGGGGTAAAAGATGAGGTACTTATTGAGGATTCAACGTAGCCTCTAGATTCTTTAGCTCATGAAAACGCAAAAGCCAGCAGCCATAATTCATACCACCTCCAACAGCAGGCAACGCCATCCACTGACCATCGTGCAGGCGTCCCTGGCGTAAAAGTTCCACAAGCGCAGTAGCTATACTGGCATTGGAGAGGTTCCCATAGTAGCGGAAATTATCAACCAGCTTATCCATTGTTGAAGACGGCCAACCATAATCATAAATCAGCAGTTCTCCCATGCGCCGTGTTATGCGTGAATTGGCCTGGTGTGGCACAATATACGCTAGGTCATCGTACCCTAATCTAGCATGACGGCATAACACATCTACCGATTCTGCCATAGCGCGTGGAGCCTCGCGAAAGACCTCTTTCCCATTCATTTTAGTATAGCCCACCATGTACTCCGAAAGCATTTTATTCAGATCCGCGCCCTTCCCAGCCTGGTAGAGTTCGCGCATTTTCATATCGACTTCAGCCATCTCAACGACATCTTTGCGCAGTGGTGTCTGATAGAACAGTGACGCAGCCTGGTTTGCATCAGAACCATTAATCACATACGTCTCTTCCTCACCTCGTTCCAAAAGGAAGGCACTTGCCCCCTCGCCAAAGAGGGAACTTGTTTTCCAATCCAGGACATTCATGATGTTGGAAAGTAATCCTTCAGAAGTAACCATGAGGACAAGATTGGCAGAACCGGCCTTAAGCACTTCGCTGCATACCTGAAAAGCCTCGGTTTGGCAAGCGCAAGCGCCTCTCAGCATACTCGCGCGAACTGGTCCTATTCCCAGGCGATTCTGAACAAGGCCGGCGATAGTAGGAAATGCATCATTATCAGAGGAAGAAGCTCCGATCACGGTATCAATTTCAGAAGCGTCACGACCCGCACTGGCAAGAGCGCGCTGGGCAGCAATCACAGCCATATCCGCCAATGTCTCTTCTCTGGGTGCCGCTGGATCATCGATAAGCCCGGGAGCATCCGCTCCCGCCATTTTACGGCAGAGTTCCAGGGTGCTGGCACGTACATGCCGTGTGCTCAAGCCCGTTACACGCTCCAGGTCCTCGGCGCTACGAGGATCTCCCAGCCGTGTGGAAATAGTAGCAAAAAATTCGTTTGAAATCGTGCCTGAGGGAGCGTAATTGCCTATACCTATCAGGCGCACGTTGGCTTTGGTGAAGACTTGAGGAACGACATAAACATACTCAGGCCATTGCCCTGTGCGGCTTTGCGACATCAATTTAACCTCCTGGGGGGACTACTTCTGCCTGTAGTATAACACACAACCGTGTTTCAGACTTCAGAAGTGCCAAATAAAATGAAGCTGGTGACCGACAGGAAACTCGTTTACTACTTGTAGTAGAAATGTCTCAGGGTGACTAGAAAAGCCTAAGGACCTTCAGTGAGGCTGGCAGGAACTCCGAGATACCGGGTGGCGAAGCGAAACCAGGGATTGGATATTACTTACCTTGTCCTAAACCACTTTTTCAGTGTACCATAGATAACACAAAAAGATATGGCTCATTCGCTACTTTGTAAGCATTGTTCCCATTTAGGAGGCGACTTGGACATCGCTACCGAAATCAAAGAACAACAACCTTTAATAGTCCAACAGGCTCGACACGTACACACCATCACTGATCGCTTTTCAAGGGCCAATACCTACCTTGTCAACGATGAAGAGTTTTGCTTTGTTGTTGATCCTGGCTCCGTGCTCAACACACAATTAACGCTCCATTACCTCCAACGATTTCTCCATCGCACCCCCAACGATATTGACCTTATCGTGCTGACACATCTCCATCCCGACCATACAGACGGGGTCGAGGCCCTTCGCAAAGCCTGCAAAGCGCCAGTTGCCGCATCCAATGTCGCGCAACAACTGGTACAATCATGGCAAGATGGCAATCGCCAGGAATCTTGGAACAGGACAGGCATGAGCCATTTCGTCGGACATATGCTCAGCCAGTATCCTTTGCCCGGCGCCCTGCATCATCTAAACCTCTTTCCCCCACGCTATGAACAGCAGGTGCAAATGGTGGATATCTGGTTAGAAGATGTAGCAGGACTTCCAAATCACCCGAACTGGCGTGTCATAGCCAGTCCCGGACATACACCCGAAAGTCTTTGCCTCTACAATCCCTTCAGCTACGAACTGGTATGTGGAGACACCATTGTAACACTCGAGGGAGGAGCAGCGCTCGTGCATGGAAATTCACATCAACGCACCCTCGAGATGATCCTTCAAACACTACGCAGCCTGAACGTCCTCTACCTCTACCCCGGTCATGGTAGACCAATCATATCAAAACACGCCATGGCAAACATTAGAATAGATTCGTAGGGACGGGGGTGTGGATGATAGGCAGTGGGGCGCTCGCGCCGTCCTGGTGCATGCCTTATTTTGGCTTGCTAGGCAATCGCAATGGCCCAGGTCCAACTGTTGGGAACGCACTTACAGGCGCTGAGAGAGGAGGAAATGATGAAGTTGGTGCCTCCTCTATAAAAGTATACTCCAGGCGAATGTCACCCAAATTAATGATGTCCCCTTTTCGAAGTAAGAGTGCACCCTGCAGCAGCACGCCATTTACGCTTGTAGCATTCTGGCCACTAAGATCCTGAATGTAATCTCCATCGCTCTGATACAAAAACCTGGCATGCTGGGATGCAACAGAGGCATCTTGAATAATCACATTACATTCAGCAGAGCTTCCAATAATTAATACAGATCGATCCAATAAGAAGCTTCTCCCTGCCATTTCTCCATTGCAGATGGTACAAAGACTACCAGGTCTCTCAGATACTGTTGGAGGAGTAATCGGATTAAATCCCTTAGCGTCATACGACATATCAGAGTAGCTAGCCTCAATGTTGAATTCACCAGGGGTCGTGAGCGGTAATTGTGAGACCGGGCGATCCAACTGAAGACTGTCCAATTCAAAAGGCGTCTCTTGATCCATAGGCCTTGTTGGAGGTGCAGAAGCGTTGGCAAGTCTCCTGCCGTTATCAGGGAACCCGGTTTCAGGTGAAATAGACAGGCGCCGTGCGTGATGCATCAGAGGATCATCCTGTTCAGCCAGTGGAATAGGACGTTCAGCAACCTCAAATATAAATCGGTGGGAACCGATTTCTACTAGGTCTCCATTTTTGACGACAAGCGTGCCACGTATACGCCGTCCATTCAGGAGGACTCCATTCAAACTATTGCAATCGGTAATATAGACCTGCCCGTTATCCCAGACTAATTCAGCATGGTAGCGCGAGGACGTCTCGTCATCGAGCCAGATATCATTATCCTCTTCGCGTCCGATACTGATTACAGTGCGGTTTAATGCCAATTTTTGCCCCTGGAAACGTCCTGAACGATGCTCTAACCAGCCCCAGGGATTGTCTTCACCGAAAACAAAAGGAGCAAGCACACCCGGTTGGCGTTTAGGCAGTGCCACCTCCCGTCCAACAGCATTTCCACGTGTGGTTCGTTTACGATAATTCTGTTGGCGGGGAAGACGCACCGAGGTATTTGAGTCCCGTGGCTGTGTAAAGAGGCAGTAAACGATTGTCACACTCAAAGGTAATACCCAACCACACATAGCCACAAAAGCAAGCGCCAGGGCAACCTCTACAACTGAAATGATCGCCTGTGTCGAGCTGAAACGAGTCTCATACCAGATAATAGCAGGCAGCAGCAACAACGCACAAGTGACACAGATAACAATCGCGCCAGCGAGTTGCCGCGTTGTGCCGCGTTTACGTAACGTCGTATACAGCGCATTGACAGCTATAGCGAACATGCACATAGCTAAACCACCAAAGCAGCCATAACTAAACCATGTTGGAAAATCTACACTGCTCGTTGTGATATTCCTCTCTTAACCAATTCCTAGCATTGGGCCAACGCCCTGATTACGGGCATCACTAATCACAATTGTATCGACAATTTGCTTCGCATTCTGCGCATATTCATTATCAGTCCACACGTTTGCAGAATCACCCGCAACGTTGTTACTCACTTCAGCCGGATCCCAGTACTTAAACGAATTATTTGGTGTAACTGCTACGCCAAGAAAGGCGTGCCCTGGAATAATCACGATTTCGGCGTGCAATCCTATTTTTTCCACTGCCGAAGCTAGCAACACAGTTAGCTCAATACACATCCCACTACCCTGTTGCAACACCTCTGACGGTAATTTGATTTTTTGCAAAGCTACACTTGTGTCCCCAGGTCCGTTGTACGGGACACTTTCCTGGCTATACTGTATATGATAATCAAGCCGCATGGCATCAAAAATTGCATCAACCTGGTCTATTACAGCCCTTTCACTTGCTCGCCCATTTGCATAGCCAATCATCGAGGGAGGGATAGGCTGTTGCTGTTGCTGCAAAAACGCTTTAGCTTTATTGTCCAATGCTATCACTGCGGGATCATCGGGAGTAACCCATGCAGCAATCTTCAAACGGTTCGCTGCAATCCACTGCATCAACCATCGTGAACGCAGCAATAACGGGCTATCATCGGCATAATATACATGTCCCTGTACATCTGTAATATGCACCTGCAGCCAGGTATTCGTATCTACGGTCAACTGGCGTAATGCCTGAGATATCACTAGCGGCCTGAAGCTGATTGACTGCACACTTGATGTCGCGGTTACTGTATGCATTTCCGATTGACTAAACCCCTCAATGTTCACATTCATCAACAATGTAATCGGTCTGCTACTACTGTATTGTATGACAAACACATTGGACTGCGTAGCGACATAATAAGGGTAGTATGCACTGAAGATCTCTACTGGAGATTGCACGCAGATATGCACTGGAGACTGGCCTCCACAGTGCTCCTGGATAGCTATTCTACTCTGCTGATATCGCGAATAAGCCTGAATCCCACCAACGACATACCATCCGAAAAGACCTATCAGGACTATCATTGTAAGGAGCAGAATGGCCGCTTTTTTGCGCATGTGATCATCAACCTCGTACTATGGCATGTGTGCTTCAGTTTGTGAGGATAATTGCCGATGGGATTATATCATCTTGTGTCATGAGCGACAATTAAATGGGACTTGTGGATTGGAAAATCATAGCTCGCTTACACTACGCATTTCTGGTATGGTACCCAAATGCATATGGCAACAAATCCTCAATTGTGAAATCTCGCAGGTCCCCATCAACATAAATAACGGCATATGGGGCAAGGTCAGCCAACCATTGGCGGCAAGCACCGCAAGGAGTGCGATCCTGAACAGGTGCTCCCTGTGGTGCATCGATACAGGCCACGGCAACCTGAGTAACTGATCCTGGTGCGGCACCAGCGGTGATCGCAGTTGCTAAAGCTGAACGTTCCGCGCACAGAGTCAGACCATAACTCGATATCTCAACATTCGTTCCAACATAGGTTTTTCCATCTGCCACTACAGCAGCGCCAACCCGAAAATGAGAATAGGGACAGTGCGCTTTCAGCGCAGCTTCACGTGCTAGAGACAAAAGTTCTTCACGAGGAATCATGCATTCTTCTCCAATAAGTTCAAAATAGAACAAGTTTAGCTCTACGTACACCAAATTGTACCACGATGTTACTCCTTGAATTGCATCGCGTTGAAGCAATTAGAACAAGTTTATCAACAAAAGACCTGCCTTTTAGGGAGTACAGAGGGTGACAGGGTCTGGGGGACCCATCATGTTAACTCTTTTCGGGGTGTGGACTATCTCCATTGGCGCGGACTTTATCGATTTTCTCGCCGCTTTCGGCGGCGAGGATCAAGAACGAAGCAGGTTCCCACACTACTCTCCTAACTCCCATCGGCAGTTTCAATCGCGCACCTTATTTTGAAGAGCAGGATTGTAGGAGGAAACACGAGTGAAAATCATGGTGGCGGACGATGATCGCGACATGGTTGACATGCTGAGCTACTGGCTCAAAGGGCATGGATACGATGTAATACGCGCATTTGATGGCGAACAGGCTGTCAAACGCTGGCGAGAAACATTACCGGATCTTGTCATCCTGGATGTGCAAATGCCCAAACTGGATGGCTTCGAGGTATGCCGTCAAATGCGAAGTGAAACCAACTCAATGGTTTTAATATTAACCGCACACGACCGTGAGGACGACGAGATACGTGGATTAGAGATGGGAGCCGACGATTACCTGAGAAAACCCTTTAGTCCGAGGCAATTACTGGCCCGCATTAAAGCAATAATGCGTCGCTCAAATAGCGCAAAAGGTTCCTCCAGTTCATCAGCAATTACTGTTGGCCCGGTGACATTAGATGCAATGCGCCACGAAGTAACCCGCGACGACACAAAAGTGCGCCTGACCCCCACTGAAAGCCGTCTGCTCCACTTGCTCATTACACACACCGGCCAGGTCTTGACAACCGATATGATTATCGAGCGAGTATGGGGTTATGACGAAGCTGGTGATTCTGGCCTTGTGAAAACCCACATACGCCACTTGCGCCAGAAAATCGAACCTGAAGCCAACAATCCACAATATATCATGACCGTTCCGGGTGTGGGATATACCTTTACAGCACCCATCACCATTAAATCTTGATCTTTGCGGGACGAAGCGATTGAGATGATGCGCATCATCTCAATCGCTTCGTCCCGCCTCTTTTTCTTCTTAACCGATTCCCTTCATTCTTAACCATTCTTCAACGCACTCTGCATTTTTTCCATAGCTTTTCCACAGTATACTCTTCTATATCATTCATTTTTTGATTTAAAAGGCACTCTACTATGAAATATATCGAAAGAGGAACGCCAACCTCGACCGTTACATATCTAAATAGCCCAGCCAGTGAAGTATGCACATGCTTACCTCTTTCCAGACTGCACCGAGAGGTATGGGAGAAGCATGTTGAAAATTCTACACAGTTGATAGAAATGACTCTGGCAACCCTTGAGTTGAATAGTTCTTTGCGCACTCAACTTGAGAACTACTTCCCACGTTCCACTCCATTAAGCATTTTGCTATTGCATATCTCACAGCTTGAACATATTCATATCACCCCGAAATCAGCGATCTCTCATAAACGGCATCGCTATCATGTTCCAGCCAGTCTTCTGGATCAGATACTCATCAATGTGCGACGCACAATTAGAAGCAGTGATAACATACTGGTACATGCAGGCGCTAGCATTGCTATAATATTACCAGCCGTGGACCAGGAGGGTGCGCAGTCCCTTCTCGAAAGAGTGTATCACAGTATCAATCTTCTCCAGCCAGAGACAGTCATTCCACCGTTGAAACGTGAAACTGAAATTACTCTGGGCATTGGATCATACCCCAAACCAGGAGCTTCACTGGAAGAACTTCTTTACCAGACGGGTTTTATTGCATCCAGAATAACACTACGGCCAGCAGTAACAACACAATTGCACGGCACGAGGTCCATTAGTTTAGTAGAGGTAAATCTGTATGACCGCAATCAAGATGAAGAGAATGATTCTTTCGTCGCTGCCCGCAATAGCGGCATACCTTTCATGCAATTACCTGCACGCCTGTCATCGCGATTAAAGCATCTCATTCCATACTCTCTAGCGTGTGAGCTACGTTGCGTACCTGTTGGCCGTGATCATTACCGCCTTACTGTAGCAATGGCTTTTCCTGGCGATACTCAGGCTATTGATCGCTTGTGTTCGAAAACCGGCATGACGATTATTCCTGTTGCATGTGAAGCTCAGGCGCTTAATGGCTTGCTCGAACAGGGTTGGTAATGAATCTCTCACCAGGAAACCGCTAATTTTAACCAAATCACAACTATTCCTCAACACAAAAGCGTATCAACATTGGTTACTATAGTATGCAATGAGACAGAAATGTGTATCATCTGATACGAATATTCAGCATTCACTTTTCATGTAAATGCATTGAACTAGTATATCTAAGGAGAGAACAAAGATGGTTGTGCAAGTGATCCAGGATGATGTCCTTCTAACGTTCAAAGAAGCGATGAGCTATCTGCGAGTAAGTCGTTCTACTCTGTATCGTCTTATGTGGTCTGGACAACTTACTGGCCATAAAGTTGGCAGCACATGGAGATTTTATCGAGACGATCTCCGCGCCTGTGTAGGTAGCGAAGTACCAATGATGAGTATGCAGGCCAGTATCGCTGTAAGCTAGTAATGTTCTCTTTTCTCGACTTTAGACATTACTCTTAATCTTTTTATATATGTATTGAAAAAGATTGATCTCCTCTGTATTGGAGTCTATGTATATTACATGAAATAAGAGGCCGAAGGATTGCTCTTCGGCCTCTTATTTTCCTCTCGTGAAGCAAAAAATCTATCTTATCAATACTTATCGATATAGGTAATCTTCCAGCTTCCCCCTACTTTTTCTACAGTGACCAGCATAGGATATGAAGTTTTCGCCCTTGTAACATTCACTGTATAACTCCACTTGTTTAAATCAGGCCCTGAATTTGCATTCGTGTCAAATGTTGGTTGTTCGACAGAAAAAGAGAGCAGTAAACCGTTTTGTGCATCACTTGCCTGCGCCTGTTTAATATAGTCTTCCAATGTTAAACCACTAATCTGTAAGTTCTGATAAGCATGCTCATATCTTTGATTTTGAACATCTTGAAAGTATGTATTCACAACATCAGTTGCTCCAGTTTCCTGATTGATAACGCTACCGACCAGTTGGTATGTACCCCAACCACATAAGCCACAGGTAACAAGAAAACCCACACCAAAAATGGACGCGACAATCCAGACCCACTTATGAGATTTTTTAATCTGCGGCTGCATTTCGGGATAACGTGTTGGCCCGGAAGGCGCAACAGGCACATCCACCGTATTTAGTGGGGCCTGTGAACCAGACGTGGCTGCCTGATATGGCAACGCAACACGTGTTTCAGGAATGGGCATACTCTGATAATAGGAAGGTGGTGGTGGATAAACCATCCCTGGCTGATCCGCAGGAAATTCATAAAGTGGCGATGCTGCCTGATCTTTTGAGTCTTCGACTTCCACGTTCTCACGCTCCATTTTTTCTTGTGGCTGCTGGCCAGAGGACTGCATTGGCGCCAAACTCCTACTATCATATGCTATGATTCTTGTTCTATCTCAATACCCACTCATTTGCGATAGAGTATATCGGTTTATAGCTCCATTGACAAGTTCCGATGTAGGGAAACGGGTGTGGATGATGGGTGGTGGGGGCGCTTCTCCTTGCGACTTGCCTGAGCGCGAAAGCGCTAGACGCGTGAGCGTCGTTGGCAAGGCGGGTAGGTGCCAGCGCTGTCCAGGCCTCTTTTCCCACAGCACCCAAATCGAAACAAGCTCCTCATATATTTTGAGAAATTGCCCAACTGTATTCGCCCACTACATCTTCTTTCACATAATATCTCACATAGTATACACTTTGGTACTACATTTATATACAAAGTATTGTAGAGAAACATTTGCGCATGTTATACTTTCAACATTACAAAAATCACTCTGTAAGAGCAAATCATAGCTGATAATAATAATGGTTGAGGTAGTGTAATGGCAGTAAACGACCCACTTCACATCAACGAGGGTGGATTGCCACTAAATGCAATAGAATGGCTAGAAACACATCATCGCAGTAAATCGCCCGAACGTGAACAAATGATTCGGGACATTTATTTCAAACATGGCAGCTACGTTGTTGACGCTGGTTGCGGTCCAGGGCTGTGGACGCCCCTATTAGCTCGTGCTATTGGCTACAAGGGACGAATACTTGGAGTCGATGTTTCCCCAGAGGCATTGGTAACCGCGTACAAGCGCATGCACGGAAAATGGTTTGAGCGCATGGTCAACTACAAGCGTGGCCTCATGGAACAATTGCCGGTTCCGTATGGTAGCGTAGACCTCATTTTTAGTGCTAATGTCAGTCAGTATCTCCCCGAACCAGTATCGACATTCTCGGCCATGGGCCGTTACCTTGGCCCCGGTGGACGCCTGGTAATCAAGGATATCGACTTTGGCACGATGCGTTTCCATTCTATCGATCCAGTGCTACAGGCGCGTGTCTTCCAGGCTCGTGAGCGTTGGGAACAATTGCGTGTAGATGCTGGGTACGCTTTTGAAGATAGTTGGGTGGGTTCGAAACTCGCAAGCTACATGAGAACCGCTGGTTTTGTGGATGTTCAGGAGAAGAGTTATCGCATTGTACGGCAGTTTCCACTGGTTCAAGATTTTCGTTGCTACTTGCAAGGCATCGCAGAATGGTTTGTATGTGAGGGGGCACCTTTGCTTAATGCAGAAGACCGCGAGCGCTGGCTGCAAAGTTTCGAAGATGGAGAACGATGTGTTTTAGATAATCATACGTTCGCGAGCGAAGAAACCGAATACGTTGTTACAGGAGTTTGGAATAAGGCACAACCAACAGCGCGTTACTTTGATATGTGTTTCAACACGCTTGAAGAGCTTATTGTCTGATATTTAGTCTACACTTTCCAGAGCATCTACGATCAATGCCATAGCAGAGTCGCCTACAATAGTTTGCAACTCGCTATGGAGTTGGCCCATAGTTTCCATGCGTGCGCTAATGAACTCGTGTTGTGCTGCCCCGTAAGCAAGTCCCGTCAAGCCACGCTGCGCGGCTTCATACTCAGCAGTAATCCTGGATAGTAAACTCGCCACTTCACTTCCATGTCCTTCATAGCTCATCATACTCATACTCTCCCTCGTAACTGCTTTCAAATCTACCAACAGTTGATACATAGCATTCGCAACGAAAATCATATATACTCAGCTGATGTCAAACAATGTCACAACATATATACACAAGCTTTTCAACATATATGCCTATAGTATGCATGATACTATACTTTCTTGTCTAGTCCTTTCATGCCCTTTTTTCAGTTTGAGCGGCTATTTTACAGAAATTACACATAATGTTGCTTATGCACGTCGAATAAATCACAAAATCTCAACAATTTCCCTGTTTTCATTACAGAAATTAGAGATTTGATGTCTGGGAAGAGAAAAAATGTAAGCAGGTAGGTAGTACTTTCAGGATACGTTCTCTTTGTCATCCTTCATTTCACTCAGTATAACCAATACACAATTCATTAACTTCTGTAGGGTGGGTGTGGTGAGGCATAGCTGGATTGAGTGTGGCGAGAGACCCTTGAGGTCACTCTCGGCCCTGAAATTTCGTACATATGTATAATATGTGCCACAACATGGTAAAATAACTCGGTGATGAATGCGAAGCTCACTGGACACCCTTTGAACGGGAGTTTGTCTTCAAAAGGTACCCGGTGATTGCGCTCTGGCACGTTAGTGGAGCATCTGTCACGTCTCATTGAGCATGACCTGCACCATGGCAGCGAGGTATCTCTCATGCTTGGTATGCATGGATTGGTCGCTCCCGAACTCTCATCGCGTTTCAAATAATCGACGTTACTTAGTGTAGCCACGAGGAGTGAAAACATGAGCGAAACAAGCGAAACCCTGGCGTTCTTTACCCAGGGCTGGCAAAACTACCAGAACCAGCTGAGCGTAGCACTCGCCCGGCTCTCCCCGGAGCAGCTTGCGCTCCGTGCAGCGCCGGACCTGCGTTCCATCGATGAACTGGCACGTCACGTGATCGCCGTGCGAGTGGGGTGGTTTCATTATAATCTGGAAGAAGGCGATGAGGACTTCTACGCTTTTCATGAGTGGGGTGGACCTGGTAGTCTACCACGCTCTGCGGATGAGCTGGTGAGTGGATTGGAAAAAACCTGGCAGGTCATTCAGGAAGTGCTGGAACGTTACACACTCGCGGATTTGCAGGCTACCGTCGAGGATGAGTGGGAAGGCCAGACGTACACCTACACCCGCGGATGGGTCATCTGGCACGTCATGGAACACGACCTCCATCATGGGGGCGAGATCGCCTACTCCCTGGGTATGCACGGCCTCACCGCCCCAGACATTTAGGGCGTGTGCAGGCCAAATGCGGGAAAAGGCGTCTCCCGCCCTGATGAATTTTACCGATCAAATGCCGGAATCATGGCCATAATGGCGGGGGCGGATGTGCATTCCCCATTTTGTCACCCTGAGCGTTGTCCAATTTGTCATCCTGAGCGCAGCGAAGGATCTCGCTTGCCGGGCCGAAACTCCTTCGCAACGCTCAAAGTTCTTAATTCCGCAAAGGTTTCCCCGTCATCAAAATGGCCTGCATGCGATCCTGCGACTTCTCCGTTCCAGCCAGACTAAGGAACGCTTCACGTTCGAGATCAAGCACGTACTGTTCAGTGACAGGTGTAACAGGAGAACATTCACCACCAGTTACTACGCGCGCAAGGTGGCTGCCAACGACCACATCATGCTGGCTGATCTTCCCTGTAAGCAACAGGTTTTCTAACTGCTGTTCCAACACCATGCGAGCGCCAGGCCCTGGCAAAAGCAGCATGGGAGGTTGTGCAGGCTGCCATCTGCCAGCCTCGCGCGCATCAGCCATGTGTAGTGCATCACCTTTAGCATCGCGCAATAGCAGATCGCGATTGACGGTAACAGCATCACTCTTGCGTAAGAAACGCAGACTCCTGCGCCTCTGCTGCGCTGGTAGAGACAGTAGCGAATGCAATCGTCTCAAAAGCATGCCGTGAAGGTGTAAATGGCCCGCCTGTCTTACGCGCTATCTGATCCTCTAAAGTTGCCCCCAGGCGCACAAGGAGTTCTTTACATCCACCACCGGCAGGAATCAATCCAACACCTACTTCAACGAGGCCAATATATGACTCCGCGTGAGCGCGAACATGACTGGCATGCATAATAATTTCACAGCCCCCACCCAGAGCGCGTCCCGATGGAGCCGCTACAATCGGAATCGGACAATACTTGAGTAGCTGGTGAGCCTGCTGAAGTCCATTGATCGCCGCCTCTATATCCTTCCACTGACCAGCCTTCGCTCCCATCAAAACCAGCATAAGATTCGCTCCGGCCGAGAAATCCGCCGCATCATTGTTCAAAACTACGGCGCGGAATTGATTCTGGCCCTCCTCAGCGACATAGCGTAGCATTTCAATGATGCCTTCGTCGATAGCGTTCATCTTGGTATGGAATTCAAGACAGGCCACACCATCACCAATGTCAATCAAAGATGCAGCTTCGTTGTCTCGTATTACCTTATTGGAAGACTTAGCTGCTGCCAGCGAGATTGCGCCTTTTGGCACAGGTACGGGTTTGTATGTATCGGTGTTGAAATCATAATACTGACGATTTCCCGTAGTTCCAATATAGAACGTACCTTGCCCTTTGCTCTTCACACGCTGCACCAACTCAGGCAGTTCCTGTGAACCAGTGCCATCTTCCAGCATTTTTTGCAAAATGTCGGGATGCTGCAACAATACATCCCATGTCTCGAAGCTGCCCATCTCGAAATTGAAACCCCAGCGGATAGCCTCGTCAATCGCCACAATACTTTCGGCAATCTCTTGAGCGTGATTGGCAGCATAGATGAGAGAATCGGCAGTCGTCTCGCGTGCCAGTTTCCCGGCGCGATCATCAGCAGCCAGGATAGTCAACATGCGTTGCGCAGGGTCATCGATGTTACGAGCAGCGCCAAGTGATGGATAACGCACCTTCTGTTGCGGCTCGTACTCGAGTGTTTTCAGATTCAGTTCCAGAATTGTCGATTCGCCCGATGAACTTTTGATACGCTTATAAAATCCCTGCCCGCTCTTCTCTCCCAGCCAGCCACGGCGAATGATCTCGCGCACGACCTCCGGTAGACGGAAAGTTTCCCGCTGCTCGTCATTGGGCACATTTTCGTAAAGATTATCAGCTACATGAACGAGCGTATCGAGTCCTGAGAGGTCGCCGGTACGAAATACAGCCGACCTGGGACGTCCCATACTCGGACCAAGAATGGTATCCACCTCGCCAATCGTATACCCTTCGTTCAGGGTGCGGTAAACTGTTGACAATGACCCATAGACACCTATGCGATTGGCGATAAAATTCGGCGTGTCCTTACACAGCACTACGCCTTTCCCAAGCACCTCTGTGCCAAACTCTTGCATGAATTGCAGCAATGCAGGTTCTGTGTCAACATCAGGGACAATTTCCAGCAGGCGCATATAACGCACAGGGTTGAAGAAGTGGGTGATGAGAAAGTTGCGACGAAATGCTTCGCTACGCCCTTCTGTCAGCATAAAAGCTGGGAGGCCAGATGTGTTAGAGGTAACAATTGTGCCGGGTCTCAACACCTCTTCCATTTTTGCATATAGCGAACGCTTAATGTCCAACCGCTCAACGACTGCTTCGACAATCCAATCTACATCGGCTAGCTTACCCAGGTCGTCTTCGATGTTACCTGCTGTGACAAGTTTAGCTGCCTTTTTGCTATAAAAAGCGGCAGGACGAGCATTAATGGCCCTCTCCAGCCCCATTCGCGCTACTTTATTGCGATCCCGGCCAGCGTCAGCAGGCACAATATCCAACAACAGGCTTGGAATACCAACATTGGCTAGATGAGCAGCAATCGCAGCACCCATTACGCCTGCACCCAGAACCGCTGCCTTCTTAATCTCGTACACCATTGTTACGACACCCTTTCGATAATCGTTGCAAGTCCTTGACCACCACCAATGCAAAGTGTGGCAATTCCAAACGTCTTATTATGAGTTTGCAAATCGTTGATGAGCGTGGCAATGATACGCGCGCCACTGCATCCTAAAGGGTGTCCAAGAGCAATCGCTCCTCCATGCGGATTAAGTTTTTCTTCATCGATTCCCATCGCCTTCACTACCGATAGTGTCTGCGCGGCAAATGCCTCGTTGATCTCGATGATATCAATATCGCTTAGTTGCATACCCGCACGTTGAAGGGCTTTTTTCATGGCGGGCACGGGACCAATCCCCATGATATCCGGGCGTACGCCTGCAACTGCCATTGCATGTACCTTCGCTAAAGGTGTAATACCCAGGTCACGCGCCTTCTCAGCAGACATCAGCACAGCAGCAGCAGCACCATCATTCAAGGGACTCGAATTGCCAGCAGTGACTGTTCCACCTTTAATGAAGGCTGGTTCAAGACTGGCTAACTTCTCCAACGAGGTATCACGACGAGGGCCCTCATCAATTTCCATCAGCCCGCCATCAGGAAGAGGAACAGGGACTATCTCACGTTTAAACACGCCATTAGCCGTAGCGGCCAATGCTCTCTGGTGGCTGCGCAGCGCGAAAGCATCCTGGGCTTCTCGGCTGATGTTATATTCGCGAGCAAGATTTTCCGCGGTTATACCCATAGGAATATAGCTAGAGTAGCCATACTCCAACTCGGATGGAGGATACGGTGAACTAACTTTCTCACCTTCACGAGGCTGCATGAGACGGGGATTGAAGCTGGGATTAAAACCACCCATCGGCACTCTCGACATACTCTCGATACCACCAGCTACATAGACATCGCCCATACCCAGCATGATATTCTGTGCAGCCATATTTACGGCCTGCAAGCTGGAGGCGCAGAAGCGATTGACGGTCACGCCACCCGCAGTTTCTGGCAATCCCGCGAGTGCTCCAACGAGGCGCGCCAGGTTCATTCCCTGCTCGCCTTCAGGGAAAGCGCAGCCCAGAATGACATCTTCGATAAGTGAACGATCAAGTTTTGGCACGCGCTCAACGGCAGCCTTGACAGCAATAGCGGCAAGATCATCGGCACGCACATTTCTGAGTACGCCCTTATTGGCTCGCCCGATAGGTGTGCGCACCGCACTAACAATAACAGCTTCTGGCATTTATTTCTTTCTCCTTACAGCAGCAAAATGCTATGGTAATACTTCTAATATCTGTATGAGCTGATAATATACATAGACATCCCCTCATGACCTTTCGTAGGTGCCGATTTATCGCGCACACCGCCGATGTATCGGCCATTGGTGGGGATTCCCAATTGCGCCTTCACCATTCATCATCCCAAATTCCACACTCCACAACGTGTCCTCCCCCTCCACTTGTCATCCTCCCCCTTGTCATCCTGAGCGCAGCGAAGGATCTCTCTCGCCATGTAACACCTCCGCAGCATGCTTCAACCTTGCCAACGAATCTTCTACTCCCCTATGAAGCATGCCAGCCCCAAAGTGCTCAAGCAGCCAGCCCATCCATCCAGGAGGGAGAGTAAAGTCTCACCCAAATTGTACACGACAGGACACCTCATCTACAGGCGTACAGGTAAAAGTAGCGTGATCAATGATCCCAAAAGGAAGAGTCACATCGAGCTGTATCTGATGTCTGGCAGGCTGAATACTCTTAACAACAAAGGTAACATCCCACTGTTTACCAAACTCCTTCGTTGTTGCATAGTTTATTTGACCCGGAGTTGCTGGCCCTTCCGGCACACTTCGAACAAGGTGAGCATCCCACCATCTATCATAATTCGATGGTTCTGCTAGCAATTCCCAGACGACTTCAACTGGAGCAGCCACATTTGCTACCGGACAAACGCTTACCACCATGATGTCTACCTCTAAACGCAGGCTTCACGTAACGGATACGGGTGGGGATAAACCCCACCCCTACCGAACACACCAGGACATCACATCCGTAGGGGTGAGGTTTATCCTCACCCGCGTACCCCTTCCTTATAGCTTCATTACACGGGATAGCCATGCTTCTCGACGACAACCTCTGCCAGTTCCCGCTGCAAGGTCACACCATTCAACAGGTAGTCACCCAGGTACGCGCGCACGCGGCTCAGTTCTTTTTCGACCTGGTCTTCGTTCATGTTGGTCATGATCATTTGATCCATATTCAAGCGCATGCGAGAGAATGCTAACCAGGTCGCAAGCTGCGCCAGTTTCACATGCGTTCCGCTGTTCTCATCACCACGACGAACAGCCTGCGTGGCTCGAGCAAGCGCGCTATCGATAGCATACAGATCGATTAACAGGTTAGCCAGGTACTCAATGAATTCCTGCTCCTGCTCGAGAGCCTGCATATATTTCATAGCAATACGCATAGCTGCATAGATTGTCACATCCTTGGCACGCTCAAGCGCATTCACAGCTCCACGCAATTCGGCTGGGATATCCTCACCAGCGACCTCAGGCGCCTGTCCTGATTTGACACGCGCCTCAATTGCCGGAATTCGTGACATCAGGTCGATCTTCCCAGACATTACACGGCGGAACAAGGTACCGGAAGTGACAAGCCTGTTAATCTCATTCGTGCCTTCGTAGATGCGCTGGATACGTGCATCGCGATACGCTTTTTCTATCGGGTACTCTTGCATGAAGCCATAACCACCAAAGATCTGCACGCCTTCGTCAACAACATATGCCAGCACTTCGCTGCCATGCACTTTCGCAATGGAAGCTTCAATCGCATACTCTTCAATTGCCTTAAAAGCAGCTTCGGTATTATCTCCAGCACTTCGTCGAGCCTGCTCAATATTAGCAGCCGTGCGGAATGCTTCACTTTCGGCAGCGTACGTTTCAGCAGCCATACGCGCCAGTTTCTTTTTGATCAGGCCAAACTCATGCAGGAATTTACCAAAGGCCTTACGCTCAGTCGTGTATGTGGCCGCAAGGTTCAAGGCCGTGCGCGAGCCTGCTGCAGCGCCAGCACCCAGTTTCAAACGCCCGATATTGAGGATGTTGAAAGCAATCTTGTAGCCCTTGTGAATCTCGCCCAGCATGTTCTCCACGGGAACTTTGACATCCTCAAGGTAGACCTGGCGGGTAGAAGAACCTTTAATGCCCATCTTGCGCTCTTCTGCGCCTGTCGCGATCCCCGGCCAGCTCGTTTCGACAATAAACGCCGAAGGCCTCTCATTCCCAATACGCGCAAACACGATCATCAAATCAGCGAAACCAGCATTGGAGATCCATTGCTTTGTGCCATTCAGAATATAGTGTGTACCATCTTCAGAAAGCTCAGCACGCGTGCTTAATCCCATCGCATCAGAACCAACACCTGGTTCAGTCAGAGCATAGGCAGATATCCACTCGCCTGAAGCGAGCTTCGGCAAATAGTGTTCTTTTTGCGCTTCGGTTCCATAAAAAACGATTGGTAGCGTTCCGATAGTTGTGTGTGCACCGAATGCTGTTCCAAATGAGCCATCTCGAAACTCCGAGGCCACCATGGCGCTCGTCAATAGGCCCAGTTCTGCTCCTCCATAAGCCTCAGGCACATCAATACTTAAGAGGCCTTGTTCGCCTGCTTTCTTCAAAAGACTCGGCATCAATCCAGGTTCCTGGTGATCGATAGCCTCTACATTTGGCAAAATTTCACGCTGCGCAAATGTGGCGGCTGACTCTGCAATCCAACGCTGTTCTTCGTCGCGCTGCTCCAAAGTAAAGATTTTGTCAGCGCTTTCGCTGACTGGTGTGGTGAGGAATGCTGTACCAACTTCGGTAGGCTTCATGGTTGTTGACATGCTTGTTTTTTCTCCCTGAATGAAGTTCAGCCCGAGGCAACGCTGGCACTTTTCCATCTCTCAATCAGACAAGATGAAAGGAGAAGCGCTCCTACGCGGCTATACACATGAATTACAATGGTTTAAATGTTTCTCTGAGTTCTCTTTTTAATACTTTGCCAATGAGCGTCTTTGGTAGACTATCACGAAACTCGATGAACTTGGGTACTTTGTACGGGGTCAATTCTTTCTTACAATACGCGATAATTTCGTCGCGTGTCTCTATCGACGCCTCAAAACCTGGTTTTAATACGATGACGGCAGCGACTGTTTCTCCTCGATACTCGTGAGGAATTCCAATCACCGCTGCTTCCGCGATAGATGGGTGAAGCAGCAATACTTCCTCAACTTCACGCGGATAGATGTTAAAACCACTGGCCTTAATCATATCTTTGGAACGATCAATGACGTAAAAGTAGCCCTCCTCATCCATTGTACCAATATCACCTGTATGCATCCAGCCTCCTAAAAAGATTGAAGCTGTCTCATCCGGGCGATTCCAGTAGCCCTGCATGATATTCGGGCCTTTCAACATGATCTCGCCTTCTTCTCCAACGGGCGCAGGTTCCATTGTATTCTGATCCAGAATCATCGCATCTACACAAGGTATAGGTAGACCAACACTCCCATCACGAATATCGCCATTAAGCGGGTTGGCATGCGTCACCGGCGAAGCTTCGCTCAGGCCATACCCCTCAACCAGTTTTCCACCTGTCAACGCTTCCCAATCTATGCGCACTTTGGCAGGCAATCCCATAGCTCCACTGATACAATACTTGATCGAGCGCAGGTCTGCGACATGTTTGCCGATTCCGTGCATAATCGCAATGTACATGGTAGGGATGCCAGGGAGTTGAGTCGGATGGTAACGACGGATTGTCTTCACAACTTCTTTCGTATCAAATTTTGGCAAGAGTACCATGGTTGAAGCTGAGTAAATTGGAAAATTCATACCGACGGTCAAACCATAGGAATGGAAGAATGGAGCTACACACAGGACTACTTCCTCACCATCACGCGTATTGGGAATCCAACTCCGCGTCTGCAAGGCATTCGCCAGGAGGTTACGATGAGTGAGCATCGCCCCTTTCGATAGGCCTGTCGTTCCTCCCGTATATTGAAGAACTGCAAGGTCATCTCCTGTTGCCTGCACAGGCAGATTGAATACCTCACCTCCATCCTTCGTATGCGATTCCAGAATGGCACTCATCTCATACAGCATCTTATCTCCTTGCAATTCCTTATCAGTCAAAGGAGGCTGTAGATGATGGGCGTGAATTTGAGTAAGGGGGTAGAGCCTACGTAGTACTGGAGGCAGGTAATCAGTGGGACTTGCAATGATGATATGCTCCAAAGCAGTATTTGCGCGTATAGTACGCACGATAGGATAGAACATATCGAGCATCACCACGATACGCGCGCCAGAATCCGCCAGTTGGTGCTGCATTTCACGCTCAGTATAGAGTGGATTGGTCGGCACAACTACCGCTCCAGCTCGTAATGCACCATAAAATGCGATTGGATACTGTGGAATATTTGGTAATGCAATAGCAACACGATCACCCTGCTTTATACCCAACCGCTGTAGCCCGATAGCAAAACGATAAGCGCGAGACGAAAATTGGGCATACGTCAATTTCGTCCCATAATAAATGAAAGCTGTATTGGTAGGGTAGCGACTAACTGTTTGATCTAAGATCCAGGTCAGAGGATGATCGGGAATTGTGAGTTGGGCAGGTACTCCCTGCTCATAGTGGCGCAGCCACGGACGAGCAAAACCCACGGGCATGTTTTGCTCCTCTTGAGCATTATGAACTACTGATTGATCTGACATAATCGAGTACCTCTTCCTTGAGATGCTTTAACTGCCAAAAACTCCCCGCACTTTCAAGTATAAAGTGCTACTACTCATAATAACACGTTGCCAGCTAACAAAAACTCTGTATAATGGGTATATAGCTAACAAAGTTATCACAAAATTTGTGTATAGAAGGAACTGGATGAAATTAAGATGGCTATAAGCAATTTGTCTGCTTTTGCGCAACTGATATCCGAGTTTCGGCAGCAAAAAGGCATGTCACAGGGCCAACTTGCGCAGGCCACCCGGCTTTCGCGCACATACATCTATCATTTAGAGACAGGCATGCGTAGCAATCCATCTCCCCATGTAGCTCAAAGCATTGCACGCGCACTTGGACTGCAAAGCGAAGAGAAGCGACAACTCTATAATGCCTTCACGGAGCTGACAGGACAACAGATTGATGATGAACAGCTTGAAAGCGAACTCCTTGATTTCGGCGAACTTGCAGAACTACTCGTGCGTAATACGTCTTATCCAGCCCACTCGCTAGATCGCCTCTGGTTCCTGAATTCCTGGAACGCAGCAGCGATTACGCTTTTTGAAGTGCAGGATGAGATAGCAGAAAACGGGGAACGTCACCTGCTCGAACTCGTTTTTGATATACGACGGCGACACCATTTTCCTAGATGGGAGAATCTTGCGCGCCGCCTGGTCAGTGATTTTCAGTACAATACACGCACTGTTACTCATTTACCAGAATACAAAAAGCTTTTGAAGAATTTACGGCAGCTTCCCGATTTCCGGCGCATTGCATCCGCAACGTATGCCGAGGCAAAGCCCGCTCCTTCATTCACCTTCCAAGTGCAACACAGCAAACTTGGCCGCCTGACGCTGCGCACAGCAACAACGGTTTTCACAGGCATCAATAGTTATTCGATGGTGAGTTATGTCCCAGGAGATCAACACACATTGGAGATTTATAGGAGGTATAAGTGGCAACCCGAGTAATCAGTAAAACACTCTATGCCGCTTGATAGCGCCCCCATCCGTATCATATCAAATCTGCCAATTCATCTAGCCCAACAACCTTTAACTCCAACACCCGTAGGGGTGATCTTCATGATCAGCCGCCGGGATGGGGGCGCGGCCTCAACCTGCCTCTTCCCGCGTGTGTCATGCTGAGCCGCAGCGAAGCATCTCATTGCTCATCGCGATAGTCCCTCTCTACACTCATGGTGACACTATGAGGCATCATAGGTTGATGCTTATTGGAATGCAGGATCGGTTTCCCGCTCACATTGAACCCAATTAGCTTAACCGCCAGCGCAGGTAATCTGCATTGCGGAGAATTCGCTCCATAATGTTGCGCCTCAAACGATAGATTTCTTGTACATCACTGAACTCCTGTGGACAGAACCGTATGATCTCCCTGGGCTTGAGACCGCAGTGAAAGAGTAAGTAGGCTACGCGCTGATCACGGGGATTGGTAAGGAGCATTGTAGACTTTCCCAGACCTCACTGTTCTCTGTATCATCTTCAACGAGCGGCTCGCCTGGTTCTCCTGGTTCCGGTAACAAGACTTCTCTTGGTCGCGCATATACCCGCAGCTATCAAGGATGGCCCCATTCAAACTCGCACGTAGATATTGCAACGCAGCAGCAAGCGTACTGAACTCCACCTGTTGATTGAAGGTAGTCGCTGCCAGAAACGCTCAAAGGTCTGTGCGACATAGTTCTCATCGCTCTCAAGGCGACACACCACCTCTCTTTGAGGATGACGTCGCAGCCACGCTCGTACCATCCCACCAAAACAGTGTTGCACCCATACCCAGGCCTCCTGGTCGCTTTGTATGATCGCACGACGTAACAACTCAAGGCCATATGCATCCGTACATGGCATACCCTGGCGATAGTTGTCGAGTTCCCTCAGGCACTGTGTTGCGAGTTCCGCGAGACTCATCTTACAGCACAAGTGGGTTGTCAGAAAGGAAGCAGGAGAGAACCTCTCGGCAAGGATACCCGCATCAACATTGGATGGCTCTCCATCCTCCACATAGCCTGTATCTATTAGATCATAGACCATTATGATTTTCCTTTTTTGTGCTTGAGAGCAGATGTTCAATTCCTTACTTACGAAAGTGGACCACCGGGATCAATGCGAGAACTCGCATTGATCCCGTGAGGTTCTTTGAATGAGACCGTCCTTACGCGATAGAGTAGCTTCCATTCGCGCTAGCAAGCTTTGAGTTGCGTTTGCATCTGGGTAATAGACTGATGCAGCCTCATGAGAGTCTTTTCAGCTTCTCCTGCCTGTTGCCAGTTCCCCCCTGCCTGAGCCCTGGTGTACTGAGCGCTTGCTGTTTGGTACTCCTTACTAAGTTGTGTCTGGCGATCATGGAGTATCTGGCAGGAGCTTTGCGTACTAACAGTGATGATCGGAGCCGCAGCATGAGTAGTTGAACTGTTCGAAGGCGAACTGGTTCCTGAAAGCGAGCTGCACGCTGACAGGGACAGGACACAAATTGCGAAGGCGACAACTAAAAGTTTCTTCATAGTGTTTTCCTTTCCTTGCTGGTCATGTAGACATCGTTCGTACTATCAGGGTGAAGCTTCACTATCGAGAGTGTACGCGACTGCAAGCAGGAAAACATCGATCTGAAGAGGTATTGTGTCTTGCAACAAAAAAGGAAGAGATATAGTTCTTTGGAACTAGAGATACATTTTTGCTGGTCTGGGAATTGCCTTCTCGAGGTCTACGAGATCAGGGGAAAAAGCAAAAAGATTGATCCTCGCCTTACACCAGGTGATGTTCAATGGCATAACGTGTAGCGGCACTACGCGAACTGATACCCAACTTGTTATACAGTGAGCGCATGTGAGCTTTAACGGTTAACAGGCTGATGACAAGCTGCTCGGCAATCTCTGCATTGCTGAGCCCTTGTGCCACAAGGCGCAACACCTCCACCTCTCGAGTCGGTCAGACCTGCCGGATGCATGGTCTGCTGCATCATGGTTTTCAATGCGTGTTCTGTGGAGGCCAGGGGAGAGATGGCTGATCGTCCTGCCTCGGTGAGCACTTGCTCAAACGTCATACTGCGCCCCTCGACCCAGGCTGCGGCAAAGGCTTGCTCACCTAGATTCGAGTGCGGCAGCAGACCATTGCAGGCTCGAAATCAGCATCGTTCGATGGGCTGGCAGGGATACCGCAGTTCTCGCGCAGAGACGCGGCTACACTAAAGAGACGTGCTGCCCAGGCGTGCTCTCCCTGAGCTACCACAACAACTGCCAGTCTTTCCAGACAGAAAGCCTGCGACCCAGCCTTCTAAAGTGCGTGCTTCAGCCAGGCTCTCCTCCAAGAGAGTGTGGGCTCCAGCGAAATCACCCAGTTGCACCTTGATTCTCCCTAAGAAAGCAAGCGCCCAGCATGTGTGCCAACGGGTCCCATTTCGCGATCGAGCGTAAGACGCTGTTCGATCAGGTCATGGGCCATGATGTATCGCCCCGCATGAACGCTGACCACCCCTTCACCCAATAGTAGAAAGCCAGGCCCATCTTGTCGCCAAGATCCCTGTAGATCACCAGGCTTTCCTCGAGCCGCTGGTCTACGATTGCCTGATCCCATCGAGCACTAAAGACGAGCCACAGGGCCGAATGTGCGAGGCAATGGGCGATGCCTCGCTTGTTTCCCAGTTCCCTGAAGATCGCCAGGCTTTCCTCGAACAGGCTATATCCTCTCTGGTAGTCTCCATGAGACTAACACCTCTGCTAAGACGAAGAGTGACCAGGCGATGGATTCCAGGTCGCCTGTTTTCTTTATGAGCGTAAGACTCTCTTCTAATAGCGAAATCCTGCGTTGTGGTCGCCTTTTCTGTAGCGATTATCTCCGACTCCCTTCAGGGAAGAAGCGATCCCGCCGATGTCACCGATTTCACGGTATATGGCAAGACTTTCCTGCCAGAGTGTTTCTGCCCGATCAAGTCGCCCCGATCGTAGGCGAAACTCGCAGCAACGTCAAGCATCTTCGCTTGTAAGGAAGCTGAAACCTCTTCCCTTCGCGCCAGCACCCGCTCGAGAAAGGCCCGTCGCCTCGCTGTGAAAGCCGCGCACGTTCCAGAACTCCTTCAAGTACCTCTGCAAGCTATACGCCATCTAATGGAGGGCCTCCTTGCGTTGGGTCGAGCGACCACTCCATCGTGGTGCGTAGGTTGTCATGCTCTTGTTCGAGCCGTTCCAACCATTCAGAGAGTTGTGGGCATGTTGTATCTATGCGTTGCCTCCTCTGCTAGCGTAGGTAATAGGTTGCATGTGATTGACGAGCTGTTGCCATTTCTCCATTGCGTTAAAGCATCTCAAGTCCATACTCACGGATCGTCTCCAGCATCCTGAGACGAGGCTCCTCTTCCTCTTGAGCCGTTTGCCGCAACAGATTCTTGTCAATGAGTGACTCAACTCCGTCCATGACTGATGGTATTGCATCCCCAGGCTCAGCGCAGACTGCTTCTATGGCTTCGAGCGTGCAACCGCCAACGAAGACGGCAATCCTTCGGAAGAGGTGTTGCTCGGAAACATCTAACAGGTGATAACTCCAGGCGATCGTGTCGCGCAAGGTCCGTTGCCGGGCAGGTGCATCTAACGTCCCCTGGTCAATATATTCAGGCGCTGACCCAGTTGCGCAAGCAGTGCCTGTGGAGAGAAGAGCTTGATCCTTGTCGCAGCTAATTCAATAGCGAGTGGCAACCCATCCAGGCGAACACAAATTTCGGCGATGGCTGGAGCGTTGGAAGCGGTCAATTGGAACGTGGGCTTCGTGGCCTGGGCGCGTGAGACGAAGAGTGCCACCGCTTCATACTGCGGCAATTCAACGAGATCAGGCAAGCGTTTGGGATCGGGCATTGTCAGTGGAGGTACAGGAAACTCTTGCTCTCCTCGAATATGCAACGTCATTCGGCTCGTCACCAGCACTTTAAGATTCGGGCAGGCCGCGAGAATATCTGCCACGTGCCACGGCAGCATCGACCACTTGCTCAAAGTTGTCCAGAAGCAACAAGAGGTGTTTCTCTCTCAGCCATGCGCTCACAAGGTCGAATAGAGATTTGCCAGATACCTCCTTGAGACCAAGTGTTTGAGCAATGGTGGGTACAACCAACTCTGGATCGCTGAGAGAGTGCCAGGTTCACGAAATACACCCCATCGGCGAACAGGTCACTGAGTTCTGCCGCCACCTGCAAACCCAGGCGCGTTTTCCCCGTGCCACCAGGTCCGGTCAGGGTCACCAGTCGCACATCCTCGCGCTGAAGAAGGTATTGAACGGCTGCAACTTCCTTTTCTCGACCAATGAGTGGAGTTAATTGGACACGGCAAATTGTTGGGGCAACTATCAAGGGTCTTAAGGGGTGGGAAATCGGCAGGCAGGCCCGCGATGGCCAGTTGGTACAGATGAGCTGGACGTAGTAAATCCTTGAGACGGTGCTTTCCCAGATCTCTCAGGCTCACACCGAACGGCAGCTCATTCTCAATCAAGTCGCGTGTTGTTTGAGACAGTAATACCTGTCCACCATGCGCGGCACGTGCGATCCGTGCTGCGTAGTGTACATCCAGCCCAACATAGCCCTCGCCAACCAGGGATGGTTCGCCTGTATGCAGACCCATACGCACTCGCACTACGGCGCCTTCGGGCCAGGAATGAGTGGTGAGAGCACGCTGGGCAGCTACTGTTGCCAGGATAGCATCTCTGGCACGAACAAAAACAACGAAGAAACCATCACCCTGCGTATCGACCTCGTAACCATTATGTTCGCTAAAAGCAGCCCGTAACAGACTGCGGTACTCGCTCAAGACGTTGGAGTATTGTTCACCCAATTGCTGCAGAAGGAGCGTAGATCCCTCGATGTCAGTGAAAAGTAACGTGACGGTTCCCGTCGGCAGGTCACGTATAGTGGTTCTCTTCTGCCCGGATTCTTTGGGGGACGCGATTGTAGAGTCCTCAGCCATCGGATCATCCTCGATAAGGTAGCGTACAATACACAAGGAGTCACATTCAGTGTAAAGTGTACCATGCCATTCGATATGCTGTCGATGCTTGTTTTTGTCAAATGAAAAGGGGTTCTTCTTTCAAAAGCTATCCCTTCAAATAGCGCTGCTGGAGCATGACCCAGGGTAGTAATTATTGTTCATTTCGTAAACGTTGGGCCTGGGTGTTTTTATACCATCTCTCATTCTAAGAGGCTCTTCTAATATGAGCGCAATATGTGAGAATGTGATGTGTTTGTGATGAGAAATCATCTTCATTTCCACAGACTGTGATCGCTTTGTGATATACTCCTGCTAGAGCATGCTGCATGTCCTGCCCAGTGAAATGATTCCTTGTGAGCGATCTGGGAAGAGCATAGGCTACACATGCCCATCGGAGCCTATTAAGGAGGGATTTCCGATGGCCAACCTACTCCACCTTTATAATGCCACACTGAGCCGAGCCAACCACATAGACGCTCATTTCAGTTGGGCTGACCTCGGTGACGTCAACTTGCGTGCAGCCATTTTTGTATGAGACAGATGTAGAACGTTGGTATTAAGCTGTTTGGGGCACAGAATAAGTGCTGTATGCAATTGCCTGCGATCATGGTCTGTGTAACCGTAGAGGGATTGCAAATCGCATCCCCAACACCACTCTGAATAGTTTGCTTCACATCCTATGTACAGTTTGTTAATGTCTACTGGCTCTGCGAGACAGAACCAGGGAAGAGCAATGCGGGCAATGTAGGTGCTGCATTAGAGGAGAAGCCATGGCTGCCACAAATACGACAATTCTGATAGCAGATGATGATCCGCAGTTGTTGCGCTTGCTGACGCGTCACTTCCAGTTGGAAGACTTTGACGTCCTGGTGGCCAGTGATGGAGAAGAAGCCCTCGCGCTCATTCAAACGCAGAAGCTTGACCTCGCGTTGCTCGACGTGATGATGCCCAAACTGGACGGATTCAGCGTGTGTCAACGTGCACGCACCTTCTCCTCCATCCCGATCATTCTACTCACGGCCCGTGGACAGGAACAGGACAAAGTGGTGGGGCTTGATTTGGGTGCAGATGATTATCTGAGCAAACCATTTCAGTTAGACGAACTCATGGCACGCGTGCGGGCATTGCTGCGCCGTGGTCAGATCACTCCACGTGCACGACTCGATGGCTTGCAATCTTCCATCACCATTAGTGAGCTCACGGTGGATTATGCCACCCAACACGTGACCAAATCGGGTCAGCCAGTCTTGCTGACTCCCATCGAGTTTAGCCTGCTGGCGTATCTCGCGCAGAACGTGGATCGTGTGGTGCCACAAGATCAGTTGTTGGAGGAGGTCTGGGGTGTAGCGTATCTAGGGGAGGGCCACGTGCTGCAAGTGAACATCCACCGCTTGCGCAACAAACTGGAAGCTGATCCTGCTCACCCGCACTATATCCTTACGAAAGCGGGGGTGGGCTATTCCCTTGCTACTCCTCACTATGCTTGACGTAAGCAAAAAGAACAGCTTCTAAGCGAAGATCCATTACTTCCTCATTGGCATTTCTGGACCTATGAACTCATCATCTCTCTTTCTTCATAAGATCACCTACATATTAGACAACTTTTCAACAGGGTATATAAAAGGAAAGCTCGTTTTCGTGATTGGAAAGCGAGCTTTCCTCTCATAATTCAGTAACCTATGCTCTGTCGTTCCATGTTTCAACGTATGGAAAAACTCGAAACCAGAATGGTAATGCCTGACTCCTGAGATTCCCACCAACTCCTATAACTTTAAGCCTCTGCTAACGTATAATGAATCGGGCAATAACTAACAATAAACGGTGACTTTCAAAACTTCCAAAAACAGACGGGTATAAGAGAACAAATCTTATAAGTAAGGAGATTTTAATGGACGCCAGATTTTACAATAGCGAAGAAATAGACCTTCAACGACTCGCCAATGACATAGAGAACATGTATCGCATGCAGGGTTACGAGGTTCAGCAGATTGGTAACAAAGATCAAATGATGGTGCAGTTGAAGAAGGGCGGTGACCTCGTTATGCTCATCGGTCTTCAGGCTGCACTCAGCGTCATCCTCCAGCATACCCCTGGCGGCACAATCGCCATGATTGGCCAGCAAAAATGGCTCGACAAAGCAGCAGTCGGTGCAGTTGGCCTGGTTGCCGCGCCAGTACTCTGGCCACTCATGATCACAGCAGGCGCGGGAGCAATCCGCCAGGCAAGCCTCGGCAACCAGGTATTGAACGTTGTGGATGGAATGATACGTCAACAATACCCAAGAGTGCAGGTAGGTCCGGTTCCAGTACAAATCATGCCCCAGCTTCAACAACAATGGGCGCCACCTTCATCAGTACCGGTCTACGTGCCTTCAATGCCCCAGTACGTTCCATCAACAGCCAAAGGCACCTTGCGCTGCCCGGATTGCAACACACCCTACGAAGAAGGCGACACATTCTGTAGTGGCTGCGGCCGCTCACTGGCGCCCAAAAAGACACTTTGTCCCAATTGCAAAGCTGAGATCAAACCCGGCCTCGCATTCTGCCCAAGTTGTGGCGCTTCCACATTCCAGGCACAACCACCAACACAGCAGGCGATTCCACCAGTGCCAACTCCAACCTACAAACAGCCGACAACACCTGCACAGACCTATACACCGCCTGCGCCAAAACAACCAGTGCAACAACCGAAGCCTTACGTGCCACCCACTCCAAAACAGCCGCCTGTAACGCCAAAGCCCACGGTGACATATGTGCCTGGCACTCCGAAACCAGACACAACCAATGTGCCAAAGCAGCCACCCAGGCCAAAAACGCCAGTCTATACACCACCAACTCAGCCTCCTACCATCCAGACTGATGTATCACCATCGTCACAGACCATGCCTGCCAGAAAGCCAATCATAGCCAAACCAGCGAGTCAACCAGCCACCTCGCCTGCAACTCCCTGGGGTAAATTGATTTTCACCGGCGGCAAAGAGGTGCAGCTTAGTGGCGAAAGTGCGCTCGTGGGACGAAGCGACCACGACGTCAGTGAAATAAATCCAGAAGTCGATCTTAGTGGCCTGGAAGGAGCCGACACCACTTCACGCATCCACGCTACCATCGAGCATATCGGCAGCGCCTACACAGTCACCGACCTGAACAGCACCAACTCCACACGCATCAACGGCAAGCGCCTGGAGCCAGACAAAGCAACACCAGTCAACGACGGAGATAAACTCTCCTTCGGCAAAGTCACCTGCACATTCAAAAAATCATAGGCAAATGCGGCAAATCGTTCTAAGCAGGACTAGGAACAGGTCCAACTCCTTTGCCACGATGTGGGGATAACCAAAAATCCTTTCCTTGCGTGCAACAGGTACTATCGCAACAAGAGTGCAGAGGACAACTGTCCTTTGCCGGGGTTCGGGGTGTCCCCGAAAAATCCCTTTTCCCTTCGCCGCCGCAGGCGGCAAGTAATAGGCACGAAGAACGCCAATCATTGAACCAGAGGAGAAAAAAGACATGTCAAACCGACTCTACTATGACCCACGCATCAACATAGAAAATATCGCCACCGACCTGGAACACACCTTCATCAACCAGGGATACCAGGTACAACGCCTTGGAAACAACGACCAAATAGCTATACAGATGAGGAGAGGTGGAGATCTCGTCACAATCATCGGCATGCAGACAGCCCTAACCGTAACGCTAAAACATTCACCACATGGAATACTGACAATGATTGGCAATCAAAAATGGGTAGACAAAGCAGTCGTAGGAGGAGTAGGCTTGATTTTCTCGCCAATACTCTGGCCATTGATGATAACCGCTGGCGTGGGAACAATCCAGCAAGTGAACCTCGATAACCAGGTAATGAATGCGCTGGACACGTCAATACGCAAACAAAACCCTGAAGTACAGTTTGGCCCCATCCCGCCAGAGATGATGCCACAATACGAACAATCAGGTACGCCGCATACCTCTTCCCCACCTCCGTGGCAACGCTGGACATCATGGACATGGCCGGGAGGAACCCACAAAGTCATTTGCGCCAACTGCCAGACCCCAAACGAGGTCGGAGATAGCTACTGCATGCAATGCGGACAAGCGCTTACTCCTCCACAGCCACAAAAAATACTATGTCCCAATTGTGGTGCCGAGGTAAAAACAGGCGCAACATTCTGCACAAAATGCGGAACATCCCTGGCACAGAAAGAAGAAGACACCTCGCCAAATGATGCTTGAAAGGGGTGCGCACTCCAATTGGGCAAAAACTTTATGAGAACCTGGCAAAAATGACCTGCAAGAACAAGATTACAATCGGCAAAAGGGATCAATCTTGCCCTCATTGGAAGATAGAATAGAGCAAGCAATGAGGTAAGCAACCAATAGCGTTCAGAAAAGAGAGGCAACACCTTTGACCCAGAATCCAGAAGAGAGCCCAATCCACGGCTCAGTACAACATCTCAACCCTGAGACTCTGCATAAAAATCCTGCTTTTACACAGGTGATCACTGTCACAGGACCGGCAAGAACGATCTACATTGGCGGGCAAGATGCTGTTGACGCCCAGGGCAATATCGTAGGGAAAGGAGACCTCACCGCTCAGACGCACCAGGTCCTGAGAAACTTGCGCACTGCCCTCGCTGCCGCTTCCGCCAGGCCGGAGCATATCATCAAATGGAACGTCTACCTGGTACAGGGACAATCTTTGCAGGCGGGCTTTACGGCCTTCCAGCAGTTCTGGGGAGATCAGCCAAACCCACCTACCATTACTGGCATCTACGTCTCAGGGCTGGCGCACCCGGATTTTCTGGTGGAGATGGATGCCATTGCCATCGTTCCGCTCTAGCTCCAGGCGATTAGCAGTGGGAAGACGGTTCAATCAGCCCTTGCGAGTCGGCGAAAGCGGTTATATCCTGATCGATCCAGGTGGCGCGTAAACTCCGTCGCAAAGAAGATGCAGGCCAGCGTCGGCGCTGGAAGAGTACGCCCCAGTACGCCACGTAGCACATCCTGGGGACTGTGCCGCCCGTCCTGACGTTCACGATGCGCAAAATGAATGTGGCAGTTGTAGTCTCGAATGAATTTACGATGTGCCTTCTTCATCTCTTCCAGCGTAGGAGCTTTATTTAGGTAGTAATCAACGAGACGCCGCATTATCCCGAAGTGCGCTTCTCTATAATGTTGCCAACTCTGCCTGGGATCAATTCGCTCATTGCGGATGTCCAGGGCCTTGTACATTGCCATTGCACGTTTTGAATAAAAGACACCCCCACTATCCGTAACGATAGTTGATTTGCAAAAGCCGCTACGGCAGCGTAATCAAGCCCATCCGCACCTTGAGCGCAATAATACGACGCAGCGACTGGCGTAAGCGATCCTGCGAGATACGCCCCGATTGAACCGCATCAGTCACAGCGGTGACAACGGCTGCCAGGCGATCCGGCTCAATCGGACATTCTATGATGTCATTGCCCGCCAGAATGGCGCGCACGCTTGCTTCAGCGATCCCTTGCGCTGGATCTGTATAGCCCTGTTGCTGCATAAATTGTTGCAGACCTATGGCATCCATCGCATCTGTAATCACAACTCCCTGGTATCCAAGTTGGCCACGCAACACCTGGTTAATCAGCACGGGAGAGAGCGAGGCTGGTTCGGATGGGTCATAAGCTGGAACAATGACATGCGTCACCATGATCATTCCAGGTTGATGTGACATCAAAGCTCGAAATGTGGCAAAGTCAATGGCGTTGAGCTGGGCCTGGCTATGGGTAATGGTTGGAAGCCCAAAGTCGGGATTAGCAGGTGCCGAGCCAATGCCCGGCCAATGCTTCAAGGTTCCCATAACTCCATTCTGTTGCAAGCCATCCAGAAACGCTCCAGCATACGTAATCACTTGACTTGGGGTCGTGCCAAACATACGGCTCTGAGACACCGCTCCACCTTGATAGACATCAGCCAGGGGCGCAAAGTCGGTGTTGATACCACTGGCACGCAAGCGCTGGGCATAAAGTTGCGCTTGTGCATAGGCCTGCTGGGGATTACCGGTCGCTGCAAGTTGTTGTGGCGACGGCGTTGGACCGTAATAAGGGGCAAGGCGATCAACGATACCCCCTTCCTCATCCGTAGCAATAATCAGCGATTGATTGGCATGCGTTTGGAGATCATGCACCAGTTGTGTCCACCCACTCAGGGTAGTTGGCATCAGTGGCCCGCCATTATAATTAT
>CAVPEB010000004.1:0-12716 GCA_963702765.1 uncultured Chloroflexia bacterium
ATGAGAGCCGGTCAATGTATCATCGGACAACTCACCAACTTGAATACGCAGGGCGGTGAATGCTCGATCTGCTGCTCTTCCCCCTGAGAATTGGGGATACCGCTAACGCTTTTCTCATTAAACGTAGCGAGAGTGAATTGTGTGATATATCAACCATGACCATACATATCTGAGAATGTCTTAGACTGGGAAAAGGCTTGATTATGTCTTGTGACTGGCTTATTTCATGGAAGAGTACCAATTTCAAGGGGGTGAGGAAGATAGATCAGTAAGCAAGTACACCAAAGGAAAGGCAAAGACGAGCAAATGCCCACAATAGGTGGGCATTTGCTGAATTGCAGCAGATGATTGCTTACAAATCAGCCCTGTCATGTTCTTCCTTTGCCGTCAGGGTCGATGCAGACTATACCAGCAAAGCCTGTCCCATGTGTGGTGTCATCGATAAGAAGAACAGGCCAGGCAACGGGCTACTCTTTATCTGCCAAAACAGTGACTGTTGCTACAGGTTACATACTGGCCGTCCTTACATCTTACATGCAGATCTGGTAGGTGCGCGCAATATCGCGATGCGAACGCTCTGTATCCGGCATACATGGGTGCAGACGGGTGTCCTGTCAGTACGCCCAGAGTCACGCGCCTCAATGTGTCGAAGAGTGAAACCAAAGCTGCACGCCTCAAAAGGTATGCCGAATTGCGGTGGAGTTCGGATGCGAACCCTCACGTCTAGGCGGAGGGTAACTGACTATAGCAGGAAATAGCAAGGATGTTCAAGTTTACATGCATTGTTACCTGAATAAACATGATTCGTCTCTGATGTGTAGACAAATCATAACCAGCACTCCGAAATTAGGATAATGAAGTAGTGTCAAGGACCCAATCCCTTACAATGGGACGGGTTTGCGAAAGCCCAACTTGACTAGTCTTGGTGCGCAAGCACTCCGTTTTTCCGGTCACGATACCTTCAGGTGCCAGTTCTAGCCTGTTGCCCTATCGTTGGTGATTAACAGACCTGATGGGAAGGTCGGTGTTGCCAACACGACAAGCCGGTGAAACTTTGACGAAGAGCACCTCACTCCCGAAAGGAGGTACACGTTTTGTTCGTGTACGTTTTAAATTGTCACGGAGAGCCACTTATGCCCTGCCAGCCGCGCAAAGCACGGCTCTTGTTGAAAGCGGGCGAGGCCAAGGTGGTGAGAAGAGTTCCATTTACCATCCAACTGCTCTTTGGCAGCAGCGGATACAAGCAAGAGGTCGCTCTCGGGATCGATGCGGGCACGCAACACATCGGAGTGTCGGCAACGACTGATAGGCGGTGTTGTTTGAGGCGGAAGTCGCACCCCGTACCGACCTTCAGCGATTACTTGCAACACGCAGGCAGTTGCGCCGTGCCAGAAGAAACAGAAAAACGAGGTATCGCGCGGAGCGATTTCTCAATAGGAAGAGACCCCGAGGCTGGCTAGCCCCGTCGGTTCGGCACAAGGTAGACGGCCATATCAAAACGATCAGGTTGGTGCACAGGATTTTGCCAGTCTGCCACACGACGATTGAGGTGGCACAATTCGATGTGCAGAAAATCATGCACCCTGAGATCGAGAGCGAGGGGTACCGGCAAGGCCCTCAACTGGGGTTCTGGAATGTGCGGGAGTATGTGTTGTTTCGGGATGGGCACCGGTGCCAGTGGTGTCAGGGCACATCCAAGAATCCGATCCTGCATGTGCACCACATCGAGAGTAGAAAGACGGGCGGCAATCGTCCAGAGAACCTGATCACTGTGTGCGAAACCTGTCACGATCTGATTCATCGCACGCACCAGGAGCTGAAGCTCGAGCGCACATCTACTGGGTTTCGGGATGCATCACAGATGAGCATCATGCGATGGCACATCTACGAACAAGCCAAAGCATTGTTTCAGAACGTCCATCTCACGTATGGGTACATCACGAAACATCGCCGGATCGAGCACAACCTTGAGAAAACCCACGTGATGGATGCACGCTGTATCAGTGGGCATCCACTAGCTTGTCAACAGGGCACATCGTATCTGATCAAGATGGTCAGGCGCAACAACAGGCAGTTGCATAAAGCGACCATCAGGAAGGGAGGCAGGCGGCAGCGCAATACCGCTTCCAAATACGTGCATGGATACCGCCTGTTCGATTGTGTGAAGTATCAGGGAACCACGTGTTTCGTCTTTGGCAGGAGAAATTCTGGCTACTTCGATCTGCGGACCCTTGATGGGACACGGATCCACGCCAGTGCCAATTCAAAGCAAGTGACGCTGGTTCAAAGGGCTACGTCTTACCTGGTCGAAAGGAGGGTGGCGTTACCTCCCATCACCTAAACGGAAATGGGTCCCTACGTCACGTCATGAGATGAAACGTATCAAACCAATACTCCCCGCGATTGGCATTTTCTGTCTCGCATTAATCGTACGCATCATATATAACAACACTGTCGCGTATCATTATTACCCCCTACATGACTCAGCTTTCTATCAGGGTATTGCATTTCATTTATTAAATGAACATTGCTTCTGCCTGGAGGCATATGTTCCAACCGTTGATCGAGCTCCGTTCTGGCCAATTATTATTGCAGGTCTTTCTCTCATTTTTGGGCCGAGTGATTATTTCGCGCGCATCTTTCTGAGTCTCGTTGGCTCAGGAACATGTGTCCTGGTGTATTTCTTTGCTCGAGATTTGTTTAGCTGGCGCATCGGCGTCGTGGCGGGAGTCTTTGCAGCAATTTATCCCGAACTTTATATTTATGACGGCTGGCTTTATACGGAATCGCTCTATATATTTCTCCTTTTTGCTATTTGTTATGCATTGTATCGTTTGCAACTTACACCTGAGAGAAATTGGCGAATCTGGATTATATGCGGGGTATTACTTGGTTTACTCTCGCTCACACGTCCAAACGGCATTATTGTGATTGGTATATTCATCATTTGGTCTTTCATTATGGTCTGGCAAAAATTCTTATCAGTGCGAGTGACAATTCGAGGTGTTTTGCTTTCGACTTTGATTGCTATTGTATTAATAGCTCCCTGGACAGCTCGCAATTATCTGGTCTCACATTCATTCATACCAGTAGCGACTGGAGACGGAACAGTCCTGCTTGGCGCCTATAATAATGAGGTGCTGGTTAAATCCACATATCCAGGAGGTCCAAAAGGCACCTGGATCAATCCCAATGTCTCAAGACCTGATGTTGTTCGGCCTTTCCCTCTCTACACATGTGCTCCCCCTTGCGAGGTCGCTCGCGAGGCAGCTTTTAAAGATGCGGCAATACAATGGATACAAGCAAACATCAAAGTAATGCCCTATCTACTCAAGCTGCACTTTATCAATATGTGGCAACCCAATACCTACGAGGCAGACCTTCCTACAGTTCGTTTCGCTCAACAACCCTCAACGCAATTCGTCGTGCACATGATGAAAACGTGGCCAATTTATCTATTTATACTCGCCACGCTTGGTCTGGTAGTCACATTGTGGCGCTGGCGTGAACTCTTATTCATCTACTTCATGATCATCTTGACAGTTGCGCAGAATATCGTCTACTACGGCAGCGCACGCTTGCGCGCTCCAATCGAGCCTATGCTTATTCTTCTGGCAGCAGGATTCATCTGGTGGGTAACACATAAAGAAAAAGGCACTTTGCGATGGTTGATTGATAAAATCCGGAGCAAAGACCAAATAGCAGCTCATACTTCTGATCAATCAGAGCGACCTTTAGCCTCGAATAAGGAGAAAATCCACAATGCCTCATCTCAAGCTTGATCAATCCCTGGTTGACGAAGCTCGTTCTCTCGCTTTCCATATTGCGGAGCCTGTCATTGATTTCATTCGTATGCACACAACCGTCACCATAGAACGTTCCACCTTACGTTTGATTGGCATAGATGGAATTGACGAAGAAGAAGTGCCGCTGCCAAACAGCATTGTCGACAATGCTGTTTCATTGTTACCTGGTGGTATTTTGCGCCCCTTTGTAGGCGCTACACTCCAGAGTAATCTCTCTCCTCAAGCAACTGCTGAAGCGATTGGTCGCAAAGAACTCATACTCTGTGAACCACCACCAGAGGGTAACGAGCTTGCTGCTATTGATACTGAAATCATGCGTCTAGTACGACAGGCAGTAACACAAATCCGATCTTGTAGTGCGGAACGTAGAGTTATGATCGGAGAATTGAGCAATCCACAGACACCATGGATTTATGTGATTGTTGCGACTGGAAATATTTACGAGGATATTGTGCAGGCACAGGCGGCGGCACGACAGGGTGCCGATGTCATTGCTGTAATTCGATCGACAGCACAGAGCCTGCTTGATTATGTGCCATTTGGTCCAACAACTGAGGGCTTTGGCGGTACATATGCAACTCAGGCGAACTTTAAGCTTATGCGGCTTGGAGTCCTCTCTCGTCAAAGAGGGAGAAGCAAGTCGCGTGCGTGAGCACACATGACCACTTTTCTTCGGTTGTGAAAGAAGAGGACTATAGGTCGAGAGGCACTTCAGGAACAGGGCCAGTACTATCCCATCCCAAACCTGTGGAAACGGTTAAAGACCTACAACGTCTGGGTGCGAACAGGTTCCTGAGAAATCGTCCAGGCTAAAACAACGTAAGAGTGTGTTGCTCATCTGGTGAGTATGGGTTGGTAGCCGTATCGCCCTCTACCTCGACTTGCGTGAAATGAAGTCTCGGTCGATGATACAGCAGCAGAAGGGTCTCTTTTCTCGCATTGAGGTGAGGCTGGGCACAAGCCTCTGCACGTAGGCTTTCAGCGATCGATGAAGTAAGTCGAATGCAGATTGCTACGTACAACTCACCAACGATTGTTCAAATCCCTTGATGCCCGAGATAGCTGCAATGACTGCTCTAGAGTGTCTGGGATATGATGCTCACGATGCCCTTTATGGGAGCATCTTTCGTGATATTAATGTCAGGTACCCGTCCCCAATGGGGACAGACTTGCGTGCAGCGAGTCTGAAACCTGTCCAGACTCAGTCCCTGCAAGGGACTATGTTCGGGAAGAAATTAGGTATCAGTGGGTGCGCGGCCAGCCCACTGTTCTACGGTCCATGGTTAAACAGGTGTAGAGGGTGAAGCCAGTGCCATGGACGCCAAACCTTCTCGAACTTTGTCGAGGCAAACTTTACCTACGCAAGTAGAGGTCCAATAGGACACACGGACTCAGCTATGTCAAAAGTGTTTGTGTTAAATTCCCATAAACAACCGCTCAATCCCATTCATCCTGGCAGGGCGCGCATTTTGCTGTCAGCAGGGAAAGCGGCAGTGTATCGCAGATTTCCCTTCACCATTATTCTGAAAGCTGCCGTGGAGGAACCCATGGTAGAGCCCCTGCGCATCAAGATTGATCCTGGTGCCAACACCACGGGTATTGCCATTGTCAATGATGCGTCGGGGGAGGTGCTCTTTGCCGCCGACCTGCGCCATCGCGGCTTTGCTATCACCGCTTCCCTCACCCGGCGCCGATCAGTACGCCGGGGCAGGAGACAGCGGCATACTCGTTATCGCAAACCCCGCTTCACGAATCGCCACACCTACAAGAAGGGCTGGCTTCCTCCATCCTTGCAAAGCCGGATAGCCAATGTCATGACGTGGGTAGGACGGTTGCGCCGGGCGTGTCCCATTGCCGCAATCAGTGTCGAAATGGTGAAGTTTGACACACAACTCATGGAGCACGCTGAAATCTCGGGGATTGAGTACCAACAAGGCACACTACAGGGCTATGAGGTGCGTGAATATCTGCTTGAGAAGTGGGGCAGGACGTGTGCCTATTGTGACGCCAAAGGGGTGCCTCTGCAGATCGAGCATGTCTATCCTCGCTCACACTCTGGGGAGAGCCGTGTGGACGCACTGACCGTTGCCTGTGCCTCCTGCAATGACAAGAAAGGCACTCGGGAGATTACAGAGTTTCTGAAGCACGATCCAGAGCGATTGGCCCACATCCTTGCACAGTTGAAGCGTCCACTCAAAGATGCAGCGGCAGTCAATGCCACTCGTTGGCTGCTCTATGAGCGGCTAAAGGCGCAAGACTTGCCTTTGGAAACAGGCAGCGGTGGCCTCACCAAGTACAACCGTACCACACGCAACTTGCCAAAGGAGCACTGGATTGATGCGGCGTGTGTGGGCAGGAGCACGCCTGCAGCGTTGAATGTGAACCAGGTTCTTCCCTTACGCATCATCGCTACGGGACACGGGTGTCGGCAACGGTGCTTGATGGATACGTTTGGCTTTCCACGCACAAACCCCAAGCAATCCAAACAGGTGAAGGGCTATCAGACGGGTGATATCGTGCGTGCGGTGGTGCCGTCGGGCAAGAAGGTCGGTACATATGTTGGCAAAGTGGCGGTGCGTACAAGCGGATCCTTTAATATCACGACGGCACATGGGGTAGTACAAGGGATCAGCCATCGCTTTTGTACACCCCTCCATCGGAGTGATGGCTATCGATACGAGAAAGGAGCTGCGTCATTTCCTCCCGCCGTCTGAACACAGTTGGGTCCGCCATCCGTGATTTCTGATGAAAAGTACGCTTATCGATCACCCATTCTCCCTGTGTAGTAATGCTGCAGCGGGCATCACCAACGCAGTCGAAGATTATCATTTGACAACCCCCTATGCGTTTGAAGCCGAGCATACAGTTGTTGCCTCGCAGTTCATCAATGAGCGCTTTGCCCAGATTAAAGATCTTCCACTGAACAGATGGTGCTCGGTCACTCCTTCGAAATCGACCTCCTCAACGCAAAACCACTTGCTCTGTGTGATAACCTCAGAATAATTATTAGGCGTTCACTTCCCTAATTCATCTTTTCAGAGGTGTGCGTCTTTTTCCATCCGCATCAAGCAGTGCTAAGTCACATGCAAACAACCAATGGTAAACTATGGGCAAAGTACTTACTTGCATGATATACTGAACTCATAGCAAGACTAAATCAGCGTCACCTTCCTTCGATACCATCATAGATACACTGCGAGGATAAGGAGTAGAGGAGATTATTCACGATGCCTCACCTCAAACTTGACCAATCCCTCATAGACGAAGCTCGGACATTGGCAACGCACATTGTAGCGCCTACCATTGGCTACATTAGCGCTCACACCACTACCGCCATTGAGCGCACAACGTTACGCTTAATCGGAGTGGATGGAGTTGACGAGGAAGATGTTCCTTTGCCTAATCGCGTCGTGGATAGCGCCTTGCCTCTCCTGCCTGGTGGTATCTTACGACCATTTGTGGCAGCCATGCTTTCACATCGGTTAGATACGCAAGCCACTGCCGAAGCCATTGGACGGGGGCAGATAACCCTGAAAGAGGCC
The DNA here is from genome assembly GCA_963702765.1 of uncultured Chloroflexia bacterium. Taxonomy (GTDB): domain Bacteria; phylum Chloroflexota; class Ktedonobacteria; order Ktedonobacterales; family Ktedonobacteraceae; genus DATMNR01. The sequence goes on from CAVPEB010000004.1 coordinate 7,349, forward strand.
AGTGTGGACGATGCATTACATCCCATGATCGATACCGAGGTGCTCCATCTAGTACGAGAAGGAGTAGCGCGCATTCGAGTACAATGTGTTGAACGTGCGTCAATGGTGACAGAACTGGGTAATCCCGAGACCCCCTGGCTGTATGTCATCGTTGCTACGGGTAACATTCATGAAGATATCGTGCAATCACAGGCAGCTGCTCGGCAGGGAGCCGATGTGATCGCCGTTATTCGCTCAACCGCTCAGAGTCTGCTCGACTACGTACCTTACGGTCTCACAACTGAGGGCTTTGGGGGTACCTACGCAACGCAGGCTAATTTTCATTTAATGCGAGCTGCATTGGATGAAACGAGCCACGAAGTTGGTCGCTATATTCGCCTAACCAATTACTGTTCCGGTCTCTGCATGCCAGAAATTGCCGCGATGGGTGCGTTAGAGCGGTTAGACATGATGCTCAACGATGCCCTATATGAAATCATCTTCCGCGACATCAATATGAAACGCACGCTTGTCGATCAACTATTCTCACGGCGTATTAATGCAGCTGCAGGCATCATCATTAATACAGGCGAAGATAATTATTTGACAACCGCTGACGCTATTGAAGCTGAACATACGGTTGTAGCCTCGCAGTTCATCAACGAGCGTTTTGCGCAGATAGCGGGTATTCCACCAGAACAATTGGGCCTCGGCCATGCCTTCGAAATTGACCCCTCAACGCCAAATCACTTGCTCTATGAGATAGCCTCGGCACAATTGATACGTGATTTATTTCCAGGTTATCCTATAAAGTATATGCCTCCAACCAAACACATGACTGGGGATGTCTTCCGCGGACATGTTCTTGATAGCTTTTTCAATTTTGTGGGAGTGCTTACTGGGCAAGGCATTCAACTATTAGGTATGCCAACCGAGGCAATCCATACGCCGCTTTTGCAAGATCGTTTCCTCTCCATTCGCAGTGCATCCTATGTATTTAATGCAGCTCGTGATCTAGGTAATCAGTTCGACTGGCGTGAAGATAGCCTTGTAGCGCGCTGGGCAAATCAAATTTTACGTGAAGCGGTTGAGTTTTTACAAGAAATTGACAGACTTGGCCTCTTTTCAGCATTGGAAACCGGTCTTTTTGCTGACATCAAACGTTCACCTGAAGGAGGGCGCGGGTTAGAGGGGGTAATTCAAAGAAACGACCGATATTTTAATCCTTTTTATGAAGCGTTGCTGGCTTAAGGCAAAGATCTAGCTTCGGCTATCAGTTTCGCGAGTTCTTCCGGACGCTGCAGAGGTATATCATGCACTGTATTTTGCATAACCACTAAACTTATATCTGGCCTCACTTCTTGAATGTGCGCAATGCCTTGTTTACGCATTTTCATAAATTCTTTCATCAATTCATTCGTCGGCTGCTGATCCGCGACAATAAGCGTAATCGGGCATTGTACTTTCCGAAAGAGATCGAAGGTTGGTTGATCCCACATAGCACCAATAATTTGCAGGTGATTTTCATAGTCCAGGCGTGGAGCAACAGTATCATCTTCTCGCAATTGCACAATTTTCAAGACGCTCTCCTCTAGCTCCGAAGACCATTGTTCACCAAGAGGACTTTTGCGATAATACGAAAGAAAGGATTCACGCGGTGTGCCTGCGAAACGGGGTGGTGCCAGATCCTTTATTGCCTGTTCCCGTGACCAACCAGGCCTTGTCGATAATTGATTGGTTGCACCGTCAACAAGCACTAGCGCGTTTACCTTTTCAACATGCGACTGCTGCATATTGCAGTGCAACCATGGCCCCCCATGAATGACCAACCAAAATAGGATGTTTTATTTCAAGAGCAGCAATAGCAGCTGCGTCATCGGCAAGAATTGTGGCAAAATCATATCCCAAATCGGGTTTTTCACTTTCTCCATGCCCACGTTGGTCAAGAGCAGTTACGGTATAGCCGTACCTGTTCAGTTGGGGCGCTACCAAATTCCAGATATGAGCTGAAGATGCCAGGCCATGTAACAATAGAATGGGGGGTAGTGTGGGATTATTATCAGGCGTCCACCAACGACGATAGTGAATTTGCAGCCCATTAGCTGTTACAAAGCCATCTTCAGTCTGGGTAGGCATTTGGAATATTGCTCCTAATATTATTTATATTAGTCAGTTCACAAAAATCTATAGACACAAAGGGCATCACGACCATGAATTCGTTACTTCATTCTTTCCATGGCAGTGATACCCCCGGTATCTGTTTCGCTTAACTTATGTATGGTACTGGCTTGACCTTCACAACTTAGACATAATGCTGAAAGTCATCACCAAGTTCGAATTCGTCCTCCTCAAAATCTTTTTCATCATCATATTCGTCCAGGTAACTTAAATCGGGAGCATTTGTCGAATATGACTCCGATCAAATCTTGATCGTCGGGTTTACGAGCGGGAAAGGCCTCAACCCACTCAACTCGACAGGGCCGCTCAACTGCAATTCGTTAGCTGGAGAACCTTCGCGCACCAGCACTTCTTCTCCCCATGCCATCGACTCAAAGCCCAGACGACGTAAATCCATCACCATTCCGGGCCACGTGTCTTCTGCATCAACCGCCCACCAATCTTGTCCCATTACACTCAAAGGCCGAACTCGCAAAGGCCGGTTCAGGTCGCCTAGAGTAGCCAATAACGTCGTACGTTTCTTTTCGGCTTTATTCATGATTGGCAAAACCGTCCCTTCTGTACTAGAACAATATTTGCATTGGTCCTTCCCACTAACACCTGAAGAAATTACAGTGTTTATTCTTCACTAAACACTATTCCATTTCAGGTTCCATACAAGGAATACAATGCTTATATTTAAACATACCACATAAATCAATGAATGTGCCAATGATTACTTACAGGTACGTAAAATTATACAGCGTGGATGATTTTGATACATGTCTTTAGCATTTCAAAGCAAGGACATATCTATAGAAATCTTTCTCAACTTGACGCACGAAACCATAGTGTTAAGCATGGGTCGATTAACGCCGCTAGACAAGTGTATTCTCAGGTACCATCTCTACATCTATAGAATTTGGCAATTCAGTCCCATATTCTATCTTCTTACTAGAATAACGAGCACGCATGGCTGGAGAGACACGATACACATCACTTACGAGACCAACGCGTTCAAGTGTCCAGATTACATAACCGGATAGATCAAATTGCCACCAGTGAAGTCCATGAAAAGCCGAACGTGGGAACGCATGATGGTTGTTATGCCAACCCTCACCAAAACCTAAAAGTCCAACTACCCATTCATTGCGACTCCTGTCCCTCGTTTCAAACTCCCGTTTACCAAAGGTATGACATACGGAGTTGACACTCCAGGTGATATGGTGTGTAAAAAAATTCGCACAAGACCACCCCATAAAAGTCCAGTCCAACCACCAATGGCAAATGGAATGGCTAATGAGAGAATCACCCATAGTATGAAAGTGCTACTCATAAAGACAACCATTGGATCTTTCACCAGATTGCGACAATATACATTAGGGTCAGCATCAGTTATATTAAACATCCAACCCAAATGCGCATGCCAAAACCCTCGACAGGACTATGGGGATCACCATCACGATCGGAGTGCGCATGATGCTTGATATGAGTAGCAGCCCATTCCAGTGCAGGGCCTTCTACTGCCATTGAACCAAATGCAAGAAAGATGAACTTGACAACTGGATGGGGTTGGAAACTACGATGTGTGAGCATTCGATGATAACCGATAGTGATGCCAAGGCCAGCAATCACATTAAATGTTATCAGCAGCGCAATATCAGTCCAATTTACCGCACGCTGCCATAATAATGCTATTGCAAGAAGCGTTGCCAGAAAGGGCAAAACAACAACAACAAGCATCACAACTTTTTTTATTGTAAGGGAACGCATGAAAACCTCCGCTCTTTTTACACCACTCAAAAAAGTGGAACAGTAGTAAGAGCGGAAAAACAATCTTTTTGTTTCAATGCGTTTATCTCGTAGTTGTTTCAGGTTCGCCTTCTGGAGGAATAATCTGTAAAACTTTAGGGCGCGTTACAAGCATCCAGAAGAAGTAAATAAGTCCAATACCGAACATAATAAGAGAATAAACCCATGGAGCAGCAAACTGTTTGTCGCGGAAGATTGAGAGTTCAAAAAGCAGCCATACGAGCGATAAAATGATGATCGGCCACTCCCAGGCACCCAGGCTAAATCCATGAGTCGCTGGCAATTTGCGCCGAGCATACATGTAAAGCACAACAGTGGCAAGATAAATAATCGCTGGCAACAAGGTCGCTGCGCTGAACAGGTTAGTCAGTGTATTACTCTGGCTTGGGACGAGAATGCCTAGCAAGGCAAAGACTGCCAACACTACCACAATCAGAATGCCGCAGAATAATGTGGCAGCAATAGGAGAACTGGTCTGTCTACCTACTCTCCTGAACAGTGAATACCCCGGGAAACGTTCGTCTCGTGACATTGCCCATGTCAAACGTGTAACGGTAATAAAGATTACAAGACCACATGCAAAAATAGAGAAAGTGACGAATACCAGGAAGATGTCACCGACCACAGTGCCCAGCATCTGAGTGACGATATCAGCAACGGGAGTTGCTGAGGCAGTAAGAGCCGCGATGTCTTGCGAGGCAAGGTTAAGCGCAATAAGAAATGCAAAGCCAACAACACCACTCAAGAGCACTGAAAACCACATCGCAGTGGGCACTGTTCTATGAGCGTCCTGTGTTTCTTCTGCAAGGTTAGCTGCTGCTTCAAATCCTACGATAGTAAAAGCTCCCAGCAAAAATGAGAGCATGAATGGGCTATCGGTTGTAAGCGTACCGAATCCGAACCAGGGTGAAGGTGCGCTGCCTGTGCTAAATAGATGGCCTGGTTGCAACATTCCTCGCACAGCCCCAACTATCACCAACAGTAAGGTCAACCCTACAATGCCAATGATCTCAGTGCCAACCGCTGTATTATTAATTCGTGTTGACCAAAGGGTAGAAAACATGATCAGCAGCATCTGTACCAATATCACAATTGTTGTAGCGAGCCACGCATTTTGAGGAGTCTCCGTATATTTAAAGAGACTTGGTAGAACAGTTGCTGATACTGCATAATCGACAGCAACTACATCTACTATCAAGAAGATAAAGGAAATCCAACCAATGAGCCATCCAACTTTGGGATTTGCCAAGCGCGATACCCATTGATACGAATAACCTGCAAGGGGCATCCGAGATGCCAACGTAGCAAAAACCAACGAAACAAATAACTGACCAATAATCACCAGTGGCCATGTCCAGATACCAAGTGGCCCACTATTGATCAGAACAAACCCATATGTAGTGAAAATGCCAGTTGTGAT
>CAVPEB010000005.1:0-155084 GCA_963702765.1 uncultured Chloroflexia bacterium
ACTTCAATATTGCCAAGGCAAGAAGAGAGAGAGAAGCAGAGGAACGCGAGTGTGTGTTTCTGGAAGAGAGGTAGTGGGAGCGTGTTACATGATGTAACGTGTGGGTAGGTGAGGTAAGGAGTGTGAACGCGAAGTGAAAGAAGTGAAGAAATGCCAGGAGAGCACAAGCGAGAGAGAGTACGAGGTGGATGCCTAGGCGCTGAAGGCCGAAGAAGGACGCGGAGACCGGCGAAACGTTCAGGGGGAGCTGCATGCGAGCGACGATCCTTGAGAATCCGAATGGGGCAACCCATCCAGAGTGATGTCTGGATATCGCCTGCTGAATGAAATAGGCAGGACGAGGGGCAGTGGGCGAACTGAAACATCTCAGTAGCCCGACGAAGAGAAATCAAACGAGATTCCCGGAGTAGTGGCGAGCGAAACGGGACGAGCCCAAACCTGGTCGTCTTGCGCGAGTGAGACGGGCAGGGGTTGTAGGACCAGCAGGAGGGGACGCAGAGCCGACCCGAAGGCGTTGGAACGCGCCGCCGGAGGAGGTGAGAGCCCTGTAGGGGAAAGCGAGCGGACCTGGCTGGGATCCTGAGTACCACGAACCCCGGTGAGTTTGTGGGAAGCAGGGGGGACCACCCTCCAAGGCTAAAGACCTTCAGCGACCGATAGTGAACCAGTACCGTGAGGGAAAGGTGAAAAGCGCCCCGGGAGGGGGATGAAAGAGACCCTGAAACCACGTACTCACAAGCAGTCAGAGGTCACTGTGGCGTAGCGCCACTAAGGACTGATGGCGTGCCTTTTGTAGAATGATCCGGCGAGAGTATCGTCGTCGCGGAGGCTAACCTGCGCTAAAGCAGGGGAGCCAGAGGGAAACCGAGTCTGAAGAGGGCGATCCCGTGCAAACGGGCAGTGGCGATGATAGGACCCGAAACCACGTGAGCTATCCATGGGCAGAGTGAAGCGGCTGTGAAAAGCCGTCGAGGCTCGAACCCACCAGTGTTGCAAAACTGGGGGATGACCTGTGGATAGGGGTGAAATGCCAACCGAACGTGGAGATAGCTGGTTCTCCCCGAAATGCATTGAGGTGCAGCCAGGTGGCATAGCTTCTGGAGGTAGAGCGCTGGATGGGCTAGGGGCCAAGTGCTGGTTACCAACCCCAACCAAACTGCGAATGCCAGAAGACGGACCACCTGAGTGAGACGGCGGGGGCTAAGCTTCGTCGTCGAAAGGGAAACAGCCCAGACCATCAGCTAAGGTCTCCAAATCGATGCTCAGTGTCAAAGGGAGTGCGTGCGCAAAGACAGCCAGGATGTTGGCTTAGAAGCAGCCATCATTGAAAGAGTGCGTAATAGCTCACTGGTCGAGTGCGCGTGCACCGACAACGTAGCGAGGCTCAAGCATCGTACCGAAGCTATGGAAGCGTGACCTGGAAGTAGGCCATGCTTGGTAGGGGAGCGTTGTGCGAGCAGAGAAGCCAGACCGCAAGGACTGGTGGAGCGAGCACAAGAGCGAATGCCGGAATGAGTAGCGTCATGGATGTGAGAACCATCCACACCGAAAGCCTGAGGGTTCCTGGGCAACGCCAGTCGACCCAGGGTGAGTCGGGACCTAAGCCGAGGACGTCATAGTCGTAGGCGATGGAAAGCAGGTCGGAGAATCCTGCACCAGAGCGTCTCGTATGAGCGAAGCGGGGACGCGGTAGGGAACGTGAACCCATCGAATGGACAGGATGGGCTGCCAGACTGAAGTGAGAGATCGAGGGAAGCCCCGGTCTCGGGTAGCATGACAGCTGGGACGAGTTCGAGCAGTCGGACGGAAGTCACGACCCCCCAGGCCGCCAAGAAAAGCCGCTAGCGAGAGATCGTTCTGCCCGTACCGCAAACCGACACCGGTAGGCAGGGGGAACCCCCCCAAGGTGAACGAGCGAACCTCTGTCAAGGAACTCGGCAAATTGACCCCGTACCTTCGGAAGAAGGGGTGCCCTAGTAGCTTTCTGTTTTCGGACAGAGGGAGAGGGGGCCGCAGGAAACTGGCTCAAGCGACTGTTTACCAAAAACACAGGTCTCTGCGAACGCGCAAGCGGAAGTATAGGGGCTGACTCCTGCCCAGTGCCGGAAGGTTAACCGGAGTGGTGAGAGTAGCCACGAGGGGAAGCCCCGGTGAACGGCGGCCGTAACTATAACGGTCCTAAGGTAGCGAAATTCCTTGTCGGGTAAGTTCCGACCCGCACGAAAGGAGTAACGACTTGAGCACTGTCTCGACAGGGGGCTCGGCGAAATTGAAGTACCCGTGAAGATACGGGTTACCCACGACAGGACAAAAAGACCCCGTGGAGCTTTACTACACCTTGGCCTTGAGACGAGGCGGTGCGTGCGTAGGATAGGTGGGAGCCTGAGAACTCACCCTTGTGGGGGTGAGGGAGGCAAGAGTGAAATACCACTCTCGTACGGTTTTGTGTCTCATGGCTGGCCGTGAGCCGGCAGCCAGACAGGGCCAGGCGGGTAGTTTGACTGGGGCGGTCGCCTCCCAAAGAGTAACGGAGGCGCCCAAAGGTTCCCTCAGGGTGGATGGACATCACCCGGAAAGAGTGCAAAGGCAGAAGGGAGCTTGACTGCGAGACGGACGGGTCGAGCAGGGACGAAAGTCGGGCTTAGTGATCCCACATTTCCGAGTGGAAGGAGTGTGGCTCAACGGATAAAAGCTACCCCGGGGATAACAGGCTGATCTTGCCCAAGAGTTCACATCGACGGCAAGGTTTGGCACCTCGATGTCGGCTCGGCGCATCCTGGGGCTGGAGTAGGTCCCAAGGGTTGGGCTGTTCGCCCATTAAAGCGTCACGCGAGCTGGGTTCAGAACGTCGCGAGACAGTTCGGTCTCTATCCGTCGTGGGCGTAGGAAGATTGAGGGGAGTCATCTCCAGTACGAGAGGACCGAGATGGCTGGACCGCTGGTGAGCCAGTTGGCCTGCCTGGGCCAGAGCTGGATAGCTACGTCCAGAAGGGATAAGCGCTGAAAGCATCTAAGCGCGAAGCCGCATCCAAGAAGAGTCTTCCCACTGTCTTGTTGTAGGCAGTTAAGGTCCCAGCGAGACGAGCTGGTAGATAGACCGCGCGTGGACGTCTGGTAACAGGCGCAGCGAAGCGGCCCTAATGACCGTACGGCTTGTCTTTCCAGGGTGTATCAATGCTTTACAGCTTTGTAACGCAATGCACCTTGCCTAAAGTACCCGTTGTATCATACACGTAATCCATCTGTCTGTCAGAAAGGACACAAGATCACTTTCGTTGACCCTGTGCATTCTGCTCTCAGCTTGGTCTTGGCAATATTGAGGTAATTGTAATTACTGCTTGCAGAATGTAATATCAGAATAATTGAAAAAGGGCCATCTTGAATAGAGATGGCCCTTTTTCAATGCTCTTTTTGGCGTCGGCGTGATATGAAGTAGCCAATGAGTATCGCGATACCTATTCCAATCGCAAGCGTACGTCCGCGTTTACTTATTGAACCTCTTTCTCTATCAGCGACTTCGTAAATCCCTTTTGCCTGGTAAGATTCGTCGAGTAACTGTACAGGATGCATCACCGTTAATTCATAGCCTTTATGCTGCGCTCCTAAAGCAATTTGCATCATACAGCCAGGATTACCAGTAATGACAATGTTAGCACCTGATGCTAAGATATTGTTCATCTTGCGCTCTAGTAGTTGTGAAGCCATTTCCTGGTTTGTGATATTGTAAATGCCTGCACTACCACAACACCAATCGGATTCTTTAAGGTTGACTATTGTTAGCCCTGGAATGGCACGTAATAATTCGCGAGGTTGTTGTTTGACCTTTTGCCCGTGGAATAAATGACAGGCGTCATGATAGGTTACCGTATGATTCAAAAGACCCATTTCGCGATTCAACTCAATGCTCATCAGAAACTCACTGATATCTTTCACTTTGGAGCTGAATGCGCTTGCTCGAGAATCATAAGTAGGATCATCTCGTAAGAGATGCCCATATTCTTTTAGATTGGAGCCGCAACCTGCCGAGTTGACGATTATTGCGTCACAATTATATGGCTCAAATACATCAATGTTATGACGAGCGAGTTGTCTTCCACGCTTTGCTTCACCAGCGTGAACATGTAAAGCTCCGCAACATTGCTGCGTAGGAGGCGTTACTACTTCACATCCGTTTGAGGTCAATACACGGATGGTCGCCTCGTTAATATCGCGATAAACCTGATCCATAATGCATCCGCTAATAAATCCTACACGATAACGTTTTTTCGTTAAGGCAGGTGTAATCTCTGGCAATAACTGAGGTAAAAGATCGCCACTTGCAGAGGGCATAAGCTCTTCGGGAGTTTTCAACTGCCCTTGTAATGGCGTGGGCAGAGCATTTGCAATATCAAGCAAACCTGTACGACGTATCAGTGTTTGTAAACCGCTTCTCTGATATATCTTCAATACTGCAAAGACAAGAGATGTGAGTGTGCGTGATGGGAGCATAAGATCGAAAAAGAAGCGTCGAATAACTCTATCGGTAAGTGACTCGAGAGTATGTCGTTTATCTAAAGCAAAATCTTCTGGAAACTCTTCAGTTCCCGGTGATTCAGAGGCTTCCTGTTTTATGTCATTAAGAATGGGTAGCTGTGTTACCTCAAGCTGGATTTGTTCGCGTGCTGCCTCGATCAACTTGCCGAATTGAACACCCGAGGGACATGCTGTTTCGCAAGCACGGCACCCCAAACAGCAATACATATGATCAACGAACTCTGGAGAAATCTCAATACGCCCCTCGGCGACTGCCTGCATCTGATAAATGCGCCCTCGAGGGGAATCCATTTCTACGCCCAGGATAGCGTAGGTTGGACAAGTTGGAAGGCAAAAGCCACAGTGAATACACTGGCGCATTAAGTCATAAGTATGGGTATGACGATGTAATGGCCCTTGAGCAGGAGAAGTCACACTTGCAACTGTAGTCTGAATACTTCGAGATTCGAATGACATAAGAGTTACCTCCCATATTACATAAGGGTTAAGGTTACATCTACTGCGGCCTGGCGGTAAGAACGGTTACCTCCTGACGGTTATGGAAAAGCTGTCTGGCTTGCACTATTGCAAAATGTCTTTGCAATAGCTTTAAAGCTTCGTTCAAATTCTTCAATGGATCGATTTCGAAAGTCTCATGTGGCAACTTGAGCACGCTGATAATAAAGCCATCGTTCAGTAAACATGCGCTTGCCTGAACCAGTAAGCGTGCAGCTTCACGTGCATCCATACGCATATCATTGGTTATTACATTGAATTTTCGACGTCTTTTGATAGCCTCTTCAAGATAGTCTTCTGCATAACCCCGATAATGTTCTAAGCGTGGTTGCTTTGATAGGCGTTCGTCTAACTTTGCTGGATCAACTGCTACAACCTGCATCCCCGCTTCTAATAGTAGACGTGTCCAGCCTCCAGGAGCCGAACCAAGATCAAGAGCCAATTCTTGTGATGGTAGAGCGACATCGAATACCTCTAATGCTTCCAGCAATTTAAATTCTGCCCTGCTGATTTGTTCGGGTAAATGTGCGAAATGACGGGCACCTCCAGGCCAGTCGCTCAGGTTATCGGTAGTAAGAGAAATACCAAGATATGCATTATCAATGGTACACAGTAAAGAGACGACAACCTGTGGCTTCTTGATGGACTCGACTGCGCCCGTTTCTTCTGCAATAGCTTCTGCAAGCAATTGATTGACATGCCCGCTGCTGTATGCGTGTTTGTTGGAACCTGCTCGATCTGTCTCCATGTCTGTTTGTAAAAGACGGGTTTGAACAGCAAAACGTTGGCCTCGTTCCAATAAGGTAAATGTGGGCAGATTAGCTATAGCCAGAGCAAGATCACCAATATCGTTTTCGGTATTGTTCAGATGAATCACTGCTTGCACAGGTGCAAGATGGCGTACAAAAATAGGCCGTTGCTGTTTCATCTGGCGCAAAAAAACAGTGAGATCAAATGGATGAGTATCTCTGGGTAATGTACATAATAGAACACCAGGAGCAAGCAATTCACTATAGATTAGCTTTTTATCAAAGCGCTTTAGTTCGTCAAATGCCGCATCAACAAATTCCTGGTGAGCGGTAGCGATGAATACAGGATACACACTAGTGGATATTGAAGATTTTTGATTCACAATCCCCCCACAAAACGTCCCTTAACGAACGTACCTTTGGAATCAAACTGCTGTTTAATTCTTTGCATCAAGAAAAAATTCTGATCTGGCTCTCCCCATACGCTTATGCGTCGTTTCAGATCAAATGGACAACGTTCAACAACCATACTACCACGTGCTTCTTGTGCATGTAACCGAAGCTCCCTAATGGCCTCAACCAGGCGGAAGGTGGCATCGACTGGCCGTAATTCAATATACAAAATGCCGTTGCCAGCATGTGCAACAACTGCAGCTTCAATCTCATGTTTTTGACAAATTTGTTTGATAGTCTCAAGGTATTTGGCCATCTTTGAAACTAACACAGCTGCTTTACAGGTAATAGTTCCCTGTGTGTGTTCGCGCACGATATTCCAGAACTCATCTTGTGCCTTCCCGTCAAGGTCATCACTTAGCAGGGCATCATTCTTGCGAGCTATAAGATGCGTTTCATTAACCTGGCGGTCAATTGACGAGGTACTTCCCTCAAAATTAACGGCCAGAGTGTAGCCGTTCGTTGGAAGGGTCAGACCGAAGAAATCTGTCATGTCACTGGCTGCATTCGCATCAATCAATTCGATGGCGGTGGGTGTCAAGAGTGAACCCAGGAGATCAATTACAGTACCCATCACATCTTCGGCATTTGAAAAGGTCAAGATAAGCGTTCGCTCATTGGTTGGGAGAGGTTGGAGTTTAAAATTCGCTTCAACAATGATACCAAGTGTCCCTAGTGATCCTATATACAGTTTATTTAGATCATAACCTGCGACATTCTTTACAACGCTGCCTCCACTACGCGCAATTTCACCGCTGGCTTGCACGACACGCAGCCCAATAACCATATCACGCGCTGTACCATACCGCAAGCGTTTGGGTCCACTGGCATTTGAGGATAGGATTCCGCCAATAGTTGCCTGCTGAGCATCTGGAGGATCAAGTGCTAACCACTGACCTTTCGTGGCGAGTTTTGCCTGCAATTCAGCAAGAGTGATACCTGCTTCAATATGACAGGTAAGGTCAGGCGCTTCATGTTCGAGTAAGCGAGACAATTTTGTCGTTTCAAGTAAAACATCTAACCGTTCAGGTATCCCACCCAGGTTTAAACGCGAGCCACCACCGCGAGTAATCAACGTCAAACCTTGCTGAGTTGCTAATGCAACTGCTTGAGCGACTTGCTCTATGGTTTCTGGCAGTATCGTGAGACGGGGCAACACACCATCTACAGCATAATTCTGCAATTCGTCAGGATTGCTAATGGCCCGAATTGTGGGAGAGTATTGCTGGAGGGTAGTTGTATAAGACTCAATCTCAGTCATTCCTATTTTCCTTACAATTGCTTCATATCGGCACAACGGCCTGGCATGGGGAAAAGTTTCCCTGGATTGAACAACTGCTGGGGATTCCAGGCTTCGCGTACTTGTTGCATCACGCGCAGGTCGACCTCGCTGAAAATAAGCGCCATTTCCTCCTGTTTCTCGATTCCCACTCCATGCTCTCCTGTGATTGTGCCTCCCACCTCAGCGCAAACTGCAAGTATGTCATGTCCAGCTTTGCGTACGCGATCGACTTCCCCAGGAATTTGCGAGTCAAAGAGAATCAACGGGTGCAGGTTTCCATCGCCTGCATGAAATACATTGCCTACCCGCAAGCCATAACCATCGCAAATCTCGCTGATACGTTTCAGAACAAATGGCAGACGGGTACGAGGCACAACCCCGTCCTGTACATAGAATTCGGGACTTATGCGCCCAACTGCTCCAAATGCGTTTTTGCGGCCTGACCAGAATAGCTGACGTTCGGTTTCATTTGCCGCGATACGAACGGCACGTGCATGATGCTTATTGCAGATAGTAACAATCTTATCGGTTTGCTCTGCTACTACTTCGTGCAAACCCTCGGTTTCCATCAATAATACGGCTGCGGCGTCCATTGGATATCCGGCGTGTGTATCGGCTTCTACGGCTTGTAAGATCATTTGATCCATCATCTCAATAGCCGCGGGTATTACACCTGTAGCGATGATTTCAGAGACAGTGTTTGATGCATCATCCATGGTATCGAACACTGCTACCATCGTCTTAACTGCTTCGGCTAAATGTACGATGCGCACAATAATCTTGGTGACAATGCATAATGTTCCTTCTGAACCTATGAGGAGGCCCGTAAGATCATATCCAGGTGTATCATACGTCCAACCGCCTATCTGGACAATGTCACCGTCAGGAGTGACTATCTCAACACCAAGCACATGGTTCGTAGTAACACCATACAGAAGGGTATGCGGCCCACCAGCGTTTTCACCTACATTACCACCAATAGTACACGATCTTTGGCTGCTAGGATCAGGCACATAGTAGAAACCCTCTGGATTGAGTGCATTGCTCAAATGGAGATTTACCAATCCCGGTTGCACAACAGCGCGTAGATTTGTATAGTCTATTTCAAGTATACGGTTCATACGGGCAAAGACGATCATAATGCCACCATAGATGGGAATAGCCCCTCCACTCAAGCCTGTGCCTGCACCTCTGGGGACAACAGGAATATGAAAGCGCGCCGCTATTTTTACAATCGCTGCAACTTCATCAGTCGAGGCTGGCAGCACGACTATGTCGGGTGTACTACGATCAATAGAGGCATCATACTCGTATAACATCAAATCGTACGGCGTATGTAGCACATATCTTGTACCGAGTAGTGCGCTCAGTTCGCTAACAACCTCTGCTTTTTTTGCTGCTAGAATACGCTCAAATAAAGGAGTGGATATCGATGGAAGATCTGCGATGCTCATTTTGGTGATCCTCTAGGCTGTGCCGTGCGTGTGGTGAACGACTGTATGACCAACGTATGCTCTATGCAATGAATGATACCATGTGAAATGGACAATGGGAAGAAGTTCTTCAAGTAAATTCCACTAAATCGGTGGAGGGATACATCCCTTTTTTAAGGGTTTGTGAATAATCTCCAGCACCAGAAGAGCATCAGGGCTAGTGCGATAATCAGAGTTGTAACGAGGATGCGGTGAGAAGTGTCCCAATCATCATTGACATGAAATGGGCTTTAGCCCGCCGCAAGCCACGGCATTTCATTCCGTGGTGAGGCGTCCCTGGCTTGAGCCCTTACTTACTTTGACGAGCAATCATGCATCACCACATTTCCATTCAAGAAAAAGAATGGTTGAGAGAACAGCCAGGAAGCAGGAAGGAGCAAGCAGCCTGATGGCAAAGGCGATGAAAACGATCAAAGAGAGCTTAGACTATCCGCCGCAGTGTGCCGAATACTTTACGGCGAATCAAGCCTTGTTCAATCGTGTCGTGGCCTTCTACTTCGAGGTGCTTCAGGCACATGAAGGAGTCTTGGACCTCACCACTAAAGAGGCGCTTACGGCCCTGGAAAGCCTCACCCATGCCACGGAGAAGAACCCTTCTCCCCTTCTACCGCTCACGGAGATTGCCGAGGGCATCCCGGCGATGTTCCGACGTGCGGCCATCAACGCAGCTCTGGGATCAGCCCGCTCCTTCTCTTCCTCGCTCAAGAAATGGAGAACGCGCAAAGAGCAGGCCACAACCACACAAGGCCGAAAGGGCGCGAAGAAGGCGTTCAGGGAGCGCCCACCTGTCCCTCCCAGGCGATGGAACAAGTCCGTTCCCTTGTACGCGGGGATGTGGAAAGAGCGTACAGGCTCATCCATCCTGCTCAAAGTGTGGACGGGCACCTGCTGGAGTTGGGTCAAGGTGCGCACGCTCTCACGCGCACTGCCCCCTGGCTTTGAGGTGGAAAGTCCTGCTCTTGTGCGCAAGGGGAGACAGTGGTGGCTGCACACCCCCATGGAAAAGACGTTCCCTTCCCCACCTAAAATCGCGGAACAACTCACCACCGCGCAGACCCGCATCTGCGCCGTCGATCTCAATCTCGACGAACATCTGGCCGTCTGCACCGTTCAAACTGTTGAAGGTACCATCCTCGCCACCCGTTTTATCGGAAGGGGCAGAGAGATAGCGGGCTTTAGGAAGCAACAGTTAGGACGCATTGCACGGAACCGATCACAGACTGGCATCATCGCAGAGAACGAACAGGACAATGCCGACCTCTGGCGCAAGATCCGCACTGCAGACTCCCAGGTCGCTCATCTGGTGAGCGCTCGCATTGTGCAGTTCGCCGCGGAGCAGGGAGCTGCGATACTCGTCTTCGAACACCTGGGGAACCTCAAGCCGGAAAAGGGCACGTATAGTCGGAGGGGAAATACGAAACGGGCCTTCTGGATGAAGGGCAGGATCTTCACCTACGCCAAATATAAGGCGTGGAACCAGGAGATCATCACCAGTCGGATCAACCCACGCAATACCTCCAGAGAATGCCATCGCTGCTACGCTCAGGTCATTCGCTACCATGCGGGACAAGCTGTGGAAGGCTATACGCCCGGCGCGCCCCTGGTGCTCTGCCCAGAGTGCCAGATGCGAGGGCATGCCGATCGCAATGCCAGTCTGGTCATCGGTCGGCGCTTGATGGAGCGCTACGCAGCACCTTTCAAAGAAAAGCCTCATACTGCTGTGCGACGTGCAGGCAGAGTGGAGCAATCCACAGGTGTTGTTCTCTCCCAAGAAGCCCAAAGCAAAGGTCGGCCATCTTCCGATCACGCAAGGCATGGAGAAAGCAATGGGCATGGCACCGCCCAGAGGAGTCGGCGTCGGATGGAAACCGCTCCTCCGTCTATTCCACCCCAACTACGGCTGTTCAACGAGTAGAGGCTACGCCACACGTACTCAGAATGCCGACTACGGAGGAGTGGCAGAAGCTGCTCGGTCTCAACCGTTGCGGAGTGTCACAATGATGGAGTATATGTAGCCATTGATCTGGTTACGGGAGTTTCTGTCGATGCAGGAGTTGGAAATTGTAGACTGCTCCAAACGTTTTGTGTATGTAAGATAGGTGCGGGTGTGGATGAAGCACCTCTAGTACCTGTGGAACCCTGGTTGGATGAAGAAACGGTTGGACTTAGTGCAGAACCTGGCTGAGAGATGCTATTACTTGCATCAATAGTAGGGGTATTTGTGATCTGCCAAGAACTTGAACCATCGGGTATGCGAGCATAGGACTGATCAACGTTGAGTGACGGGATGTCGATCTCGTCAATAGTAACCCCCTCAATGAGCAGACGTACGTTTCCATTAATGGGAGTACCTGTGTTCCGCTTCTGAGACAGCGAGAAAGAAGAGATGTATGACGGGCTGATCTCAAGCCGGTCAGTTGCCTATCAAGAGCCAGAGCAACATATGAGCAGGAAACCGAAGGGACTCCAACAGACCTACCAGGTACGACTCTATCCGACGCCCGAGCAGGGAAGATTGCTCATGGCACACGCCCTGGACTATATCGGCACAGTCAATGTGTTGAGCCACGCCCTCGACGCCGATCTCATTGCGCATGATGACACCTTCAGCACCAAAGACTTCGAGGTGGCCCTTCCCTCGTGCGTCAAAAATCAAGCCCTACGCGATGCCCGTTCGGTCTTCAAGCGCTCCCTCGCCCTTGATGCCCTGCCCGTCCTCACGAAACCCATCTGCCAGTGGAACAATCAGAACTGGCGCATCGAGGACGGCACGTTGACCGTGCCAATCTCCCTGGATGGCAAGACGCAGCCACTCCACGTCCGTTGTGCTGTAGTAATTATGGATGGACTCCCCGGCCTCCTGCGCATCAAGAAGAAGCGGGGCAAGTGGATCGCTGATGTCACGATGACTCTTCCGAAACCTCAGCCCGTCCAGGTGGAGCGCGTCATGGGCATTGATCTGGGCATCAAAGTGCCTGCTGTGGCTCATATCGGCGGGACGGGGACGCGGTTCTTCGGCAATGGCCGTTATCAACGTATGATGCGGCGGCGCTTCTATGCACGCCGCAAGACCTTGCAGAAGGCTAAAAAGACACGGGCTGTCAGGAAAAGCCAGGGCAAAGAAGCACGGTGGATGAAGAACATCAACCACCAACTTTCCCGGCAGATCGTCAACCATGCCCGTGAACAGGGCGTGGGTACCATCAAAGTAGAAGCCTTGCAGGGGATACGCAAGGGCACGACACATACCAGTCGTGGGGCAAAGGCCCGCAAAAACAACCGCATGCAGAATTGTTGGAGCTTCTACCAGTTAACGATGTTCCTGACCTACAAAGCGCAACGGCTTGGTATCACGGTGGAGCAGGTAGACCCTGCCTACACCTCGCAAGAATGCCCGGCGTGTTCCGCACGCAACCAGGCGCAGGATAGAACCTATGTCTGTGCTGACTGCAGGTGGATGGGGCATCGCGACACAGTCGGAGCGATCAATATCAGCCGCAGGGCTGGCTTGCCTGATAAAAGGGCAAGTGCCACGGGAGCATGATGCTCGGCCCGTGGACGGGTCGCCTGAGACGACCCCGAACTGTGACGCGATGATCTCAAAGGCGAAAGCAACTGCGAGGGAGTCTCAGTGAACCTAAAGGAAGATAGAAAGGCTTCGAACTAGCACCTATTTCAAAAGTGGCATGCGCCGCATAAAGATTATAAGCCTGGCTTTGTGGGTTGTACAATTCGACCCATGAGTCATTTGTGATTGAATGCGTGTTCTGTGGTTCAGAACAATTCCATCTTGATCCAGGGAATGAGAGGACTTCGTTAATTAGCAATTTGGCAGGGATTGCAGGGACTGGTAAGGGAGAGCCTGGCACGGATGGAGGAATTAGGGGGCGCATCCATGTATACTAGAAGATGAAGCGTATGTAATGAGCGTTGAAAAATGACTTGCTATCAAGAACAATGCAAGGAATAGCGCTAAAACAAATCGTTGCTTCACAAGCCCCTCCATCAATCACCAAGTTGCAGATTATTATTGTGAGAGGTATTCAAATGGTACTTTACTGCGGCCAGGCAAGCGTTTATTAATGGCACGCCGCAAAGCCCCAACACTCGTTTCCCCAAGGGTAAAAGCTATGATTGAGCCAATTATTACACCGCAAACACCGCCTAACGCGATGCCTTCAAGAAACATACGATTACGAAAAAATGTCAACATTGATCACCTTTTCCAAAAGATTTATTTATTGCAGGTAAACTACCGTCTTTGCTTCACTCCATAGGCTCTCAAGGTGGTAATATTCTCGCTCCTTTGGCCCGAAGATATGTACAATGACATCACCAAAATCCAACAATATCCAACCAGCTTCCGCGACACCTTCTCTATGAAGCACTCTGGCCCCTTGTTCGACTAATTGTTTTTCAATAGCATCAGCAATTGCCTGTATTTGACGGCGATTGCTACCACTGCAAATCACAAAATAATCAGCAATGGTAGTAACATCGCTAATATCCAACAGAATGACATCCGAGGCTTTTTTGTCAGATGCAATATCAACAGCAGCCCTGGCCAGTTGGCCTGGATCTAGCAGAACTCCTTCCACGAAAGCTCCCTGTGTATACACACTTCTAGGTAATGAAGTACCTGTGAAGATACTGCTTACATGTTAGAGTAAGGTAGGAACCCTTACTCATGAAATTAATTGTATCCGCATTATAGCATGCCTAAGCAAGAGTGTTAATGAGAGCGAAGGCCAAACCATTCTTCCTTGCTTGTATGTCGTTCAACACTTTTATTCTGCAAAATTTCTGAGCGTAGTTCACCCAAAGTCCCCCAGCCTTCGGCTTCGACATCATATTTATGGATCGTTTCTTCGTTACGTTGATGTACCCACACAAAAGCCTCATCGGGTAAATCTGTGTACTTCTCGACAACTGCACGAAGGATATCACGGGCGACATCTTCGACAAAACGTGGATTCGCATGAGCTTTCTTGACAATATAAAGCTCATCTGGCCGCTTAAGCAATCCATAATTTTCAGAACTCATGGCGCCCTCAGCGAGATCGATCAGTTCGCTTGCATCAAGATTGTGATCTGTGCCAATCATGAGCGTTGCTCTTCCTCGCTGATTATGTGTTGCAAGAGGAGTGATTTCAAGTATTTTCTCAATCACGTCTTCGGGAAAGCCCTCTTCTTTTAATCGCACTCGTGTGTATTCATACACCATATCCTGGGCACAAGGGCAAGCCACCATCCCCTCGACTTCAACACCAATCATATGTCTTGAAAACTCCTCGCTTGCGGCTGCCTGTGCAATCAAATGATAGACTTCCTGAGTAGGTCTATCAGAAACGGGTGTCTTTCTCTCGATTGGGAAGGAAGTACGAATATGAACTTCTGCTCTAAGCGCTTTCTGCTTCTCAACGATAGTTTTTGCTATATACTCTGCTAAAAGCTCTATGTTAGGCCACGTGTTTTCGACAATTTCTTCCATCACTTCGTCTAGTGCATCGCTGAAACGAGACATATGCACCCCAGCCTGGGTAGCGCCAAGGTCAGCATAAAGGTCAAATTGTGCGTTGAACCAATGTTGTTGTCCTTCCTGACCATTGATGAGAATTGCCTTCGTAATACCAACTACACCAGCTTTCCCAAGTCGAACATATACACTTGGTTTACTATTCTGAATGTCCCGGTCAAGAGATATATGCAAAATAGGAGCCTTCCCATTTTGTGAATTCAATGGTAGAGATGTCGTATCGATACTCATGAAATGTTTATCCCCTCTAAAGGTAATACTCCTAAGTACTCTGCAGTAAGGTACTTAATTTATGAGAACATGAAGTATGCTCTTTTTAATCCTTGTCAGATATTACATGTTTGTAATGTTCTAAAGTGATACAGCATCTTTTGTCGCTGATGTTACAGTTGTCGCGATTGTAAACGATGTAGCAGTTTTCTTTGACTCTCACAGGTACAAAATCCACAGTCATTCATCCCTCATGGTGAGTTACTTGGTCGATTATTCGAAATGAAGCCTAACGCAAAGAAAGAGAACTGGGAGTCTGAAAGGTAGACCAAATTTAGATGAGGTTTGATAAGAACATGTAAACGGTAGAATTGGATGAACTGGAGTCAACGTTGGTATGAGGAAATTTGAGACTCTTATTGAGGCTGGAAATTAAACCTTCCCAGCCCTCTAGTCGCCAGTGCATTGGTAAACGACTTAACGTGCCGTCCAATATCGTTCGAGGTAAACAGTTTGTACGGGGCGGATGCTGTGTGAATAGTCTTGCATAAATTGGTACATCGAAGCTTTGTCAGGGAAGTTTAATTGGATTTGGGAATTGTACATCTCAGAGGCTTCCTGTCTGAGATGAAGCATTTCGGACATTTCTACCAACGCTTGTTCCAATGTATCACCAAATTCATGCAACCGATCTTCCAGAGCGCCTTTGGTTAAGACATAGGGGAAATCTTCATAAAGTTTGACATTCGCTCCCCTCTGAATTAAGCGATCTGCTGCTGAACATACAATTTGATGATCAACATGACGCCCTACTCCAAGAGGAGCATACCAGACTGCGTCGGGAAGTCGATCATGCAAAGCGACTAGATTTTGAGCTAGTTCCTTGTCTATCCAGAGATCGGCAGGATGCACATCTCCGCCTATCAACTGACTCTTCTGGCTGTAGTAAGCTGGAATGCCACGATATATTGCAGCCGGATAATCAAGCCATAGATAATCGACATTCAGGTATTCAAGTGCGCGTGTATCTTCCTCCCTACGAACGGTCATCGCAGTTTGGGGGTTCTGCTGGAACCCCATACCTCTTTGTACCTCTGCTGCGAATGGGCTTAATTCTTTATTTGCGTCAGGTGCTCCGGCAAATACAGTGATAACCAATGGGCGTAAACCTGTACTGACCTGAACTCCAAGTGTACCGCCACAAGAGTAGACAACATCGTCGAGATGAGGTGAAAGAAAGATATGTCGGTGATCCCTTGTAATTTCATCAAAGTTATTTAGTTGCACTATTTTAATCCTCCACAGTAGAGTGAATTTGGATATACCACATTCAGTAGTTGAGCCTTAGAGAACATCGCTCTGTATAATGTAGCACGAATTAAGGTAGTCGAACACCCTCTTCAGCGAAATCTACCAGACCATCTTTTGCTAACTTTTCAATTAATTGTTGTAGCCAAATCAGGTCCTCTTCTTGAAAATCCTGTTTTATTTTTGGTCCGAGAACAGCAAGGGGAACCCGTTGACCTTCAGGCTGAGAGCATAAATGATCGACGATACGGCCCCGAAAATAGCGATTTGTAGTGGTGAATGGCTGTTTCTGATAGACTTCTTTCTTTTCTGCTACCTTGCGTAATTGGCGCATCGTTGTCCCTGATGGGAAAAGACTGTATTGTGACATTTCAGCATAAGTTTTGCAAACATCTTGCAATGGGCAACGAGTACATTGTGGATTTGCGCTGGTGCAGATAGTAGCGCCTAAGTCCATAAGTGCCTGATTCCAATCGTATGCTTTGCCACGAGGTAAAACCATTTCTGCAAATATAAGTCTTTGGTCATCAGTGAGCCTGGGCTCAGAGAGATCCATGCCTAAAAACACGCGATGCAGCACACGGTGAATATTGGTATCAACCATAGCTACCTGCTGGAGAAAAGCAAAACATGCAATTGCGCCAGCGGTATAACGGCCAATACCTTTCAGTCTTAGCAGTTCTTCAATAGTATCCGGTAATTTTCCATCAAACTCATTCACCACCTGGCGTGCAATTGATTGAAGGCGCACAGCTCGCATATTGTATCCTAACGGAACCCATACGGATATCACATCGGCTGTTGAGGCTGCGGCAAGATCGGCCAGCGAAGGGAATGCAGTCAGAAATTGCTCATACTTTGGCAGCACCCTCTGCACTTGTGTTTGTTGTAACATCATTTCGGAAACCAATATCGCGTATGAGTCATGCGTTGAACGCCAAGGAAGATCACGATGCTCTGCAGCATACCATTGCAATAAACAAGAATGAACTTGCTCTAATTGCGCAGTTTCAAGTCTTAAGGATACATGAGATGGACGAGAGGGTTTAGCCATAGATCCTCAGGATTTGGCAGCTTGTGTAGTAGTATCATCCATGTGTTCTGAGGCACTTGCAGACACCTGGCTTTCTAGAAGTTGGCGGTTTCTCAAAGAAAATATAGTGTCTCCGCCTTCTTGCCAGCATTTTGAGTCGGGTGTTGGTAAGTTTTCGCACAGAACCCAATCATTGGCGTCTTTTAGGACGTGCCCTTTGATACATTTGGCATACATTATATGATCATTCAGGTCTGGATCATCAGGTTTTATCCCGGGTGAAGCGATTTTGGGTATGAAAAATTTACACCAGGCCACTATTTGGCACCTTCCTTTTGTTGGAATGTTCTTACCCAGGTCTAGAAGCGATGTTTCGATGTTACGACTCTATTTACCTCGGTATGTATGCGTATTATAACGCATCGCATGATTTTTAACTAGTAGTCATTATGTACAGCAAAGTGCTTGCTTCTTGAAATCTGATATTTTTCTGGCAGTTGTGTGCCTGAAGCGTTCTTGCTTAGGCGTATAGATGGATTTTGCTAACTCGCGAGTTAGCAAAATCCATCTATACGTTCAGTTAAAGGTCCCTCTTACCAGCCAAATTTCAGAGAAATGGGAGCGGTGGATCAAGTATCCTTCAAGAGTGGCTGAAAGAGATCGATAAATTATGCATATAATGGACAATAAAACAACACTTTTTATATTGCAATTGAAACAAAATACCCTATTGCAATAATGTGGATATGTGTCAAATACATCATTGGATTTGCTTAATTAAGCTACTTATGTTATGATAGTAGTGTTAAAAGGTTACTTCTGATTGATTGTTCGGAGCATGATGTTGGGGTGGTCTTTCTACAGAGCTATTAGTAATCAATTCAAAGGAGCTTTTATGTTAGCCCGTTCATGGCATTGGTTAACCAATTGGACGGCTGGTTCACTCTTCTATTGTTCACGATGCAATAAGGATATGCCTTTTAGGAGATCTATTGTGGATGGTGCCTGGGTCTGCCAGCGTTGTGGTAACCGTGGCTAGTCCTCAGATGTTTTTAAAAAATCATTCTAAATCATGACAATTATGGACGAACTCAAAAGTTCGTCCATAATTTTTTATATTTCTCGACTTGTTGCTCTACGCAGCCACCACATGCCTGTTTTGAAAGCAATTAACAGATAAATCCATCCCCATGCATCCTGTATTAGCCAACAACTAGCTGCCATGGCCAGAAAGAACATACAAGCAATTGCTGAAAGTTGTTTCAAGCGCCAATTCCGTAAACGCCAATTGAAGTTTTGGATGGAGCTATCACCGTAGTGGTGTATAATCAATCCTGTGGCTATCAGTAGCAATATAGTTCCAGAGATGCCCAAGCCGAGCAAGAAGAAGGACATCAGCTGTGAATTGAGTATGTTGTATGTCAATTCCTTCTCCTCTGCAAATGATTGCAGGATTCTACTGATTAAAATTAGGTATCCTGGAGAATTATAGCATGTTCACTTTCTCTCCAAACCAAGAAGACCTTATAAAAAGAGATTGTTCTGTTCTCCTTGCGCCAGTCTACACCACCTGTTATATTTGAAGCGAGAATGAAATTTTTCAGGTAGGTACATTTTGTTAGCAGAAGAATTTATTGTCATTGATAGCGATTCCCCTTTATGGTTGTCAACAAGCCCATTATTGGATGTTGCACTACGCTTTGATCTGAACAATGAAGTTTACTACTGGAATGGTTGGAATAAGCGGCAGATACAAATTTTTTTAGATTCCTTACCTGCAAGATCGAGTCTTGTAGTTGGCGTTTGGGAAACAAAAATTGAAAAAGAAGGTAGTCCTGAATGTGAGAAATTAGCCGTTGGCCTAGTTTGTGAGATAATCGATGGAGAGGTCAGTTCAATTCGCACATTTGATGCATTAACAGTTGGCGGCCTCAAACCTTCAAATCAACTTGAACCAGGCATCGATGATGCACGAGAAATAATTCGTTATACTGAAAAGCTCGTAGCTCCTGTAGCCTGGGCATTATTCACAGAGAAATCTACCTGGGATGAATGGTTGTTTGCAAATGTAGATGAAAGCACTGTGTTAGATAAAGGGCAACAATTGACCACATTTGCTCAACAAGGGCGTTGTGTACTCATGGGAAGTCAGACAAAGTATCATTGAATTTGTTAAAAAAGGTAGGAGATGGAAGAAAACACCCTATTAATCTGGAATCCGATTTTACGCCAATATACAAGATATTTCCTATAGCCATGAACTATACTATTCATTATGTTCGTGAATTAGAGGTGTGCTGGGCTCCAGGACGAGTGAATTTGATTGGTGAGCATACAGATTATAATGTTGGATTTGTATTGCCAATTGCGGTATACAGGGTGGTAGCTTTTGCAGCTCGGGCACGCAGGGATAGGATTGTGCGAATCTGGACGAGCTATTTTCATGAGTAAGCACAGTTTTCGCTGGGAGGATTACCAGCAACATTTCAGCAACAGAAGGGAGTTCTACCGAGCTGGGTAGCCTATATAATGGCAGTGGTCGCGGAACTGATGCGAATTGGAATTACTCCTGGCGGATTTGATGTTGTGGTCAATGGTGTTGTGCCTGTTGGAGGAGGCATGAGCTCTTCGGCAGCCATAGAGATTGCAACTACTCAGATCTGCGCACTTTTGTTGAATGGACAATTCAATTTAGGTGATCAAGAGGCAACGTTAAAACCGATTGAAGTAGCTGCTCTTTGCCAGGTTGCTGAACACCGGGCCTCGGGTGTGCGATCGGGAATTCTTGATCAAGCGGCTTCATGTCTTGGTCGACCCGGAAAGGCGATTTTGTTAGATTGACGCTCGCTAGAATATCGTTATTTGGCGTTTGATGCTCGTGATTTATCTCTTGTTGTTATAGATACAGGCGTTCATCGTGAACTGGCAACTTCAGGTTATAATGAACGCCGCAGGCAATGTGAAGAAGCGGTGCAAATATTACGCAAACATTTAGAACAAAGCAAGCCTGGAAACAATACTGCGAGTACCATCTGCTCACTGCGTGATATTACACAAGAGCAATTTGAACGCTTCGGTTCGCACCTTCCAGATGTGTGAGAAAGACGTGTAAGTTTTGTATTAGCTGAAAATGCGCGTGTATTGGAAGCGGCTAAACTGCTTGAACAAGGGTCGCTAGAGGAGATTGGTCCGCTTCTATGGGCATCACACGCTGGTTTACGCAATGACTATGAGGTAAGTTGTTTCGAATTGGACACACTCGTAGAAATTGCAGGACAGGTCCCAGGGGTTCTGGGAGCACGGATGCTAGGTGGTGGTTTTGGAGGGTGTACAATCAATCTTGTGCAGTATGATGCTGTTGACACTTTGGAAAAGTTGGTGAATGCCGAATATTTTACACAAACAGGGTTGCATGCTAGTGTAGAAATTTGTAAGGCTGCTGTTGGTCCTGGAATGAAATGGATCAATTAGCAGAAGGGAATCCAATATGAAGCTATTTCTTTCAACAGATTTTGAAGGTGTAAGCGGTATTGTTGCCTGGGAGCAGATTATCGAGGGCAACTCTGAATACGAGCATGGGCGTCGATTGTTAACAAATGAGGTGAATGCAGTTATTTCTGGGGCTTTAGAAGGGGGAGCAGAAGAGTTTGTGGTTAATGATTCTCATCATTATATGCGCAATTTGCACCCGCAAGAGCTGTCAGGCAAGGCAACGTTAATCACCGGTAGGCATAAGCCCATGTATATGATGGAGGGTTTAGATTCTAGTTTTGATGGCATTTTTTTTGTAGGATACCATGGTTCTATCGGAGCTGAGCAAGCGGTATTGTCTCACACCTACAATCCGGGAGCTATTTGGGAAGTGCGTTTGAATGGCGATATAGTGGGTGAATCTGCTATCAATGCTCTTGTCGCTGCCTATTATAAAGTTCCGATCATCTTTATCAGCGGAGACGAAGTGACAACACAAGAAGCGCAGCATATTGCGCCGAAGGCAGAAAAAGTTGTTGTAAAGCAATCGATTGGACGCTTTGCTGCTGCTCATATTCATCCTATACTTGCTTGTGAGATGCTGCAAAGAGGAGCTTCGCGTGCTGTTTGTAACTTAAAGGATATGCATCCTCCGGTGTTTACGAGACCTGTTTTACTCGAAGTGACTTTTCTTGTTACCGATATGGCTGAAATGGCGCTCTGGGTACGAGGAGTCGAACGAGTTGGGCCTCGATCCATTACAATTCAAAGCGAAGATTTACTTGAACTTTATCGGATGTTTGTCACTGTGGTCACGCTGACACGTGCTTTAGTTGATCGATAATCGGATGCAAAGGTCAATGACCCGTTGACGTTGATATCCAACGTCAACGGGTCATTGACCTTTATAGAGTACTATCGGCTGGTGATTGTGTGCGAATCTCCGTTTCGGCACCGATCTGGTTATTCTGTGTTTTCTCAATGCGGTCTGCAACTTCTGCCAACGTACGCAAGCGCCGTTCAAGTTCCCAGGCATGCTGGTAAAGTGTTTGTAGCTCCATCGTCAATTCGTGAAACTGACCATTGAGCGCGTATTGCTGTTGTCCATCTGTACTAGAGTTTAAAGGTCTCTCCGCAGTGGGAGGTAGGTTCTGCTTTTGAGAAGTGGTTCTTTCCATTGCTCGATTTGTGGCTGATGGTTGCTCCACTAAAGGCATTGTGCCTGGAGTACTTACAGTAACACCAGCATTCGTTTGCGCTTTTTGGGCACGCTGATCGCTCACACTCAGAAATACGGCACCAAGAATAGCTAAGAGTGCTACAATTAGCATGCCGCCGATAATCAATAATGTCATGTTTATCTCCTTGTATATGATGTTGAAACATTACGAAAAAACCGTGATATCCTAATCTTGCTAATGTAGATGAATGGTCACCGATGCACTCATACCAGTCACGATGAGTTTGTTTGCGTTGGAATCAAGCGTAATTATAACAGGTATTCTCTGTCCAACTTTCGTAAAATTACCACTTGTCGGATCCTCATTTGGTAAAAGTGAAAACACTCCAGCAGCAGCAGGTATGATTTGTTCCACATGACCTGTGAAGCTGGTGTCACTATATGCATCGATAGAGATATCAACAGTCTGTCCAACATTCACGTTACTGATCGAGTTCTCATCCACATATGCTACTACAGCCAGTGCATTCGTATTCGTCACCTGCACGATTGTTAATCCAGGAGATACATTCTGTCCCTGAACTGTTGCAACTGGCAAGATAGTGCCATTTATGGGACTCGTCAAATTGAATGAGGTGGGGCTACTTGATGTTCCACTGGCGCTGGGTGTACTTGTTATTGAAACAGGAGTAATGACACCGATTGTCTGACCTGCAGTAACTTGCACACCCGATTTGACATCGAGGCTTGTGAGAGTACCTGCAACTGGGGCGCTGACGCTTACGATATTTCCGCTAACCTGTGCGTCATCGGTGCGATAGAAATTATAGCTATCGTAAATCCAGTAGGCGACAGCTCCTCCAATAGCAGCGAGAGCTACGAAAATGAGTAAAGGTACTAAAATCGTTCGACGCATAATGTTAATCTCCTTTTGAACAAATTATGACTACATACTTGAGAATTCTACGTATATTTTGAAACTTGCTTATCCGGCTAGCATTGCTTCTACGGGTACAGCTTCACCGGAGTCAGTATCGACTGGTGCGTCAAATGCCTGTTCAGAGGGACAGGTTGAGACCTGCGAGTTCCCCGCACAAAGAATACAGCGATGATCGCTAAGCCAGTAACGTAAAGTGTCAAACGTAAGGCATCTTGAATACCTAGAACAAAAGCTTCTCTTTGCACAAATCTGGCAATCAACTGTAAGGCTGCGGTATAGGCTGTGGCTGTGTCGGCGCCACGAGCTACTAAAAGAGCTTGAATACGTGGGACAAGCTCTCCAAGAGGTGAGTATAATGTCACCTGTTCAGCGAGATGACCGAAGTGTATCTGGGATTGCGTCTGTACGACTGTTGCCAGTAAAGCGATGCCGAATGAACTTGCCACCGCACGATTGACGGTACTAAGAGATGAGGCCTGCGCTAGTTGTCGTTGTGATATCTCGGACATCATGGCAACGGTCAGAGGCTGGACGGTCAGGCCAAGAGCAATGCCTCGTAAGACAAACATGAGCTGAAGCCAACCATAAGAAGAGCTTATGCTGATGAAGGTTAGTTGCCACGTCGCTAGAGCCAGGATCAATAAGCCTGGAATCATCACTGCTCTGACGCCTATGCGATCAACCAAACGTCCTCCAATAATTACACTGACCATAGCAGCAAGGGCCTGTGGGAGTAAAATCAAACCTGATTGAAATGCACTCAATCCCCTGATGTTTTGTAGGTAAAGCGGGAAGAGAAACAATCCACCAAAAAGGCTGAAAATGACGAAAAAGCTGGCTATCTGGCTTGTACGAAACGGTCCATTTGCGAACAGACGCAAGTCAAGCAATGGTTGTCCACCGCGATTTGCAATGATCAATTCAGCGGCAACAAAAATTGCCAGCGAAAGTAATCCAACAGAGAGAAAACCAATGACGGTCGTAGATCCCCATCCATCAGTACTGGCGGATGAGAGCCCATACAGCAAGGTAATCAATCCGATCGAAACGAAGATAAAGCCGACAGGATCAAAGCGAGTTTGACCTTCTGGGCGATATTCGCGGATGAAAAAGATCGAGAGAATGACGGCGAGTATGCCGATGGGAACGTTAATAAAGAAGATAGCCTGCCAACCGACAAATGTAACCAGGTATCCTCCGAGCGTTGGACCAATTGCAGGAGCAAGCAACGCAGGAACACCAAAGAATCCCATGGCAGTACCGCGTTCCTGAGGCGGAAACACGCGGAAGAGGAGAGTAATTGAAAGGGGAAACAGCGCTGCTCCTCCTAGTCCTTGCAGGACGCGGAAAACAATCAGAATAGGTAAGCTCCATGCCAATCCACAAAGCGCTGAACCAATGGTAAATAGTGCCAGCGAAATGATATAGAAGCGTTTGATGCCAAGCGTGTCAGCAAAGTACGCTGCTGTTGGGACAGCAACTCCCTGGGCAACGATATAAGCAGTAAGCACCCACTGAACTTCGTGAACGTCGGCCCCAAAAGCAGTTTGCAGGCGTGGAATAGCAATATTGACAATCGTCTGATCCAGGATGCTCATAAACACACCCAGGATCACAACCATGGCCAATATCCATTTATAATCCAGTCCTCCGCTGCGGGTAGTTGCTGGTGGGGTAACTTGCATGACTTGCATGCGGTAGACTCCTTCCTATGAAATTGTGTTTAGACAGTGTCTTGTGGCTGTTGCTCGCGTTGCACAATGCCATACAAGAGTAAAGTAACAAGCTGATCAATGACTTCATCTCGAGAAAGGTGTTCAAGTGATAAAAATTCATTCAAACTGGGACAAATAACACGCATAGCGAAGGTCATCCCCATCATCTGCATGAATAGCCCTGGATCAATGTTTTTGCAAAATCGTCCCTCTTCCTGACGCTTTTGTATGTATTTGATGACACTCTTTCGTCCTGTTGCAATTTTGTTTACGAGAATGTCAGCAACTTCGGGGTGAGTATAAACGAGTAGAATCGCTAAACGAGTGTAGTCGCTATTGGCTGTAAAACTATCATAGAACGCGCCAGCTATACGACGAAGGATTGCCTCGTCGTCAAGGGGAATGCCATTTTGCAGGTCTTGCTCGATTTGTTCAGTAACAGTACGTAACATGGAATGAGGCCCAAAGTGTTTGATAATACCCGTAAGTAACTCTTCTTTGCTATGGAAATGCCAGGTAAGTGCTCCACGAGAAACATGTGCCTCGGCAGCGATGTCATCCAAAGTCGCTGCTGAAACGCCAGAGCGAGCAAAGACCCGCAAGGCTGCTTCTAAAATCACTTGTCTTGTATCCTGAACTGGTGCTTCAGAGAGAAACCCGCAACCAACTAATTCGGAACGAAGTGCTTCTTTTCCACCTGCAAAATGATAATAAAAGGCCGGTCGTGACAGTTCTGCAATTTTAATGATGTCATCAATTGTTATTTCATCAAAAGGACGTTCTTTTGCTAGCTGTTGAGCTGCTCTGATCAAACGATCCCGTCCATTATTTTTTTGCTTTTCATTGGAGGAAATAGACATATAGACCAACCTGATAAAAATATTTGTAATATACAGTAAAGGATACTGTATATTACAGTTGCTATACATAGCATAGTTAAGAATGATCAGTTTGTCAAGTGTATTCGTGTGAAGGAAAACTCTAAATGAAAGAGACTAACAAATGCTCTTTATGTGTTAGCATCCATATCATCACATCCAAAGCGAATCACAATGATTGGGTGTAAAAAATACTGCTCATTTTGAGCGGTATTTGGGCGGTATTTTCAATAATGAAGAGAAGCCTGATGATATAGTGAAAAGTTAAAAGTAGAATGTTCCTTTTAATTTAGAGAGAAGAAGCTAAGCTACGATTATTCTGCTCTTTTGAGGTGCGTACTACTGCTCGAAATGTTAGTTCATAGTTTCCTATTTCGATGTGATCACCATCTATTAGGGGGTAACCCTTATCACTCTGAATTGGCAATCCATTGATCTGTATGCCATTGGCACTTCGTCTATCAAAGATCAAAAAGCGGTCATTTTCTCGTTTGATTAACGCGTGATGCCTGGATGTAAGATCGTCTCGGTCAAGCAAGATATCACTGGAACCAGCACGACCGATGGTTATTTCGTCAGTTTGTAATTCAACGATATATGGTTCGTCTGCATAGGGAGAAAAGATAATAAGATGTGCGGTAATGGCACAATCATCATCCACTGTCTGGAGAATCTCAAGCTCTGATTCGATGTGGGGAATTTCTTCATATGCTTGCTTAACAGGTAACTGAGGTGTTTGCTCGGCAGTATCGTGTTCAATTGAGAAGATGTGATTTGTTGATGCTGGAGCAAAAGTAGGCGAGGTTTTTGGAGACAACGTTATGAGCAAGGCATCTGCAAATGCTTGCACTGATGGGTATCGATCTTCAGGAGAAACGGATAAAGCACGTAGTACTATTCCGTCTTGTTCAATTGAAATGTTGGATTTGAGTGAAGAAAGAGGTGTAATAGTCTCGGTGAGTTTGAACTGTTCAATCTCTTCCGATGAGCCAATAAATGGCGGTTGACCTGTCAACCAGAGATAGAGGAGTGCTGCTAAGGAAAATTGATCACTGGCTGGAATGGTTCGCTTGTAAAGCTGCTCTGGTGCAGCAGTGATTGGTAAAGGGGCGATATTTTGTATACTTGAACTACGCACAAAATGTGTGAGACCAGTATCAGCAAGTAAGAAAGGTGAATTGGCCTGAGTATTTTCCGAGATAGGGTTATACGATATTAGAATGTTCGATAACGTAATAGCGCCATGTACATGTCCCCGGTTGTGAATAAATTGCAGTGCTTGAGCCAGTTGATGTCCGTAATGTACAGCATCAAATACATCTAGAGGAGCATTGAACCATAATCTACCAATGTTACTAAGAAGTGAACCGTTGCTCACAAAACGGCGAGCGACATAAAGTCTGCCATCAAATTCGCCATAATCAAGCACCTGCGCAAGATAGGGATGATTAAGATTACTGATACCTTGCATCTCGCGGAAAAACTGCCTTCGAGAAGCATCTGGCAATGTAGAAGATGGGTGAATGAGTTTAAGGGTAACCTTACGATGTAGAATAGTATCTTCGGCTTCATAACTTTCGCCAGATACACCACTTCCTAACCACTGTATAATGCGATAGCGTTCAAAACTTTGATCTAATTCCAATGCTGGCATGACACAGCCTCACTATATCCTTTATAAATTGGAAGAGATGGTATAGTGTGCCGATAAGTCTATTCTCTTGCGTCCCATCCTTCGATATGCTATCATACCACACGCAAAGAAGATAAAATGCATTTATACACCTTAAGTCCTATTGAAACTTTTCATTGATACTCTCATGCTTTTATTTTCGTTTCTTTCCTTTGGTATGAGTAAAAGCTCATAGTAGGCACAAGATGTCAAAGATTCGCATTTGGAGTCATACTTTATTGTGTTTAAACTAAGTAATGAAGATGTAAATAAATCTGATAAGAATATAGAAAAGCAAAGTGATGTAGAAGCATCAAAGGACCGCCTCTGGCCCATTTTGCTCAATCTAGGCATTGTTCTATTGATGTGCGGCCTCCTATTTTATGCAGTTTCTAGTCAACTATTTAAGCCTAGAACGGATGCAGGAAAATATCAATGTTATGCTCTCGTATTTTGGCAAGGTAGAAATGCAGTCAATGTACTTCCACAAGAACAATGTTTGTTTCTTAAATATTATTCCCCGAATTCCATTATTGAAGGGATGAAGTCTAGTAAGGTTCCAGATAGGATTATTCTTCTTGCAAAGTCGCAGAATACTACAGAAGCTTTCCGAAATTTACCCTTTGAGTATCCACTTTTGTCTATTGTTCCGTTTAGTCTTGGTCTGATTGCTCCAACTGCCTTGTATCAGGTTGCGTTTGCTATATGGATGTTGCTAATAGCAGCAATCATTTATTTTATTCTTTACAAAACAAGATCTACAGGTGCTGCAATCGCCTTTGCCTTTTACCTGGTGATTGGGAATTGGGGAAGTGCTGCAGCGAGATTCGATTTAGTTCCTGCTGCCTTAATACTGGGTTCGGTAATCCTGGCAGCTCGGAGAAAATGGAGTTGGGCATTTGCATTGCTAGCTCTGGCGACTATGTTCAAATTTTTCCCTGTCTTGCTCGTTTTTCCTTTTCTCATCGCCCAGCAAAAGCAAAACAGTGAGAAGTGGTACTCCTGGCAGAGGTGGAGAGCTTTAGTGCTCTATTGTGGAATTTGCGTAATGGCCACGCTTCTCTCATTTTCATTGAATATTGCAAACACAATTAATCCTTTTCTGTATTTCTTTAATAGACCTATTCAAGTTGAGTCTACGGCAGCGACGGCACTCTGGATTGGCAACTTCTTTGGCTATCCATTCAAAATTGTACAATCGTTTGGGTCAGTGAATATAGTAAGCGCGTTAAACGGTAATATTTCACTATCAAGTTCAGTGTGTCTGGCAGCAGGATTGTTGTATACTTTTTGGCTGCAATGGCGGGGTAAGTTAGATATTTACACTGCGAGCCTGTTGACTGTATTGATCATCATCGTAACAGGAAAAGTGTTTAGTCCACAGTATTTAATATGGATTGCACCATTAGTTGCCTTCGTGGGACAGGCAAACTGGAAGTGGCTGCTTGCCTGGGGATCAGTTGGGCTGTTGACTACCTGGATTTATCCCAATATGTATGATACGGTCCCACTGAAATATGTTCCACTTCTCCCAACATTTTATCCTGTTGTTTTTGCGCGTGACTTGCTTATTTTCGGGTTTATTATTGTGTTGCTCTTTCATGCCACCCGCAAAAGCTTCTTGGTCTCTAAATAGCTCCAGCGTACAGGATGCATCACTACAAATTGGTTTTCATTTCCTCTTTTTCATTATCTTGCATTGCTTTTACCTGGGCGATAGCCTGAGTGAGTTTATGCCTGCGCATACGTACGATAAACAAGGTTACTAGCACAGCAAGCACGATCAAACCAGTGCCAATCCACCCTAATGTAGCGGCTAGCCGTTCTACCTGCGCAAAGTTATCATGGAAAAAACGACCAGCTATATATCCAATCGTCCCATAAATTGTGGCCCACAGAATACCGCCAACTGCATTATAAAAGAGAAAAGTGCGCCAGTACATGTGATTAACACCAGCTAGAAATGCGGCCCAGGCGCGAAGAAGAGCAACGAAGCGCCCAAAAAAGACCGTTTTATTTCCGTGTTTGGCAAAATATGCTTCTGCGAGAGCAAGATGCTCTGGTTTAATAAAAACATATTTACCATAGCGTACTACAAAAGCTCGTCCACCTGAACGCCCAATAGCGTAACCAATGTTGTCTCCTATGATTGCTCCAAATGCGGCACAGGCAATAACCAGTGGTATTTGTAACTGATGACTTACAGCGGCATAAAATGAGGCTAGAAGGAGCATTGTTTCTCCAGGAAAAGGTATGCCTGAGCTTTCGATCATTATGAATAGCGCTACTGCGGCGTATCCGAAGTTATCCAGAGCGTTCTGTAAAGTTGCTAGTGAAATAAGGGCTGCGAATGGCGCCCTCAACCACAAAAACACTTTGATATGTAAGATCATGCGCCATTGCATTCAGAAATTCCTTAGAAGTGGTTGAGATAATATTATCTTGATGGAAACCGAAGAGTTACCGATCAATTATACCATCCAGCGATTTAGCACAAAGAGCATGGCTAGTATTGCTTGTAGAAAAGGAAACGATATCAAAATTCCCAAGTGGAATCGAGGATATTTTACACCGAGTACAGCTAAGGTAATAAATGCAGGAAACATTTCAAGCACAAAACGTTGGTTAGATACCAAAACATCGGCTTGCGCAATGGCTGGACTGATGAGCATAAAGAAAAGCAACAGGACAATCCAGATATTATAACTCATGCGTAACTTTCGCCATCCCAGAATAGCCAATGCAATAAAGCTGATAGTAGCAGTAAGATCGATAAGAAGATGAACTTCAAAGAAAGAGCCAAAGGGCTGAATCAACAATAATTCACGTAGAGATGACAAGATACCGACCCAGGGCCAGGTCGTATGACGATCCCAATGTGTTTGAACGGCAGCAAATGCTAGAGGATTGTGAAAGAGCTTCCAGCAGTAAAAACAGTAGATCAAAGTGCCCAATGGGATAATAATTACGGGTAAGGCTCTGGATATCGAACTCAGAATTTTATTGACTGTATTTTGATTTCCCAATGAGATGGCATCTCTTGTAATCCATAGTTCATAAAGAAATGGAATAACTAACAACGCGCCTGCAGCGCGAGTCAAGGCAGCAAAAAAGCCAAAAATAGCAGCTAACCACCACTTCTGGCGACGCATTGCAAGAAACGAACTGGCTGTAAGGAGAAGAAATAGCGATTTATTGTAAGCAGCAAAGAAGAAAAATGCGGTTGGAAAGATACACAAGTATAAAATGGTGCGTCTTCCGATTTGCTCTCCTAGAATGTCTGTAGCGATCTGGTACAACACAAAGAGCGCTCCGAGCAGAGCCAGGTTACTAAGAATCATACCAATAGCAATGTACCCATTGTTGCCAAAGAGAAAGGCTATACATTTAATGAGCAAGGGAAGTAGTGGGAAAAAGGCAGTGTCATAAATGGTTTGATAGCCATATTGGGCGATACGTGTAAAATTGGCTGCATCCCAATGATTCCAGGAAGTAAGTAGAGCGGATATATTAACCACTGAGACTGGATAGACATGTGGTGGTACAGGAAACAAAATAAAGCCGATATAGGTTACCAGAACAAGTAATACACGTGTTGCCACAAACATCCAGATGATATCTGAAATAGGTGCCCGTTTCATCAATTTCCCACTCGATATATTTCAAATAATTTACGAACTAATCTCGCATACTCTTGTATACTAACGTATAAGAGGGCTTTTCAGCTACATTCAATAGTTGAAATTGACGATTTTAGTATTTTTGATATGTGCTATTCTTCCAATAATTCGCTAATTTTTTGTGCGATTGACTGAGCTGTTGGGAAAAAAGCACTTTCCTCTGGTGCATTGTAAGGAGCAGCAGGTGCGGGTAGCGCCGAAATGAAAGCCGGAGTTGCATCAAGGTCGTAGAAACAGTTTTGGGCAATC
This sequence comes from uncultured Chloroflexia bacterium, assembly GCA_963702765.1. Taxonomy (GTDB): domain Bacteria; phylum Chloroflexota; class Ktedonobacteria; order Ktedonobacterales; family Ktedonobacteraceae; genus DATMNR01. The sequence continues at coordinate 30,878 of CAVPEB010000005.1, forward strand.
CATGAATGAAGGTGTCTTCCAAAACTTGTCAGATCGCTTTCTTCCGTTGCCACAATTACGCGGTTTGCTTCACGAACGGAGCTTATTATTGCCTGTTCATCAAATGGAGCGAGAGTACGTAGATCAACTATCTCAATTGAACCACCATTGCTGTTTACAATGTTTGCAGCAGCTGTACAAGATTCTAACACCATTGTGCCCCAACAAATGATGCTCACTTGAGCAGGTCCATTACCAATCTTTAAGCGACGTGCTTTGCCAATTGGCAATGTGTAGTATCCCTCTGGGACAAACCAGTAATCTGCCATGACATGAATAGGATTACCAAGATTATCTTTGGGCGGTTCGGAACGATAGAGACGACCACGTTCAAGGAAAACTACAGGTGATTGTGATCGCGCAGCTTCAAGTAGGAGGCCTTTGGCATCAAATGGAGTAGAGGGGCAAATGGTGATCATGCCTGGTATACTAGTGAACCATTGTTCGCCAGCATTAGAGTGGCCAAATGCACCACCACCAGTTCCGCCACTTGAAATTGGACCCCCTCCGCCACTTCCGGATTTCGTGCGAATGAGCAGTGGAACAGTCCAATCACCGAAACTCTGATAGGAGGTGCGGGCAGCAAGACGGATGGTTTGAGCTGCTGATTGATGGTAGTCAACGAACTGAATTTCCGCACAGCGAGCCTTACCATCTACCATACCAGCACCTGCGACTATACCAACTATGACCTGTTCATTGAGTGGGCTGCTTATTGCTCGATCTGGATATTGATTTACCAGCATAGAAGTTGCGCCAAAGACGCCACCTCTAGGGCTGCCAACATCTTGGCCATACACAAAGAAATCGGGATCACGACTGGCAATTTCTATTAATGCTTCGTTAATGGCACCCAACATAGGTAATTGCTTCTTTGTACCTTGAGGAATATTCTTCATGCCATTCAGGAACGTACACTACATGTTGCATGACACGCTCGGCCGTAGGTTCAGATTCCTGGAGAATCTCTGCTTCAGCGCTTTCCAATTCAGCTCGAACTTCTTTGCGAATGCGCTCGATATCGCCATCCTGAATATGCCTATTTTCGATAAGCCATCGGCCAAAGTTTTTCACAGGGTCTTTGGTTGCCATTGTTAGTTCAATCTCTTCTTTCGTACGGTAAGCCTTCATATCAGTACTACTAGAATGGGGATCGAGTAGACCAAGTCGCAGATGCATCAATACAGGGCCGCGACCAGAGCGAATATGATCAACAAGACGTGTTGTAGCCTGGAATGTTTCAATAGCATTTGTACCATCAACTTCTTCGGCGTAGACATTGCCGCCTTTTGCCCACTCAACAAGTGATCCTCCCCACTGGATGTTGGAGGGAGCCGTAATTGCCCAACCATTATCTTCGACCACTATTAAAACAGGCAATTGATGTACACTAACCTGGCGAAAGAGGGAATTGAAATCGTTTGTCGCGGCTCCTCCGTCGCCAGAGGTGAACATAATAATGTTTTTTGATTTATGCCACTTTAACGAGAAACCGACACCGCCAGCAAAAGGTGCAAGCGCTGCAACTTCGCTAAAGGTGGGAAGGATGCGATGATGTTTGCTACTGTAATGCGAGGGCATATTGCGACCGGCACACATTGGTCCGGTAGTGCGTGAATAAGCTTCGCGAAAAGGGCCATAAATGTCTCCTGTGCGTTGTAGCCACGCTGCAAGGTCACGATAATATAGAGACATCCAGTCTTCTTCTTTGAGAGCCATAGCAACTGCGGCCATGCTTTCATGCCCTGCACAGCCTATATAAAAGGGATATCGTCCTTGAGTTTTACGAGTTTTTAGAATATCGTTTGTTACACGTGCTGTAACCATAGTCCGATAAAGTGCGAGGACGTCCAGCTGCACTGCTGAATTGTTGGCTTCCGTAGCCTGAATATTAACTGTCATGCTGCCTCCGTGTCTACTTTGACTTTTTAGGCTTAGAGAATAGAGGATGATCCTATTGCTCGTTTATTATAGAATCCTTGTTTGCGAAAATGCAATGAGTGCACTGAAATATCGTATTTGAGAGAAAGCTTTTTCTCAAAGTTCGTTGTTTCTTGCACAGAAGTATGGATATAATACAGTAGTTATTTTTAGATAGCTAGCTATTTATATTGGAGTACATTCATGCAGCCGTCCTTCTTCCCAATGATTCTTTACGGAGCTGACTATAATCCCGAACAATGGCCCGAATCAATCTGGTTCGATGATATGCGATTGATGAAAAAGCGCATGTGAATATGGTGTCGATTAATATTTTCTCCTGGGCATCATTGCAACCAGAACGAGGCTGTTATGAATTTGGTCAACTTGATCGCATCATGAATATGCTGGCTGAATATGGAATTGCAGTTGACCTTGCAACGGCAACCGCAACGCCTCCAACATGGATGAGCCTTCTTTATCCAGAAATGCTACCAGTAGCACGTGATGGCAAGCGCCTTTATCATGGCTCACGCCAACACTTTTGTCCAAATAGTCTTGATTATCGTCGTGAAGCCTCTGAACTTGTCACACGTCTTGCCAAAAGGTATTGTACCCATCCAGCACTCAAGCTGTGGCATATCAATAATGAATATGGGGATCACATCTCGAGCTGCTATTGCGATCGATGTGCTGAGGCTTTTCGTGAATGGTTACGGGTGCGTTACCAGACTCTAGATCGGTTGAATTATGTCTGGGGCACCAGTTTCTGGAGTCAATATTACTATGGTTGGGACGATATTCTCCCTCCACGTATTACACCTGCGAGCAATAATCCCACTCAGTTACTCGACTATTTCAGGTTCATGTCGGATTCTTTACTTGCCTGTTACCGTACTGAAGCAGATATATTGCGCGAAATTACACCTGATGTACCAATCACAACCAATTTTATCGTCTCATTTAAGGCTACCGATTACTTTTCTTGGGCTCGCCATGTAGATATCATTTCCTTCGATAATTACCCAGCGATCACAACGCCTGCATGGGAGGTGGCTTTACGACATGATTTGATGAGGTCCCTTAAAGGTGGTCAGCCACATGTGGTTATGGAACAAACACCAAGTCAATTAAACTGGATGCCTCAGAATCCCCAAATGCGGCCTGGCCGTATACGATTGCAAAGTATGCAAGCAATTGCACATGGAGCTGATGGAGTTCTGTATTTTCAATGGCGCCAATCGAAAGCCGGTTCAGAGAAATTCCATAGTGCGATTGTGCCGCATGAGGGCAGCGAGCGTGGGCGCATCTTTCAGCAAGTTGCTGGAATTGGAGCAGAATTGGAGCGAATTTCGTATGCTGTAGCAGGATCGCGTATTACTTCTCAGGTAGCCATCTTGATGGACTGGCAAAACTGGTGGGCTGTCGAATACCAACCTGGTCCAAGTGATCAACTACACTATTGGGAGGAGATCAAATCTCATTATCATGCCCTGCATCGATTGAACGTTGCTGTTGATATAGTCTCTCCTGACGATGATCTAACCGGATACCAACTTGTGGTGGCTCCTCTCCTCTATATGCTTCGACCAGGTGTTGCAGATAATCTTGAGCGGTTTGTTGCTCAAGGAGGAGTCCTTTTAACAACCTTTTTTAGTGGCATAGTCGATCAAAATGATCATGTTGTTCTGGGAGGATATCCTGGCGAGTTACGAAGACTATTAGGTCTATATGTAGAAGAATTTGATCCATGGATAGAGGGCATGACCAATTCAGTGGTTATCAGGGAAGGACCCTCTGCAAGGATCATATGCTTGTTCTCTCTGGGGAGAAGTGGTACATCTTGAGGGGGCGAATGTCCTAGGCTACTTTGCGAATGATTACTATGCCGGGAGTCCTGCATTATCCGTGAACCAATTTGGAGAAGGGAAAGCGTATTACTCTGGCCACTCACGGGAATGAAGAGTTGTTAGCAAGCCTGGCACGCCAACTTTGCAGAGAAGTGAACGTTCAATCTATACTTGGCGTGGAGGAAGGGCTGGAAGTTACACAACGCCAGCGAACCGATGGTTCTAGTGTATACTTCCTGCTTAATCACGGTGATAGATCTGTTGAAGTTTTTTTACCTGGAGGGAATTTTAGATCATTGCTAACTGGCGAAGAGATAGCGGGAAGAATGGAAGTAGCTGCTCATGATGTGTGCGTATTGCTTGAATTGGGGGTAAAAATTACTTGAAGGAATTTAAATGGGAAGATTTCTATAAAATAACGAAGGATAGACCTCCCTGGCCTCTTTTGGTGGAGGCTGTAGATTTGCTTGACCAAAGAGAAGATGCTCTTGATCTCGGCTGTGGAGCCGGACGTGATACACGATTTTTATTAGCGCAGGGATTTAGAGTTACAGCTGTTGATGCTGATCCACATGCAGCTGCATTGATGGCAGGTTTCTCTCAGGATCACCTTCGGGTAGTGCAATCTTCATTTGAATCTTTTGATTTTGAGACGTATAATCTGGTGAATGCTCACTTTGCTCTTCCTTTTCTCTCTGAAGAAGATTTCCACCTGGTATTTGCTCGAATAAAGCAGGCACTTCAAGCAGATGGAATATTTGTAGGTCAGTTCTTTGGTGTACATGATGAATGGAATACTCCGGAAAATCAGATGACTTTTTTAACAAGAGAGCAAGCTGAAGCTGAATTGAAAGGTTTAAAAGCACTTGTGTTTCGAGAAGAGGATATAGATAGTCATGTAGCTGATGGAACACCTAAACACTGGCATGTTTTCCATATTATTGCTCAAAAAGCGTTCTAACAACGTTATGGAATAATTGTTTTGTGCTTATGGTTTGGCTTATGATATACTGCTTAGGATGCTCCACAGAATTTTTCAAGAGGATCTGTGACATCGATATTGCAAACATAGCCGACGGAATTTTAAACTGGAAGAATATGAGCTACCATTACCACCTTGAACAACTAACTAAGGTAGTCATATGAACGAATTTCGCTTTACCTCTTATGCGCAAGAAGTCATCTTTGGCGCAGGCTCGTTAGCGCAACTGGAAGATGCAGTCGAACGCTTTCATTTGAGACGTTTGATGCTTTGCGCGACTGGTTCGCTGCGTCGAAGCGGGCAGATTAAGCTTATTGAGAAAGCACTTGGAAGTCGATTGGTTGCAATTTACGAGCATGTTCAGCCACATGTTCCTGATTTCCAGGTGACTGAGGCACTTGAGCTTGCGAGTGAGAATGAAATAGACGCACTCATAGGTATGGGAGGCGGCAGTCCAATAGGGCTGGCGAAGGCGCTTAGTGTAGCTTTGGAGGAGAGGCGCACCGGACGATCAGCGAAATCTGCATATCCTACAGATCAACCCCTGGTTCCTGTTATAGCTATACCAACAACCTATGCAGGTTCTGAGATGACTCCGACTTTTGGAATTACGTATCATACTGATGATGAAGCTCGCAAAGTTACATTGACGGATTCTAAAATTACTCCGAAACTAGTGGTATATGACCCACTTTTAACACTCAATCTACCACCTGAAATTACTGCTTCTACCGGCATTAATGCGTTGGCTCACTGCATTGAGGCTCTCTACTCGATTACGCGGAATCCGCTTTCTACTTCCGATGCGCTTAGCGGCATTCACTCTATTTACACTGCATTACCCCTTTGCTATGTTGATGGGAATAATCTGGAAGCTCGAACAGAAATGCTCGTGGGAGCTTTTCTTGCTGGTTCTGCGCTATCTCATGTTTCAATGGCATTGCATCATGGAATATGCCATATTCTGGGTGGAACTGCAGGTGTACAGCACGGTTTTGCTAATAGCATTATTTTACCGCATGCGATGCGCTTCAATATAGATGTTACTGCTACTCAACTTGCATTAGCGGCAGAAGCTATGGGAGTTGAGCGAAGAACAGCTACTTCTTCCTTGAGTGCTGAGGTTGTGGCAGTGAAAGCAGTAGAAAGAATTTATACATTGATAGGACAAATGAATCTACCACAGCACCTGAGTTCTGTTGGAGTGAAGGAAGCCGATATTCCAAAGCTTGCTCAGTTGGCTCTGAAAAGCCGCGCTGTGCAAAGTAATCCTAAACAGATTACAGATGTATCACAGATAGAAGCAATATTGCAGGCTGCGTGGTGAAAACATTGCAGCACTGATGAGAGGGAGGTGACAAGAAGATAGTATTTCAATTTTAGTCCGTCCTCAAGATATGTCGCTGGATATAGTAAGCACCACGAGTGCTTTATTCTCTGGAGGTATATAATGTCCAAAATCCAAGTTCAAGGTGTTCATCATATAACGTTCGTCGGTTCTAACCGAGAGACAATTATTGATTTCTATCAGGGTGTGTTAGGTATGCCCTTAGTATTCGAGCAACCTAACCTTGATGTTCCAGAAGAGACTCATCTCTACTTCGACGCTGGTGACGGGCGTCTGATTACTTTCTTCGTGCGACCTACAAGGTCAGATGATCCATCTCCAAATCCAGAGGGTATTGGTAATCTACATCACCTTGCTTATAACGTTTCGCGAGCAGTTTACACGCAGGTAGCAGAAAGGCTGCATGAACGTGGAATTTGGAATACAGGTAACATAGATCGAGGATTTATGGATTCGATCTACTTCCGTGATCCAAATGGGCAGTTGTTGGAGATAGCGTGTTTTAAATTCGTCCCGCCAGAAGGCTACACATATTCTGATGTATTGTTTGAAGCACATCGTATTCGAGTTGCTCAAGGCGCATACAGCATCGAAGATTCTCATTTAGCTGATGCAATAGCCGAATTAGTTGAGAGAAAAACTAATTCTCTTGTTAGTGTGGAGATATAGCTGATATGCCAACTACCTCTGAACCTGCGCCAAAACATGTGGGTACTCTCTGGCTTCTAGATTTGGGCGAGCCTACATTAGTTGCTCCTGTACCGCGTGTTAATGTACAGTTTCAACGTGCTAGTTTGGAGTCAGCCCCATTGCTTGGGAAAGCAATGGGGCTGGGCAGTCCTGAAGAAGTGATCAAGCGTTTTAATGTTGGTAAGCATTGTTATATCGGAAATGTCGAGAACGTACTAGCTACCTATGGTTGGGTGACTTTTGATAAAGAGATGATAGGGGAGTTAGGTCTTAATATACAGCTTTTGCCAGGGGAAGCATATATCTGGAATTGTGCCACATTGCAAGACTATCGCGGATTGCGTCTCTACCCCGCTCTTTTATGGTATATTGTTGGAGAATTACGATCTCAGGGCGTGAGACGTATATGGATTGGAGCAGATGCTGATAACTTACCATCTCAAGTGGGGATGAGATTATGTGGTTTTCAGCCTATTGCCGATTTTGTGTTAGATTATGCTCTGGCGTTACATTCATTCTGGATACGCGGACATTTAGGTGCACCCGAACCACTTGTGGAAGATGCTCGACGCGCTACCCGGGGGGCGCCATAAAGCGTGGTTGGCCACATTAGCATCTCTTCATTCCGATAACTTGACTAGTTTCTATTGAAAGCTAAGGAAAATGAATCTTCATTCCAACATGATTCAAGGACCGCACCGGGGCCAACCATTGCTTCTGGCTGGCGAATCAATCGATCAGGCAAAAGCAGCAATGGTGATGATGCATGGGCGTGGAGCTACAGCGAGAGACATTCTTGAGCTGGTTTCTGACCTGAAGCAACCTGGTTTTGCCTATCTTGCTCCACAAGCTGCAGGGAATGCCTGGTATCCTAATAGCTTCCTTGCTCCACTTGATAGCAATGAGCCTGAACTAACTTCAGCACTGCTGACAATTGAGAATATACTTGTCAAACTTGAAGAGGCCGCAATTCCAATTGAACAAACTATCATATTAGGCTTTTCTCAAGGTGCATGCCTTACTCTAGAGTTTGTAGCTCGCAATGCAAGGCGTTATGGTGGAGTTGTAGGTTTAAGTGGGGGACTGATTGGACCAGATGGCACACCCCGTGACTATCCTGGCACATTAGCTGGAACACCGATATTTCTTGGATGCAGTGACAAAGATCCTTTTGTACCGAAGGAACGGGTAGAATTTTCTGCTGCAATAATGCAGAAATTAGGAGGTAATGTGACTGCGAAACTATACCCCAATCTAGATCACACTGTTAACCCGGATGAGATACGTTCTATTCGTACAATGATGGTTGCGCTTACTGTTGAAAAATAGATTGTAAGATAGAAATTACAATTGGGGCTTTGTAATGATCTAATATTAATCTAATCCTGTCGAATTTTTTGATCTTCTTCCGAGCTAGAACGTTGGACTCGGATTACTGCTCTTTGATCTTTTAGTAGCGCGTCTTCAATGCGTTGGCGGTGCTTAGGCAAAGTATTTTCAGGGAGCGCTTCTGGAGCGAAATAGCGACTTTCGCGCGTTTCTTCAGTGGATTGTAGAGTTCCACCGATAACCTGGCATAGGAATGTCAAGACTACCTCTTGCTTTTGAGGTTTTGAATACACTCCTACCAGTTGTTCGACTTCGACTTCTAAGCCTGTCTCTTCACGCACTTCTCGGCAGATAGCTTCATCGACTGTTTCTCCAACTTCCATTCCTCCTCCTGGTAAATTCCACCAATCAATATCTCTACGATGACCAAGGAGTATTTGTTGCTCGCAATTGAAGATCAGAGCGAAGACTCCAATACGAAAGATAGGTGAACTGCTCTCAGCATCTAAGGGCTTTGCCATAATCACTCCTTCAATCATGATGCATTTTTGATAATTTTCAAGATGTTTCATATTTTATCATGTGGACATTGCTTTCGATAGAATCTTATAATTTACTTTATAAAATAGAACATCATTACAAACATTTTCGTGGAATCACATGATTCAGGCAAGCATTTCACTCATCAAAAAACTAACTCCTCCGGCTCTTGCAGAAACTGAGCAGGAGCGTTCTCTTGCTCAATTTGCCGAGGCCCATAACATCACGCGATTGGATGCTGGTATCGCTTTCGTTGTCCTAGCAGATTTTGTGTTGACTTCGATAGATTCAGTTACAAAATGGTGTTATGTTGGATTTATAGATATTATCTTGACAGCCCTACTGCTGTTACTGTTTGTCAGTATGCGCATATCTCGCCCACTACTTGGACGGCTTATGCTTGTGGGTTTTGTTGCAGGGATATGCGAACTGTTTACAGATGCATCAGGTCAGTATGTTGTTCATTCACTCATTTATCCCAGGGGCGAATTGACAATTTGGACTTCGCCATTGTATATGCCCCTTTCGTGGTTAGTTACCCTAACGTACCTGGGGTATATGAGTTGGCGTTTACGAGCGTTGCTAGGTTGGCGAATTGCAATATTACTATGTGGGTTGATAGGTGCAATTGATATCCCGGTATTTGAGGAAATTTCCTACTATGGTGGATGGTGGAGATACGTGCCCACACATTTTATGTTTGGTCATACACCCGTCTATGTCGTTCTTTTCGAGGGATTGGTAATAGCGACACTCCCTTTGCTCTTCGATCGCCTTGAGCGACGTTCGTGGATAGAAACAGGATTGCTGGGAGGCGTAATTGGAATATGGATGGCAATCTCAGCACTTACAGCCTGGTTATTATTGGGACACTGAGGATGTTAAGGGGCACTCCAATGCTAGTAGCGTATGGACCCGAAGGTCAGCCCATAGTTGCAAAAGATGTTTACCTTATGCAATTGAAAGACTTGTCACGAAGGAACCTGTTAGTTTGTCCAAACTGTCGTGGAATAGTTCATGTCAGAGGTGGATCAGAGAAACGAATTCAAATACATTTTGCTCATCAGAAAGGTGAGTGTTCCTGGAGTACAGAAACAGAGACAATTCGTCATTTACAAGGGAAGGTTGTGCTGTCTGAGTGGTTACAAAAGCAATTTCCGAGTACACGGATCACGCTTGAGAAACGATTACCCGAACCAAATCGTATTGCCGATATTTTTGTCACTTTTGAAGATGGAAGACAATGGGCCATTGAATTTCAGTGCGCATCACTTGATGTTGAAGAATGGCATCGCAGACATAAAGCCTATCGTGAAGCAGGTATCCGTGATACATGGATAATAGGTAGCAATCGACTAGAAAAACAAGAGTCTTTCATTGAGGCAATCATAGTTTCTGCGAGTGAGGTCATGTTTGTGGATCCTCTACTCACTCCACCGATTATTTGGATACGTTGGGCAATTAGTCGTGACACGATGTTAGAAAGACAGTTCGTGAAAGGTTGGACTCCATCAGTCGAGGGGTGGGTTGGCCGATCACGCTGGAAATATGGTGTAACTCTAAGAGGTATATTGGGAGATGTATCTCTTAAAGCAGGTGGCTGCCTCAATCACCCTAATCGCTCAACTTTTGAGAAACAAATTAGCTTACTTCGGGAGATGAGAAGGGCACAAGACATTGATAAAGCCTTTTTGAAGGAATATCTCGAACCTATTGTTGGCGAAGAGGCATTGGATGTGATACTATTTCCTATGTTACGTGCCTATCTGTTAGACCCCGGTTTGTTGACACGCTATAACTATGGACGTGGTTCTGGAGATTATTTCGTGAGTGAAGCGGATAGGCGTCGATTGGAACAGGCTCGTAATTGGCTTGAAAGGTTGGCACAACGCGAATTTTCTGCTCAGTGGTTGGAAAAACTGGCACAGGAGATTCCACCTGTAGGTCCTTACGCGGCTTTTGCAAACTATATGGAAATGCTAGTCTTTCTCTCAAAAAGTGCAGCCTATGAGCAAGGTTAAACGTATGTGAGAAGTGTCAATCAACGATTTGGTTGAGTTTGTGCATTGCTTTACTGATGTAAAGAAGCAGTGTCAAAGAAAGGAAGGAATTGAAAGGATGAAACAATTCATTACAGGTCTACTCCTCGGATTGGGTATCGGCTTGCTTGTAGCGCCGATGAGAGGTGAGGAAACTCGCCGACAGTTGGCCGATCGCTTTGCTGAAATGCGCGGATACCTGCCGGAAAACGAGCAATTTAATGAATACGTAAGTCAGGTTTCTGGTCATGTCTCTCAAGCTAGTAGCAATCTGAAAGACTATGCCCAGCAGGCTGTATCAACGGTCAAGGATACTGGGAGTACTTTGGGTGAACTGGGCCAGAAGGCTGGTACAGACGTGAAGCAGGCAAGTCAGAATGTAGTCGATACGACAAAGCAAACTGTACAATCTGCGAAGCAGAGCTCACAAACAACTAAAATCGATGCCGCTGGCAGTAACAATAATTAAAGCCAGGTAGATAGCGCCCGCAAGGGCGCTATTAATATTTGTTGAAATGCTGTCGAGCCTCTTCTTCCGGAGATTTCTCCTTGAAGAATTCTGATTCATTGCGTTTAACTGCTATATATGAAGTAGTGAGTAGAGACCCGAGAGCTTCTCTCAATACATCATCATTTTCAAATTCATCCAGGGCTTCATCGAGTGACGTTGGAAGGCGACGTATACCTCGCTTTACACGTTCTTCATCGTTATAATTTCCAGGGTCAATCTCTTGAGGTTCACCCGGATCGATTTTGTTCTCAATGCCATCCAGACCTGCAGCAAGTAACGCCCCAATTGCGAGATAGGGGTTGCCGCTATGGTCGGCTGGTTTGAACTCCAGGTTGATTGATTCGGATTCGCGGCCCCAGAACATGGATGGTATGCGTATGGCGCCCTCACGGTTGTCGAAGCCATAGACTCCGTAGGCTGAACTCCAGTAGTGCGGAAGTAGTCGGCGGTAAGAGTTGGGGCTTCCACAGGTGAGAGCAACCAGGGCGCGAATATGATGCAGTACGCCACCAATGAAATAACGGCCAGATTGGCTAAGCCCTCCACGTTGTGTAGCATCGTAGAAGAGATTGTTGCCTGCGTGTTCAGTGCTTCCAGTACCCCACAAACTCACATGGATATGCGCACCACTGCCAGCTTGATCCAGAAAGGGTTTGGGAGCAAAGGTGGCGAGTAAATCAAAGGACCGTGCGACGCTCCGCACCGTCTCACGAATGAGGCAGACGTTATCTGCGGCTCTTAGAACATCGGAATGATGAATCGATAATTCTTGTTGTGCTGGCCCAAGCTCAGTATGGAAGAGTTCGATGGAAATTCCTTGAGTTTCGAGGGTTTCCAGGATAGCATCGATGACTTCAGCTTGATCGTTAAGGCCGATACTGCTGTAACAGAGACTCTGATCCGCTGGGATGTACTGTCCCTGAACTTCACGCGCAAGATAGAACTCATGCTCGATGGCAGCTTCTGCACGCATGCCATGATCGGCCAGACGCTGGATCATCCGTTTGAGGAACGTGCGGGGGCAGGCTTGCCAGGGCGTGCCATCAGCGAGGATCATATCGCACATCATACTGGCGCTGCTAGGAGCATAGGGCAGGATGACAAAGGTAGCGGGATCTGGGATCAAGACGAAACTCTCCAATTGGTCCCATCCCTTCTACAGAAGCAAGGGTTTCGACTCCGGTAAAGGCTTGCATGGCGAGTGTCTGTCCAATACCCTCATGCATGCGCGTGTGAAGTTTACTCGCATGCGTCGCCTTCCCGCGGAGAATACCGCCATTGTCACAATACAAAAAGCGAACCAGTCGTAAATTGGCTTCTCGAGCCAGTTGTAAAACGTCCTGTGAATTCATTGGCGTTCCCTTCTCCTAAATATTCAGGCTTTCAACTTGTTTGAGGCGGCATTTTGCTTACTAGAAAGTAAGAAGGAAGAAACGGAAGGTGGAATGATGGCATCGATCAGAGAGATCAAATCTTCAGTGATAATACCTGAGCCACCATGCATTGCAGAGACGAGACAGAGAGCTGAGGCACCGTACTGAATGGCAAGTTGGGCCTCATAAGAACTGCTGGTACAGCAGATTTTGACACGTATTTTTGGGGTCGGTTGCATAAGTTCTTCGCTTCATATAGGATTTGTATTATGATGTTGAGTATAAATTATCTATGCTTGTATTTCAAGAACTAGTTTAAATATTTTCCCATCGGAGGAAGATTTGTGAATGAGCCGACTCAAAGGAAGAGCGTTTTCGTGTGACATTCTTCCTGTTGAGAACGTAGTATATAGTAGAAGTAAATATCGTCCAATTGAGTGATTAGTGACCTTATTTCCTAGCTTCTAATTGATGAGTTTGATACACCTCTGAGCGGGATAACGGGGTGGACTATTTCGTAAGGAGTCGTTCAGTGCTCTGCAAAGATCGGGTATTCGAAAGATTTCGATCATTGTATACACAGCGACCAACACAAGGTAGTGTATTGCGTTGTCGATTAGTCTTCAACGCTGAAGAAGCAGAATATGCCTGTATAAGTCGTGTGGCCAGCCGTGACCACAATATACTGGCTCAGGAAGGGATCGTCGAACGCATCCCGGAATTACTGCGCAATCGGAAATCAAATTATCTTCAACAGATCCAGGCTGCTTGCATTACAATTACAGAGGGAGAAATTCTTACTCTTTTTCGACCTCACTATTTACGTTTTTTTCTGCTCTTTTTTCAAGACGTAGAAGTGTGTTCTTGTAGTGCGGAAGGATGCCGTTGCCTGATCAACGGTAGAAGTTCAGATGAGAATATCGAAAGGTATTCGCATAGGCTCTTCATTATAAGACTGATCTAAAGTTAGGAAGGAGACTTTTTATCTGGCAATCACTCAATGAGATATTGTTCTAAGTCAACTACAGCGTTGTTTTGTCTGTAGGTAAGTTCGAGAAATGCTCACCTATCGTGTGACGGTTTTTCAGCCTCAACTGGAAAGCCGAAAGAGGTGAAGTGTGAAAGGAAGTTCACGATGAAGTTATTTGGTCAAGGACGCAGAATGTTTGCCATGATGGCAGGTATTCTCGCATTTTCCCTGCTGCTTGCGGCTTGTGGTAGTACCTCTACAACCACTGGTACAACTCCTACTGCCGCTGCAGCAACTAATGGCAAAGGGTGCATGAAGGTTGGCGTACTCTTGCCTGAGACCGCCACATCAGCTCGCTGGGACAGCAAAGACAGGCCATTGTTGGAGAGTCTCATTCCCAAACAGCTCCCTGGCGCGACTGTGCTCTACAACAATGCCGAGGGCAGCGCTGATACCCAGCAGACTCAGGCCCAGGCAGATCTAACAAATGGGGCTTGTATCCTGGTACTTGCCTCTGTCGATAGTATTAAATCGGCTGCGATCGTGTCGCAGGCAAAAGCTAAGGGCGTACCCGTCATTGCTTATGATCGCCTGATTTATAGCGCCGACCTTGCCTACTATGTTTCCTTCGACAACACGAAGGTAGGCGCACTGCAGGGTCAGTATATTGCGGATCACTACAAGAGCTATGTCACTGCTAATGGCACCACCAACACCGTGATGATCAACGGTGCACAGACGGACAACAATGCACTTCTGTTCGCCGCGGGCGCCCATAGCGCACTTGACCCACTGTTCTCAAGCGGCGAACTCAAGAAAGTCTATGAGCAATTCACTCCTGGTTGGGACAATGCAACTGCGCAAACTGAGATGCAGGCTGCACTGACTGCAAATGGCAATAAAGTTGCCGTCGCATATGTTGCCAACGATGGTATGGCAAACAACGTGATTGCAGCGCTCAAAGCAGTCAAGCTCAATGGAAAAGTGCTTGTCACCGGGCAGGATGCAACGGCTGCTGGTATCCATAACATTCTTACTGGCGACCAGTCGATGACCGTCTACAAGAAAATTGATCTCGAGGCGAACGGTACGGCTCAACTCGTTGCTGCGATTAGCAAGGGAACAGATACCAGCACGTTGACCGCTGGTGTAACTACCGCTATTCCTGCAGGTAACGGCGCAGCTTCCGGTGTGAAAATTCCCTCAATTCTCGAAGTGCCAGTAGCAGTGGACAAGTCGAATATTGCGACGACAGTCATTGCCGATGGTTTCGTAACAGCAGCGGACGTTTGTACAGGTCTGCCATCAGGTACTGGCGGTTTCTGTCCGTAAGCTGTAACGATTTAGCTTTGCCAGACTCTATTAGATGCCTTACTTAATCAACTGGTCGAACAGCTATTAAGGGCAACTAATAGGTGACAGGTTATTACATCTGAAATTGCAGATACCGTATGACAGCCCTTTGGGTTGACATACGGTATCGTGTATGTATTATATTTTCATTTACGATAGAGAATGGTATACTTTGCATATACCTCAAAACTGTTATGTCTACAGCCACCTTTGATTTGATTGGAGGGCCAGATGGCCGAAAATATTACACCTGAGGTGAATGAAACCACGCCTCCTTCGGAGCAACCCCCTGGCGGTGAGCCAAGGCTGCGTTTGCATGGGATTAGTAAATCTTTTGGTGCGGTTCGCGCACTTTATGAAGTTGATTTTGAAGTCAATGCCGGCGAAGTCGTAGGCCTAGTCGGAGACAATGGCGCCGGTAAATCGACGCTGATAAAAGTTATTTCAGGTGTCGCGCCTTCTGATGAAGGTGAAATATTTCTGGAAGGCAAACAGGTCCACATACCTAATCCACAGGCTGCAAACCGCCTGGGAATCGAGACAGTCTACCAGGACCTCGCGTTGTGTGATAACCTGGATGTTGTCGCCAATTTATTTTTAGGTCGTGAAGAGCGCTCTTTTCTACGATCTTTAAACGAGATCGATATGGAGAAGCAAACGCTCAATGTGCTTCGCACTCTTGATGTAAAACTCCCCTCGACTCGTACGGCTGTTGCTTCGCTCTCCGGTGGCCAGCGACAGTCAGTTGCAGTTGCTAAATCCATCTTGCGTCAGGCGAAGGTGGTGCTGCTGGACGAGCCAACGGCAGCGTTAGGTGTAGTTCAGACCAGGCAAGTGCTGAACTTGATTCGTCGGCTACGCGAACAAGGGTTAGCAGTGGTTGTAATTTCGCATAACCTGGCAGATGTATTTGAGGTCGTGGATCGAGTGATCGTCTTGCGTCTTGGCAGGCGGGTAGGCACATTTGATATCAAAACTTCCACACCTGAGCAGATTGTTGCAGCAATCACGGGAGCAGAATTCGGCCAGTTGATGACGACAAATGGTTCTGCCCAGGGCAATGACTCGGTAGGAGGGAAATGATCTATGAGCGACATTATCGAGAAAAATGATAGTCCTGAGCCATCGGAAGCTTCACAGGTGGCTGCATTTGGGGGTGAAACAACTGGTGCTGCCGCTGTAGAAGTACCATCGTATATGCCCCGCCGCACGCTGGGCCAGTTACTACGCGGTGACCTTGGTTTTATACCGGTCGTGGTGACGCTGCTCGTGGTGGTGATCTATTTCTCAATCACCACTGGCGGCTTGTTTCTGACACCGCAGAATCTCACGAACCTGGTGGGACAGATTGTCACCTTCGGTATACTCGGATTGGGCGTCATTATGGTACTGCTGCTAGGTGAGATCGATCTTTCGATTGCCGCGGTCAGTGTCTATTGCGCAGTGGTTATGGCAGTGCTTGCTGATCCTGCGCGCCCGTACAAACTTCCAGCTCTCATAGCTATAGTAGCGGGTCTGCTGGCTGGTGCTCTAGCAGGTCTCATCAATGGTTTCTTTGTTGCTGTGCTGCGCGTTCCCTCATTTATCGTGACACTGGCTGCGTCCATCTTTTATTCTGGGCTGCTGCTCACTTTGCTAAATGGACAAAGTACGCTTATCATCTCCAGTAGCCTCATCCTCAACATTGCAGGTGGTTTTCTGCCTACTTATTTGGGTATCGGTTTACCTCTCTTAGCCGTCTTGCTGTATGCCTTCAGCCTGATTATGAGCTACGTGAGACGAAGGAGAGCTGGCCTCAGGACGGTGTCGCTGCTTCAGGTTGTTGTGCAGATTGTAGTAACTGCACTACTCGTCGGAGGGGCTGTTTGGGAATTTGTGAGCTACAATGGAGTGCCTTATGAGGTTGCGATCCTCTTTGGATTGATCGTGCTGATGTGGCTGATTATGACGAAAACCTCATTCGGCCGACACGTCTATGCTGTCGGAGGTAACGCTGAAGCAGCCCGTCGCGCGGGTATTAATATCGTGGGTATCCGCGTTGCGTGCTTTACCTTATGCTCGACGCTTGCCGCTGTGGGCGGTATTGTATTTGCTTCATATGGTACTGCTGTTGCTAGCGCGATTGACCCAACGCTGCTACTCAATGCAATCGCAGCGGCAGTAATCGGTGGTGTCAGCCTCTTTGGCGGTCGGGGCTCGGTCTGGGCGGTTGTGCTCGGTGCGCTTATTATCGGTAGCGTGGTAAATGGCCTTGCTTTGCTGGGTCAGACTGCGAACGTGTCAGAAATGGTGGAAGGCATAGTTTTATTGATCGCTGTGACCGTTGATGCTCTTGTACGTAGAGCTCAACAACGGACTGGTCGTTAAACACTCGTTTGGGACTAATGCAAAGACCTGGCTGTAGAGCCAGGTCGTTTTTTATGGACCAGAAGTGACTAGATCAGAGAGTATAATAATTTATTGTTGGGAATGAATATAGATTGGTGGAAAATATTATTGCTTAAACGCATCCTTTATCAGGCGTTAAAGAAATCAGTTGGTTTTTGCTTTAACTGTCTAAATATTTGTCTGTTGGGTAATTTACCCCCAATGGGGTGTATCAGTGTGATTGTCGAAGACCAGGGTAAACTTTTGTTACTTAAGAGGCCTGATGGAAATTTAGTCTTTCCCGGTGGCTTTATGCGTTGGCGAGAACATCCGACCCAGACAGCATTGCGTGAGATCCAGGAAGAAACTGGATTACGTGTAACATTACATCATATTGTGGCCTGCTATTCAATTGCAAGTACGGATTTCAGAAGTATGAGTACTTTGATCCTTGTTTTTTGCGCTGAAGTAAACGGCGGAGATATGCGCGGCAGCGTTGAAGGGTATCCTTGTTGGATAGAGAAATCAGATTTACTTGAGATGGTTGATTTTCGCTATCAGTACATGCTTGATGATTATCTCGAGCATCGCAAAGAGCATGAAATGCAGGGATCTTTTGGTACGTTAGTGAGAGAGATAAAAGAATAAAATCTATATCTTTCTATACTAAGCTAACTTTGAGCAGAAAGGCCAGGACTTGTTATCGGGTTTAAAGCTTGTTGAATTTTTAACTTGAAAATTGACTAAAGAAATTCCAGATGACGACGCTGGCGTTAATTGTGTGTGAGTTATAACCTATTCCAAGAGTTGGGTTGGAGCCTGGCCATACGTGACCACCATCGCTGATACGGTAATGCTGAATGATAGCGCCATTCGCGCATTGAGACCATTCCAGAGCAGTGACATCGGCTTTCTGTAAGATTACTTTGCTGCTGGGTTTACACTGGTCATGAGCAATCCAGAAGTTTAAATATGTTTGAACAGATGCCATTCCAATAGTAGTATTCCCATTGTAAGGTGCAAATTGGTCAGCTTGTCCGTGAATTTCCAATACTGGAATAGGCCGTGATGGATTGCAGCCGCCCGGTATGCGATAGAAAGCACCTGCTACAGTCGCAAAGGCAGCGATTTGGTTGCTGAGCGTGCAGGCAATACGATATGCCATGCCACCACCTAACGAATAGCCAGTGACGTAGATACGATGAGTATCAACGCAATAATTGTGTTCGAAATAACTGATAAGGTCACTTGTGAACTGTACATCGTTGGCATCGCCAGTTGGACCGTATGCTCCTATTCCGGCATTCCAAGAGGGTGGGTTATCGACTCCTTGCGGGAAAACCAGAATGAAACCAGCTTTGTCTGCTTCAGCACTCATGTTTGTACGCTGAGCTGTACGAAGCGCTGTATTTTGATAGCCATGATAATTAAAAACCAGTGCTTGTGGTAGCGTACCATAGGATGGCGCCAGGTGAACGATAAAGGTACGCGTGAGCCCGCTCGAGTGAATTGAAAGAGTTTCATCACCAGCTTGATGAAGAGGCGTATGACATACATTATGTATAGGGATAAGATTAATAGCCGACCTGGCTGAATTTGTGGATGGTTGCCGCATCCCAGAAATTGTGCTTCCGTAGGCGTTGAAAAGAATTACGCCAAGGATAAGAATGAGAGCAGTACTTAGACCAATTATGGCTATAAAACGACGAATTATGCGTGAAGACTGATTTTTGGTATTGTGCATTTACTCCGCTCTTCAAACTATATAGTTCGTATTTAAACGAAGCCGAGTATAGCATGTATGTACGACGTATCGCAAGTGATACGAATCTGCTATAATCCAACAAATATCTCAATATAATATTGAATGATTGAAAAGTTGAGAAGCATTATAGGATATGGAATATATACGTACAGAAATCATTGAGGTTAATGCTAAATATCCCGAGCCAGAGGTGATTGAGCGTGCCGTTAATTTATTACATGATGGTGATATCGTCGTTTTCCCTACTGAGACAGTGTATGGTCTTGGCGCAGATGCTTTTCAATCGAGAGCATTAGAGCGGATTTTTGAGGCCAAGGGACGGCCATTCAGTGATCCTTTGATAGTTCATATAGCTCATGAACATGAACTTGAACTGTTAACTGCATCAATTCCTATAGAAGCAAAGCTACTGGCTCGGGAATTTTGGCCTGGCCCTCTTACACTCATTCTACCAAGGAGTTCGCGTGTACCATATTTGGTGACATCAGGTTTAGAGACCGTTGCTGTTCGTATGCCTCGAAACGCTGTTGCATTGTCACTGATCAAAGCACTGGGTTCTCCAATTGCTGCACCGAGCGCAAATCGTTTTATGCATATCAGTCCAACAACGGCGTTTCATGCCTATGCTGATCTATCTGGTAAAGTTCCTTTAATCCTGGATTTAGGACCTTGCGAAATAGGTTTAGAGTCAACAGTACTTGATTTATGTTCGGATGCTCCAAGGATCCTGCGCCCTGGAGGGATCGGTCTGGAAGCATTGCGTGCGATACTACCAGATGTACAGCCGCCAAAACAACGCAACGAAGTCGATGAAGCTGAGGATGAATTGACAAAGAAAGCACCAGGCCAATTGCTTACTCATTATGCTCCAAGCGTCCCGTTGTTGCTTTTTGATGGCACAATTGAGGAGATGCATGCCTCGATGTTGAGTGAGATTGAACGTCGAAAAGAAAAAGGCGAACAGGTAGGCGTGCTTCTAGCAGAAGAAGATATCCCTGGATTTCAGGATACTCCAGCGTTGGTTTATTGTGTTGGTCGTGAAGAGGATTTAAAGCAGGTAGGCGCTCATTTGTTTGAAGGGCTGCGCTCGCTTGAAGAAGCACGAGTACAGGTTATCCTTTGTCGCAATTTTGGAGAGCAAGGACTGGGACTGGCTATTCGTGATCGACTGCTCAAAGCAGCAGGTGGAAGATTCGAGATATGAATTCTGAATTGTCGCCCCTGAATTATCCCTAGATTGGGTGTTGTAACCGATTTCTTGCGCATACTGCCACATGCTTACAGTTGTTGCTATCATCCATTGCAGAGTTACCGCTTTTCGCCAGGTGTGGGAGAAGAGGTTCAAAGAGTGATTGTATCTGATCTCGCACGCGCTCAGAGACCATGCAAGCAAAGGTCGAGAAGCCGGGCGGGCCAAGGCATCCGCAAACTCGATACGGGCAAGTCGCAGAAGCAGGTAGGCGGGCATGCGAGAGCACACGCTGAGAGCCGCGAACAGGAGCGCATTTCACGTATTCCCGACAGTGTATGCCTAGGGATAGAAGCCACCGCAGTTTGGCTCGTATGGAAAAGACGTAAGCGTAGGGAACAGACTGGATGTTCCGTACTGATTGCCCATACAAACAAGGGGTGAAGCATTTGCTTCCACTTTCTGATACTGTTACGGTCGGTTTCTTGAAACAGTGACGTACCCTAAAAACGATGACATCTGTTTCGGTTTTTTAGATGGTGGCCTCTCCATGACCGGATTTACGCTTAACGAAAAGAATAGTTCTAGACGAGGAGGGAAGGTAGATGCAACTCGTTGAGCAGCACATCATTGAAAAGGCCGATCCACGTTGGGCCAGATTAGACACAGTGGCCTTCGCTTCCAAAAACCTCTGGAATGCAGCCAATTATCTTGTACGCCAGTCCTTCATTCATCGCGGAACCTACCTTGATAACGTCAAAGTGTTTCATCTCATGAAGTCCCATGAAGCCTACCGAGCTCTTCCAGCTAAAATCAGCAATCAAGTCCTCATTCAGCTCCATCATGCATGGAGGGGTTTCTTCGAGGCAATGGATGAGTGGCGTGAGCACCCTGAGAAATTCGTCGGCCGTCCCAAATTGCCCGGATATAAACCCAAGCAGCATGGGCGGAATCTGCTCGTGTATGAGTTCAAGGCCATCTCCAAACGCGCGTTGAAGCGTGGGATGATTTCGCTCACAGGGCTTGGGGACCTGGTGGCCACCAAAAAGACACGAGAAACCATCAAACAAGTCCGTATCGTCCCACGCGGCAGGCAGTATGTCATTGAAGTGGTCCATGAGCGAGCAGCACAGCAGGCTAGGCTGGACCCAACCCTTTTCGCCAGTGTAGACCTGGGTGTTTCAAATTTGGCGGCGCTAACTTCAAACGCGGGGCATTTCACTCCCCTACTCGTTAACGGGCGACCGCTCAAGGCTTGGAACCAGGAATACAACCAGAGGCGTGCAGCCCTCCAAAGACAGCTTGCCAAACAGGATCGTTTCACTTCCCGCAAACTTGAGCAGCTGACTGAAAAGCGCAATCGGCGTATCAAGCACTACCTGCATGTGGCTTCGCACCGCATGATTGATGTACTGGTACAGCACCGCATCAGCACCCTGATTATCGGGTTAAATCCTCTTTGGAAACAAGAGGTGCACATGGGGAAGCGCCACAACCAATCTTTTGTGCACATCCCCCACGCCCGTTTTGTTTCCATGCTGAAGTACAAAGCGGAACTGGTCGGAATCACGGTGAGAGTCACGGAAGAGGCATACACGAGCAAAGCTTCTTTCCTGGATCGGGACGAGATTCCACCCTATGATCCCACTCGCCAAGAGAAGCCACACTTTAGCGGGCGACGCATCAGCCGGGGGATGTATCAGGCAAGAGACAAATGCTTGATCAATGCCGACGTGAACGGGTCGCTCAACATTGCCAGAAAAGTATTCCCGACAGCCTTTGATGGCCCAGGGATAGGGGCCGTTGCAGTTCGGCCCAGGCGGCTTGCCGTCTGAACAAGAGATCATGGCAAAACCATTTGTCATAGGTTTTGAGGGACTGTTAAGCGCAGAACTCTTCTGCAACAGCAGTTAGTATCTCTGCACATTGTTCAACATGCTGAAGGTTAGACCATTCAACTACAGCATGTGCTCCTTCGCCACCAGGGCCGAAGATTACTGTGGGAATGCCTGTTGAAGAAAGAAGTGCTGAATCCATCCAGCCTGTATGTCCGATTTCTGCTGGTTCATACCCAAGTAGTGTAGATGTTTTGTGGAATAAGGTTCTCACGATTGGTTCATCCAAGGAAGTCTCGAATGGTTCGCGTGCCATTTGGATCTTTATGGATGCTTTAAAGTTAGAATCTGATGCAGCAATGGGTTCGAGTATGCCATTCACTTCGGCTTCAACTTTTTGAATTGTTTCACCTGGAACTGTTCTTCTTTCGATACTCAAAAAGCAGTGGTTGGGGTAGCTGGATAATTCCTGCCCACCTTGAATGAGTGAAGCGTGAACCGAACCGGTTCCGAGTAGACGGTGGGGAGGAGATGAGTGTAGCAAGCCTTCCAGTTCCTCGATGCCAACGAGGATTTTGCCCATCTTTACAATTGCATCGACACCAAGATCGGGACGAGACCCGTGGGCAGCTCTTCCTTCTGTCTCGATATCAAGCCAGACAAATCCTTTGTGAGCCGTGCAAATATTTAGCTCGGTCGGCTCGGTGACGATTGCAGCATCTGCACGCCAGTTTTTGACAATTGAGGCAGTACCGATGCTGGCAAACTCTTCATCTGCGACTGCTGTGATAATCACATCTCCTCTCAATGACCTATTTTTCGCATTAGCGCCTGCGACCATGATAGCGGCAAGTCCACCTTTCATGTCGTAAGCTCCTCGTCCGTACAAACGGTGGTCCTGGATAAATGGCTCATGAGGTCGTTCCATACCTGCAACGCCGACTGTATCCATATGAGCGTTGAGCAGAAGAGTCCGTCCTCCACCAGTACCCCTAGCGATGCCGATAACGTTGGGGCGTCCAGGGGCTGGTTCTTCCCATACGACTTCTAAGCCCGCATTTCCAAACCAATCTGCAATGAAGCGTGCAATTTTTTCTTCACCTGCGCTTCCGGGCACAAGATCAGGATTGATTGAGTCAATAGCAACCAAATGTCGTAGAAGATCGATGATTTCGCTCATCGGAGGACCTCCTTCACAGGGCTTACTACGAAAAAATATATATGAATAGATTACCATTTCATGAAAGTTTGCGACTGGTATAAAAAGCAAACTCTTTGAGGGAAAAAAGTATAGTGAGGAAGCGCGACTTAGTTATTTAGCATAAGTCTTATTTTTAACGCTATTAGTAAGGAAAGTCTCAATTCTGGATCCTCTAACGATCTACCTAATAATTCTTCAATACGCCCCAGTCGATAGAGTAACGAGTTCCGATGCAAATGCATTGTTCGTGCTGTTTCACTTAAGTTCCCATTACAGTTAAAGAAACATTCTAAGGTTTCTATTAATGCGTTGTTACTGCGATTGTCTGATTCGCTTAAGGGACCAAGTGTCTCTTGATAAAAATCTGACAGTTCCTGGTGACCATAGAGATGGAAAAGTAGTCTGTAAATGCCAAGTCGGGCAAAGTAGTTGATCTTGTTCTCGCCGAATAAACGTCGACCAATCTCCAGCGCTTGCTGTGCTTCACGATATGATTGAGAAATTTGTTGGACATTTTTTGCAACCCGTCCAATGCCTGCCGTAAAGTTCGTAAGGCTGCCATTGCCTACCGTACCTTGAAGTAAGCGTGCTTGAACTCGATCCATACGCATGGAGATAGTCTTTTCCAATTCAGTTTCAATGTGTTCAATACTCTCATTAATGGGTAGAAGTGCTAGCACACGTCGAGCTTCAAAGGCTACCCAGCATGTCTTCCAATCACGTTGTAATTCGTCACGAATTCTTTTACTCCATTGAGTCTGATAACTACTAGTTGAAGAGGCAGATTCATTTTGACCAATTTCAAATATGGCAACTATTTGTGGGACCGAAAGATCGTAACCCAGTAAACGAGCGCGGGTTAGAATTTCGTCAGTTTGTTGAAAATTGCCTTGCAAGACATCCATTAAAGCTTCTGCTGAATAACGACTTTCAACCTCATTGCGGTCGCGCTCTCTAGCGAATTCCAGAGCAAGAATGGGAGTTACCTGGCCTAAAATGAGTCTTTCAAGGTAATCGAAGTCAGTATCATTCCCGATTAGTGAAAGGTAACCAACAGCTTCGTGTCTTATTTGAATAGGAACAGTAATACGCCTCAGGCCCATTCGCAAGAGATTTTCATCAGTAAGTGAAGAGGGTAAGATTTGAGATACTTTGTCTGAGGGAGTAGCCTGGCAACGTAGCTCGTGATCGGCGTCTTGCACGATAACCCATTTGTTGCGTGTTTGTGAAAGGCGATCGCAAATCCCTTGTAAACCTGCTCCTTGAATGCTTAATTGCATTAATTGATGGGAAATCTCGGTAGCTTTGCGTTCGTTTTCTCCTCTAAAGCTCACTATGAATGTGATTACTTCACGCTCGATTTCTTCAAGCGGAGCTGTTATTGGTAGCAGGATTAATGGTAGGTGTAATTGGTCAGCGAGAGCTATAGTTTCTGTTTCTATACTTTCAAGAGAAGAAGTAGCTATAGCAATAGCCGCAATGCCTTCTTTATGCAGACTTGTCAACATGTGCGGTAAATTTTCGTCGAGGCGATGCAATTGTGAGAGTGCAAGTAGAGCGAGTTCACCGCCTCGCACGCGTTCAAAGGCTGGAAGGCGTGCTCTCATTCGAGTGGCCCATGTTACACGACGATCCAAGCCTTCCCCTCCAGCCACCAGTTGGGCATCGCGAGGGATTAGCAATGAGAGGATGTTACGTACTGATGCCGAAGAGATTGGGGATGGCGAATTATTCATCACTTATGCAAAAAGGGAAGCGCGGCGATTATCGCCGCGCTGTTGATGTGGCTGTAGTGCCACTGACCTTCTGCGCTTTGCGCTTTTCATCGTACTTTTTTGCCTTGATGCGATGCTTTCGCCATGCGACTCTTTTTGTTTTATTCAATTAGTTTTCCCTTTCAGCTCAGATTAATATACGTAATAGACGTTGTAACTATTCAGTTCCTTTTTATCTTTCGCCGCCTCCGGCGACGAGGGGAGAGAAGGGAGCGGGAACACCCCGCTCCCCTCCAGGGGTCCTTGCTGGCCCCTTGGAACCCCTTGCTGGATAGTTACTATACAATTTTATTCTTCAGATTCTATGCCGCCTTCAAATTCAATTTCGGTCATTTCTTCGGGTTCGTCTCCACCATCGTAATATTCATCTTCGTTACTCATATCCTCGTCATCTTCCCGATCATAACGTAAAAGACTTTCCTTGGTATAAGCACGAATGATATCTCCGCCTCCTTGTGAGGGAAAACTGACTTTACCAAACATACCTGGATGCTGGTATTCTTCACGGATAATTAAACGTACCTGTCCATTTTCCATGGCAAGAATGGCTGCGGCATAGCGATTACCACCCTCCATGAAATTGATCAGACGGTTAGCAAGACGTGGCTCAATTTGTCCGATATCCTCACCTGCGGCATTACGAACGAGAAGTGTGTGTCCACTTACATGAAGTTGAACCTTGTCACCAACACCAACTTTAGCCAGTACGGAGGCGGCAGAGATATTGATCAATTCGGTCATACCCGTCTTGCCAGTTTCTTCGATGAAGAGACGTGGGTCAATGCGCTCAGATCCTGTATGAATTTGTACTGGTTCTTCCTGCAAAAGCGAGAGACGTTCCAGGTTCTTTTTTGCGATTGTATTATCCGGACTGTACTTCAGCGTTTGAGAGTAAGATTGACGAGCCTCTGAGTATTGTCCAAGTTCGCTATATGCCTTGCCTAGACGGTTATATGCATCTGGTTCAGCAGGGAATAAGTTCAGAATATTTTTGTTTGTTACGACAGCTTCTTCCCATTGACTTGCTAATGCTTGTTGAATAGCGAGATCGGTCCATTGTTTCTTTAGCCGTGCTTTTTCTTCAGCTGATTGTGTTTGTGTCATCGATACCTCCTCAATCCACACTAGTTTATTACGGGGAAGATTTGAGAAATTCTCAATCTTCTAACAAGAGCGCTCACTTCTCCTGTATCCCGTTATCCAAAGCTCTCTATATAATGCCAGGGGAACATAGTGTAGTCAGCATATTATAGCGCAACCATGCAACCTTGCAAGGACCATGCGGTTGCTCGTTCAATACGAACGTTCACAAGATCGCCGGGTTTGATAACTTTTGATCCGAACATATTTTTAGATGTATCTTCTTCTGTTTGTTGGAAGAAAACCCATTTATTTATACGGTTACGGCCTTTCCATTGTTGGCGCCCGTGAGCATTGTTTATATCTTCAACGAGTACCTCATCTACCTTGCCAATAAGCTGCTGATTAAGCTCCAGGGCAATATTAGCTTGTATGTCTTCTACAGCGTGTAGACGACGTTTTTTTTCGGTTAAAGGCACATTATCTTCCCAACGGGCAGCAACGGTTCCAGGTCGAACTGAGTAAGCTGCTACATGTACAACATCAAAGCGAATCTCTTCGAGCAGATCAAGAGTATGTTGGAACTCTTCTTCTGTTTCACCAGAAAAACCTACAATGATGTCTGTTGACAAAGAAACATCAGGCCATAAGGTACGAAGGCGTTCAATACGGTGCCTATATTCATCAACTGTATATCCGCGTTTCATGCGCAGTAGCGTGGCATCGTCTCCTGATTGAACAGGTATATTGACATGTTCACAGACCTTTGGCAATGCTGCCATACGTTCGATCATACTGTCATTCATATGACGGGGATACGAGGTCATAAAACGAATACGTTCTAATTCATCAATTTCGCTGAGTTGGCCCATGAGGAAAGCCAAGTCTGGTTGATCGGGTAAATCCATGCCATAAGCTTCAACAGTTTGTCCCAGTAGTGTTAATTCCTTAGCACCTTTTGAGACTAATGAGGTGGCTTCAGTTATTAATTCATCAATTGGTCGGCTACGTTCACGCCCTCTACGGTAGGGTACGATACAGTAGGTACAAACTTTATTGCAGCCCAGAATTATTGGAAGCCAGGCTGTTGGACTGGACATTATCGGCTCGATTTTTGTGGGATAATGGGCCGTACGATCGCCGGGTTTAGGAGTGATAGCCATTGGAAGAACGGTATGCTTCCCTACAGTATTGGTCGAAGTAGCGAATGTTGGTAGAATGCGTTCGATAGGTTCTACTGGTATCGCCTCATCAGTGGGCATGTATTCAATGTCGAGACAACCTGCGCCTGAGATAGGTGTCCAGCGTTCTTCAAGAAAGCGAGGAAGAATATCAGCCTGTTCTACTTTCATGAATAGATCAATATGTGGATAGCGTTTGCTGAGTTCATCAATAGTCTTCTGGTTACCAATCATACAACCCATCATTGCGACAAGCAGGTCATCGCGTTTCGATTTGGCATGTTTTAGTTGTGCAAGCTGATTGTGGGCTTTCTCTTCAGGGGCTTTACGAACGCTACATGTGTTGAGGATAACGAGGTTAGCCTGGTCCATACTCGTTTCTTCCCAACCAAGTTCATCAAGCATCGTTTGAATACGTTGGGAATCTGCTTGATTCATCTGGCAACCAACGGTCCAGATGTGATATTTTCCTCGCGCAATCGTAGCGGTCGTTGTCATCGCATTGCCTCTCTCAGCGCATGATGTGATAGTTTCAATGGCCAAAAACCAAATGCTATATTTTTGATACTACTAGAGACGGTATTATAACACTAAGCGAGGCGTATGTCATTAGTTCTTTTGAGAGCTATGATATGTAGATCGAGTATTCTTTAGCGTTTACTAAAAAGATGAACAATATGTCATCATATCGTATTATTGTGATCTTTAAGGGAACGTGATGCATGCCGCATACATTGAAAACTGTATTTCTAAGTGTTGTAGCTCTTTTATTCATCCTGCTGACACTATTCTGTTTCAGCCCATTGCATGCTGAGGGAGCGCATATAGTAGCTCCTGGAACGCCGATATCCAAACCGACTGCCACAAAAAGTCGCGTGCCTGGAAATGCACAATCAAAAGGCCCGTACAAAGTGCAGGGCAATGTTATTTTAGGGGTTGATGGGAAACGTTATCTTTTTCATGGAATTGGGCGTGACAGCCTTGAATATTCCTGCTGGGGAGATGGTCATTTTAATGCACAAGAACTTTCCTATTTGGGTTGGGGCACGAATACAAAAACCGTGACATATTGGGGAGTAAATACTGTAAGACTGCCCTTCTCAGAGGATATATGGTTGCATGGACAATCTTCTGAACACTGTTTGGCTTCCCAGTACCACACTCTTGTCAAACAGACCGTGGATTCCTTGACTGCTATGAAGCTGAACGTAGTTTTAGATTTGCATTGGGCTGATGCAGGAGGGAAGTCATTTCAAGGTGGAGGCCCCTGGTCAATGCCTGATACAGATAGTGTAAAATTCTGGGAACAAGTAGCCAGCATCTATAAAAATTATAGTAACGTTTTGTTTGAATTGTATAATGAGCCCCATCCTCCGAGCTGGTCGTGCTGGTTGTCTACGTGCACAATAACTGATAATACCTATTCGAATGACTGTCATTGCACAAAACGGCTGACTTTTTTCAGTGTGGGGATGCAAGCCCTGGTCGATGCTGTGCGTAAAACTGGCGCTACGAATTTAGTGCTAGTGGCTGGTATGGATTGGGGCTTTGATTTAAGTCAGGTAGCCAAGTATCCAATTAAAGGATCCAACATTGTATATGACACTCATCTCTATCCTTATGCTAATAAGCAGCCCAATGAGTGGGATGCAGCATTTGGTACGATAAGTAAGAAATATGCTGTCATATCTGCTGAAAGTGGAGAATATGATTGTGGCACGAGCTATATGGGTAAATTGCTCTCGTACTTCGATGCACATCAAATCGGTTGGATCTCCTGGGCATGGGTTGTGGCAGGATCACCATGTGGCTATCCGCAGTTAGTTCAGAATTATCGAGGCACTCCAACAAATGGAATGGGCCAGTTGATTTATCGATGGTTACGAAGTTATGTCAATTCCTAGACTCTTCTGACTCGCACTCGTTCTGTTTGAGCTGCAATCAAAACCCCCTGTATGAGGAGAATTAGCGATATAAGCAGGTAAATATGCTTGGAAATATCTGAATCTGAACCTGAATATTGCAATAAAGCACATATGCCAGCGACTCCGAAGATTGCAAAAAGTATGATCCGATCTATCAACATATATGGTCGCATTAGCCATAGAAACGAAATGAGAGAGGCGGCTGCCAAGCTTGAGGTTGAGAACAGGTTAAGAATATATGGATTGAAAGTAAATGGTAATTGCTGGTGGATGTCGTTTAACGTTTGTATAAGAAAAGCGAAGACGGCACCTAAGGTAAACAATGCAGTGAGTAGAAGAATGATAATTGCGGCACCATTATGTACAAACCAGAGAGCAGCAATTGCGACGATTAATAATATCACAGATAGAGCAAGTTCAACAGCATGATCTAGCCCTGCGTTGGGATTGATAGATCCATACGGTTGAGGGATGTTAAACGCAATGATACTGCCAATCACAGTAAGTGCGAGCATTCCTCCAAAGAGTATGGTAAAACCACGCGTCCAGACAGAGGAAATACTGGCGGTATTTGTTCTCTGTGGAGCATGGCCTGTTGGAACTGTTTGACCACGAGTTGGAGGAATGCTTACAGGAACAGTTGGTGGCTGTGAAGGCACAGGATTATTATTGAGAACTGGCGACTGTGCCATTGAAGGTGAAGGAAGCGGTGAGTTGTATTGTGTTGGGGCTGAAGCCATAACCGGATCTAAGCCTGTTGTAGCATCTGTAGCTTTTTGTTTGATGTTAAGTAGGGCTTGTCGAACCTCAAATGCGTTATTTGGACGTTGCTGTTCATCAAGAGAAACCATTCGTTGGATAAGTTGACCCAGTTCAAGAGGGACCAAAGGATTCATTTGTTGCACTGGTGGAAAAGCGAATCGATCCGATGCGTGGAATGGATCTCTGCCAGTCAAGCAACAATGAAGCGTAGCTCCAAGAGAGTATAGATCTGAACGAGGATTCGTTTGTGATGAACCATGTTGTTCGGGAGGTGCGTAACCTGGAGAACCTAAGAAAACTGTATCTTGAGCCTGGCCTTCTTTAAAGAAACGTGCGATACCAAAATCAATCAGCATGACATGCCCATTGCCTTTTACCATCACATTTGTAGGTTTAAGATCTCGGAAAATAATAGGAGGATTATGCGAGTGGAGGTATATAAGAACGTCGCATAACTGAATGGCATAATCGAGTACCTGTGCTACTGGTAGTGGCCGACCTCCAGTATCTTTGAGCATTTGCAGTAGAGTCTTCCCATCTATATATTCCATTACCAGAAAGGAACGGCCATCTTCACTGAAACCATCGTATATCGTTGGTAGATTGGGATGATGAAGAGATCCTAGTAGATCAGCTTCCTGCTGAAAGCGTGATGTTGCTTCAGTAATTTCATTCGTGCCGAGATTACCCTGGCTCATTTCTTTAATGGCGACATGGTGATTTCCGTATTTTGTATCCACTGCCTGGTATACTGCACTCATTCCACCTCGACCTGCCTGACCTACTATGAGGTAACGTTGATGCAATATCGATTGTGGAGCGAGTTTGCCAGTCTTGCTATCGTAGGTGGACATAGGGTACCTCACATGCTTATTGTTTAGCGCGTCCCGTATTTCTACGTTAGTGAAAGACGTTGCGTGCTGTTTAAGCACAGTATAGTTCATCTAAACAATGGGGTCAATTGAAAAGTTCACATTTTCAGAATGGCTTACGACACATATCTGACGGACGGATGAGCAACAACCGAATTTAATAGGTTGATTCAAATGCATAACGAAGAAACAGGTGACTATCGCTACGTTTTATACTTATAAGTTTGCCCCAAAGCGGGTGTTCAGGAGCGAATATTTTACCAGCAACAATTCCTCCCCGATCGATATGTTCATCACGTCCGGCAATCTGTGGGGCAAGTGTCAAGAAAAGTTCATCAAGGCGCTTTTCTGAAAGAAAGGTTCCAAATAGCTTTGGACCACCTTCAGTAAGTATTATATTGCAACTACGTACACGCGTCACCTCATTCAGGATATCTTGAGCGCTAAGTGGTGTATTTTTAGCAATCGTAGCGATTTGCACTGATGGCGGTAAATTCTGAGTAATTATACGTTCGCGACCATGTTTTGTGGTGACAATGAGAACTGAAATCTCCGAGGAATGGAAAACAGGCAAATGAAGGTTGATATTACCAAGTTCAGTTACAAAGACGTTAAGTGGAAGTTCTGACTTTCCCAGATTACTACGAAGCTGTGAGTAAGCATCTGTGAGAGGTGGATAAATATGTGAGGGAGTCCAAAGATGATTGCTTGCTATACGAAGTGTCCCCGCGCCTACGATGATTGCATCTGAAATTGCTCGTAGTATTCCCATCAGCACATGATCTTGTTGATTGGAGCCGCTAATTTCTGAGCTATTATTATGGCCAGGCACATTCAGGGTCACTGCTCCATCAAGCGTGGAGACAAAGTTGCCGATGATATAAGGTATGTTTGTACGGAGATGGGAAAGAAAGATGGCCATATAGGTTTGTCAAAGCAGGTGGAAGAGGTAATTCGTAGCCAAATGTTTCCCCAAACAGGTGTTCAAAAGCAGTCAATTGAAAATCGTTCATGACCTAACTTCCTACGTGTTGTGATTTTGGAGCAATATTGTTCATAGAATTTCTTCGTGTTCTACAAAAGACATCTTCCTATTCTTTCGTTGATGACACTCGTTCGAATTGAATCACTCGAATTATTCCTAAGAATAAAAACAGAAGCGCAACTTGTGAAAAGAAGAAGTTCGCTTCATTCGTAGATATTGAGGAAATTGGTCCACTCAGCACTTTTGCAAGGAAATAATTTGAGGGGTTAAATTCTTTAGCGAAAAGAGCAAGAATTAATAGAATGAGCGGAACGCAACCGAAGAGGAATGTAGACCCAGGTTGAGATTTCCATAATGTGGGACGCATCCACCAGACGAGTAATGAAAGTACAAGTGCTGTGCTAGCTATCGCATTTTCGAGGGAGTTGAGAGAACGCTCACTAGATGGAGTCAGAAAATATATAAGTGTAACAACGATACAAACGAAGATCGGTGCAAGCCCGAAGAGCCAGGCTTCCAGGCGATTGATTGGCGTTTTATCTATTGAAAGGCAAATGTAAGCGCCAAGTAGTGTAATGCATGTCGCTGCGTTTAGAAGTGTATGAACGCGTAAACTAAGATCGTTGTTTAAAGCAAAGATACTAATATGGATAGTCATGAAGATAGCCCAAATAATTCCAAAAAAGCTGCCAATGCGAATCCAGTTTGAATGAGTAAGGACTAGTAAAGTAATCCAGCTTAAGCACACACATATTACATGCACCTGAAAAACCCATATTCCGGAATAGTAGCCATCTAGCCAGCCCTGAGTAAGCAAGCTTTCGACGCTCAGGCCCAATACAAGCGTCAGCGAGAATATGATGATAAAGCGGGGAGTCCAGATGATTGGTGTAAGAGAAATGTTAGATTCAACCTGCTCGTTGTTTTCAAGTGAAACTTTTTTCTCGCTCGTTTTATTTTCCGACTCACTTTTTAAGGAGTCTTCGATTTCTGGTTTGATGGCGCGTTCTGCCATGCAGTCCCCTACAACTTTTTGTTCAATTCAAATGCTGTTGATTACAATTAGGAAGCTCAATTTGAATAATTACGTCCAGATGCTTGTATTGTACTCTTAAGATACACTCCACGCAATTAAAACGTGATAGACAGTTAAAAGGTACTTTGAAGAAGGGATATGGAATGAATTTGAAAGATTATCGTATGTTTCTTTGTGCTTCGACGGCTTGATTGAGAAGTGTTTTTAAGCTCTCACTGAAGCGAACGGGATAGGGTTTATCAAATGTGAGATTGCGATATTGAATTGGAATTGCCTGTAAATTCTGCTGAGCTAGTTCGCGGATTTCTGTTAATGGAGGCAAACTACCAGGAATAATTTTACCATTGTGCATAACGGGTCGTAGAAGGCGTTGATAGTTATCAGGATGCGGCTCATGCTCAAGCTGGATGATATCTTCCTCCCAATGTGGGTGCCGGTATATTTCTTTTTTACCCGGCCAAGTGGATTTGATACCGGCAGTTTTTACTTTGGGGTACTGGTTGCCTTCCTCATCAACATACCACACTTCCTTATAAACTCCGCCGAGTGCTCCTCCTTCAATACCTCGCTCTGCGGAGCCTAGGCCACCACCAAGAGCAGTACCTATGCCAAATGAATCGATAGCAGCTCCGGCATTCAAGAGATCAGTTATTTTCCATTCATCGAGATCACCACTGGCAAGGATGCGTACATTGTTTAAACCTGCCAAGTCGAGTTGTTCTCGCACATAGATGCTATCATCGACTATGTCACCACTGTCGAGGCGCACTGCTGCGAGAGTGTGTCCCAGAATTTCTTGCGAGCGTAATGCCACTACAATGGCAGTATGGATGGCCTGACGAGGATCATAGGTGTCAAGTAAGAGAGTATAGCGGTTGTAAGCGGCAGCAATGGCTTCAAATGCATCTTCTTCAGTCGGGAATAATTCGATGAGAGCGTGTGGAACGGTGCCAGTTGCAGGTAAACGGAACTCGTATGCTGCATCGAGCAATGAAGTGCTTGCACATCCTCCGATATAGGAGGCTCTTGCTACAGTTAGAGGTTCTTGTGCTCTACGGAAAGCAAATTCTGCTACTCGACGTGGGTGGCCTTGTTCAGCAGCAAAGACAATTCTACTGGCTTTCGTAGCGATTAGAGTTGAGAGATTAATAGCTTGAAGCAAGCCAGATTCGAGCAGGATCGCTTCACGAAATGGAGCTGTGACGCGTAAGATTGGCTCATTGGGAAAAGCGATAGACCCTTCTGGCATGGCTAGAATTTCGCCAGTGAAACGCAATTCAGCCAAGTTATCAAGAAAGTCGGAGTCATAATCGCGAATATGCGCAAGGAAGCGTAGGTCTTCAGAGGTATAACGAAATGCCTGAGCAAATTCCAAAGCAGTCTCTATACCTGCTATGAGTAAATACGCTCCTCCGAAAGGGGCAGTACGAGTATAGAGATCGAAAGTAGTAAGCCCATTGAGGCCAGCACGCCAAGAAACAAATGCACTGTCTGGATGATAAAGGTCTGTCATAAGCCCAGGGTGAATACTTGGTACACGACGAAGCATAACTGATTTCCTTGTTGCATCTACAATGATATTTGACTTCGTGTACATTGTACTATAAATCTGTAAAAATTGAATGAGGAAGAGAGCAAATTGTGCTAATTACAACAATTGACATGAAACTTCCTGTATGATACGCTCTAAAGCGTTACAAGCCTTTTATGGGGTTGTAGTGTCGCCAGGCGCTGTGATTGTAACAGCTCAACGTATCCACAACTAGTTAGATTATTTTAAAAACCTCAATCTGGTTAGAAAGGAGCACTGAAGAGTTACCGTATTTGTCCTCGAGTGAGAACTTCTGCAAAGCTGCACAGTGCATGTTCTTGCGACTAACCAAATGAGCTTTGCAACAAACAAACGACATTTTCCAGAATGTGCTACAGGAATAAAGTTATCTGATTAGCACAAAACTATGCTCGATTTGGCTTGAACAAAGTTGTCACGTTTGCTCATTGTTTTTGGTACAAGCATGAGCTTGGCGTGATTAAAACAGATGGAGGACCATCGATGGCAACGAAGCGCGAAATCACCGTCACTGTGAATGGACAGCAATACCATTCGCAGGTTGAACCCCGATTGTTGCTGGTACATTATTTACGAGATGTACTTGATCTCACAGGAACGCACATTGGTTGTGACACCTCGCAGTGTGGCGCTTGTACGGTAATGATTAATGGCGAATCCGCCAAAGCATGTACCGTACTGGCTGTACAGGCTGATGGAAGTGAAGTGACAACTATTGAAGGACTGGCCCCTGAGGGTAGTCTTCATCCAATCCAGGAAGGCTTCTGGGAGAAGCATGGTCTACAATGTGGCTTTTGCACTCCTGGAATGATTATGGCTTCCTATCAACTGCTCAAAAACAATCCCAACCCGACCGAAGCTGAAATACGCAAAGGTCTCGAAGGCAATATCTGCCGCTGCACTGGCTATCAGAATATTGTACGTGCTGTACAGTATGCTGCTGAGCAAATGCGTACAGAGGTTGCTGCTCCAGCAGGCGCGGGTGAGTAGTTTTTTGGAGTAGAGGAACCATTGCATTTAACCTTGCATTGAGTATTTACAGTTGTCACAACTTCTACTTCTCATAATGAGAAAGGAGATGCACACATGGGTGTTGCAGCTATGCTTGGTGCGCCTATTAAAAGGCGTGAAGACCCCCGTTTGATAACTGGTCAGGCGACCTATGTTGACGATATCAAACTCCATGGCATGCTCCACATGTCGGTTTTACGCAGTCCCTACGGGCATGCTCGAATTAACAGCATAAACACAGAAGCTGCCAGAAACCTTCCGGGAGTTCGAGCTGTGTATACAGCAGAAGACTTGAAAGGCGCTGTAGGCAATATCGCTATTGCTGTTCCACTGGGAAAAATTGCGGAAGGCATGGGAAATCGCGGCGCACTAGCCGAGGGCAAAGTACGCTTTTATGGCGATCCAGTCGCGGTTGTAATCGCAGAGGATCGGTATACCGCTCGCGATGGAAGGGACTTGATCGAAGTCGATTATGAGCCTCTACCTGCTGCCATTGACCTTGAGAAGGCAATGCAGCCAGATGCTCCAATATTGTATGAAGAGTTTGACACAAATGTTGCATTTGGTATGCATCCTCCGACCGATGAGATTGACAAGGTTTTTGAGGAAACCTTAGCTAATGGCGGAGTTGTTGTTAAGCAACGCATGGTTAATCAACGCGTGGCTCCAGTTCCTATGGAGACACGAGGAGTAGTAGCAGAGTACCGCAAGTCTGATAAGAACCTTACCGTGTGGAGTTCGTCGCAGATCCCGCATTTACTGCGTAACATCCTGGCGGCACTGGTTGGTCTTCCCCAGCACCAGGTAAGAGTTATTGTACCAGAGGTTGGTGGAGGTTTTGGCTGCAAGCTGAATATTTATCCAGAGGAAATGGTAGCTGCTTTCGCAACTATGAAGCTGGGTCATCCAGTCAAATGGATTGAAGACCGAAGTGAGAATCTGGCGGTTACGATCCATGGTCGTGACCAGATCGATTATGTAGAGGTCGCTGCTACCAAAGAAGGCAAAGTAACAGGGTTGAAGGTACATGGCATCTCTGATCTGGGTGCATATTGTCAGATATTCACCGATGTGATTATGATCGCCTTCGGATTCCCTGTGTCTTGTGGGGCCTACGACATTCCAACGATACATCTAAGTGCTGATATCGTCTTCACAAATAAGGCTCCAACCGATGCTTATCGTGGAGCAGGACGCCCAGAAGCGACATATGTTGCTGAAAGGGCTATAGACCTGGTTGCACACGAATTGGGCAAGGATCCTGCTGAGGTGCGCAGATTAAACTTTATCCAGCCAGACCAGTTCCCATACAAGTCAGCGGCCGGGGCAGTTTATGATACGGGCAATTATGAAGGTGCACTGGATAAGGCGCTGCAGATAGCTGATTATAGTGGCCTTCGAGCCGAGCAAGCACAAAAACGTGCTGAGGGCAAGATAATGGGGATCGGGTTATCCTCCTATATCGAGATCTGCGGATTTGGCCCCAAGGGAAGTGCCCCGGTTGGTCTCTATGAGAGCGCTCGAGTGCGTGTCGAGCAAAGTGGCACTGTGATGGTCTATACAGGCTCATCCCCGCATGGTCAGGGAGAAGAGACGACATTTGCCCAGATCGTTGCTGAGGAGTTCAGTATTCCAGTTGAAAGTGTCATGATTTTGCATGGTGATACGGACTCCACACCAGAAGGACGTGGCACGTATGGTAGTCGTACTACAGCGGTAGGTGGTTCGGCGGTCTACAATGCAACTCAGAGACTTAAAGAGAAGATGAAGCTGATTGCTTCACACATGTTGGAAGCCAGTGCATCTGACGTGACACTGGAAGATGGTAAATTCTCTGTTGCAGGTTCTCCTCAGAAGGCAGTGGCTTTCGCAGAAGTAGCTGCAACGGCTAATCTCTCCAATACATTGGCACCTGGAATCGAGCCTGGCCTGGAGACGACTGTATTCTTTGAGCCGGATGCCTGTGTCTTCCCCTTTGGCACGCATGTATGTGTGGTCGAGATCGACAAGGGTACCGGGAATGTAGAAATTAAGCGCTTCGTAGCGGTCGACGACTGTGGACGCCAACTCAACCCCATGCTTGTTGAAGGACAGGTGCATGGTGGTCTTGCACAAGGTATAGGACAGGCTTTGATTGAGGGAGTTGTGTATGGTGAGGATGGCCAGCTTCTGACAGCAACATTGACAGATTATGCTATGCCAATTGCTCCAGAGCTCCCAAGCTTTGAAACTGATAGCACTGTCACGTTGACCACGGTTAATCCACTAGGTGTCAAGGGTGTTGGCGAGGCTGGAACTATTGGCTCTACGCCGGCAGTAGCCAACGCTGTTGCTGATGCGTTGGGTGTTGCGCATGTTGATATGCCGTTTACGCCAGAAAAAATGTGGAAGATCATCCACCAGAAGTAGTGGCTCAATTTATAGTGCCCGAAAGGAGAAAACAGTATGTCTGTTCCAGCAGCATTTGATTATCATCCCGCTACGTCAGTGGATGAGGCTATAGCACTTCTGCAACAGTATGGTGACGATGCCAAGTTACTGGCGGGTGGGCATAGCCTGTTGCCCACGATGAAACTGCGCCTGGCGCAGCCCGCACATTTGATTGACCTTGGTAAGATCAGCGATCTCTCTTATATTCGCGATGATGGCGATTTTGTAGCCGTTGGCGCGATGACGAGGTATGTAGATCTTGAGCGTTCAGATCTCATCAAGCAACATTTTGCCTTATTGCCGGAGGGAGTAGATCTCATTGGCGATCAGCAAGTACGCAACTGGGGTACTATCGGCGGAAGTATTGCACACTCTGATCCTGCCTCGGATACTCCAGGAATGGTACTGGCATTGAAAGCCGATATTGTGGCAAAAGGGCCAAACGGTGTGCGTACTATAAAGGCTGACGACTTCTTTATGGATATGATGCAGACTGCACTGGAGCCAAATGAAGTTATCACCGAGATCCGTTTCCCGAAACTTCCTGCTCATTCTGGTAGCGCATATACGAAGCTTGCAAACAGGGCTTCTCACTATGCGGTGGTTGGATGCGCAGCAGTTATGACTTTTGATGATGAGGGTACTTGTACAGCGGCCAGCGTGGTTATCACAGGTGCTTCTGTGAAGGCATCCCGAGCCCATGCTGTTGAGGCTGCTCTTGTCGGTAAAAAGCGTGAGGGCGAATCTGAGGGAGGCATCGCAGGATTACTACATAGAGTTGGAGATGCCATTGGCGGTCATAAGCTGGATGAGGATGCTATAGCTGATGCTGCAAGCGTTGCAGCAGATGGTTTGGAGTTAGTATCTGATATCCATGGGTCTAAAGAGTACCGGTCAGAGATGTCTGCTGTATTGGCACGACGAGCTATTACGGCAGCAGTTGAGCGTGCTTCATAGAAATTAGCAATAAATATAGCCAGGATAGGGCTTTCACAAGCTCTATCCTGGCTATATTTATTGCTATAGAAATTTGCTTATCGGTCGGGCTTGACCCAAATACCACGTTCATGCATCAAGTCGATTTGCTTTTGAATAACCTTTTCCCGATACTCATCGTGCTTCATGGGTTCACGATCAAGGTAGAGATTTTTGGGATAAATAGGTTGTTCGTAAAGTATCTGATAGAGTTCTGTGCGTAAGTCTTTCATCCAGTTGTCCCATTGGGCTCGCGCTCGATGGTCACGTAAAGCTTCGATGTCAATGACACCTCCAACATAGGTTGAGCCAGCACCATAGTCCTGGCGACCAACAATTTGCCCTTTGTAGTTGATGATAAAGGATCGACCGCCGAACGTGTCGATGGGAGTGTCCTCCTCTGGGAAGAGATAGTAGGTACCCATGTTGGGAGCAACTATATACATGTTGTTGTCGAGGGCGCGGGCGCGGCTCTGAATTTCAAATATCTCGTTGCCAGTAGCAGGATGAGGGTAGGAGGCACGATAGACTACTTCAGCACCATTCATGGCAAGAGCACGAGCA
This sequence comes from uncultured Chloroflexia bacterium, assembly GCA_963702765.1. GTDB lineage: Bacteria > Chloroflexota > Ktedonobacteria > Ktedonobacterales > Ktedonobacteraceae > DATMNR01. The sequence continues at coordinate 70,345 of CAVPEB010000005.1, forward strand.
TTTTCAGGATATGATCCTTCGTTTGCCATCATGATGCCTAGTCGACCTATTTCGGTGTCAACGACGGGCCAGAAAGCGTCAAGATTTCTGCCGTAACGATCAATCCACCAATCGAAAATGTCGTGAGGACAGACAGAATGCTCGACGGGGAAAAGTGGGGAGACCTTGTAATGCTGTAAGATTACTTCTCCCTGCGGATTGAGGATAAAGCCGACGTTGAAGAAACGATCTTTGATTTCAGGGTGGCGTGCTTTGGCCTGAGCCATAATGAAGGCATTATAGGTGCGTGCGATTTTCCCTAATTCTTCAGTTTCTTCCCCTGGTATATCTATGGCGCATTCTCGTGCGAACTGGACATGGTCAAGGTCGAGTACTTCATCATTGAAAGCCTGTAATGCGCCTTCGGGAAAGGCAATGAGTCGTACTGGTAGATCAAGGCTGGATAACCAGGAAGCAGCTTTGACGAGGTGCTTGAGATGTTCAATGTTTCTCATGATGTCAGAGCGTTTTCGAATTCCACGCACGGTTGGGATGAGTCCGACGGCAGTGTATGGTTTGATCATACGGTGCTCCTTTGTTCTATGCGAGATTTCAATAGCAAATACTGCTAGAAGCAGGATATTACTGTTATCATTGCCGAGTCAAGGGCACTGAATCATTTCAGGATGGTTCATCGATCGCGGAGGTAAGTTCTTCGATCACTTCAATGTCTGATTCTTTTAACGCCACCTCTGTCCCAGGATTATTGTGTGTAACTTCGAACAGGATCATGGCATCATACGTGCTTTGACTGCTGATTAGTTGAAATTGCTGAATGTTAATAATTACATAGCTGGGATCACCTGGAACTTCTTTCCCGATGAGGTTGTTGGCCCATAAAGCGATTTCGTTGACAGTTGTCGCATGCTCATAGGCGAGTAAACGGGATTGCATAGCACCTCTCTTTCTTTTCAGGACGGGATTTTTCTTCGTACGTTTGCTTTTCGACAAAACCAAATTTATGTTTGTTGAGAGATACTATATCATATCTCTTTGCGCTGGTAGTACACATAAGATGCTCTTCATCCGTTGTACTAGATAGAATCATTGGGCTGAGAGTATGTTTTGAGGAGTATAAAGCTATGCAAGATCATCGTATGGAGCGTTGGGCTCATACGCTTGTTCATTATTGTTTGTATGTGCAAGCAGGGGAGACGGTTGCTATCAGGGCTACTCCTCTGGCAGCACCTCTAGTTGAGGCTGTATTTCGTGAGTTGTTGCTTGTGGGTGCATATCCGTTGCCTTTGATTGAATTAGAGAGCTTCGAGGAGATGTTGCTGAAAGGTGGCAATGACGATCAGCTTGCAAATGCGCATCCAGTGTGGCGTGTGATGGAAGGAGAGATAGATGCTCAGTTGTCGATTGAATCAAAAAGCAATACAAAATCATTAAGCGGGGTTGACCCATCACGCGTGGCGAAACGCCGACAGGCCTCTAAACAGGTAGCTGGAGTGTTACGCAAACGCGAACAGTCAAAAACCTTTAAGTGGTCAACAACGCTCTTTCCTACGGCTGCCTATGCTCAGGATGCTGAGATGTCTTTGCGCGATTTTGAAGAGTTTGTGTTCGATGTGTGTTTCTTGAATGATCCTGACCCGATTGCGCGGTGGAAAGAGGTTTCAGTGCAACAGCAGCGACTCGTGGACTGGTTGGTTGGACATAAGCGGGTACATATTCTTGGAGATGGAACTGATCTGAAGCTATCTATTGAAGACAGGGTGTTTATTAACAGCGATGGCAGGCGTAATTTCCCAAGCGGTGAATTTTTTACCGGGCCAGTCGAGAATAGCGCTGAGGGGGTGATCAAGTTTGATGTGCCAGCTTCATATGGAGGGCATGCAATTGAAGATGTCAGGTTGGTTTTTCACGAGGGGAAGGTTGTCGAGGCGAGAGCTATGCATGGACAGGCATTTCTTGAGGAGATGTTGGAGTTGGATTCTGGCGCGCGTTTCCTGGGCGAGTTCGCCTTTGGCAATAATGCACGGGTGAATCATGCTATCAGGAATACGCTTTTCGATGAAAAGATGGGTGGCACTGTACACCTGGCGCTTGGTGCGAGTTATCCTGAGACTGGTGGAGTGAATCAGTCGGCTCTGCATTGGGATATGGTGTGTGATCTGAGGAGTAACGGTGAGGTATGGGTTGATGATGTGTTGTTTTTAAAGGATGGGAAGATTGTGGTGTGAAAGTTTATACATGTGCATCGGGACGTAAAAGAGGGCGGAAGCTGGTTTCCGCCCTCTTTTACGTCCCAATGTACACAGCTGGTTTAAGTCGATGTGATTTTGATTTGTTTATTCTCCTGATGTATCGAGTTTGTTTGTAAGGTTTGTCGCAGTTGTTGCACTTGTCGCAGTTGTTGCGATTGTTTCGTTTGTAGCATCACTTAAATCTGTGTTTTTGTGAATTAGTGAGGGGTGATTAGGGGTGGAGTATTTTCCTCTATGGGGTCGTATGATCTCCTTAGCATTTTGCATGCGAGAAAGGATTGACCGCAAGGATTCGTATTTAATACCTGTGAGTTCTGAGATTTCTTTTGTATCGAGTGGACTATCTGCTTCTTTAAGCACTTTGATGATTGCTTGCCTTTCAAAGGACATATTAGAACCGGGGCGAAGGAGTGTCGATGTAATGTGATGGTTTTCGCCGAGCCATTGGATATAGGGCGCTCCTTGTTCGTTTTCGACAATCTGATATGAGAGATTGGAGGGAATTTTGCTAAGGTTATTTTTTATGGTGGCGAAGACTCGTTTTTGCTCATCGTCTGGGTCGTGAGCGACGAGCAGACCGATACGCGCGACTGCGATGATGCCAATAGAGCCGCTACCACGATAGAGGATGTTGTCGGAACTACCTTTGTTGAGGTGCCGAATGATCAAGATGGCACAGCCCGTACGTTCGGCTACTTGAGCTAGAGGTGTGAGTACTTCTCTCACATCCTGGTCGCGAGATGAATCAATGTTATGTCCTAGAACTGCCATGAGCGGATCTATAACGACCAGGATAGTTCCCGTTTGCTTAATCGCTTGTTCCAAAATGCCCAAGTCCTGTGCAAGGGAGAAAGGGCGCTCTCCAAATTTAATTTTTTTTGTATTCGCAATATTGAGCTGTTCGATGTTGTCTAGCAGAATTACTTGAGATGGATCGCCTCCCGCTGCTTCCACGCGGGGCTTGATGGTATCTTCTGCCGCATCTTCAGGAGCTATCAATATGACTTTACCTTGCTTGCCAGGCGCTCCATCGGGCATAGGCTGGCCAGTACTTACACAAGCGGCTATGAAGATGGAAAGTAATGATTTGCCCATACCAGGGTCACCGTCGAGTATAGTGATTTTGCCAAGAGGTATACGTCTTTGCCACAACCAATCGACTTGTTGTGTTTCGACCTCTGAAAGAAAAGTAACAGGAGCTTGATTGCGTTGCTCATCATATATAGAATCGGGGTTTTTGATTAATTCGTCGGCTGATTTCTCAAGTTTTTGACCATACGATATCTTCAAATACTCATACATGCCCCTAAGCGCTAAGCGAATAGATTGTTCACTTGCTCCGGCTTTGTGCATGCTATCAGAAACAAAACGTAGTCTTTCAATAATTTCTGTTTGATCTTTTATTTTCTGTTCGAGCTTCATTTGCTTTTTCTGACGGTTGAGTCCAGAAATGTCTTTATTGAGTTCCTTGAGGTGGCTATTGGCTGCCTTGTATTGGCTATCGGATTCCATGTTGGCTCCTTGGATTGTAGAGGCATTCAACAGAATGCTTCTTATAGATAGACGGTAGACAATTTGGATTGGAATAAATGCAGGTTAACAAATAGAGAGGGATATTGTGAAAGGCCACGGAAGCCGACGATAAATCGGCACCTACCAGTTCATCGAGCTTCAATAGGCGGTTGTGAACTGGGCATCCGCGAGGGGTCAGTCGCATTGGGCGTCGAGATGCTTCGCTGCGGCTCAGCATGACAAGGCAGAGATCCTTACAGATGACCAGAAAAATTTGTTAATCTACATATGTTCCAATACTTTGGGATGTATTTGGTAGTTACAGAAATATCACTCCTTTTTCGTCATTCTTGTTTCGCAATTAGAAACCAGATGAGATTGCAATTTAGGCTAGAGGCGGCATTTCCACCCCTTATAGTCAGCATAGCATATATTAGCCAAAGCGGGGACAGGAACCTCGATGATGAAATCGAGCACCGCGTAGCGCGTCCCGTCCGGTTCGGAGATTTCCCGCAACACTGGGGCGAGCGGTGCTCCCTCTTGGAGTCGTTCCACCACCGCATCAGGCAACGTCAACGCCATCTCTGGTTCAGCCCATTTCCTGGTCCACCTGCCAGCTGCGCCAGGAAAGCGAAAGGCAAAGAATACCATCTGTTTCTGCGGATCCAGGCGCAGATGATAGGCTTGGCCCTTGTCGCCTCCATCGTCTGCCGCATACGGCAAGATACCCACCTTGAGTACGGGGACGGGCTGCATTTCTTCGTAGAAAGTGGGGAAACATCCCTGAGTGAGGTAGAAGTTGCAGCACTGTTCGATCAGGCTTTGCAGCTCGACGGCGCTTCCCCCATCGGAATCGCTCTCGCGGAGATCGACGAGGGCCTGCTTGATCGCTTTGCGATTTTTCCCGGCAGGTTTGCTCTTCGTTTTCGGCTGATCCCTAAAATTGATAGGTTTAAGCAAGTGCAGTGTTATTTTCAAGTGAGCTTTGGAGCGAAAAAGAGAACGTAGACAAGGTTGTCAGGGAATTATGTAGTACTGCTGGGTGGGCGGGTTTCGCTTGGGGGTAGGGTGGCTAGAAAGTCGTTTATGAAGCGTTGGGTGTATTCGTCGAGGAGGAAGTTAACACGATCAGATGATTGTGAAGCTATGACAAAACCTACGTGATGACGCTTATCGAAGCGCATGACGATCTCAGGGTCTTGATAGGCTGAGGAGTCTGGGTACTCTTGGCGGGCTAGAGACACTATAACACCAGCGTAGTTTTGCTTTTGCTCTGGAAGTTGATAGGAATTATGCTGTGAATTCAAGTTCAATTTTAGCCCATTCGCTCCAGAGATTAATGCCTGTGGCGGCCTCGACCATTTCGGCGATATTAGCACCTCCCACACGCGCAGCGGTTTCGAGAAAATAGAATTGGCCGTCGTTGTGACTTTTGATGAATTCTGTATGAGCTACGCCACGCACTAGTCCAAAGGCGCTCATAATTTGACGATTAAGGTCTTTCAGAATTGTTTCATCCTCTGAGCCACGGGGAATGGTGCGAGTGGTAAATATGCCACCTTCGTGGTACACATTGAGAGGTGGTTTTCCGTAGTGATGAGCTTCTGCAAAGATGACCTCACGATCGGCGATAAGGGAGTCGACGTGGTAAACCTCTCCAGGAATGAAACGTTCAAGTAGATAATAAGATTGACGATCAGCGAGCGTATCTACACGAGCCCAGAATTCGTCAATGGTATTGATCTTTGCTATGCCGATTGTGGAAGCTTCGGCACGTGGTTTGAGTACCCAGGGCAATGGTGCGCGGTCAATAAACTCACGGACCCTGTCATAATTGAGGACATGGACAAATTCGGGTACAGGTATATTGTTTTCCTGGGCTTTGAGACGCATGGCCAGTTTGTCACGGAAATGGCGAACAGTTGTATCGCCCATACCAGGTATGCGCAGGTGTTCGCGCAAGTTTGCTACAGTAAATACATCGTAATCGTCAAGCGCAACTATGAAATCGATGGCACGAGTGCGAGCAAGAAAGCTTACGACACTGATTACGTCGTCGGTTTTTGAGAGGTCGGGCATGTAAAATACCTCATCGATGCTCTCTCGTGGCCAATTCGCATGTTCAAGCGCAGTTACTGTCAGAAAGATCACATACGCTCCCTGGCGTTTACATTCGCGAATAAATTCTTGACCTTTTTCATAGCTGGTGATGCAGAGGAGGGTTTTTTGAGGTGAGCTGGTCATAGTTATTGCTCCTGAGTGAGCTAAAGCTATCTGAATAAAGCGCTTTTCGTAACTATTCAGGTCTTTTTTCATTTGAGCCGCCTCCGGCGGCGAGGGGTAGAGAAGGAAGGCGGGGACCTGCTATTGCATCCCCCAGATGCGCGGCCCCGCACCCCGCCAAGGGGCCATGCTGGCCCCTTGGAACCCCTTGCTGAATAGTTATCTTTTCTATGAGTATAGCATATTGCCAATTCTCGGAATGGGATTTCAGGCATCAGGGCTACGCAAGTCGGCGTGGATGGCTTTAATACCAGGTAAGGAGTGTAACTCGCCGATTACTTTAGATATGGTTTCCTGGTCAGGAATACGGCATATAATGCCGATTTCCTCTTGCTCTTGCTCGGGTAGAACGGTCAGTTTCTCAATGGTGACTTTGTTATTTGTGCAAGTTTCATAGATGTCAGATATGAACTGGCCTGATATGGATGCCGCCTTGATATGAAGATGGCGCATATTTGAGGAAGCAGGGGGTAAAATAGCCCTCTCTCCCAATGGTAGCAGAAATAGTATGACAAGCACCATACCTGTTGTTACGAGAGCTTCTAAAATCATCCCTACTCCACAAGCGATACCGACTGCTGCAATAACCCAAATGGTTGCGGCTGTAGTAAGTCCTCTGACTTTCTCATTTTGCCGACTCAGAAAAATAGTTCCTCCACCCAAGAAACCAATACCGGCTACTATATAAGAAGCTATACGTGTGGGGTCTATTGTTGTATGAGGGATCGTAAGGAGTTGCAAAAAGCCATATGCAGAAATGATAGTAAAGAGGGCACAGCCAAGCGAGACAAGGGCAAGAGTGCGCAAACCAGCGGCGTGTTCTTTCTGTTCGCGTTCAAATCCGACCACGGCACCAAGTATTAGTGCCACTGCCAGACGAAAGAGGGTTTCTGGGAATGAGATCATAATGTTGTCGCCTCATTACAAAATTATGGTGTTATTACTAGCGATATTATAGCAGCTACGTAAAAGGATGAGTGTACGGGGAAGTCCTGGAGGTTGATCAATCGGTAGTGATAGGCATCGATTCAGGTATGGCGATCAGGAGAATTGTCGTGCTGATTGTAAAGAGACATCTCGACCAGGCGATTGAGATCCTTCGCTACGCTCAGGATGACAAAAAGTGGGTGCAGGTGCATAATGACATGGATCGGCAGAGAGATCCTTCGCTATGCTCAGGATGACAAAAGGCGAGTGTGGGATGACAAAGGGGGTGGTCGCTTCTTCTTTCCCCGGATGATGAGATGAGGTATCTAGCACCAGTTAGTTGGTGGAACTGCATAGCCGTCACTACTTGCTAACTTACTAAAATTTAGCATAAAATACTAGTGTACTTGAAATCACCTCACCAACGAAGCTGTCGCTTCTACTGCATGGCAGTCAGGTGATGTGAAAAGAGTATACTTGAAAGACACAACACCAACGATGCCGTCGCTTCTACTTGTTTAGCAGTCGGGTGTTGTGAAAGGCAGTACCTTACTTTTCGTGCTACATGGCACTAGTTTTATATTGGAGGCCTTTGTTGGACCAGGAACAGTTCATAACTATTGAAGATGTCCAGCGGGAAATGTTTGCCCAGCATTATATAGCCGATCGCAGCCTGGCAACTGCGGTGTTCCTGGCGCTCAAAAGGCGTAAACCGCTTTTGTTGGAGGGCGAGCCAGGAGTAGGAAAAACTGAAATAGCCAAAGTTTTATCAGCTATGCTTGATACAAAATTGATTCGCTTGCAGTGTTACGAAGGGATCGATGTAAGCACGGCTGTGTACGAGTGGAACTATACCCGGCAGATGTTGCATATACGGCTGATGGAGGCCGGAGATACTAATCGACAAGAGGAACTGAAGGAAATTTTTGGTCCAGATTTTCTGATTCAGCGTCCATTGCTTCAGGCAATTGATGCGTCAAATGTGCGAGCTCCTGTATTGTTAATCGATGAGTTGGATCGTAGTGATGAAGAATTTGAAGCCTACCTACTAGAACTTCTTTCTGATTTCCAGATTACCATTCCTGAAATCGGCACGATAGAGGCTAAAGAACCGCCGATTGTGATTATTACGTCAAACCGCACGCGAGAAATTCACGATGCATTACGTCGCCGTTGCCTGTACTATTGGATTGATTTTCCAACATTGGAAAAGGAGTATTCGATTGTGCTAGCACGCATGCCGGAGACGCCTGAACGACTTGCTAAACAAGTTTGCGCTTTTGTGCGTGAAATACGCAGCGCGGATCTATTTAAGGCACCGGGTGTCGCGGAAACTCTTGATTGGATCAGTTCTCTGCTGGCGCTCAATCAAATTGAGCTTGTCGAGGGACCAGTACGTGATACGCTAGGTGCCCTGCTGAAGTACCAGGATGATGTTCTGAAGGTTGGAGGAAACGAAATGACGAGGTACTTGAAGAAGGCGCAGGGAGTTTCCTAAACATGAATGTAGCGCCAGGGGGAAATGGTGATCTTTTTGCTTTGGAGCCGTTGCGCCCGTTAGACATCGAGCGCGGCGAGCGGTTGCTGTACCGTTTGACCGAGTTTGGGCGTATCCTGTGGGAGGTAGGCATCGATGTGGGGCCGCGAAAGATGCTTGATCTCGCAGTGACACTTGATTACATAGACATCACTAATAAAGAAGAATTTTACGATACGCTTAAGTGCAGTTTGCTGGCGAAACATGAACAGGAACCTATCTTCAACCAGATGTACCTATACTATTGGTACATGAGAGATCGTCAGGATAAGAAAGGTGAAGAGACGCCTGGTGCGGCCAAACGCGATGAAAAGAAAATGCGCTTGCCACCTTCTGAACTCAAGCGATTGGCGGAGCATCTCAATTCACCGAGCGAGCGCAAAGACCTGAAATCGGAGATGCGCGAAAGCGAGCGTCGCCGTCGGGTTGAAGAGCATCTTAAAGATGATGAGGAAGATGAAGGTGATGCTCCTCAAGGAACGGCGTATAGCGCAATTGAAATGTTGAGGAAAAAGGATTTCGAGTCATTCACGTGGGATGAGGTACAGGAAGCTAAGAAGCTGATGTCAGAGATGCGATGGCATCTTGGGCAACGTCCAACGCGGCGTAAAAGGCCTACCAGGCGTGGCTCATATCCTGATATGCGGCGTATTGTACGAAGAAATCTTAAGTACGGGGCCGAAATACTTGAACTTACGTGGCGAGAAATCAAATTTAAGCCACGTCCACTGGTGATAATTTGTGATATCAGCGGGTCAATGAGCTTATATTCACGACTCTTACTGCATTTTATTCATACGATCTCAAATGGTTTGTTGAATGTTGAGGCATTTGTCTTTGGAACGAGGTTGACTCGTATTACGCGGCAGCTCAAACGGCGTGATGTTGATGATGCTGTGCGTGATGTATCCAAATCGGTACAAGATTGGTCGGGTGGAACTCGTATTGGTGATGCTCTACACTTTTTTAATCAAAAGTGGTCAAAGCGAGTATTGGGACGCGGCGCTGTGGTTCTGGTTATCAGCGATGGCTGGGATCGTGGAGATGCGGGTGTGTTGGAAGTTGAGATGGACCGCTTGCAGCATAGTTGTCATCGGCTGATCTGGCTCAATCCATTGTTGGGTTCACCGGATTATCGACCTCTGACAATTGGCATGAAAACAGCCCTGCCTTATATTGATAATTTTTTACCTGCACATAACCTTGATAGCCTAATAAGTCTGGGAAATCTTTTGGGGAGAATAGACGACAGCCGACCAATGCGGAGTGCGGCTGCACAACGTAAGGCTGTTGCTGAATGGAGCAAGCCTCGTATGTAGTGATGGGACGGTGGGCGGCCATCAAGGACTCTGCTAGCGCATACGAGAAATACTGCGAACACGCGAGCGAGGGCACCCGACCCAGCCCCGAGGGCGGCCGCAAGGGCACGCCCCTACTATAGACGAATGCCTCTATTCAGACATCCGAGAGGGTAGAACAACATTAAGGATCATCGGTAAAGGGGTGAAAGTTAAACACCATTCATCCAGGAATATCATTCGCCAACAAAGTCTAGAGGCCCTCCCCACATCATCCACCCTGTTGATTCAAATATATGGTAACATCAGCTCGTCGATCGCAGGGCACCGGGGTGGCGCAAGCGTCAATACATCTCACTTAAGAAAATGCGCGAGTCAAACAAGCCATATTCGCAAGCTCACATAGATAGTTTTACCTCTTCCATAGAGAGTTAAAAATCACTTAAGTGAGATGTATTGGGTGCAAGCGCCACCACCATCAGTCATCCACTTTTCCGCTCCTACAGAAGATCAGTTTTGCCAGGAGCGCACTGGCAGGCCACAGGTGCTTGCCAGACGCGCACTATCCCGTCGTCATCACCCGAGGCGATGCGTGTTCCGTCAGGGGACCAGGAGACCGCGAGCACTTCGCTGCGGTGATTGCGATAAGTAAACTCAGGAGTACCTGTATTGCTCTTCCATACCTGAACGGTCTTACTGGTATTTGCTGAGGCAATATACATCCCGTTAGGGGACCAAGTGACCCCATTTACCCACCCCTGGCAGCAATAGATCCAGAGGGGTCTGCCTGTGGCGGCGTTCCAGACCTGCACGGACTTATCAAAGCCCACTGAGGCTAGATGTTTGCTATCGGGGGACCAGGCGATCGCAGTCACATTGCCTGCATGGCCGATATAGGTCAATAGCACCTTGCCGTTGCTCGCGTTCCAAATCTGTACCGTGGTATCAAGGCCAGCCGAGGCCAGCTCTTTGCCGTCAGGGGACCATGCCATTGTTGTGACCCAATTGGAGTGACCGCGGTATGTCAATTCAAGCTTTCCTGTGACGCTCTGCCAGACCTGCACTGTGTTGTCAAAACTGGCGGAAGCCAGGCGGCCTCCGTCAGGGGACCAGGCGATGGCGGTCACTGTGTCCGAATGGCCGCGATAGGTCAAGAGGTGTTTCCCAGTTGCCGCCTCCCAGACCTGTACGGTCTTATCATAACTGGCAGAAGCCAGATACTTTCCGTCAGGAGACCAGGCGACTGCTGTGATCCAATTGGAATGCCCACGATAGGTAACAAAGCGATGCCCGGTTATGGGGTCCCAGACCTGTACGGTCTTATCGTAACTAGCAGAAGCCAACTCCTTCCCATCAGGAGACCAGGCTACGGTACTGATGGCATTTCGATGCTCACTGTATGTCGAAAGCGTGGTTCCCACAGAGAGGGTACTGTGAGAGACAGTGGAAGTATCAGCAACAACACGAGAACGATGAGAGACAGTGGATGTATCAGGAACAGTACAGGAACTAAGGAGTATGACAAGCCAACAGAATGCCAGGAAAAGTACACTGAAACTTTTAGACTTAGTAGGCATCACGTTTGTCCTTTCTTCTTGAGACAGGTAACTCTTTCGTCAATGCGAGGAGTGCGAGGCCTGATATTTTCCTGGCCTACTGGCACTTTCTACATTGTGAGTGTGCCAGAAGTAGGCGACGACAAACAGGATGTGTTCTTGATAATCCCTGGGCTAGTGTTTGACAGTTCCTTGACTTGTTTATGACAAGTTTTGTTCTCCTCTGTATTTTCCTTTTATTTATCGCGCTATTGAGGTATACTGTGGTCGATCTGAGAGGAAACAGGGAGAAATATCCTCGTAGTGCAAGTTACCCACTCCTGCCGAATAGTTCTTCATGACTATTCCTTCAGTTCCATGGACTTTTCTGTGTGATGAGAAAGAGATGAGCAAAGCAGGGACTGACTGGGAGGAAGGAGCCTTCATCATGAGTGTCAAAGAGCGTGTGCCAAATGAACGCTTGAGGCATGCACGCAGCCTCAGAGGGTGGTCCCAGGCGAAGTTAGCGGAAGAGGTAGGGACGAGCTTTGAGATGGTGAGCCGCTGGGAGCGAGGTGTCACCATACCTACGCTCTATTTCCGCGCGCAATTATGTGCTTCCCTGGGGATGACGGCTGAAGAACTAGGATTGGCTCACGATTCCAGCGAACAGCTTGCCATCCCCACTTCTCCTTTTGTGTTTCTTGCTTGCTCCTATGCTGATTATGAGAAAGCTGTTGTAAACCGGCTCAAGACGGTCTTTCAAAAGCGTGGTGTAACACTCTGGGGCAGTCGTAACATCAGGATGCAAGAATTGGAGCAGCCGCTCAAGGCCCTTCGTGAGGTGGTCCGTGCAGCCCAGATGATCCTGCTGATTGTCTCTCCGGAATCCCGTACCTCCCGTCACGTCCGAGAGGCGCTGGAGGTCGGTAGAATGTACAGGCGTCCGGTATGTGCCGTCTGGATCGAGGGGGAAAACTGGCAGGAGTGCCTACCTCTGGACGAGCAGGAACTGTTCTTCAGGATTGATGCTCGCACGAGTGATGATCCAGGTCTGTTCGAAGGGGTCGTCGCCCAGCTCCAACAGGGGTGGTCTGAACCTGAGACGAACAGTGCATCCACTCCTGAAGTAGCACAAGAACAGGTACCAGACGCTGAGCCACGCAACCCATATAAGGGGCTGCAGGCGTTCCGCCAGGAAGATCAGCACGATTTCTTTGGACGGGATGCTCTCATTGACAAACTCACCAGCACCTTAGGAGAAAACCTGCGGGCAGAGCGACCAAGCCAACAAAGCGCACGACTGCTGGCCATCATCGGGCCGAGTGGGTCAGGCAAGTCCAGTGTCATGATGGCAGGTCTGATGCCTCGTCTCCAGCATGGTGGAGTACCTGGCAGTGAAGAGTGGATCTACGTGGATCCAATTGTTCCCGGAGCGCGTCCGCTTGAGTCCCTGGCGCTAGCCCTTGCCGAGCGGTTGCCTGACAGGAGTCTGCACACGATTCGCCAGGACCTGGAAGAGGACTCGGCACGAGGCTTGCATCAACTGGCCACTACGATCACACACGGCAAGAACACAAAGGTGCTGCTGTGTGTCGACCAATTCGAAGAACTGTTCACCCAGGCGAGCGTTCGCGAAGAGCGTGAACAGTTCCTGGAGCTGATCGTCACCGCGCTCAGCGAACCCCGAGGTCCGGTCGTCGTGATCCTGACTCTCCGTGCAGACTTTTATGACCGCATGCTGAGTTCCCCCGTCTTAGGCCCGCTGATAGAGCAACATCAATGCGCCATATTTCCTATGAACGTCCTGGAGCTGCGCATGGTGATCGAGCAGCCTGCTGATCTTCCCGATGTGCAAGTGACGTTCGAAGGGGATCTGGTGGGAGATCTACTTTTTGAGATGCAGGGGCAGATCGATGCGTTGCCGCTCTTAGAATTCACGCTCGATCAGCTCTTCGGGCGGAGGTGTGTGCATCAGCTCACGCTTGAGGCCTATCACGTGATAGGCGGAATCAAAGGAGCCCTGGTCAAACAGGCCGAGTCCACCTACGCTTCCCTCCCATCTGAGGAGCACCGCAGGTTGGCACAGGTAATGTTCTTGCGCCTGATTGAGCCAGGAGCTACGGAACAGGACACGACACGACGCCGTGCAGCCCGCTCCGAGCTACTGCTGGATGATGTCAAGGAAACGGTCCTCCTCGAGGAGGTCAGCGAGGCCTTTATCAGAGCGCGCCTGGTGACGAGCACTACCATGGCAGGAACAGCCGTGTTGGAGGTCAGCCATGAAGCCTTGATTCGGGAATGGCCACGCCTGGGTGACTGGCTGCACGAAGCACGCGAGGATATTCAACTCCAACAGACCATCAGCAAAGATGCCACCAGTTGGCAAGAACGGGGCAAGTCAAAAGACCGCCTGTATCGGGGTTCGCAATTCGTGGAAGCCCAGACCTGGGCCAGACGTAACAGTCCAAGCAGAAACGAACTTGCCTTTCTTCAAGCCAGTACGAGACGGCGTCTGCGGTATGGCATCAGTGTGCTGAGCATCGTGCTCGTGCTACTCGCAACAGCGGGTCTGGCAGGTTGGCTCCGCTTGCAACTTCCCCCTGATCCGACACGGGTCACCACCTTACAGGACAGTGGAACAGGTTCACTGCGCTGGGCGATCGCGAACGCCCCTGCTGGAAGCACCATCACCTTTGATGCGAGTTTGCAGGGGACGCTTCACTTAATCGATGTGTTGCATATTAGCAAACGTCTCTCCATTCGTGGACCAGGAGCAGAGTACTTAACCTTGAACGGGAACCCAAATAATGAGTTTGGCGTCGATGTGGGCCCAACTAAATCAGTCACTATTACTGGCCTAGCGTTCACGTCCAGTTCCCTGTACAATGCAGGGACACTTACACTGATCAACAGCACGACCTCGGGCAATACAGCACTCACTTACCCCTCTACATCGAGCACACCATCGAGCGGCAACCCTAATGGTGGCGGCATCTACAATGATTTGGGAGGGACGCTGATCCTCATCAACAGCACGGTCTCGGGTAATTATGCTGAAGCGAGTGGTGGCGGTATCTACAACTCGCCTAATGCAGCGCTGACTCTCATCAACAGCACGGTCTCGGGGAATCTGGCTGATACAGGTGGCGGCATCTCTAACGATGGTGGGACACTCAGGCTAATCAACAGCACGATCTCGGATAATAGGGCTGAGCGGCCAGGTGGTGGCATCCTCAACGCAAGTACCATTGCCCAGATGGAGATAATCTTTTGCACCATCTATGGCAATACTAGCGGCGAGAGCGGTGGTGGTATCTGGAATGGTGCTGTCAACAGCGCAAGCCAATTGGTGATGAGAAACAGCCTTGTTGCAAGAAACAAGGCTCCTTCTGGTCCAGACATTCTGGGGGCGCTCACCTCGCAGGGCTATAACCTCATTCAGAGCACGCAGGACACGACGTTCTCCCCTAGCCTAGCGCATGGGACCGACCTCTTGCAGGTTGCACTCTCGACTCTAAGGGTGGAGCCTCTGTTGAAGGATAACGATGGACCAACCCAGACCCATGCCTTGCTTCCTGGGAGTGTGGCTATTGACCGAATACCCCTTAATGACTGCCGTATCAAGGATATATTCACTGACCAGCGGGGTGTGAGACGACCACAAGGAGTGGCATGCGATATCGGGGCGTATGAGTTGCTGGGGTAGGTCTTTCTCCATAGAGGGAAGATTTACGTTCTTTATAGTCGCTTGCTGTGGGTTTCCTGGAGATGTGGATCTGCGATGTACGGCTTGCCCATCCCCACTCCACGGGCGACCATAAAGGCCCACCAATAGGCATCAACCTAAGAAAGGATGAGTAACCGATATGCATCTTCTACCGTTCAAATGCTATGAAATGAGCCTTTCGGTTTGTAGCCGGTGCTGATGTATCAGACGCCCACTGACCTGCAGTTGAGCGTGGAAAGGCGTTTTCCCGCATGATGCAGGTCTCAAACGCGCTCAGAGTGCTGCATTTTGAAAGCTCATCCTGGGCTTAGGTTGATGCCTAGTGTTCTGTCAAGCTTCGATTGACGGAAAGGAGAAAAAAGAGTACCCTTGTCATCACAGAAAAACAGTGAACGAGACAAGGAGACCTGCATGAAAAAGAGTAGCATCAAATTGCGCGAAGAGCAACATCGAGAATTGGAGCGTCTGACGAAAAAGGGGGTCGCGTCGGCCAACCAGATCATGCATGCCCAGATTTTGCTGCATGCCGACCGTGGCCCCAAGGGTCCAGGCTGGTCGACTTCCCAGATCATCACAGCGTTCGCAGTGAGCAGAAGCACAGTGGAGCGGGTGTGCAAACGCTTTCGCGAACAAAGGCTTGATGCAGCCATTGTCCGTCGTCCGCAGCCTCTGCGGCCCCAGAAGCGCAAACTGGATGGCGAAGCCGAAGCCCACTTGGTAGCGCTGATGTGCAGTCAGAAGCCAGAGGAAGCTGAACGATGGAGTCTGCGACTGGTGAGGGAGAAAGTGGTGGAACTGGAGATCGTCGAAAGTATCAGCCATGAAACCGTGCGGCAGGTGTTAAAAAAAACGAACTCAAGCCGTGGCTGAAGCAGTGTTGGTGCATTCCTCCCAAGGCCAATGTCCACTTTGTCTATCATATGGAAGAGGTGCTCGCGGTCTATACTCGTCCGTATGATGCCAGCCGCCCACTGATTTGCATGGACGAAGGAGCCAAAACGTTGCAGGCCCAGACACATGATCCCCTGCCCATGCAAGCAGGGAAGGTGGAACGAGAGGATTATGAATATGAGCGAGAGGGATTTGCGCATGTGTTTATCGCCGTCGAGCCCATTGTGGGCAAGCGCATCGTCCAGGCCAGAACTCGACGAACCAAAGCCGATTGGGCCTATTTTATGCGTGAACTGATCGAGGTCCACTACCCGCACGCCGAGAAACTGGTGGTGGTGATGGATAATCTCAATACCCATTCGCCAGCCTCCTTGTATGAGGTCTTCAAGCCAGAGGAGGCGTGGCGGCTCTCGCAGAAACTGGAGATCCATCATACCCCTCTGCACGGGAGTTGGTTGAATATGGCCGAGATTGAACTCTCGGTGCTGGCTCGGCAAGCCTTGAGTGGGCGTATTCCCACTCTGCAAGCGCTCCAAGAGCGGATCGCAGCCTGGCAAGAGCGACGCAACCAGCGACAAACCACCATTTCCTGGCGCTTTACCACTGCCGATGCTCGCATCAAGCTCAAGCGTCTCTATCCGTCATTTGAAGCTTGACAGAGCACTATTGGGCGACCATAAAGGCCCACCCAGCCACCCTTCACCACCCTCGCCCCTACGGAATCATTGATTGGGTCTTAGGTTGATGCGTATTGGAGGAACAAAAAGGCACACCCAACCACCTTTCACCGCTCTCGCCCTTACGGGAAAGGCCGGTGGGGAACATTAGGCGGAGATGTAACTGCGTGGTGTATAATGATTGGGAAATCTAAAGCTAGCGCAGGCGCTTGAGTGTGAGTGCCTGCGTTTTGGGCAAGAACTGTTTATCAAAGGAAGGCAGAAATTCTATGCGTGATATATTACCAGATGTGGAGCGATGGCGTGAAAGAGGGGAACGTGTGGCTGTTGCCACTGTGGTAACGATGTATGGTTCGGCACCGCGAAGGCCGGGTGCGAAACTAGCGGTGAGCGAAAGTGGAGAATTGACTGGTTCGGTTAGTGGTGGCTGTGTTGAACCGGCTGTTGTACATTCGGCATTGGAGGTGATCGAAACAGGAGAACCACAAATGTTGGAATTTGGCATCAGCGAAGAGGAAAATTTCGAGAAAATTGGGTTATCATGCGGTGGCACAATTCATGTGTTTGTTGAACGTTTGGATTGGTGAGGATGCTATGAGCGGACTCTATGAAGAATTGAAAGACTTACTGAACGAAGAAAAGGGTGTTGCATTAGCGACCGTTGTACGTGGAGAGAAGCAAGTTGGCGCAAAAGTGCTGGTGTTTCCCGATAAAAGCACGCATGGTACATTAGGCAATGCAGTACTTGATGCTTTAGTGGTTGAAGATGCTGAACGAGCTATCTGGTCCGGAGATGCTGTGACACGCACTTATGCTGTCGAAGATCTGGGCGAGGCACTTGCATTCGATGTCTTCATTGAGGGGTTCCCGCCGCCGCCTACACTGGTGATTGTGGGCGCAGGGCATATCGCAATTCCATTAGTTACTTTTGCTAAGACACTCAATTATCGTGTAGTGGTTATAGATGCTCGTAGCGCTTTTGGTACCCGAGATCGCTTTCCTTTAGCCGACGAATTGATTGTTGAGTGGCCAGATGAAGTTCTGGAAAAAATGGACCTCTATCCATCTACGTCTGTAGCAGTTTTGACGCATGATCCGAAATTTGACGAGCCAACTCTAAAAGTGGTGTTGTCGCGGGAAGTCGGGTACGTTGGAGCTGTTGGTAGCCGCAAGACAAAGGAAGAGCGTGATGAGCGGCTAAGAAAACAAGGATTGACTGAAGAGCAACTCAGGCGCATTCATGGACCAATCGGGTTGAATATCGGTGCAACTTCGCCAGAAGAAATGGCACTGGCGATTATGGCTGAAATTGTGGCAACGCGGCATGGGAAGGATGCTTCGGCTGTTCTCGATTGGAGTAAGAAGTAAGGTAGCAAGTTGCAACTTGCAGAGATTTGTTTCGTTATATAGATAGTAATGCAATATGTGTGGGTTGAGAGGGTATGTCAGGTTATATATAATGTATTTCGTTTAAGAAATATCATAAAATGAATTGAAGCCTTGAGAGGAATTATTATGCGCACATGTGAATTTTGTAGGTCTGAAATTCCTGACAATGCCAGTTTCTGTGGGATTTGTGGTAGGGAGGTTCGAAGTTTGCCTCAATCAATAAGAGGGAATGGCAATTCGGTTGTACCAGGGCAAAATTCTTACTGGTCCGGTAAACAATGGGCGTGTAGCAGAATCTCCAGGGCGCTCGCGTCGCAAACCTTACCAGTATTCATCTCAACCATACCAAGATCAAAAGCAGGCGGATATACCGACGGTTGCTTATTCACCTCGGGCTCCTGTAGTCGCTCCAACTCAGCAAACGCCATATTCCAGCCCTCCAGCAACGGTAAACCCAGGCTCTCAAAGATATCCTTCTGCTCAACCTCAGCCGCCGATGTATGTGCGGTAATCCCAAGCCACCAAAGGGAGGACAAGCGAATTCATCCCAACCTAAACGTAGGGGTAAAGGTTGTTTGATTAGCGCTGCGGTGGTGCTTTTACTATTGTTCATTTTGGGAGCAATCGCTATCCCAACAACACAAAAAGTGCTGGCTTTTGGTTCTGCTATCTCAACTCAATCATCACTGAGCACTCAAACTGGTTATATGGGTACGAGTGATCGCGTGAATATATTGGTAATGGGATATGGTGGCAGTGGCCATGATGGGGCATACCTGACGGACTCGATGATGGTGATGAGTTTGATACCACAAAGTCATCATACCACGCTGATTTCTGTTCCGCGTGACCTGTGGGTACAGAATCCTGCAAATTCTGGAAATTATACAAAGATCAATGCAGTTTACCCAGTCGCTTCAAATAATAATGCTAATCCGGTAGCAGGTGGTGATGCTGCCGCACAAAAGGTGTCACTGGTAACTGGCCTGGATATCAAATACTGGATGACTATTAATTTCGCGGGATTTCGAGATTTCATTAATGCTATTGGCGGCGTTGATGTAAATGTTCCAGACAGCTTCAAAGCTAATTATCCAGCATACCTGACGGACTCGATGATGGTGATGAGTTTGATGCCGCAAAGTCATCATACCACGCTGATATCTGTTCCACGTGACCTGTGGGTACAGAATCCTGCAAATTCTGGAAATTATACAAAGATCAATGCAGTTTACCCCGTCGCTTCAAATAATAACGCTGATCCGGTAGCGGGTGGTGATGCTGCCGCACAGAAGGTGTCACTGGTAACTGGCCTGGATATCAAATACTGGATGACTATCAATTTCGCTGGATTTCGCGATTTCATTAATGCTATTGGCGGCGTTGATGTAAATGTTCCAGACAGTTTCAAAGCGAATTACCCCGCGAATGATGATCCTTCTATTAACGCAAGCTGGAAGACGATACAATTTACTAAGGGTTTGCACCATATGGATGGAGAGACTGCGATTGAATATGCTCGCGCTCGTTATGTGATAGATAATCCTGCCGAGGGTACCGATTTTGCTCGTTCAGCTCGCCAGCAACTGATAATGAAGGCTGCTTTAGCAAAACTGAAGGATTGGCATACGTGGCCAAGTTTCTTTAGTGCGCTTAGATGCCCTGAAACATACCATTTACACCAATATGTCGCTGGCTGATCTTGCGTTGTTTGCATTGAAAATGGATCTAAACAATGCACATCGAATTGGATTGAGCTTTTCAAATGTCTTGATGGATAGCAAGTCAAGTGATGGACAGGATATTCTCTTACCACAGAACAGTGACTGGAATTTAATTAAGACATATATACATCAACAATTGTATAATTGAGGAGAAGGAATAGTTCTTCCCCTTTCCTCCCTATCCATAGAGAAGGGGAAAGGCGGGGACACTCCACGCCCCGGCAAAGGGCTTTCGCCCTCTGCACTCCTGTTTATTCTCAGAAAAACGCAAAACTGAGGGATATGTACATGGTCGAAGATGCTCGGAAGAACCCTCGACTCATAGGTGGAGTCTATCATGTAGGGCAGGTGATTACCCACAGTCTAACTCTGACTACCTACACTGCATACAATCGTAATACTAATGATGTAGTTGGATTACTCGTATTCGGATTACCACCTTCTGTTGAAGCTGGAGCAGCACTAAGATTTCTTGAACCGCTTAAGCGCCGCCGCCTGGTAGAATCTCCGCATGTGATCCATATTTTTGACTGGGGCATAGATGGATCACGGATTTATATTGCCACTGATCCTCCGCGAGGCATCTCTCTAAGAACAGTTCTGGACAATGAGACGCTTGATTTGAAGCGGGCAGTTGAGATGGCAAAGCAGATAACACGGGGGTTGATTGCACTGCACGAGCAGAATATAGAGAACATCGATATGCGTCCTCAACTGATAACTGTGGATGTGGTGGAGGAGATAGATCGCGTGCAGCTTGATGACGCAGGTTTGCGTCTATTCTTCAATCAGATGGGATCAACATATGGGCAGCAAGACGATGTAGGCTTTTTTGACCCACGGTACGTATCTCCAGAGTTCATTCAGGGTGGAAGAATTGGCCCCTGGAGCGATGTCTACCAAGTAGGGTTGCTACTTTTTGAAATGGTTACAGGGCGTCCTCCTTTTGTAGGACGAACTCCGAATGAAACACGCACTTTGCAATGTAATGGGCCACTACCCCAAATGATTCAGTACAGAGAGGATGTGCCTCATGCATTACAAGAACTCGTGGATCGAATGATTGCGAAGGAACCTGCACAGCGTATTCTCAATGCGACAGCATTATTAGCTGCTTTCGAGACATTGCCAGTATTGCAAGAGTCTATGAAATCTTTATCAACTTCCCCAGCAAGTGTTATGCCGAAACTGGATAGTTCTTTTAGAGCTGATGAAAGATCTACTGATTCTGATAGCAAATATATTGCTTTGAAAACCAACCTTGATGCAGGGCGAGATAAAGAATATGCCTATTTGTGCTTTGAAGAAGAAGGTAGAGAAACACGTCGATTTGTAATTAAGGACACATATGTGGTGGTGGGACGGGTTGATCCCAGAAGAGGATTAAAACCTGAAGTTGATTTGACCTCGATTGATCCTGGTATGACGGTTTCACGGCAACACGCACGCATTCGATTTTGGAAGACCTTTTTCTCTATTGAGGATTTGAAGAGCCGTAATAAAACTCGTTTGGGCGAGAGGACACTTACGCCCTTGAAGGCAGAATTGCTACGAGATGGGGACGTTGTGTATTTTGGCTCTGTGCGGGTGATATTTAAAGTATTAGATCCAGGATAATTTGAGACGTTCAAGTACACGCTTAATTGGCCCTTGTTTCCAGAAATCTTCAATGCCAAGCAAGCGTGTAGCACGAATATAGAAAATTAGGCCAACCGCCAATTCAATGGATAACTTGATCATGGCAAGTAAAGTACCGCCGAATCCAAGTCGTTGATCGCTGGTAGTCACAAAAATATGGTCAAGTAGGAAACGGAGAATCAGCAGCGCGAGACCCATTGCAAGGGCAGCAACAAGAACGCGTCCGGCAAAAAGAGCTAGTTTACGAAGTTCAAAACCCTCGACACGATCCTGAAGTAACCAGAGTAGAGCAAATGCTTCAAGATTTGCCGCAGTTGCGGTTGAGAGCGCTAATCCACCCAACCCCCATTTTAATCCCCACCTGTAAGCTTGAATGAGTATGATACTAAGGGCGATTTTGAATATGAATTGGACGATGCTTACAGTTACAGGTGTTCTCGTATCTCTGAGAGCGTAGAAAGAGCGAGTCAGTATCTCAACCATAGAAAGCCCGATCAAACCAAAAGAGAAGAATGCCAGAGGAACGGCAGTGCTTAAGGCACTGTTCAGGCTGTAAGCTCCATGTTCAAGCAATACCTGGATGATAGGTAGACCAAGAACAATTAATCCTATGCTCGAGGGCAGCGATAAGAAGAGAATACTGCGCAAGGTATCCTGAATGATATTACGGAAGCGATCCATGCGGCCAAGCGTGACATTTTCTGCCAGGGTAGGGAAAGCAGCGGTAGAAACTGCCATTCCAAAGATGCCAAGTGGTAATGATATGAGCAAGAAAGCCTGGTAATACTGAGTAATCGAACCTCCCGCATCCAGTCCTACTGCTACGCCCATTAGAAGAATCAATGCACGATCAACGAAGATGGAAAAGTAGAGCATAGCAGAATTGAAGGCGCGGGGTACCATCTGACGGGCAATCTGGATGACAGCCGGATGACGCCAATCGAAAGAAAATGTATACACCATACCAGCTTTAATAACGCCGGGCACCTGGACACCAACCATCAAAACCGCACCTAAGACCACGCCTAATGTAGCAAGGTAAGCGGCGAGCGTCAAAGTAGCTGGTGTGCGGTGCAAAGTTAAAAACAAGCCAGGAATAAGTCCAGCAATCAAGCCAACGTTGTAGAGGACAGTGCCTATAGCTGGAAGGAGGAAGTTCTGTTTAGCGAATAGCACTGAGTTGATAATTACTCCCCCACCCATAATGACTGATTGTAATAGCATGATGCGAGAAAGTGAAATAATTAAGCTGAGTTCCTGTGGATTGCTCTGACTCATGCCAGGATTGTAGAGTGGGACAATCCATGGATCAAAGATGAAAGCAAGTAATGCGATACCTGTCATGATAGCAACGATGATGTTCAGTAAAGAACTGGTAATATGCCAGGCTGTTTTTTCATCATGATCACGAACTATGTATTGTGTGAAAACAGGGATGAAGGCGGAACTAAGAGCTCCACCAGCGATAACGGTAAAAATCAAGTCAGGTACAAGAAATGCTTGTATAAATGCATCAGAGGTGCTAGAGGCACCAAAGACATAGGCGAACAATGAGGTACGGAGGAGGCCTAGGAATCGACTAGCGATAAATGAGCCTGTCAATATGAGTGTGGCCCGACCAATTCGGGCTTTTTGTAGCATACCAGTATCCTGAGCTGGCTCTGATGCGGGTGGACGTTGTTCATCTTTTCTGGCAGGTAGACCTGAAGGGCTTTGTTGTATTATTGGCGGTAATCTGGACGGAGGTACAGGCGATACCTCTACTGGTGAAACTGACATTCCAGTTGACATTTGCATGGAACCTGGCGCCTGTGAACCATTAGACTGATTCCAACCGGGAGTGGGTGGATTCATGGTTGGTGAAGGCATAACATTGGAAGGTTGTTTGACACTTTTGCGAATAAAAAAACCAGGGCTTTCGGTTTGCATGCGGCGTTGTTGACGCCGCATACGATCTTCGCGAAGTTGTTGTAGACGGGCCTGACGTAATTGAGGCAAAGGTTGAGATGGCTGGGGAGTGTTTACGTATTGATATTCCATACCCTGTCCGTATCCTAGCGAAGTTCCCATGTCTTGAACAGGTTGCTGATATTGCTGAGGTATCTGTGGGGGCACTCCCTGGGCTGGCTGTGGGTTCACCATGTACTGTGGTTGAGGAGAGAAGTTAGGCTGTTGTGGCACAACAGGGGCTTGCTGTTGCGGCCCTATTTGATCTGTCTGATCCTGGTCGTATTGCCATCCGTAGTATGGCTTTTGTTGTCCTGGTTGCCCCTGTTGTGGTGGGGGCGGTTGTAACCCTTCGTTTCCCAATGTTTCGCTCTATATACTGAATATGTCAGGATGATATTGATTGATGCATATCAATTTTGTGAGCAAAGCATATCATACTCATCACGTTCTGGCAATGTGATGAGTGTTTGAGGTTCTACCACCTATCGGGAGCTGAATGGGAAAGGCGCATCATGAACCAGGGCGGAGCAAGCGTCCAGACATCTTGATTGTGCGAATCCCAACAGTCGTCAGGGACAGTAGTGCGGCACCCCAAATAAAGCAAGCGAATCAAAAGCCGTGTGGGGCAGCAGGACGGCGCGAGCGCCCCCACCCGGCATCCACGCAGCCCCCATCCCTACAAGAGGTGCATTAAGCTGAGTGTGGAGTGTTGATATCGACATAATTCCCATGTCGCTTTTTCCAAAATTGTGGTTGTGCTATACTAATGTCGCTTTCTGGGGGATGAAGGCGAATAAAGAGTGTTTTGAATAGCAATCGCTGGGGGAAGACATGTCACTTGAAGGGCAACAGCTTGGTCGTTATCACCTACTAAAGCTAATAGGTAGTGGTGGGATGGGGGAAGTTTATCTTGCGCAGGACCCGGGAATCAATAGACAAGTGGCAATTAAAGTGGTTCGGGTTGAGGCTGTAGATTTCAGCAAAAAAAATGTTGATACGTTATCTGGCGTGAGGGCTATGACCGGGGCAGGGTCAATGGGTTTGCAAGATGCAGCTCGGTTGTTCCAACGGGAAGCTAAAGCAATCGCGATGCTTGACCATCCGGGCATCTTACCACTTTATGATTATGGTGAGCAAAGTGTGAATGGCGCAATGCTCACCTATCTTGTTATGCCATATCGCGAGGAAGGATCGCTGGCAAACTGGTTACAAAGAGGTGGTATCAAACTTCTCACCGTTCAAATTGTCGAGCAGATGTTACAGCAGGCTGCGTCGGCACTTCAATATGCACATGACCATCAGGTAGTACACCAGGATGTAAAGCCGTCAAATTTTTTGATTCGCACGAGTAGGGAACGTCCAAAAATTCCTGATTTGCTATTGACTGATTTTGGAATTGCTAAACTGAGCATGTTCACTACAAGAGCAAGCCAAAGTATACGAGGCACGCCAACGTATATGGCTCCTGAACAGTGGGAAGGTCGCCCTGTTCCTGCGACAGATCAATATGCGCTCGCAGTTATGCTATATGAACTCCTCTCAGGTCACCCACCTTTTCGCGGGACCCCCATGCAAATGATGTATGCGCATGTTAATACGCAACCACAAGCACCGAGCATCTTAAATCCACGCCTTTCTACTGTGATTGATTCGGTTATATTACGCGGGCTGGCAAAAAAACCAGAGGAACGATTTCCATCAATCATTGCCTTTGCCTTTGCATTCCGTCAAACGCTGAGAAGTGTCGATGCTTCAGCTGCTCTTGGCATTTCCAATATAGATATGTTTACAGTTGATAGAGCCCCGATTACACTTGGCAACAGCGGCTTCAATGCTTCTGCGACATTAGCAATCAGCGAAAACGAGGCTCGCAATGGTGCTAACCGTAACATAACATTGCCAGGAGGAAGGCAGATACGAGTCAGAATACCTGCCGGGGTGAAGGATGGGCAGGTTATCAGGGTATTGGATCAAAATGATCAGACAGGTAAAGGTTCAACTATTAAGGTGTATTTGACACTGTCAATTGTGCCTTCAACAAGTTCTGCTGCTCCTCTTCTCGTGGGAGAGAGAGTTGTGAAGCAAGATGAAACAACTTCATCAGGTAGGGATCAAAATACACCTTTGCGAAGCGGTTCTGTTGCGTCTCTGAAGAATGAGAGAAGATTTGCAACTTCTACGGGGAGTGTACTTCCCATTGGTGGAGATGCGAAAGAATCGCAAGTCCCACCTACTACTGTGCCTCCAAGCGAAGCAGTGAACTCATCTGGATTTGCTCAGCAACAATTCATTAAAGACCCGCGTAGAAGGATTTCCAGGGTATATCTCACGTTCATCGCATTGTTGGTAACCCTATTGGTAGTAAGCAGTGCCGGTTTGTTCTATTACCTGGGAGGACGTCATTCTACGACAAATGCAACGGCAACAGAAACTGCAAAGGCCCATATGTTTCAGACAGTGACAGCGATCGCGCGATTGAAGGGAACTACAACCTCCCAAGTAGATCCAACTGAAACAGTACATGCTCAGAATGGAGCTACTGCAACGGCAATTGCTCTTGGGGCGGATCCTTATCCACCGTATCTCGGCATGCAGGCGCTGAATGATCCATTGGTCGATAACAATCAGGAACATAACTGGCAAGTATTTAATGATACTACAACTGGAAATTCCTGCCAGTTCGTTGATGGGTCTTATCACATGGTTGAAGCGCCGAAAAATCAAGGAGCGTGTTTTGCAACTGCAACCAATTTTAGCAACTTTACCTATCAAATAGAAATGACTTTTATCAAAGCAGGTCAATCATTCGATGCAGGAGGGATGGTCATTCGTGGTAGTGGTAATAGTTACTACTATTTTGAGGTATTCGAGAGTGGAAGATTCACCTTTGTATCTTGCATTAACAATGATTGCGGCCATACGCTTGTAGATGGTCTGTCTCAAGCCTTTCCATCGTTCCGTGCCGGTCTCAACCAAACTAACACTATTGCGATTGCAGTGACCGGCTTCAGTTTTGAATTGTTTATCAATGGCGTAAAAGTTGGTGGGTTGGTGAGTGATGCTAATCAAGTCTCAGATCATGGGATGATTGGTGTTTTTGGGGCGGCAAACGATGCTACGACAGAGGTAGCATACAAGAATGCGATGGTGTGGACATAGGCAATTGACACGAAACAATAAGCCTTATACAATCCTTGCATCGTGAATATTAAGATAATACAAGACTTGTGTCTGATATAAGTTGGTGTTAAGGAGTTGTAGCAGAAATGGAACATCTCAACGCGGTTATCCTGGCAGGTGGAAGTGGCACGAGGCTTTGGCCACTCAGCACTCCAAGTTTCCCTAAACAATTTTTGCCTTTACCAAATGGTAGAAGTATGATACAGGAATCTCTGGCCCGCGTAGAAGGATTGGTATCTCCAGAGCGAGCGTGGGTAGTAACAGGTCGTAGTATGGTTGAACTGGTACGGGAACATCTGCCTTTCGTGCCTGCGAACCAGATATTGGGAGAACCTGTGGGTCGAAGCACGGCTGCTGCTATAGGTTGGGCAGCAGCAACTATTGCACGCAGAGATCCACAAGCAACGATGATGGTTTTGACTGCTGATCATGTGATTACCAAAATTGATCGGTTCAAGAATGCCTTACGCCTGGCAGACACGTTAGCAAGGAAAGGTTATCTTGTCACATTAGGTATTAAGCCGACTGGTCCAGAAACGGGCTATGGATATATTCGATATGGTGATGTATTGAGCGAAGGTTTTGAACATCAGGCATTTTATGGAGAGCGATTTGTAGAGAAACCGAACGTTGCAACTGCGTTGTCCTACTTAGAAGATGGCCATTTTGTATGGAATAGTGGCATGTTTGTGTGGAACGTTGAAACTATTCTGACGGAATTGAAAAGGGATCTTCCAGAATTGGCACAAAAAATCTATACCATTGTCAATTCAATAGGAACTATAGGGGAGCGTGCTACACTTGACGAATTATGGCCGACACTACAGACAATTTCTATCGATTATGGTGTCATGGAAAAAGCGAGTAAGTTTGCAGTGATTCCGGTCGAAATTGGCTGGAACGATGTAGGAAACTGGGAACAATATGGGTCACTCTTCCCAGCAGACCAGGATGAGGTACGTTGTGTAGGGCATCATGTCGGTTTAGGGAGTAGCAATATTTTTGTGTACAATAACACACGAAGGCAGGTTTTCACGATCGGGTTAGAGGATGTAGTGATAGTTGAGATGGACGATAAGACTGTGATTTGTCATAAAGATGAGGTACAACGCGTAAAGGAACTGGCGGAGAGTCAATTAAAGAAGGCAAATTAGCAGGTTGTTCTCTGAGCTTATACTCGTAAACAGTACCTTTTATAATTCTCGAATTTCGCGTTTAAACCATCCAAAAGCGGAAGCTCCTACCATCATGATTGCGCTGATAGGGAAGATGATCGCAGGACCAAAGTGGGAAAACGATATGCCTACGAGCGCTACAGAAAAAGGGTAAAGTCCCAATGAAGCAAAGCAGCATACTCTTTGTAATGATAGATGCTATAATATTCATTACGCACAATTCTTAGCTAAATCGTCAGTGCCACTAATTCAGATGGAAACGGAGTCTCCCACAATGCTCTCCGAACAGCCAATTTTTGCCTCACGTGGAATGATAGCTTGCGCGCATTATCTTGCTACTCAGGCGGGTTTACAGATTCTAACACAGGGTGGGAATGCTATTGATGCAGCGATAGCAGCCAATATAACAATGACCGTTGTGTATCCATCCACCTGTTCAGCAGGTGGTGATGTGTTCATGCTCATTTGGAATGAGCATGAACGCAAGTTGTATGCGTTGAATGGCAGTGGCCGCGCACCGCAGGGGATGACGCCCGAGTTATTTGCTGATCAAGGATACAAACAAATACCCGAGCGAGGGCCACTGACAATAAATGTGCCTGGGGCAGTAGATGGTTGGTTTCAGGCTCTGGAGAGATTCGGAACACTTCCTGTCGAAACAATATTTGCTCCGGCGACTGCATATGCTGAAGAGGGCGTGCCGATCACGAGCAAATTAAGCGGTTGGCTGAATCAAGCGGCTGAGCCTGTTCTAAGACGATGGGAGAGCAGTGCAGGTGTATATCTACCAGATAACAGGCTGCCAAAAACTGGAGACTTGTTACGGCAACCTAATCTAGCAAAAACGTATCGTATGCTAGCTAAAGAAGGACGAGATGCTTTCTATAAAGGGCCAATCGCACGAGAAATTACATCGTATATCCAGCAGAATGGTGGGGTGCTTGATTTAGAAGATATGCAGAAACATCATTCTGACTGGGTAGAGCCAATCTCGACGAACTATCGAGGATACGACGTATTTGAATTTCCTCCTAACTCGCAAGGCCTTACTGCTTTAGAGATGTTAAATATTATCGAGGGTTATAATCTGAAGTCCATGGGCTATCAAACGCCAGAATACCTGCATATTTTGCTTGAAGCAAAGAAACTGGCTTTTGCTGACAGGGATCGGTTTATATCAGATCCTGATTTTGTAGATGTGCCTGTTGAACGGTTGATAAGTAAAGATTATGCTGACTCGCAACGTGCGAGAATAAACTTGCAAAAAGCAACACCGAACGTAGCGGCGGGACCTGAAAAGGATGGCGATACGATGTATCTGTGTGTGGCGGATGGAGAGGGAAATGTCGTTTCGTTAATTCAAAGCCTCTACTTTGGCTTTGGGAGTGGTGTCGTTGGAGGAGAGACCGGGGTGATGATGCATAACCGTGGATCATACTTTTCACTTGATCCAAGACATGTCAATTACTTGCAACCTGGGAAGCGAACGATGCATACATTGACACCAGCGATGGTCTTACGTGATGGATCTCCATACTTGGCAGTAGGAACGATGGGTGGAGATGCACAACCACAGATACATGTACAGTTGCTCTCAGCGATGCTTGATTTTGGTTTGAATGTTCAGCAGGCAATCTCAGCTCCCCGCTGGCGTAGTGGAAACATTCGTGTCAATCCAATGAGTGGCAAACAGGACATCATACCTGGACAACGGGGAGTAGATGGACACCTGGAACGGAATTTGGTTGAAATTGTGATGATGGAGAATCGCTTTCCCGAAGGCGTGCCCTATCTGTTAGATGTGCTTGGCCATAGAACAAATATTGTAGGGCCATGGGATGATGGAATGGGTCATGCACAAGCAATCCACATCAATTCCGTAAGTAATTATTTTGAGGGAGCAGCAGACCCACGTTGTGATGGGCTTGCGCTTGGTTGGTAGTTTGGCTGTATTGTAAGCCACATCGGGAAGAATTCATCAAAGAGAAACTGAATTGTAAAAGAGAAGGATATATATGACATTGCAATCATCACACCCAGGAATACCTGCTGAAATATTAGCACTCTCACATGAACGCGATGAATTACGCAAACGGGGAAAATATGATCGAGCCGATGCACTGAAACGGCAAATAGAAGAAGCGGGATATAGTATAAAAGATAATCCTCATGGCGCTCACCTTGTTGTTTTGCCCAGTGTGGATGTTGATGGATTCGTATATCGAACTGCTCGACAGGTGCCTTCCTTATTGGATGAGGTGGATCGCTGTGAGTTTTCGGTAAGTATTCTAGCAAATTCAAATTTTGAGGAAACAAAACGTTGTATTGAAAGCGTTATGAGATGGATGGGGACATACGAAGTCGAAATACTGCTTGTTAATAACAAGTCATCAGAGGAGTTGGATGCCTGGTTCAGAGAGTTACAGAGCAAGGATTCACGACTGCATCTCCTGAGCACATCTCGTCATCTTGGCGAAGCAGAAGCGCGAAATGTAAGCTTGAAGCAAAGCAGAGGGAAATATATTCTACTGTTGGATAGTAGTGTCGAGTTGACAGGCGATGTATTCTCTCCTATTGGTCAGATATTAGCAGATAAAAGCATAGGGATAACTGGATTTAGAGGCCTGCGCTCCGAGGATCTACACCATTTTGAGGAGTCTAGTGATGCGGAAGTTGAAGTGATTGATGAATTGTGTATGGCTTTCGAGCGCAAACTACTGAGGAAGATAGGATTGTTTGATGAAAGTTACCGTTTTCCATACTACATGGTAATCGATTTTAATTTTGCGGTACGTGATAGTGGTGTTCGAGCAGTAGTTACTCCAAATTTACCAATTCAAAGCTATCCATCGCTACAAGATGCAACTTTGTCTGATGCCGAGCGAACGAGATTGAAGAAAAGAAATTTCTATCGTTTTCTGGATAAATGGGGAGATAGAGATGATTTATTGCTCGACAGTCGATAATGAAGAATAAAATCCAATAGAACATAAAAGTAAAGGAGATGAATAGATTGCAAACAATGACGAAGCGTAGTGATATTGCAAAAGAGTTTACATGGGACCTTGAGAGTATTTACCCAACCGATGATAGCTGGGAAGATAGTTTCAAGAAAATTGAGCAAGGCTTACCAGAGCTCGAGACGCTCAAAGGAACTCTTGCTCAAAGCGGGTATGCATTGCTGAAGGTTTTGCAGACGCGTGATGAATTGTATGAAGAACTAGAAACCCTGTTTGTGTATGCATCTATGCGCAAGGATGAGGATACAACAAATAGTGCATATCTAGGAATGTTTGATCGTGCAATGCAATTGTTCGTACGCGCTTCAACTGTTATCTCGTACATCGAGCCTGAAATTCTGGCTTTACCACAAACGACACTTGATACCTATGTGCAAGAAACTCCTGGTCTGAGCCTGTACCGACAGCAATTGGACGATATAAATCGCAATCGTCCCCATGTTCGATCTGCTGAAGTAGAGGCTGTTCTTGCAGCAGCAGGCGAGATCTCTGAAGTTCCAGATAGCATATTTTCGATGATTGATAATGCTGACTTGAAACTGCCACTAGATTCACAATGAGAAAGGCGAAGAGGTACCACTAACAAAGGGGAATTACCTGGTCTATATTCGTAGCACAGATCGCAGGGTGCGAAAAGAAGCGTTCGAAGGAATGCATGGAACGTTTCTCAAGCAACGTAACACGATTGCGGCTACGCTTGGAGGACAGGTCAAAGGAAGCCTCTTTTTTACGAGACAGCGTGGTTTTGGATCTAGCCGCGAGCGAGCGTTGTCACGTTACAATATTCCAGTTAGTGTCTATGACAACCTTGTCGAGACAGTTAGCGAGCATATTCATCTACTGAATAGATATATGAAATTGCGAAAACGATTACTTCAGCTCGATGAGTTACATATGTACGACCTGTACGTGCCGATTGTTAAGGAAACTGCAGATGAGATAGGTTACCAAGAGGCATGTGATACAGTTGCATCTGCGCTCGCTCTATTAGGTCAGAACTATACAAGTATTCTGCGGCAAGCGTTCAAAGATCGGTGGATCGATGTCTATGAAACCCCCGGAAAACGCGGAGGGGCTTACAGTGGTGGTGGGTACAAGACGCACCCATTTATCTTACTGAACTTTCAGAATAAACGTGATAGCATGTATACACTGGCTCATGAACTGGGGCATTCGATGCATTCATACTTTACACGTAGCAATCAGCCATTTCAGTATGGTGATTATACCATTTTTGTAGCAGAGGTCGCTTCCACGTTGAACGAAGGTCTATTGACCGAATACCTACTAAAGAATACTGATGATGTTGAGGTGCGCCTGTCGATTCTCAATCACTCATTGGAGGGATTACGTGGCACGCTTTTCAGGCAGACGATGTTTGCGGAATATGAGCAGCAAATACATAGCCAGGCTGAACAGGGTCAACCATTGACTGCAGATTCTTTGAGTTCGATGTATAGAGCACTGAATGAAAAGTTTTACGGCGGGGAAGCAGTCATTGATGAACTAATAGATATCGAATGGGCGCGTATTCCGCATTTTTACTACAATTTCTATGTTTACCAATATGCAACAGGCATTTCAGCAGCCTCGGCTCTCGTCCAGCAGATATTGCAAGAAGGACAGCCAGCGGTTCAACGGTATCTCAATTTCCTTAGTTCAGGTTCATCTGACTATAGCATTGAACTGCTGAAGAAAGCAGGAGTAGATATGACATCGCCCGAACCAGTGCAACAAGCATTGCAATTGTTTGATTCACATCTAACACAGATGGAAAAGTTACTTGGCTAGGGAGAGTTAGACTTTTCTAAGCGAAGCGTTTCACTGAGCGCTTCGCTTTTTTGTATCTCCGAAAATGTTAATATCCACAATCCATGATTTAAAGTTAAGAGACGGTGGATTCTGAAGCAGTGGTTCTACAGGTTATTAGAGTGCCAGAAGTCCCCGAAAGTAGCGCCTAAGAGAGCACCTAGTATCCCAGCTAAAAGCGCTAAAGGGAGTGTGAGTAAAGTAGATGACCAGATTGGTTCAAAAATGCTCACACCTACTGGTAACGGTAGCAAAAATGGAATGCTCATAACAAACTCGACGATTAGAGGCGGTAGTATCAGTGCTGGCAATGCAATCAAAGATCCGATGAGCCATATCTGGGATCGTTTGTTATTCTTGACAGTATCATTTCTACGCTTCGAGAAGGTAATGCTATCAACAATCAATGCTGAGATTACATAAACAAGTGGTAGTAGTGCAAGTGTTACGTTGAAGACGGGGAGGCGGCCAGGAAGAGTTGGAAAACGGTAATGAAGTCCAAGTTGTATGACCATGATGCGAATCGCAAGCGGCACAAATGTCATGGTATATAGGGTTTCGATCCATAGAATCAAGGCAGTTTTGAGCGCACTACCACTTTTTCTGGTAAACTTTGCAGCGGCTACTAAGCAGAAAGCTCCTGCAAATGCAAGAGGGAGTGGGTAGGTGATGAACTGAAATGGACCCAATGTGATGGGTATGAATGCAGTGTTCGCAGGGACCGTCAGATTGAGGTATGCTGAAAGTATGAGAAGCATTCCCCATTCAAGTCCACTTAGGCCAAGGAATCGATGCGGTTGAGAATCTGATTGGCGTTCAATCACGGCCTCAGAGGCAAAGACAAAAGCGATGCCGAGTGCCACTATGATACCTCCAACTGTACCCATCAGATGGAAAGGGGACCACAACGTAACGTCTATACCATACAGAATGTGCCAGTAGTTGTCAAAAGGGGCGGCTAGAAGATCGATGAATGCTCCAAAACCTAAAATGACGTATCCAAGAGGCGCATGGAAGAAATGTAATATCCTAACTGTCGAACTGTCATCAACTCCGGGCTTTTTTTGATAATACCGATATGTATCGACAAGAACAACAAACAGTGCTATAAATCCGGATAGTGCAATTCCACTGTAGAGCATGATGTGCGGCGGTGTAAAGAATTCATTACGCCCGACCAGATCATGCCAATTCCTATCCCATGCAAGGCCAAGTTCGGCCTGGAGAGCAAGAATAAGCATGAGCCAGGCACCAATGCGACGTAACCTGCGTTCGGTGAGGTCTGGGGGGTTCAAAAATTGAATTGGTGTAGAAGTCTGCTTGTTTGCAAATGATCTAGCCATGAGACCTTTCTTCCAGACTCGTTTTGGTTATTGTATCATCCTTGATGCCTATGCTGCTTGCAATTTATACTTGCTACTGATAGTATGATTTCACCAATCGTGTATTAAATGATCGTATTTAAGAGTGTATATATGAGCAATTCAGCGGCTGCAATCATAAGTAAGACATTTGAAGGTTTCTATAATCCCCTTTCGACATCCAAGCATCGACATCCATTACACTTTCTATGGTCGCCTTTGATGGTCTGTTTACTTTTGGCAGTCATTGTCCGTACGTGGTTAATAGTCCATACAAATGGAGTTATCGCGGGCGATGAAGCCATGGTAGGAATACAGGCAGAACATATCCTTCATGGCGAACATCCCATATACTATTACGGCCAACCGTATATGGGTAGTCTACAAATGTATTTGATCGCCAGGATTCTTTTTTTTACCGGGCCTGCCGTCTGGGCAGATGCGTATTGAGCCGCTGATTATTTCGTTGTTTCTGGTCTATATCACATGGTGTTTCTCGGCAGCACTGGCTGAAGGTGCTCATTTAGGGTTTCGAGCGAAAACACTTTTCATGTTCATTGCTACGCTAATAGCTGCATTTGCACCTCTTTATGATACTGTTGAGGAATTACGAACTACTGGTGGATACGTAGAAGCCTTTACTGTGATGCTATGGCTGCTATTCTGCGCATATCGCTTGACACAGCGCTGGCAAGGCGGCGCATCTGCTCGCGAACTTGCGATCCGATGGGCGGGTATTGGTTTTCTCGTTGGCTTGGGTTGCTGGATTGATCCCCTGGTTGTATATGCATTATTGACCATAGCCATCTGGATCGGCGGATACTTCATCTTTCTGTTAGTAAAGCCTGAACGACAGACTATCACTCAAACACGAATACATGTATTAGAGAAGGCACTTCTGTTTGTAGTAGCAGTTCCTGCAAGCCTTGTTGGATTTGCTCCGGGTCTTTACTGGGGTGCTCATAATCAATGGGCAAATATTCGCTATCTCTTTCAAAAAGAGGGGGTGGTGCCGAAAGGTCGCCTACATAGCATTTTGCAGGTGCAAAATGTCTATACAAGCTGCCTGGCACCACGTGCTTTAGGTGGAGCATTACCTACACAACCAGATGTAACCGTTGCTAATCCTCATATATTGACTTTGGGATTAGTTGTAAGCGTCAGTTGTATTGCCATAAGCATAGTAAGCGTTCTTCTGTCGGTTTTGTGGCGTCATCCTTTGTTGGTGCGTATCAGGCAACTTACTCTTCTCCCGTTACTCTTTGTCACCTGTGCGTCAATCATCTTTTGTACAGCCTCAATTGCTATCTATGCGATTTATTCGGGTTGTAGCACCTGGGATCTTGTAGGGCGTTATGTTGTACCAATAGTGATCTCATTACCCTTCTTAATTGCTGCTGTTTTTAGTATTCCAGCCATGCTTTTGGATGTTAGAAATAAGACGACAGCACTGAGTAACTTTGACGATCAGGATGTTGATCTACCTTATGTACATGCAGGTTCCGGTCGAAAAAGGATTTTGGTAGCAGTTCAAGTTGGACTTTTGGTTTTGCTTGCTATCTACTTCTTTTCACAAGGTGTTGCTTACGTCCAGGCTGATGCGAGAAACACTTTTCAGGGTACTGGTTGTATTTCTGCAAATCCGACGAATCAAAGCGCCATTATCAGCTATATGCAACACGCAAAGATTCGTTACGCGTGGGCGACGGGCTGGCTTGGCGACCCAATTACGTTCAAGACAAATGGCGCTCTGCTCGTGACTGAGCTTCATGGCCGCATACTAACTAATAGCAATACTGTACTACATACAAATCGTCCTGGAATTTTTTTCCTGGTGCCACAGGGTGATGCTCATCCCGCACTTTTGAAGTCGCTAGATGCCAAGCATGTTACCTATCACATTAAGCGTTTCTACGCGGGGCAAGGTGTAGATCTGCTGCTGGTCACTCCATTGAACAGTACAGTTTCACCCCTGGATCCAGCATATAGAAATTTGTTTCAGCTCGTGTTTAGAGGTTGTGTTACACAATAACCACTTAGAGAAACATTATGCCTTACGTCACTACAATGTTCGTTAGTGAGGGGCAATAGAGGTTAGCACGGGCTTATAAATAAGATAACCATCAAAGATGAAGCGTTGATATTCTTTCGCTGAATGGGCTATTTTTTGGGCAAGTGGATCGATTTGACTTGCGCCCAGCGGGAATAGGTAAGCTGAATTGGGGTCGGATTTGATAATGGAGACGTACGGTAAGTAGCGGTTGTAATGTGGGCGCAAGGCATTATCAATACTACTACAAATGATATGTTCCTGGCTCAGGAATACAGTACTATCGCACGTCCAGTATTCGGTATAAAAATGGCTTATCTTTAGTTGGGTAAGTTCATGGATTAGCGCATCCTGTTGTTTGTTATACAGCCTGTACGGTGGGTATTTCAAGAAACGCATTGATTGTTCCAACAAGTAAAAGTACTCCAATGAGCGCTAGAATCCCTCTTTTTATGGCTATTTTCAGTGTCGTTGTTGATATGGAAAAAGCGAAGCGTTTATGTTGTTGAGAGTCCATAATTTCAGGATGCGAACCTTGAGAAGTAACGCTATTATCTCCAAATTGACCCCAAAGAGGCCAAATGAGCGAGGGAGTAGAGATCAACAAACCAATTAAGTAACGTGAATTAGTTGGGAATGCGGCGGATATTGGGCTAGATACATACAAGTACAAAGTCAAAGCGGCAGAGCTTAATAGCATTAGACGAGCAGTGTTACGTACAATCGCTTGTTTCTCGGCGTTTGTCAAGGACCGTAACTCGAGAGCTTTTATAAAACTCCCAAAGATGTCGAAGAATTGAAAAAGCTGAAATTGACCATAGGATGATAAAGCCAAGACTCCATGACAGTGCAATAATAATTTGATTCAAGTTACTCTGGTTCAATGAACACGAAACATTTTCAGTGCCTAGATATCCAGCAAGCCTGAAATGGGTATAGGCATCGAAGCAGAAAGGTGAACCTCCAATAGCAGCGGGTAGGGTGGTTAACAGAGTCCCACGCAGTTGAGGACCAAAAGGAATAGGATCATGAATGCGCAATTGAGCAAGCTGGAGACTGCCATTATTATGCAGGTATTGAAGCACTGTCAGAGTATTTAGATTCGGTGATGCATTCAGATTGTAGACGATGAGCGGAAATGCTCCAATTGCAAGACCTAGAACTAAGAATAAGACTGCACCTTTCAATAATTCTTTCCAGCAGAACAATAATAGGAACAAACCGGATAACAAGATAAAGCCGAGCATAAGGAAATCGCTCCAGAAACCAAGTCCACCAACGAGACCCCAACATATATAGACTAGAAGTCGCAACAATTTTTTGCGTGGAGGAGCATATTGGTCATGAGAGAGTGCAAGCCAGGAAGAAAGAAGTAAGGACAGCGAGCCAAAAAACAGCAGTTCAGGGTATCCGCCTAGAGCAACTAACTCAGTATCCAACATAATACTTGATCCAAGAGTCAGGATGATAAGTGTGATCAATGCAAATTTTTTTGTGTATAGCAAACTCGTCAGGAGATACATATTGACGAGGAAGAGGGAAAAGAATAAAACAGGTCCAAGTCGTAATGAAAAAACTGATACACCAAAAAGGTAAAAAAAGGCAGATCCAAGATATGCCTCCAAGGTACCCATATAATTCTGGCCATAAAAGAAGATGGGATGCTCACCTTTGTTGAGGATATGCATCGCCATCAAGCCCATTGTACCCTCGTCTGCATTGCTGTGTGGCCAACCTAAAGCAATCAGCGAAATTCGTAATAGCGTTGCAAATGCAATAATGAGTATAGCCAGAAATCCAAAAGATCCAATTTTTATTCGTGTGATACGTAACAACATGCAAAGAAAACCTTCCGAAAGAGCTTTTAAGTTAACTATGGCCCATAGTATATGAACTATTCACTGTTAATAACGTAATTATTCTATGACTATTAGTCAAGAGGAATTTAGTAGTCATAATTTCGCTGTCTGTTTACTTCGTGATAAGAGCACGGCGAGCGCACAGGAAACAATGTGCGCCAGGGGACTATCAGCACGGCTGGTAAGAATGATCGGTACACGTGCGCCCAACACGATACCTGATGTCTGGGCATCAGCCAGGTACTCCAATTGCTTTGCTAACATATTCCCAGATTCAAGATCTGGAACGACAAGTATGTCAGCCTGGCCAGCAACTGTCGAAATAATGCCCTTTGTGCGAGCAGCTTCAAATGAAACGGCGGTATCAAACGCCAGGGGGCCATCTACCAACGCACCAGAGATTTGACCGCGTTCTGCCATTTTACACAGAGCTGCCGCTTCCAAGGTTGAATGGATTTTAGAATCCACGGTTTCGACTGCCGAGAGGATGGCGACTCGAGGGGTCTCGATACCCAGTGCATGAGCAAGATCAATGGCGTTTTGCACGATATTACGTTTTTCCTCCAGATCAGGATAGATATTGAGAGCAGCATCAGTTAGAAACAGCATGCGAGGATATGCAGGAACATCCAATACAAAAACGTGACTCATATGACGTTCAGTGCTCAGCCCTATCCTGGGAGCTAGAACCGGGTGCATTAGTTCATCAGTAGGCAAACTACCCCTCATCACAGCGTCAACTTCGCCCTCACGAGCCATCACAACGGCTTTATCAGCCGCAGCGTGGCTGTGTTGTGTTGGGATGAGTGTATAGGGTGACACATCAACATTCTGTGCAGCAGCCACTGCCAGAATGCGATCTTTGGGTCCAATCAGGATCGGGACAATCAAATTTGCCTGGGCAGCCTCGATTGCTCCGAGCAAGGCGTTGCTATCAACCGGGTGTACAATGGCAGTTCGGATTGGCTCAAACCCTGTGGCCATTGATATGATGTGTCGATGCCATGTACCATGCTCATGGAGAGATACTGCCGGTAGGATGGCTCGTGGACGTTTTACTTTTTCCGTCGGTGCTATTACATATGCGCTGCCACTGATGATTACTTCGCCACGTTGATTCGTACAGAGACACTCAAAGTTTATACGATGTCGTATGGCCTCCATGGACTCGGCAATTACAGATACGGAAATCGTGTCGCCTATTGTCACAGGATGATGGAAGGAAAGTGTCTGACTGAGATAAATCGTGCCTGGGCCTGGTAGTTTGGTGCCGAGTAGTGTCGAGATGAGCGATGCACCCCACATACCATGCGCGATAATTTTGTGAAACATATCGCTTCTGGCATATTCCTCGTCTACATGAGCGGGATTTACATCGCCCGACATGACTGCAAAGAGTTCAATATCCTCTTTACTCAAAGTGCGAACCAGGCTTGCAGTATCCCCAACCTTAATTTCATCGAAGGTCCGATTTTCGATTATATCCATGATAATAGTTCTCGCATTCTGTTAAAGGCTCGAAACCAGGATCGTAATACAAATATGTTTGATGCGTTACAAACCTGAGGAAAAACGCAAACAGGCTCAATAGGCCTATTTAGAGGATAGTTTTGAATACTCACAAGATGATCACAAATCAGGAGGTAGAATCTCACAGATAGCTCACACTGGCGTGTAACCTAACTGGTTAGACCTTAGTGCCGTGAAGTATAGTTGAGAGAACATTAAAATGGTTCTAATGTAAGGTAACTTCATGCATTTACAGGGGTAGGATTTCCCACCCCTGTTTTACTCAATGAGTATCGATGAAGTTTGTGAAGATTTGTACCACCTCATCCTGTTTTTCGATGTGAGGGGAGTGGCCACATTCGGCAAGTTGTGCCTCGCGATACTCTCCGCCGTTGGCATTGTATTTTTCGAGTACTGTTCGTACCTGAGTTTTCATAGGTTGTGGAGGGTAGGCATCAACACCAGGCCAACCTGGAACTGCGCCGATCTGACCAAGGAAGCCAAAGTCAAAGAACGAAGTATCAGATACTATCTGGTCGTCAGCGCCATGAACCCATAGTACCGGAAGTTTGGAACTTATATTCGCGAAATTGCTCTGGTTCATATACTTAGGAGAGAGAGCGTTGTTTACCCCAAGTTTGCCTGGTCCAACGGTTGGCCAGTTGTCCGAGGGAACCATGTCGCCTGGATAGTTGCCCGACGTTACTTTCGTTGTGAGCAATGATGAGAGATTTATCTCCTCACGATCAGGAGCGGTTCTAAATGGTGGCTTATAATAAAATGTGTTGATTACGGTGCGAGGTGAGAACTGCTCATTGCCCCGATCTCCTTCAGCGATACGTTTTGTAAATTCGAGATTGGCAGTACCTCCTCCACTGCCTGCAAAGTCAGGCCAGGTTAGACTTCCCTCGGCATCTTTCGTGCCTCCAAAGCCAAACGGCGAACCGGGGGATTCCAGTGTGAGAGTTCTTATTTTGCCTGGATGGTCAATGGCATATTGCATGACAACATTGCCGCCTAAGGACCAGCCTAGAAGGTGGATGGAATTCAAATCTAATGCCTGCACAAATGCATTAAGATCGTCTGAGAAATCACGAACACCACTAGTTCCATCAACCGGTAAGACTTCGCTATCACCATAGCCACGCATATCTGGAGCGTAGACAATATATTGTCCATTTGCTGCAAGGGCGAGCATGAAGTCTTGAAAGAAGTGAGAGGAAGAGCAATTGCCATGGACCAGGACTAGAGGTATATTTCCTGTACCTGCCTCAAGATATGCGACCTTAAGGCGGTCAGTTTTCACTTTCTTTTGAACGATGCCGGGTAGTAATTGAACTGTACTCAACGAATTTGTTATCCTCCTATTGTTAAAGCATTTTGATGAGAATATTGTATCATTACTTCCTCTTTGGTTCAGGGTAATGTAGGCTAAAATGAGAGTGATTTCTATTTTTTATGGCAGCAGCAAAAGTTCTTGGCCTAGGCCAAGAACTTTGAAAGGGGTAATCTCGGGCACCTGTACTTAGATTAAGGCTTTTGAGGGGTAGAAGTAAGAATTTTGGTCGGCTTCATATTTGATTTTTGTTCGAGTTTCTTGTTGGCTTCCTGTACTTTTTTGTTGGTATAGGCACGCGCGATCAGGAAAGCGATGAAAATGCAGATTAAGACAGGCATAAAGATTGCGATATCCAACGGAACTTTCATAGACACAAAAACGAGCTGGAAGATAGGCACTAGAATTAGGAGAAGGGCTGCCATTAAAGTCAAAACAAGTGTCCAGTGTGCCTGAAGATGCTTTTGCATTGTTGTAAATCGATATTGGGCTTGCTCGCTGATGCTGGCCTGCTGGTCGAGCAAGTTTTGGCGTTCTTCTGCAATTTTATCACGCTCGTTGGCCAACTCTAGTTCAAGCAGGTCGGCTTTGTATTGTGCCTGACGTATCAGTGCAAGTAATTCGGCAACATGTTGATCTTCTGTCTGCTTCATATGGAGTTCGACTGTTTTTGCAACGTCACGCAACAGAGGGGGAGTGTGTTCGGGGGTAAGAATAATTGTATTTGCTGCTTCTTCAACAATTTTGCTTGCTTCTTGCGAAACATTCTCATGGAAAGT
The DNA here is from genome assembly GCA_963702765.1 of uncultured Chloroflexia bacterium. Classification (GTDB taxonomy): domain Bacteria; phylum Chloroflexota; class Ktedonobacteria; order Ktedonobacterales; family Ktedonobacteraceae; genus DATMNR01. Next base: position 111,763 of record CAVPEB010000005.1, read on the forward strand.
GTGATCGAGGTCTGTGTAACGTCTTTTCAATTCCTGATAATTTGCTTCAAGTTGATTTCAGCTCTTCGATTGCCTCGCGCAAATGTATTTCATATTGTTCGATCTCGTTTTGTTTGTTACTTTTTAGATTGTGTATTTCTTGTTCAAACTGTTCTTGTGTTTGTCTGTACTGATTGAGGAGATGCTGCTGCTCATCTATCTTCCAGCGAAACCGCCTGTTTTCCTCACGTAATTGAGCTATCTGGCGGGATGCTGTTTTACCATTAGAGATTTCACCGTTTATTTTTGGTAGCATATCTGTATGTCTTTGTCGCTTCTCATTTATGATTTCTCTGCGGTAAGCAATGCGTGCTGAACGATCAATTTGGTCATTTGATGTATTGTAATCTGGATCATCAGATGGAAACATAATAGAATAGCTCCCTTGCAAGTGCTTTGAGGCAGCAAAAGCATAGTCCGCCTGTTATTGAGATTCATGCATCAAGTTAGAAGTTAAGCTCTCTCTTGTACAATTATGCATGTTTAAACGGAAATTTTCAAGGGTTAGCGATTTAGATCATGTTACGACTCTTGCATTTCATGTATATAATTGCACACACGAACGGGTATCCACGCCCAAAGTGGGCGCTATCATGGCTCATGTTCAGTAAGATTAGTGTCGTGATATAATCCCTACGATGTTCTCGTATTTTACTTAGAGACAGCTAATATAGCTTTTCTAAAGATATATCTTTGATGGCGGAGAAGTGACTTTATGAATTTACTCAAAAAAATTCTTACAGGAAGCAGATATCTGATTATTATCTCAGTGTTAGGAACTCTCTTAGGCTCAATCATAGTGCTTGGCTACGGAGCAGTTACAGTGGTAGGAGTTTTGATCACCATTTTTTTTAATCACTTAATCTTTACAACGGAGGAGGTTAAGATAGTAGCGGTTTCAAGTGTTGAATTGATCGACTTGTTCTTGTTAAGCACAATTCTCTACATAGTTTCACTTGGGCTCTTTAAGCTCTTCATTGATTCAACTTTACCGTTACCGAGCTGGCTGGTTATTTACGATCTCAATGATCTCAAGGAGAGAATACTTGGAGTGATCATTGTGTTGTTAACAATTTCGTTTTTAGGATATGTGGTTGAATGGCAATTTGGTGATTATAGTATTGCGGCGCTAGGTTTTGGTGTAGGGCTAGTGCTTTTCGCAATTGGTTATTCGATTACTGCTGGTGCTTTGAATAGCAGATTAACGCCATCAGACAAGAGGAAGGAAGAGAACCATGTGGTCGATAGTCAGGAATAAAAGATTTCATAACATTGTTGACAGAGGCCACATGCTAACGTAGACTTATGAAACGTCTCATGAAGGAATGGGTTTGCTGTTTGCTTCTCATTCAATCGCGCACGAACATGGAGATACGACTATGACTACGACCACACATCAAGGCGCTCCCCAATTCCCAACAGTTTTAGGAAGTATGCCGTCTTCAACACGGGAGGAGATGGATGCTGCCATTGAAGCGTTACAGGCACATAAAGATGAATGGGTGGCTTTCAGTATCCATGATCGAATTATACTCATCGATAGGATGATAAAAGATTTTGCAGCCATTGCATCCCGATGGGTTGATGCTTCGATCCAGGCTAAAGGGATCTCGGAAGATTCAGTATGTGTAGGTGAAGAATGGGCTGCTGGCGCGTGGCCAGTACTCAAAAATCTACGTCAATTGCGGCAATCGTTGGTTGATATCGAAATCGATGGGCATCCTAAAATACCGGGACGTGTGACAACTATGCCAAATGGGCAGGTTGCAGCGCAGGTTTTTCCACAAACGATCTATGATCGTCTCTTTTTTGAACGGATTAGAGCAGAGATCTGGATGGAACCTGGAGTGAAAATTGAGGAACTTTCTCAAACACAGGCTGTCGCTTATCATGAAAAGGATCGTCCTGGGAAAGTAGCATTGGTACTTGGTGCGGGTAATGTCTCGAGTATCGGACCCTTGGATGTTTTTTATAAGTTGTTTGTGGAAAACCAGATAGTACTTTTTAAGGCCAACCCGGTCAATGCATATTTAGGCCCGCTAATGGATGAGGCTTTTCGTGTTCTCGTCGATCATGGTTTCTTGCGTGTTGTATATGGAGGTGCCACCGAGGGCTCTTATCTATGCAATCATCCAGGAATTGAAGAAATTCATATTACAGGTTCAGATAAAACATTTGATGCAATTGTCTTCGGGTCAGGATCAGAGGGTATAAAACGCAAAGCAGAAGGATCTCCTTTGCTAACCAAACGCGTAACAGGTGAGTTGGGTAATGTCAGTCCTGTGATTGTGGTGCCTGGCCCCTGGAAGGCTGATGACCTGGTATATCAGGCAGAACACATTGATACAATGCTTACTAATAATGCAGGCTTTAATTGCAATGCGACACGGGTAATTATACAGGATGCAAGCTGGCCGCAGCGTAGTCAATTATTGGAAGAAATGCGTAGGGTTCTCTCCCTCATTCCTCCACGCACAGCTTATTATCCGGGAGCATTTGAACGACACCAGACATTTATCAAAGAGCATCCAGAAGCCGAACAAATTGGTCTCTCCTCAGGGCAACAACTTCCGTGGACTTTAGTGGCAGGTGTGGATCCAGAAAGCGTTGACGATGTATGTTTTACTACTGAAGCCTTCTGTAGTCTGTTTGCTGAGACAGCTCTCAAGGCGGAAAGCGTACCAGAGTATATCGATAAAGCTGTTGCTTTTGCTAATCAATACATCTGGGGATCCCTCAATGCAACGATTATTGTTCATCCTGAATCTTTGAAAGATGCGGAAGTAAAAGAGTCTGTTGAACGAGCAATTGCACATCTGAGGTATGGAACAGTGGGTATAAATATTTGGGCTGGAGCTGGCTTCACATTTGGCACAACAACGTGGGGAGCATTTCCTGGTCATGAATTACATAATATACAGTCTGGTGTGGGTGTCGTACATAACACATTGATGTTCTCCAGACCACAAAAAAGCGTTTTGTGGGGTCCGTTTAGAGGTACGCTTACTCCACCCTGGTTTGTAACACATGGTAAAATAGCGCGCAACTTGTTCCCCAAATTAGTTGCTTTTGAAGCATCGCCCTCTCCATTAAAGGTACCGGGTATTATGGCTGCTGCTTTAGGAATATAATTATGTTCATTCAAGAAGATATTTGAAGTCCTGGGTGAGTATGCTTGAACTTTTAGCATACTCGCCCAGGACTTTTTTAATGATCTAGGGAGTAGGCGTGGGTGAAGTTGTTACAGTAGGCGTACCTGATCCTACAGGTGTAGGTGAGCCAGTTGAAGTTCCTGTTGGTGATGGTACAGCGGTCTTGGTAGGTGTTGGTGAAACCAAGATAGCAGTGAAGTAGGCAGCCTGGGGTATCGAGCATGTTGCTTGAGGTGAGCTAAATTCAATATTGATAGTGACAAGTTTGTTAATTGCACTTGGTTTAATGGCAACAGGAAATACTGCCAGACCGTCGGAAGTAGTTGTAGTCGTCATAGTATCGGAAGTTCCATCAGGCCATAGAATTTGCGCGGTAGCTGTAGCTCCTACAACTCCTTCCGGATTACCATTACCATCAACAGTTACAGTATGTGTGAATTTGCCGAAGATGCTGACGGTGCTTGTTGTACTGAAACGCAGGTGAGGTATCGGTCGCCCAACCTCCACAGTAATATGAACTTAATGTTGGAGTTGGTGAGCCAGCGTCTTGTCCAAGCTTGATAGTTACTGTGACAACAGGAGTCCCGAGATTAAGCTGGCCCGTACCATTACTGCTGCAGGCGACGATGAGAATGCTGATGGAAAAAAGGAAAAAGATTGCACAGCATTTTACTATAAGATTGAAAAGAATATTTGATTTATCCTGATTGGATAACATAGGTTGAAGACTACTTTCATGTGTATGGTTATAGGGAGTTATATGAGAATTATCTGAACCAGTATAGCATGGAGCTATGTATTTGCTACATTATCTCTTGCCTGGCTGCCATAAAAGTACTATAGATGGGTATGGTTCAAGGTTTCATTCAAATAAACGAAGATGGAAAAAGAATGTGATGTGAAATAACACAAGTTGTCAAATTCACTTGTCAATGTCAGTGTTATAAAGGCAAACGAGATACCTGGATTTTAGAGATGAGACTCTGCAACGCAAGTATCTCGTTCGATTTGGTCGATAGCGATATAAATTGCCTTAGTTCAAGTTATTGGACATTGACTGTTAAGTTCATGCCTGGATGAATAGTACAGTAAAGTTGAAATGTACCAGCCGTATTGAAAGGTCCAATGGCGGCGCTATCATTACCATTGAAAGTGACGTCCACGGTGGGGGCACCTGGTTCAGCTTTAGGCTGAGGCGTGTTCCCATTCCAGGTGCCATTTTTAATAATGTGCTCTGCAGTTAAATCATCGACGAGCGTGAGCATTTGACCTTTTTTGACGTTAACCGAGCTTACAAGGAAGCTAGCTCCACCCATATGAGCCTGAGGCCCTTGAGGAACATTCGCTTCGTCATAGATTGCACAGGCTGCAAGCATAATGGTCAATACACTGCATACAAGAAAGCCTACAAATAACTTTTTATACATGAGTGTTCCTTTCGATCTGAATTATGAATATTGCCTGTAGGGCAGTAAAATACTGATTGTTTATGAAAAATGAAGACGAGAAAACAATCAAATACTCTGTTATACATCATACCAGGAAGATGGAATAGCTTCCAGTATTTGAGGTCTATATTAACACATCATTAAACTAATTGTCACAATCGCATCAAATGCTATAATCTCAAGTTTCTTGACTGATAAAATCCTTAAGTGTTAAAATCCTAGTAAATTAGTCAGGTTAGCAGATGTTCGAGGAGCAGCGCCATGAAAACAGAAGAGTCGTTGAGCGCAACAGTTGAAGAATACCTTGAGACAATATACAACATGAGCGCAGAAGACGAAGTAGTTATTGGCGCCCGATTGGCAGAAAAATTCCATGTATCCGCGCCAACCGTGACGGAGATGCTAAAGCGCCTTGTGCGGGATGGCTATATAGAGATGGATGCCAAGCGCCAGGTGACACTCACTGAGGAGGGAAATAAAGCGGCTGAAGCAGTGTTACGAAGGCATCGTCTTACAGAGCGTTTTCTGGTCGATATGTTGGGGATGCAATGGCACCAGGTACACGAAGAGGCCTGCCGTCTAGAGCATTTTATCTCAGGAGCAGTAGAAGATCGGGTTATAGCGAGCTTGAATTATCCTACAACCTGCCCTCATGGTAATCCGATTCCCGGTTCTGTAGCGAATGCGCGCACTTATCTTAAAGATCAAGGTGCAGTGCGCCTATCCTCATTGACACTTCGTGATAAGGCTACAATTCTTCTAATTTCAGAGGTAGTTGAGGACGAAGAAGCATTAATTCTGTATTTGCACGATAAAGGCTTGACACCTGGAACGCAGTTAACAGTTGTAACTAAAGAGGATGATAAAGAGCCTGGACATTTTGAAGAGGAAAATTTTAAGCTGCTTGTAGAGGAACGTGAGGTTTGCATCAGCAAGGCAGTCGCAAATAAAATATGGGTGAGATGTTAATGAGTGTGATCTTTTTGTGATATTGTGAATTTGTTGATCTTGACTTTCTATATTAGGGTATGCTAATATCTGAGTGATTTAGTAGGAATTGAATGGTCATCATTTCACCAATATTACTCTAAGAAGGTCGTCCATGATAGCAACATTTGTACTTTTCCTCCGCGAAGGACTCGAAGCTAGCCTGATTGTAAGTATCCTCTTTGCCGCGCTACGTCAATTAGATCAGATGCAAAAGGCTCGTGCTGTATGGATCGGTGTCATTCTGGCCATAGCAGCTTCTTTGCTTGGTGGTATTGCTCTTTATGTAACTGTACATAACTATATCGGCACCACATTCCAGACTATTTTCGAGACGATAACTTATCTTGTGGCCGTAATTCTCCTTACTTCTATGACTTTCTGGATGCAGCAACATAGTCGCTCGTTGAAAAGCGAGATTACTGCCAAAGCGAGTGCTTCAGGTTCTGCATTTGCGCTCGGTCTTTTAGCGTTTTCAACGGTTGGTCGTGAAGGATTAGAAACCGCGGTCTTCACATTAGCTTTTGCATTTCGAACAAATGCACTTCTTCTCTTGACTGGCGCCTTGTTGGGTCTCCTCGCAGCGATAGGTTTATGCGTGATGATTTATCGTTTGGGTTATCGTCTCGACTTTCGCATCTTTTTCCGCGTAATGGGTATTTTGCTGCTCTTTTTTGCTGCAGGGCTACTTGGCGATGCTGTCCAAAATATGCAGCAGTTGGGTTGGATAACATTCGGCACCACACCGCTGTGGAACACTGCACATTTTCTTTCTGAAGACAGCACTCTTGGGGATATATTACATACATTCCTTGGCTATGCCGAGGCTCCGACTATTTTACAGGGTTTCGTTTACGCACTCTATCTACTTATTGCAGGCGGAATTTTTACATGGCTCACACGTAAACCTTCAATTGGGAAACCAGCAACTGCTCCTTCATCTACTCCATTAACAGCTAACAAGCAAGTACAACGTGGTTCATAGGTCAGGTGTTTTGCGAATTGCATTAAAAAGCCAGGATATTTCGAGGTAATTCGTGATAATTTAGCGTTTTTGCTCCGAATAATTGCTAAACTTTCAGCTTCAGGTTATAATTGTAAATATCAGACTCGGATATAGATGCCAAATCAGGTATACAAGTGTTTCTGAGTGATCTGATATTTACATGTATACAAATATATGTATGGCATTCGCAACGTAAGCACCATTTCTGAAAAAGCTTGTACATTGTTGTCTCGTTCCTCTAATTCCCAAGAAAGGAGCTTTTATGCTTCGGGAACCAATCACCATTAATCGTAAGCATGTAGAAGAGATTGTCGCTCGTGAAGAAGCGGAGTTTCGCAGACGCACTCCCAGTTCGAAAAAAATCCACAAACGTGCTGAATCTTCATTGCCAATGGGAGTGTCAAGCTCATTTCAGGCAATCCCACCTTATCCTCTTTTCGTAGATCGTGCAGTAGGCAGTCATATATGGGATATCGATGGGAATGAGTATGTCGATTTTCACCTGGCTTTTGGTAGCCTGCTTGTTGGGCATTCGCATCCATTATTGGTAGAGACCTTGCGTGATCAGCTTGGCAAGGGTAGCCTTTATTCTTTACCCTGTCCTGATACCGTATATTTAGCTGAAGAAATGGTGCGCCGTTTTGCACCGATTGAGCAGGTGCGTTTCTGTAATTCAGGAACAGAAGCGACAATGGATGCTATTCGCCTGGCACGAGCGCATGCTGGCCGAGATAAAATAGTGAAGATTGAGGGTTCTTATCATGGTCATCATGATACGGTCATGATGAGTACAAAGCCTTCAGTCGAGGCTGCTGGTCCGGCAGAACGACCACATACAGTGCCAGCTTCAAAAGGTATACCTGCCGATGTGAAGGGAAACACCGTTATTGCCCCTTACAACGATCCAGAGGCCTTAGATCGTATTCTGAGCGAGCATAAAGGCGAAATAGCAGCAGTCATTACCGAAGCCGTATTAATGAATGTTGGTATCATGCTGCCAGATGAGGGTTATCTTCAAAGTGTGCGAGATATTACACGCAGACATGGTGTATTGCTGATCTTCGACGAAGTTAAAACGGGTGTAACTGTTGCACCAGGAGGTGTCACGGAAATCTATCCTGTGGAACCAGACTTAATCTGCCTTGCGAAGTCAATTGGTGGTGGTATGCCGATCGGCGCATTTGGTGGACGGGAAGAGATCATGCGTCGTATAAATCACAGTGAAGTGTTACATCTTGGAACTTTTAATGGCAATCCTATGTCGATGCGGGCGGGATTGGTTACACTAACACAGATCTTTACTCCAGAAGCTCATGAGCATGCTAATGGACTTTCGAAACAACTTGGCGAGTCCTATATAGGCATCATTGAGGAGTTCGATTTGCCAATGCATGTAGCTCAAATTGGAGCAAAGGGTTGTGCTATGTTCCGATTCGAACGTGCTAGAAATTATCGCGCGTGGTGGGAGATCGACATGGATGTTTCCTATGCATACTGGCTTTTCCTTGCAAATCGTGGAATTTTATTCCCACCTGGCTTTGATGATCAGTGGACTGTTTCAATACAGCACACTCAGGAGGATATTGATCATCACACACATGTCTTCCATCAGTTTGTAACGGAATTAACGAAGTAGATTTTCGTAGAAACATACTATACGAGTATAAAGGGGCAGGATAGGCTTCAGTTGAAAGCCGTCTTGCCCCTTTATACTCGAGCTAGCAAGCTGTGAACTATAGACGAAGCGATTGCGTTTTGCTATACTCACAGCGTGACTTTTACTCTTTTTGAAACGTATTCAAATCTATTATTTGATGCATTGCATGCGGAATAGCGAAGTGCCAAAGATGAGCGGGCAAAATAATATACAGCAATTAGGTGAGAATACTACCCAGGATGATGCGATTTTAGAGAATGTGGATGATGCACAAAAGAAAGAATTTCGACAGTCTGAACGTCCTCCAACTTCTATTTCAAGATTTCTAACAGGTCTTACACCGTTCTGGCATGATCGAATAATTGAGGCTGCGTTAGTTCTATCAATAGCACTCTATTATGTGGTCGGTAATACAAACCTGGGTAGCGGACGACTTTTTGAACTGAATCCACTCATCTCATTGCCATTTTTGTTGATTTTTGCAGTTCTCAGCTGGTATCGTTTGCCGTTTGCCGTAGCACTTATACCTTTGAGCCTTCCATACTATTTGCAACAGAAAACAATGATAAGCCACTATTCATTCAGTATTACTGAGATTGCTCTATTGACGTGCATAGTAGTGGCAGTATCGCAATTTTTGCTATACAGGGTACAGTGGAGTTATTATCTATCCTGGCGTGAACTGCGTGATCGTATAGGGCCATTTGCACTACCTATTGCGGTTTTTGTATTAGCGGCAGGTATCTCTATCATCGTTGCAGTCTCACACAGGATAGCACTGCGTGCATTTCGTGAAGAAGTGTTCGAACCTATTCTCTATGTGTTTCTGGCGATGTTTTGCCTGCGCACTCGCCAGGATGTTATTCGATTACTACTTGCTATGCTGTTATCTGGGATGGTGGTTGCATTAATTGGTATGGCCCAATATTTCTTGTTCAGAAATCAGCTTGTTCTGGAATTAGATGGTATTAGACGAGTCCATGCAATGTATGGAAGTGCAAATAGTATTGGACTCTTCTTTGATTATGTCTTGCCTATTGGGCTGGCCTTGCTAATGGTCAGAGCATGGACAACAACGAGTCTCTGGAAATCGAAGTGGATACTGGCAGGCACAATCGTAATTTGTTTATGTATGCTACTAGTGCTTTATCTGAGTCAATCACGAGGAGCCTGGGTAGCAATCGGCTTTGCTTTCATATTTATCCTTGCGCTTTCAATCCGGAAACGTAAGGGTTTGCTGGTGGGTGGTTTGATTGGAATTTTTATCTTGGGTGCTATAGTGCTCGTTTTTCATAGACCTATCCTAAATTTCTTTATCGCCGGTCACCAAGATATAAATGGTATTAGCACTGTGACAAAGCGCCTTTTTCTCTGGCTAAGCGCTCTCAGGATGATTCGTGATCACTTCTGGTTTGGTGTTGGTATGGAGAACTGGTTATGCTATTACAGCCCAAATACGGTATGTGTTAATCCTGGCATAGTTCATTATTACTGGATTTTACAAAGTCCTTTTACTGGCGCATCTACTGGTCTACAAGGCGAAGCTACACTTTCCCATCCTCATAATATCTTGCTGCACGTATGGGTAAGTATGGGACTATTTGGTTTATTGGCTTTTATCGCTGTGCTAGCACTTTTCTTCTGGCTCTTTGGTCGTATCCTCTTATTTTTACATAAAAAAGGAACTGGACGTGATGCTGCACTGTGGTGGATGACAATTGGTGTAGGGGCTGGGATGCTTGCGGGAGTTGTCCAAGGACAAGTTGATAGTTCCTTTCTTGCACAAGATCTATCTTTTTGCTTCTGGATGCTCGTTACGGCTCTGTTATTGCTGCGCGTAATAACAGGTACACCATGGAGAGGAAGCCTTAAACAACAGCAAATCTCCAATTCAGACGAAAGAGCATAGTACTTTGGGGTATACCTCGATGATTTGATAAGGCTAAGCTCCTGATTTTTCACAAGAACATAAACTCGGAAAGATAGGCTGTTAAAGAGCTATACGAGTAGCTCGGCTTAGTTGCGATCTGGAATAATCACATCTGTATATTCTATCTCCTTAGTAGATTTGGTTTGATTTGTCTCCCAAAATTCAATCACCTCTCGTTTAGTTCGGTGTACCATTGTACCTGAACTCATTGGGGGTCTATTTACTTATCCCCGAAACTGAGACCTATTATTGTGGGGTGTCGCATGTCTGAGCTACTTGAAGGTGTAATGCTGAGTGAATATCTCTTGCTGCAATGTGTCAGTAAGGGAGGGATAGCGGATGTGTATCGTGCTCGCCAGACCGAAGGCGGAAATTACGAAGTTGCAATAAAGGTATTTCGAACTGGTTATGCTCAGCGCGAGTCCTTTCGTGAATATTTTATGAGCGAGGCGGAAAAAATAGGTCAATTTGAGCATCCAAATATCTTGCCATTTCTTGAATTTGGCGAGGGAGAGGGCCTGCTTTACTCTGTTACTCCATTTGTGGCAAGTGGCACACTTGAGGATCTTTTGAGGCGTGTCGGCGGGAAGCTCAACGCAATGCAAACCTTACAAATTATGCAACAGTTGTGCAGTGCCGTTCAGTATGCGCATGAGCATAACGTGATACATGGAAATATTAAGCCAACAAATATTTTTGTTGCAGCAGATAGCAGGATGCTCCTTTCGGATTTTGGGATAGTGAGAGGATATGATGATAGCCAACAATCACTCACCCGCATTGGTTGGGGTTCAGCCGAATATGCCGCGCCAGAACAATCTTTGGGAGTGCTAAGAAGAGCAAGCGATATCTATTCGTTGGGTGTATTACTGTTCAGAATTCTTACGAGTGAACCACCATTTACAGGACAAACACCCGTCGAAGTATTACTTAAACATGTCCGGCAGCAACCTCCATCAGCGCGCTCATTTGACCCCAATATTTCTGATGCTGTAGATGGCGTACTGTATGTAGCATTGCAGAAACGCTCTGATGATCGTTTTGCTTCGGTGGAAGAGTTTGGTAACGCTCTGACAGAAGCTATAAGTGTTGCTCCAGTTGCTTCTCCTGTAGCTAGAGCTGTAACTCCGAAAACACACCAGCTTACACCTGATCAAATAACTATAGATCCACAGACTCCAGTACCGGCTTACATGGGTCAACCTTCATCTGTGTCTCCTATTACTCCAGCTTTTTCAATAGGACAATCTAATGCTTTATCAAATATCGTTGAGTCCTCAAAGAACAAAACTCCAAGAGTTGGGAATTTTCCTGTTGACGAGGAAGATTCTGACAAAACTCTAGCATTCAAGACAAACTCATTGAAGGATGATGAAATTATTGAGACGAATAAGTATTGGTCAACTGAACCAGTAGAGTGGTCCCCAATTGCGAAAGAAACTGGTGATTCAGTGCCGACTACTGCAACGGAATTTTTGAAGAGCCAGCCAACATCGACAGAAAACACTACAAATGAAACAAAATTAAAGCCAGAGTTAGATGAAGAATTCAAGAATGAAGCAAAGGCTGCAGATACACGCCTCAAAAATTTTTTGCCAATCCTAGTTGTGATCTTATTATTAGTTGGCTTGATTGCAGCACTTCTTTCTTCATTTATCCTTTCCAATCCACCGAGTAGTGGTGATACTGGTAAAGTTCAACAGGTTGTAGAGGTTCAATCAGTCCTAGCTAGTGTAAGTATTCGAACATCGAGCATGAGCATTTTCAGATAGCGAAGAAAGCTATTATATGTTTTCGAAAGGATAAAGATGGCGGAACTCACTGGAGTGACAGTAGGCAATTATTTTCTGCTTGAGTGTTTAGGACGCGAAGGTATGATAGAAAGCTACAGAGCGCGACCTACAACACGAGGTGGTTTTGACGTTGTCTTACGCCTCTTTCGACCCCCCTTTCCTGATCCTACCGCATTCCAGGAACATTTTGTCTCAGAGGTAGAAAAAGTTTGGCATTGTCACCATGAGCATATTCAACCTCTGCTTGAGTATGGTTCAGGAGATGAATTACTCTTTGTTGTCACCGAGTTTCCCAAAGATAAAACACTTGAGCATATACTGGAATGTGGGCAAGATGGAGAGTTGTTCGAATCATTACATGAAATTGTGGATTCGATTACACAAGTATGTAATGCCCTTCAGTACATTCATAACCGGCATATTGTGCATGGAAATATTCAGCCATCAAGCCTTTTGATTCAATCTGATCATACAGTCCTTTTGACAAATTTTAGTATGAAGCATATTTACCAGGAAAATGATCCGTTAGTGGCGCAAATTGAGGAGGGAAATGCAGCCTATGTTGCTCCTGAGCAGGTAGTTGGTATGATCACTCCGGCTAGCGACATTTATGCAGTTGGAGTGTTGCTCTACCGATTGTTGACGGGACATTTGCCTTATGATGGAGAGAGTGCAGGAGAGATTGCTCTAAAACATGCAAATGAAGCTATTCCTCCGTTACGCCAATTTCGTCCCGATTTATCCGAAGCCGTTGAACTAGTAATACGCGTAGCTCTGGCTAAGAGTCCGGAAGCTCGTTTCCCAAGCGCCGAAGCACTGGCTAAAGCATTACTTGCAGCAATTGTAGCTGATAGCCCTCCAATTGTTTCAGTGAGGGCTCAACGGCGATTAGAGGTGCATTCGAGAAGACGAACTACCTTTACGTGGAGCCGTGCTCTATCAATGATTGCGATATTGCTGGTATTATTTGGATTGATTGGCACTCTCAATTTCTTTTCGACATTACCACAGTATTTAGAAGCTATTCCCGGTCTTCCATTTCATGCAAATATTCAGGGAAGTGTTGTAGAGACGAAGCAAGGAACGAGGGAGGGGGCAAGCCCTGCCCCTACAGCTACTTCAAATAATGTTACTCCTTCGACTAAATCTAGAAACGGTGGCACTAAATTGCCACCGTTTCAAGTTACGCCAACAGTAAAACGAACCAGTGCGCCAATAGTCAGTGGCACTGTGAGGCCCATCATCCCACTGACCCACAACATCTTTTGTGCGTCTGGCACTCTTAAACTTGATAGTTCACAGAATTTGATGCCGTTACTGCAACAAGTTGATGTTGACTATTTAAACGCCTGTCATGAATTAACTATCTCGTTACGCGGAGATGGTAGCCGCACAAGCCTTAACAAATTAGAGCATGGAAGAATAGACATCGCGGGTTCAGATTTAACTGCTAATCCTGGGCGAAATCTAACTGATCAACCAATCGGCGCAATGCTCTATGCCTTAATTGTTAGTCCTGATGTAGAGGTAAATGGCTTAAGCAAGGCAGAGATTCAGGATATCTTCGAGGGACATATTTCGAACTGGGCACAAGTTGGTGGTTCTAACGAAGCAATCACAGTCGTGCTCCCTCCTGTTGGAGCAAGCATTAACACAATTTTCCAATCATTTGTGTTGAACGATGTTGCTGAAAATGTGGACGCTATGCGGATCGATAAGGATTCACCTATAATGGTGGTGCAGTCAGTTCTTCAAACACCTGGAGCGTTGAGCTTTGTGCCCCTCATGATAGCACAGCAATACAATATGAATATACTGGCCATCGATGGAGTTGCTCCCAGCGTGCAAACCTTGCTGGATGGCACTTATACTTTTTGGAGTGTCGAACATTTTTACACTCAGAACGATGGATCAGCAGCAGTTCAAGCATATGAACGCTTCTTGAACAGTAATCAAGAACAGCAAGTTCTTCGCGAATTTGGCATTGTGCCGATGAATATGATAGATCAAAATGTGGTTGACTCTCACGGCTCAGGGCCTGAATTATAGGCTACTTTGAGTTTCATTTTCGTGATCTTCTGACCCAGAACACGCGTGATCCTGCAATTATTATAATTAGCAGCATGAGAGCTAAGCTTCCAAGCACAATAGGTAGCGTATAGTTTGAACCACTTGCGGCAGGAATATTATTGCGCTTAGTGTTACTCTCAATGCTTCTATTTATCGACTCAGCTATTTCAGGAGTCATGACGCTAGAGGGAGCATGTGTGTGAGATGTGCTTGCGATAGCAGTATGTGTAGCAGGAGGTGTTGAAACACTCGATATTGATCCCGAAGACTGACCAGAGTTACCATTTACCTGCAAACTTAATTCATCGATTGCCTCGAAATCGGAGCCTGGTATAGTTCCCAACATGTGCAGGTCATCATTATTCCAGCGATTGTCTGGCGCTCCTGAGATGTACCAGCTACTGCCATTGTCGGCTACAATCATTCCATAGTGCTTGAGGGCTGTCAGGATGATCTGGTTTGTACGCGAAAAGGAAGAGATGTTCACATTCGCCTTAAGGCGCAAGCGTAGACCCATGGGTGGTAAGGTGGGATTTGTATTCGAGGATGCATAATGACGTGCGGGCCAGAGAAAAGCGCTCTGAGTGCTATTTACAGTAAAACGGAGAGCATGATTGATGACTCCAGAAGCAATCTCGTCATATCGAACTAACCCTGGAAGAATGGGCAAACCTGCCGCATCGGCGGATGTCCAGGAACTGGGGCGTAATGCATCAGAATTCAGGCTCCAAACTGCCCCGCTCCCAGCTTTCCAGCTTCCATTGCTCTGTGGATAACTCGCGTACATTTCATATAGTTTACAAGTGCCACTATCAACTACAATGACGTGGCGGTCACCATTGCTTTGAGACCCACCTTCAATGGATGCATTGGAAGGAATGGGATATGGTCCAGGATTGCTTTCATCAGCATAGGTGAAGCTAACTGGCACGTTAGGCTGATTATCTGATACAACTGAGTAGGGTATCCCAATCGGAGCATTGTTGTATAAGCCTGAGCCGAAGTCAGCATGAACGTGACTCGTTAATCCAATACTTGCGATATAATTAGCGGAGTTAGGATGAACGGGGAGCGAGGAGATATCACGATTCCAGATGTTGTCAGCAGGAAAAAGAGGACAACCTCCAATAGTAGCGTTGCCTAATGCTCTAGCGTTGGTAGGATTTTGAAGAAATGCATTGATCAAGTAAAACGATGAGATGAATATAATGATGCATGCAGCGCTGATTATTGGATAGATGCGTGGGCGTTGAGTAGAAATCGAATTCACAGTCCCAGCCTCCTTAAAACGCAGTTATTTGTGATTCTTGGAGTTTCAGCCATCTATTCTGAGGAATATTGCTTTTATTTGTCACGGTGTATCTTATACTTTTTCAAAGAGTTTAGCTACGTTTCGTGAAAGAATGCGTGGTTAGAGGTACCAAAAGTACTGTCCATTTACTTTATTGAAATGATGGAGAGAGGAGAAGTAACGCGAACCAGAGTGGAGTACTCTAATTTGGGAAATTGTCTTACGATTAGAGTTTTAATTCTTCAGGCAGGATAATCCCCGCCTGAATAGAATACTAATGGTAAATGGCGCTTAAAAAAATTGGCTGTGTGCTTTATTGCTGGTAGTGTTCTACGATTTTTGGATCGCGAACCTCAGCCTCATCAGGATTTAGGCCAGCATTTCTGCGGGCACGACGTTGGCGCAACAAATCCCAGCACTGGTCAAGGCTTACCTCCAAGGCCTTCATTCGAGCCTCCTGTTCGTGATCCAATCCAGTACCTTCGGCCTGGTTCATCAGCTCGTGTTCCTCGTTCACCAGTTCAGTTATTTGTTTCAGGATTTCACTATCGTTCATGAGTTTCTCCTCCTGCCATATTCTCGGATCTTTAATAGATGCTATTTCTTCGCTATTCTAACTGATAAAATAACTCGTATGCAAGTCTTCAGAAGCGTTCATCATTTGTCTTTGAAGCTATTTACGTTGATGGGTAATCCCTCCATTTGCATGATCTTGAGAGCGTTCGTTGTAGGGCAAGGACCCTCACGCAATTGGTAGTCAAAAACCATCTGTCCGTCTATAACATCTTCTTTGAAATGATAATTCCTTATGTCGTGTAAATTTTTCTCAAGCGTTACCAGTTCCAAATCGTGTGTTGAAATTAGACCAACACATTGTTTCCCAACCAGGGCTGAAATGTAGGATTCACTTCCTATGCGTCTTTCGCGGTTATTTGTGCCTTTAAATATCTCGTCGATGAGGAAGAACAATGGCATACAATTTTCAGATTCTACTTCTGTCAATAGCTTTCTAAGGCGTTTGACTTCAGCATAGAAGTAGGAGTAGCCTTCTGTCACAGAGTCGTTAATTCTGATACATGTAAATATTCTGAAAAGGGAAGTTTGGAACAGATTTGCATTGACTGGTCCTCCTGCATAAGCAAGACAAAGGTTGATGCCTATTGTTCTAAGAAAGGTGCTTTTGCCTGACATGTTTGAGCCTGTGATGATATCGATTTCACCAAGTTTGTGAATGGAGAAGTCATTTACGACTTTTTGATGCACTGGTATGAGAGGGTGTCCCAGTCCATAAGCTTGAAACGGTAAGTCATGTTCATCTTGATTTTTGCAGGGGACTAGCTCTGGCAATATATATTCTGGATTCAGATAAGCGAAATTTGCGAGAGAGTTCAGAGCTTCAAGCTCAAGCCAAATATGTAACCATACAGGTAAATGAGTTGCCAATTGCGATTTGTATTGCTGAAAGCGAAATGCGAAATAAAAATCCCAAGGAACGAGCACATTCACGATGATCCACAGAAGTATGTTCTTTTGCAATGTGGATGCGGAAGCAACACGAGCGATCTTTTTCAAAAGTGACGATGGGCGATGCTCATGGTCCAAATGAAAAGGTTCACACAATGTCTTCAAGTTCTGGTTTTTTCCGTAACGGTATGTTTCAAGATACTCAAAAATAAGACTGAGTTGGGCAAATCTATCGCGTAACTGGTATGCATCCTCGAAAAGCTCTCCTCTTTGATTTTTTGTGACGAAAAGGAAGAGGATGGTGATTAACAGCATCATAACCCAATATTGGGGGATAAGTTGCACCAGATTCAGTATAAAGAGGGTGATTGTGAGTACTGATAATGTCAGTGAAATGAAAAGTAAAGGAAGCAACGATCTGGTAGCAGGTTGTTCATTAAGCCAGTTCAATACATTTTTCTGTTCCCAGGTTTTAGAAATATTTTTAGATGAGAGCAAGGATTTCAATAGTAGTTTGTCGCGAAAGATAGTAAGAGGTGTTAACTCCTGTATTAGAGCCTGTCGTTGACGAATTACTTGTAAATCCGGAGTGGTATTCAATAGCCACTCTTGTAAACGTTGGCTCCCCTCAGATAAGACGGCGGTATTGATAAGTCGATGAAGAGAGTGCTTTCCGGTGATGTCGAGATCAGTCGCGAAGGGATGGTTAGCCGGAGGATCTGTAAAGGGTTCAGGAGGAATACCGTCCCAATCGAGATTGATACGGGCAATATGAGTTGATTTGATTTGCATCCAGATTTTGTGACGAGTGATACTCCTATTTATACGGGCATGGAAGTAAGCGACAATACTGAAAATGATCAATGTTGCTGCTGCTGCATTCAATAGAAGCCACCAGCCTGCAAGGAAATAAGCCAGCAAGCTAAGTAAAGCACCAATAAAAAAAATTGCAACACGAGCCCAGCCGATACGATTGCTCTTGTGGTCAAGGATAGCTATACGTTTTTGTAATCTTTTTATTTGATGTTCAAGCGCAAGCACTCGCGCCTGTTTTTCGGTTCTATTATCTGTCATTATGGGTCAACTCTTCATTACGGGCAATGCAAAGGAACTAGATATTTTTTCTAGCCTGCTGCACTTAGTCTCACGTTCTACTGTATGCAAAAAATCATCATCTCTGCTGATTATACAAACTGAAATTGAAAAGGGTAGTCTCTGAACACTCTCAATCTGTTGGTTATCGCAATTCATTTTCAGGCGTAGGAGGAATACGTCCTAATTTCCCGTTTACAACCAGGGTACCCAGAACATGCATGATCACGCGAGAAGCGAGTAAAGCCGTAATATCGGCTACATCATAGGGCGGCGAGACTTCAACAATCTCCATGCCAACTAATCCCTCGCGTGTCACAAGTTGCAGGAGACTTAGAACTTCGCGTGGCAAAAATCCTCCAGGTTCTGGAGTACCTGTCCCAGGAGCAAAAGCAGGATCAAGGCAGTCGATATCGAAACTGAGAAAGACACATTTAGCGTTTTTCCAGGCAACATCAAGGGCATATTCAGCCACGCGGTCGATCCCAAAGCGGTCAACATCTTCCATTGTCATAATGGTTGTCTGGCGTTCACGAGAAATGGAATACCAATCTCGTGGTTGATTCCAGCCTCCAATACCAATTTGTACCAGATTAGTAGGGGGAGCATTGGGGATATTGGTCGCATGAAACCATGGACTGCCGTGCATACGCTCATCCATGCTAAACTCGCTAATGTCAGCATGGCGGTCAAAGTGTATGATACCGATATTTCCATCAATATGTGGAGCCAACCCACGAAT
Organism: uncultured Chloroflexia bacterium; assembly: GCA_963702765.1. Taxonomy (GTDB): domain Bacteria; phylum Chloroflexota; class Ktedonobacteria; order Ktedonobacterales; family Ktedonobacteraceae; genus DATMNR01. The sequence goes on from CAVPEB010000005.1 coordinate 130,434, forward strand.
ATCAGGATACCCAATAGAATGATCTCCACCAAGTATGACAGGAAAAACAGCATGTTCGTGGATGTAGCTGACAGCTTTGTCAATCTGGTCGAAGCTCTTCTCAATATTCGCCGGAATGACGTTCACATCGCCGATATCAACCACGCTGAGTGATTCCACCAGATCTACACCCAGTGATGGGTTATATCCTGTTCCACCAAGCGAAATACGCCTTATGGCCTGAGGCCCCCAGCGCGTACCAGAACGATAAGTGGTTCCACAATCGAGTGGGACGCCAACAATGGAAACATCTTGACCTCCGAGGGTACGCATATCTTCCAGAAATGGAACACCCATGAATCTTTCCCCGCCATAGAAACTGCCAAATCCTCGATCGAATAAGGAGATGCTTCTGTCGCGAATCGAGTCGGCTGAATCTAAGCCATATTCCAGAGCTAGTTGAGCCAGATCCTCACGTTGTTTTGAAGGCCACTCCGCCTCCCTTTGCATCGCCCACGTGCCTTTTAAATCTTCTCGTCTGATTGAAGGTTCTTTTTTATATTCCATGGCTTATCCTAGGGTGTAATAGCGATTACTCTAAGTGGACTACCAGAGCCATTCACAATCTTGAGAGGCGCGGCAATTACAATTGAGCCTGTTGGGGGGAGAAGGTCAAGATTCATCAAACTTGTAATGCCAAATTTACCAGCACCGTGCATAAATGTGTGGCTTGGGAAAGGGGGATCGAAACCTCCTGCTTGTCCCGCATCAGTGCCGACTGTTTCCACCCCAACACCCAATATATCGCGTTCTTTTGCCAGGAATGCTGAACATGTTGGATGAAAACCCGGGGAGTGCGCTCCGTCTTCCAGGGTATTCAGGAAAGCGTCACGACCTTTGCGCTTACTCCAGCCTGTTCGTATGAGTAGCCAGGCACCAGCAGGAAGAAGTCCATGTTCACTTTCCCATTGTTTCACTCCTTCAGTGGTTAGTAAAAAATCGGGAGAATTCTGGACATCTGTTGATACATCTATCACACAAGCAGGTCCGATAAACTTCGATGGTGAGATTGTATCGGTTGCATTGTTGGGAAGATCTTTGCCAGTGATCCAGTGAATTGGCGCGTCAAAGTGGGTTCCTGTATGTTCGCCCATATTGATTACGTTCCAATACCAGGCAGGTCCACGGCTATCATAGCGGGAAATCTCGGTAAGTGTTACGCCAGGTGAGGGAGCAAATATAGGCGGAAGGTCGATCACAGGAGTAGATGGTTCAAGCGGTGAAGTCAGGTCAACTATCTTTAAGTGACCAGAATTCAGTTCAGCAAGCAATTGTTGCAAAATATTTGTCATCATATATTCCTTTCTATCATTCAAGTCTTGGACTGCTTTCGCATTACCTGGAGACTACGCCAGAATTGGAAGCGATTTTCAAGTAGAGTTACATCCATATGAAATGATTTTGGACTAATAGCTTCCACTTTTGAAACAATTGTGGTCAGTGTTTTACTTTTAAGTGCCTCTATGACACTTTCTTGAAAAGACTGAATTGTATTGGCTTCTTTCACAGAGGGCACTCCTGAGGCTCTTGCAATGGCTGCCAGATCGGTTCCACTAGATGTCGCTGTTGGGAAACCGCCAACGGAGAGCAGGCTTTCATTATCAAACACGATGTGAAGCAGGTTACCTGGCTTGTAACGCGCCATGGTAGTCAGCGTTCCAAGATTCATCAGAAGTGAACCATCACCGTCAAGAACGATGACCTGGTGTTCTGGCATTGAAAGCGCAATGCCAAGGCCCATTGAAGATGCGAGTCCCATGGCATGTTCGAGGTAGAAGAAGTTTGCACGGTGTCCGAGCGAATATAACTCGGCGGCGACAGCTCCCATGATAGTGACAACGATGCGATCTTCCAGTTCAGAGTAAATAGCCTGTAAAGCATCTAAACGTAACATATTTAATCCTCCCACATTAACTCACGAGATAGTAAGACGGCGACAGGAAGAAGGGAGGCATGCGCCAAAGTTTGAGCATCTTTTAGGCGATGGTAAATTTCATCGGAGTTGGATAGTTGCCAGATTGGAATGTTCAATGCACGCAGGATTGGCTCGGTGGCAAGACCGCCTTGAGTTTGCCATGGGTCTTTCTCGCCCATGTATCCTCGATAGCTAATTAGCATAAGCAGAGGAATTTTGTACAGCAATGAAAGTGAGACGATGGGGTTAATCGCCGCCAAAAAGCCATGATTTTGCATTAATAACGCGGAGTTGACTCCTGCTAAATGTGCTCCCGCTGAAATACCTATGCCTTCTTCTTCTTTGGCAATCCGCACAAGCGTCACTTCAGGATCTTCATCAGCCATGCGGATGAGGTGTACAAGCCAGGTTTCAGGAAGGGCAGAGATTATTTTGACATCACACGCTTTCAAGGCTTCATAGATCAGTTTGGAGTTGGTGACTGAAACGGGCATGATACTACTCTCCGGGAAGCTTCAAGAAATATGCAAGCACTATCTAGTATGAAAGTAAGTATAGCATATCAGGATATGGCACAGCTTGAAATATTTCAATTAAATGAGAGCCAGAATAACTGAAAATTTAGGCTAAAACAATCTCGTCAATAGTAGGGAAGTGTGAGATAATAGATTTATCTTTTAGGCTGCTTTCTTTAGAATAGCGCCTGGTCTTATTTCAGATTCTTTGAGAGAGGTGTACTCATTTGGAAATAGAACAGAAATTAGCCGGTGGAGTTGCAATCCGTTTTCTGAGCGGTCCGCTTGTCGAAAAAACTATTTCTATTCAAAAACCAGTAACAATCATCGGAAGAGATCCGCAGTGTGACATCGTTGTATTTGATCCGAGAGTTTCCAGGCGTCATGCATGTATTCGCATGACAAATGGTTCATGGAGTATTGAAAATCTTTCTCAATCCAGTTATATCACTATTAATCAGCAACAAATACAACAGGGAATTCTTCAGAAGAATAATGTCGTAGGTCTCGGGGAAGATACGAGCTTTGTATTTCTCATTGGCCAGTCAATTAATCGAACGGTACCATCGTCGGATCTCATGACACCTGAAATAGGTCATCCCATTTATACTCAGGCTGCAGGAGAAACTCCGAAGCCATCATCTCCAGTATTAAGAGTGCCAGACAATATACCCGCGAATATATCTCCGTCAGGTACTATGCTTGCACCTATGGGTGAAATGGGTATACCAACGTTGACTGTGAGCAGCAATATTCATAGTGATCGTAGGATACACAACTTGAACAAGCAGACACTGAATATTGGGCGTGATCCAGAAAATGATATTGTTATTGAAGAACCTATGGTTTCTGCCTGGCATGCTCAGATTGTGAGGGATGGAAACGACCTGTTTTTTGTTCATCCACATCCATTGCGTGGAAAAACGCTTAATGGCGTATGGTATCAGGGTCAAAGGATTCGGGGTGATAAACAATTTCGCAAGCAAATGGTTAATGGAGACATTTTTCGCATAGGTGACGAGAATGGAACGTTAGTAACACTCACTTATGATGACGGGGCAGGAGTGCCGGTCGAAACGCTACCCGAAATGAAGCCCATTCCATTAACTGGAGGTAAGCTTACAATTGGACGCGCGCCGAATAATACGGTTGTGCTCAATCACCCACAGGTTTCGGCACATCATGCTGAAATGGAGAGGGTTGAGGGCGGGTATCGTATTCTCGATACAAATAGCTCGAATCATGTCTATGTCAATGGACAACGAGTATCTCATCAATTATTGAGAACTGGCGATGAAATTCGTATAGGACCGTTTCTGCTCGTATACTCTGGGACCGAACTCAGACAATACGATGAGAGCAATAACATTCGTATTGATGCATTTCACCTCAAAAAAGTAGGCAATAATAATGTTATTTTGCTCAATGACATTTCGCTCGTCATACCACCCCGTAAGTTTGTAGCACTGGTTGGCGGATCGGGTGCAGGCAAATCAACGCTAATGGATGCTTTAAATGGACTTCGCCCGGCACATGACGGAACGGTTTTATATAATGGTGTGAACTATTATCGTAACCTCGCTGCGTTCAGTACCCAACTTGGTTATGTCCCTCAGGATGATATTGTTCACCGTGATTTGACAGTCGAACGTGCGCTTTACTATGCAGCAAAATTACGCTTACCAAGTGACTTTACAAAAGAGCAAATTAAGTGGCGTATTGATGAAGTGCTCGAAGATGTCGAGATGACAGAGCGGCGGGGACTACTGGTAAGCAAGCTCTCAGGCGGCCAGCGAAAGCGTGTCTCAATTGCTCTAGAATTACTGGCTAATCCTGGAGTCTTTTTTCTGGACGAACCAACTTCCGGATTAGACCCAGGTCTTGACCGTAAAATGATGACTTTATTGCGCCGACTTGCTGATCGAGGACGCACAGTGATTCTGGTTACCCATGCTACAAACAATATAAATGCCTGTGATTCTGTTTGTTTCCTGGCTCAAGGAGGTCGACTCGCGTATTTTGGCCCTCCTAATGAAGCAAAAGCTTATTTTGAAAAGGCCGATTTTGCAGAAATTTATAGTACGCTAGAGCCAACCAAGGATCAACCCGATATCCCCAAGCGTGCAGAGGAGAGATACCTGGCATCACAGGATTATCAGCGCTATGTTGCAGAACCTCTGAGAGAAGGGCAGGCTAAGCAAGCTCGGACCCCGGTAAAAGGTAGACCTGAAGCTGGTGACCAAACATTGAAGCGAGTCAAGCGCGGCAATGCCCTTTCGCAGTTCATGATACTTTCAAGGCGCTATCTGGAATTACTAAAAAATGATAAAGGCAACCTGCTCATTCTGCTCTTACAAGCGCCTATAATCGGCATTTTGCTTGTACTGATGGTCCGCTTTGAAATAGGTGCAGGTGTTTTCAACGCTAATAATCTGGTTCAGTGTCGCACACAAATTCTCACGTCATCTGGCCCTCTGGCCTTGCCTCAGGCACAACAGACAGATACGATAGATTGCCAACAGGTCGTTAATTTCCTACGAACTAATCCAAATGGCCAAGCTTTTGCACAAAAGCAAGGAGGACAAGAACAGGCACTTCAGGTGTTTATATTACCTGGACCAGGCGCAGATGCTCAAAAAGTACTCTTTATTATGGCTTTTGCGACTGTATTGTTTGGTTGTATTAACGGCGCACGTGAAATAGTCAAAGAATCTGCTATTTACAGTCGGGAACGCGCTGTAAATCTTGGCATTTTGCCGTATATGTTTTCCAAGATAGTGGTATTAGGAATGCTGTGTCTATTCCAAAGTGCAGTGCTTGTATTCGTAGTAGAGTTAGGTGAGCCTTTGAAACAAGGTATCCTTATGCCGCCGGTTCTAGAAACCTATATAACAATTGCATTGACATCTCTTGCAGGTCTTATGATAGGTCTCGCAATCTCTGCGATTGCACCGAATAATGATCGCGCAATAAGTTTTGTGCCGATCATACTACTACCGCAGGTGATTTTTTCAGGGGCAATTATTCCCTTGAAGGACTGGTTTACGCAAATAATGGCAAGTATCTTCCCAACTCGGTGGGCGATGGTAGCGTTAGGGTCTTCTATCGGTTTGCATGCGGACAAAATTGGTGGTGATAAGCTGTTTGGTAATGATTTCACGTATCACAGTACGCTCTTCTCGATTTACAGTTACACAGACGCTTTACATCGTCTACTTATCTCCTGGGCTGCTCTGATAGTAATAAGCGTTGTATTAATGTTTGTGATTGGCTTCTTCTTGAAGCGAAAGGATGTCCGGGTCTGACAATCTTCGCTTCAAACGAAATATGTGAGAGATATCAGATCACTCGTTACCGAGTCAGTCAATGAACAGGGTGGTTTTGAAGAGGTAGATTACGGATCAAAAAAACTGGGATCATCATATAGAGATCCCAGTTTTTTGTCAGGTAACTTAGCTTCTGAGTTGTGATAACTTGTATCAAAGAGACCTGTTACACTTGGACTAACTAAGAACTTCCGCGGAGTAGTAGGAAACCTGATTAGGAATATTCATCTGTTCACTACTGGAGCCACTATGATGTTGACGGAAGAGGTCATTCTGTAAATATTCGTCTAATGCTTCCTTTGAGGCCCAACGGGAGACAGCATTGATGGAGCCATCTTCGGCCGTCCACAATTCCAATCCAAGAAATCCACTAAAGCGTTTCATTCCCGGGGCAGCATGTTTAAACCCCTCTATCATTGTTTGTGATTGTCCACCAGGTGCAGCAATTCGATTTACCGCGATATACATATCGGTATTTTCTCCTTTAATGGCATTGAATCATCAGGTTATGCGAGATTAGTAGTGATCGACTAAGCAGTCACACTTAAATTATACCACTTGCTCGGTTTAAAGAAGGTCATCTGCCAATTTCGAAGTATTGCTCAATCAATTCGAGATGTTCCTCATCGTGTTCGCATATGGAGGAAACTATGCTACAAAGTGTTTCAGTAACGTCTTCATCCCAGGGTGGACGTACCTCTTCCAGTAGTTTTTTGTCATCAAGGACATCAGCGATGACATGCGTGAAATGCATGTGAGTCTCTTCCCAATAGTTTCGTACATTCGGTAAGGGAATTTCTTTATCCATTTCACGCGCCTCTGCGTTAGCCTCGTTGCCTGATGGCGTAACAGGGGGAAGGGGTTGATAGTGTGTGTAGGCGACAATGAGCTTTAGAGTGGCAGCTTTCCAATGGCTCATATGTGATAGGAAATCTTTGACTGACCAGTTTTCAGGTGTAAAGGCGATTTGTTGTTGTTCTTCACTTAGATGATTGATAAGCGTCAGAAAACGTTCATGGTTGTCCTGAAACGCATCTAAGAGGTCCTGTTGTGTAAGTTGTGTCGTCAAGATGTATGCTCCTTGCCTTGTAGTATTATTCCAGGCTAACACTCATTGTAGCAAATCAGTTTCTTTTTCGTGACGCCTACAGCGGCGTAAGAGGAGTTTTTCGGAGAAACCCGAACTCCGCCAAGGCGCCTACAGGCGCCTTGGAACCCCTTCTGATTAGTTACAACTCATCTTACATTTGCCAAATAGTTGTACCTTTTGCAATTACTAGCGCTGAATGAATTCCCTGGCAAACAACCGTAGAGATTCCAATTTTGCGGCATCTGGGAACCAGATGATCAATTCTTGTACTCCTACTTCTTCAAATTCAGCGATTCTTTTTCGCATCGACTCAGGGGTTCCAATCAAGGAATTAGCCTGCATCATGGAGACAAGCGAGCGTTGTTGTTCACTCAATGAAGCTAATGCTGTCTCCTCTGAATCGCCTATGACGCAGATTGTAGAAGTTGTGCGACGGATATCAGAGTAATCTCTTCCCAACTGCTCGCAGTGCATTTTAATGACGTCGAGTTTATGGCGTATGGTTTGGATATCACCTCCACCAACATTGCAAGCATCGGCATATTGAGCAACTAGTTTGAGGGTGACCTTTTCGCCACCACCACCGATGAGCAGAGGGATATGGGGCTTTTGAACCCCTTTAGGCTGGTTAATTGCACCACGAACCTGATAATATTTACCGTCAAAGACTGCCTGGTCCTGTGTCCACATCGCTAGAATGACTTGCACTGCTTCACGCAAATAACGCAGTCGCTCCGGTGCATCGGGATAATTGAATCCATAAGCAAGATATTCATGTTGATACCAACCGGCTCCGATCCCAAAGTCGAGTCGCCCATGGCTCATAACATCGACAGTACTCGCCATTTTAGCAAGTAGCGCCGGGTTGCGATATCCATTACAGGTGACCATCTGACCTATTCGCACACGTTTGGTATCACGTGCTAAAGCTGCCGTACTCATCCAACATTCAAATGTGACTTCCTGTGAAGGAAGGGGTATCGTATGGAAGTGGTCATAAAGCCAGACAGAATCAAAGCCTAAAGATTCGGCCTCCTGTGCAACAGAAGTCATAGCCTCATATGCTTCTACCGGGTCAGGAAAGTCCACAAGGTCCATACGCCAACCTTGAGGGACCATCACGCCGAATTTCATTGTCATAAATAGTGCTCCTTCTAAATGATAGGCAGATGAGTATATTCTAACACACATCACTTTTTGTTCGGGGAAACTAGCGATTGCTATTGACAGGCGGCGCAATGATGATTTTTAACAAAATAATTAGGATATCGTTAGGATCAACGATGGCCGATAAATCGGCGATGTGCGCGATAAATCGGCACCTACGAGTTTCTGGCTTGGGTAGTGAATCTACATAAATGTGGCCGTAGAATTTTTTTAATCTTGTTTCACAATGAAGGGAAATTTTAAACAGAACATCAATTGACATTGCAATGATAATGAACAGTAGATAGAAGGAGACTGTTTATGAAGGTATCTAAACGCACGAAGGTGCTTTTTTCACTTGTCGGAATTCCACTTTTGTTTGTGATTTCGTTCGCAATCGTGATTGCCGCTTACGAAAGTTTTCATAAACCACCCGAAGTAGATGTTATGTTGAATGGTTTTTCTCCGCAAAATTTGGAAATTCCAGAAGGTCAAGCGGTTCACTTTGTGAACCGCTCAACAACCATTACCCAGGTTATATGCCTGGGCACTAACAATCATTGTGATCCTTATGCAGCGCTTCCGCGAGGATTAAAAAGCCCCGGAATTCGAATCGCTCCAGGGCAAGCCAAAGATGTTGTCTTCGATTTCTATGGTACATTTCACGTAACAAGCTTAATAGGTTCAGGGATGAATCTGACTGTTACTGTTGATTCTGCTGTCTAATATTTGGAGAATGAACTTGTTTCAAACCATCTTAGGCGAGAGCCGTTCAGCCAGGTATTTCAGGCTCAACGGATAACGGTACTCTATATCAAAGTGAGTTGCGTCGAACAGTTCAAAGAATACATCAGTGACACCAATGCGTTCGAGAGCTTGCCGAAATGCTTCTGCACCGAGATCGAGAAAAAATTGGTCCCGTTTGCCAGCATCAATATATATAGCGCGCATATTCTTCAGAGTCTGGGCATGAGCAGGTACCATGCGTACAGGATCCAAGGATAACCATTTTGCCCAGACATTGGTATTGAGTTCTCCAGTTTTCAGGTCGTATGGGAGATGGACGGTACCATCTTCATCAGACGAGTAACAAGCAGCCATGCACCAATCATTTAAGAGGTAACCATCGCTCTGTTTAGTTAAGGCTGGTCTGGTTCGAAAGTCTTCCCAAAAAGCTTGAAACGAGCCATGATATTCATCTCTGAGCGCTCGTACGGACTGTGGAAAGTTGGGGAGATAACTCATCTCAAACAATGCATCACCTGCATGAGTAGCTAAGCCGCCCCATAGGTCGGGTCTGAGCATGGGTGTAATCATGGCTCCGTAGCCTCCGCTGGATTTCCCTGCGATTCCTCGGTGGTCTCGTTGTGGAAGCGTTCGATAGTGTGCATCGACCCAGGGCACGATCTCGTCGCATAGATACGTATGGTAACGACCGGTAGCCGGAGAATCGAGAAACTGGCTTCCTCCAATGGATGTCCAGCAGTCCACCCAAACGATTATACAAGGTGGAATTTCGCCTGTTGCGATCATCTCGTCCGCTAATTCGGGATAGTTCTTTCTAAATGGAGAGCGATTGCGCCACATATCCAACTGACCAGTAAGGCCTTGTATTTGATAGATAGAGGGATAATGGCGGCCAGGTTCTTTATCATAGCCTGGTGGCAAATATATCCATAATGGTCGCTCATGAGGATCTCCTAAAGGGTTGTTTTGAAGCACTTGGCTGTCAAATGTTATCTCTTCAAAGCGACCCTGTGTGTTTATGGACCATGGGAGCATCTTTTATAGCCTTTCAAGTAGGGAGAACGAACAAAGTTAGTAAGTACTGAATAACTTTAGCTCGTTTTCTTGTACAAAGCAACAGCGAGAACCTGCATCAAGTCCGATAAATCGGCGGTGTGCGCGATAAATCGGTACATACGGGTGACTGGATTATGATGTTAATAAGCGTTATTGACTAGCTGATAAAATTATATACAAGAAATGTTGTTATCACAACGAAGATTGATGGGCGAAAGGAATTCACGATGCTTGAAAAACAAAAGCAAGATGTCTCAGATGTAGATTTAGTGGCTCAAGGTCTACAGAAGATTCGCTGGGCTGAAATGCACCAACGACTTCTTCACAGGCTGCGCATACAGTTTAGTGAGACAAAGCCTTTCGCTGGTCTTACAATTGGCATGTGTTTGCATGTTGAACCTAAGACTGCGGTACTGTGTTCAGTGTTGCAAGCTGGCGGGGCTAAAGTTGTAATTACCGGCAGCCCTGGAACTACAAAGAATGATGTAGTTGCGGCTCTCAGGCACAATGGAGTCATTGTCTTTGGGCAACAAGAGGATGACAGTAAGAAGCACCAGGAGAATATAGAGCAGGTCTTGTCGCATGACCCTCATCTTTTCCTGGATAACGGAGCTGATCTTGTTGCGACACATCTTGCTCAGTTCGCTCAGGGTCGTGTCTTTGCAGGTACTGAGGAAACTACAACGGGAGCCAACCGTTTACGGGGAGAGTTTCGCAACTCTTTAACATTTCCTATTATCGTTATCAACGATAGCCCACTAAAACTGATCATGGAGAATGAACATGGGGTTGGACCAACCATCGTCGAGGGTTTTATGCGCGAAACGAATTTGTTAGTGCAATCGAAGCAGTTCGTTGTCTTTGGCTATGGCTCAGTCGGGCGTGGCATTGCACGCAGTTTACGGAGGTTAGGAGGTCAGGTGACCGTCGTTGAAGTAGATCCAATCAGGGCTTTAGAGGCGGTACTCGATGGCATGAATGTCACAAATCTTGAGGATGCTTTGAGGATTGGAGAGGTATTCTTCACAGCAACGGGTAGACCAGATGCTATTGCAGGCGAGTCTCTTGACCAACTGCAAGATGGAGCAATTCTCGCCAATGCAGGTCATTTTTCATGGGAAATTGATATTGCTACACTAAAGAAACGTTCGATTACCATTGAGCGGTTCCGGGATTGGGTTGAACTTTTCACATTGGAAGATGGGAGACGTATTACGCTTCTTGCTCAAGGCGAAATGTTGAATCTTGCTGGTGGCGGGGGGAATCCAATAGAGACTATGGATCTAGGTTTCGCTTTGCAGGCTCAATCGCTTGCTTTTCTAGCGACGCAGTTTAAGAATCTTCCAGTCGGGCCGCAACCTGTTCCTGGTGAGATCAATGCAACGGTCGCAAGTTGGATGGTCGAAAACCTCTCGCATATGCGATCAACACAATGAAGACGCATCGTATTTTATGATATTACAGATTTCAAAGTTTCGAGACTAATATTGGCTCCACATAAAACAATAACGACTGTTTTACCCTGAAATCTTTCAGGTATTTTGAGAAGTGCTGCTAGCGGAACGCCTGCAGCACCTTCGATTAACATGTGATGTGTCTCGATAAACAGACGCATGGCCTGACGAATCTCTTCCTCTGAAACGAGGATATAGTCATCAACAAGCCTCTGACAGAGTGGAAACGTGATTGAATCCTTCTCGATTCCCCCAGCAGTACCATCTGAGAGCGTTGGTAGCGATTCCATTTCAAGAATTTGCCCAGCCTGTACGGATTTTGCCATGACAGGGGAATGCGTGGGTGAACAACCTATCATTTCTGCACGAGGGAATAGTGTTTTCACATACCCGGCAATTCCAGAGATCATTCCTCCGCCTCCAACCGCGACAAGCACCACGTCTATCTGTTTGACCTGCTCGGAAAGTTCAATGCCGATGGTTCCCTGCCCACCTACTACGTGAAGATTGTTGTAGGGTGAGATATAATGCATACCTTGCTGTTCAGCATAAGAACGAGCATATGTCTCTGTTTCAAGGCAATCAGTGCTCCAAAAGCGAGTACTAGCCTTAAAGTTGCTAATTGCAGCGACCTTGGTGGAGGAAGTGTCTTCGGGTAGGAAAATAGTGCCGTTGATATTAAGAGTGTGGAGTCCGAATGCAACGGCGATACCATGATTGCCTGAAGATGCTGTGACCACTCCCCTGGCGCTTTGTTCTTTTGATAGAGATAGCAATGCATTCAAGGCACCTCGTACTTTGAACGAGCCGGTATATTGAAGATTTTCCAATTTCAAAAATATTTGACCGCCTGTTATTTTACTCAGGTGATGAGAATACTCAAGAGGGGTTTTTCGGATATATGGTCTTATCTTCTGCTCAGCCTGTAGGATTGCTTGTAAAAACATGGTTGATGCTATCATCTCATCTCGCTCTGTATAACAGCTGCCTTTTCGTTCCGAGTTGCCATGTTTTGGGGAATTAATGTATAGTTGCGCGGATCAAAATGGCGTGTCCGATGGCGATACTCAAAGGTAAAGCCAGGCCAGAGTGTTGTGTTGTGGCCATTGGCATCGAGATACCAGCTCTTGCATCCGGAAGTCCAGACGGTATCGTGCATTCGCGTTTGCATTTCAGTATCGAATGCTTCCTGTATCTCTGGCCGTAGATCGACAGCAACCAGGTTGCGTCGATCCATCCTCCGCAGACAGTCCAGGATATAGTTGAGTTGGGACTCGATCATATAGACCATGGAATTGTGACCCAAACCAGTGTTTGGCCCAATGAGCAAAAATAGATTGGGAAAACCAGAGACAGTCGTTCCGAGATACGCGCTGGAGCCAGCATGCCAGTGTTCAGCGAGTGATCGTCCGTCGCGTCCATGTATGTAGTGTGGAAGCTGTGAATCGGTGACATGAAAGCCTGTTCCGAAAATGATCGCGTCGATTGGATGCTCCGAACCATCTTCGGTCAAGATGCTATGCGCTGTTACCTCACGAATCTTGTCTGTGATAACTTCAACATTGGGCTGAGTAAGAGCGGGATAAAAATCGTCGGACAGCAGGACACGCTTACAGCCCATGGTATAGTTGGGTGTGAGCTTTGTTCGAAGGATAGGATCATTGACTTGCTTTCTCAGGTAATTGAGCGAGAGTTGCATTGCGCCTTCTAATATGTTTTTACGATAGATAAAGCCTAACGCTACTAACTCCTGCCGTAAATAAATTCTAGAGCGCACGTAACGTTGTGTGAAAGGTAGGAGACGAAACATAGCACGCTGCCAGGAAGGAATGCGATGATCATTACGGGGAAGAATCCATGGCGGGGTACGTTGAAAAAGTAACAAATGCTTGACCTGTGGCTGGATCCTGGGAATAAACTGTATCGACGACGCACCTGTACCGATTACAGCTACATTTTTTCCTGATAGATCATAGTCGTGATTCCATTGTGCTGAGTGGAACTTCACACCCTCGAAGAGATCAATGCCAGGTATGAGAGGGAAGGAAGGTTCGCTGAGCGGGCCATTGCCGAGAATAAGAATGTTGGCAGTGAATTGACCTTGCGAAGTGGTGATGTACCAGCATTGGTCAGTTTCATGCCAGGAGGCTTCTAGCAATTTGGTGTTCCAGAGAATGTGAGGAAGGATGCCATAGTATTTCGCGCAACGGCGTAAATAGTCCCAAATCTCACGTTGGGGAGAGTATGACCTGCTCCAATTTGGATTGAGCGCGAAAGAGAAGGAGTACAGGTGGGAAGGGATGTCGCAAGCACAACCAGGATAGGTGTTATCACGCCAGGTTCCCCCGATATCTGATGCCTTCTCAAGCACTACAAAGTTTTCGTAACCTTGCTGCTTGAGTCGAATTGCCATACCCAATCCAGAAAATCCCGTCCCCAGAATGACTATATCTATATGGCGTTTATCCGCCTGATCATGAAATTGCGTGTTTGAAAATGTCTGTGTTTGATCGGCATGGAGCGTTTTGCTTTTACTGGCTGCAAAAAACTGGGACATGGTTGATTCCCCTTGGGACTGACTTGTAGATGGTTCTACCACCTATCGGGTGCTGAATGGAAAAGTGACCAGGACAGCGCCAAAAAGCGCCCCCACACCACATCCACGCAACCCCTGTCCCTACATCAGGGATTATCTGACACCTAATAGTTGGTAGAACTCTTGTAGATGGGTTGTTGGATATGTTGTACGAAAGAGTATATCATATATATTATCTACTTTTGCGTAACATTCATTTCAGATATGTTGGTTGGTAGCAATCGCCATTCCCTTCATTGATTCTTTGGAGCGTATACATGCATCGGACCCGGCTTGATCCCAAAATTAGTGTGAGTGTTGTCTTCGTCACTGCAATGTTCATGAGCATTATGGATTCGACGATTGTGAACGTGGCTCTGCCGTCGATCGCACGCCAGCTAAACGTACCCAGCTCTGCTATCGATGCTGTGGTAGTTGCTTACCTGGTTAGCCTGGCTGTTGTAATGCCAGCCTCCGGATGGTTGGGGGACCGATTTGGCACTAAACGAATCTTGCTGCTTGCATTAACGCTTTTTACTATTTCGTCGGCTCTGTGCGGTCTGGCTCAAAGTTATGAGATGTTAATCTTATTCAGAGTCTTGCAGGGAGCCGCTGGAGGCGCACTCACACCAGTAGGCACAGCGATGCTGTATCGTACGTTTCCCCCATCGCAACGCGTGCAAGTCTCGCGCATCCTCATGTTTGCGACGATCCTCGCACCAGCACTCGGGCCAATACTAGGAGGCCTGCTTGTGACGAAGTTATCATGGCGTTGGGTTTTTTACGTGAATGTACCAGTTGGGATTGTGGCATGTTTGTTTGGACTCATTTTTCTTTACGAGCATAAAGAAGAATCTCCGGGGCGCTTCGATCTCGGGGGATTCCTGCTGGCAGGAAGTGGTCTTGCACTCCTTATGTATGCACTTAGCGAGGGGCCGTCTCTGGGGTGGACATCCATAAATATTTTTGGTAGCGCAATAGCGGGTACTCTCCTACTTTGCCTGTTTGTCGTGGTTGAGTTGAGGGTGCCAGAACCAATGATAGATTTAGGCCTTCTCAACAATCGACTGTTTCGTGTCACAAACCTAGTGTCGTTCTTTGCCTATGCAGGTTTCCTGGGGGTACTCTTCATTGCACCGTTATTCCTGCAGGAGGCACGTGGGGTCACAGCGCTTGTCTCGGGTCTGACAACTTTCCCTGAAGCAATTGGTGTTGTTGTGTCAACACAATTGGTTGCCAGACTTTATCCCCGAATAGGACCACGCCGACTTATGGCTGGCGGGCTTGCTGGCGTTTCAATTTTGATGGCTTTGTTGACGCTGATGGGGCAAGACACTAACCTGTGGGTCATGCGAGTGTTGATGTTTCTTATTGGCGCAGGGATGGCATATGCATTTCTGCCACTCAGGGCTGCTGCTTTTGCTACTATCTCGTCCACTTCTACAGGAAGGGCATCAGCATTCTATAGCGCACAGACTCAGTTAGGCGCTGCGCTTGGAGTTGCAATATTAGGCAGCGTGTTAAGCATTATTGGAACGACTACCTTGAGTGCTACTGGAACAGTTGAGCCAAACTTGCTTGCCTATCACGCTGCTTTCCTGGCTGCGGCCGTACTGACGTTGATTGCGGCATGCATTGCGTTGGCTGTTTCAGATAAGGATGCTGCAGTGACAATGAGGCGAAAGTCCAGTGCAATCGAGAGTGATGAGAAGCCAGAACTGGTTCCGAGTGCGGATGTTGTTCAAGATGGGAATTAACAACATAGTGAGGGATTTGAGTGAAGGCACGGTGGGGATATGGCTAAGCAAACGGTGATCATCATTCACATCTGCAATATGAATGTTTCAACTACTTGTTTTTCTCTGTATTATTATTCGAAAATACCGCTCACGTACCGCTCAAATTGAGCGGTATTTTTTCGCTCAACGATTGGATTTTGAGTATTCGATTTTGATTTTCGAGTATGTCTTGAAGAAGGTATTTTTGTAGAGGTTCGTGACTTCTTGCTCATTGCCCAGAAGCGAGGCTTTTAGGATTAAGAAGATAAATCCATGCTGATAGAACTGGTTTGCCTCGAATTGCGCAAGGCTGCGTATGCGTTCTGGCTCTTCGCGGATGGATTGGTCTAGTATGTGTTCAGCAAAGATTGCCTGAGCATCTTTGCTGGCATGTTTTTGTATGAAGCTTTCGAGTCGCAGTGGTTGCTTCCTCTCGTCTTTCATGAAAGTATTGGCTTCTTGAGTAGTATACACCCGCTGTCATTCATCCGTAAGTATTATGAATTTGGTAAACAAACGTTTTCAGGGAAAGACTTGTTTCCATCTTAGAATACCCTGTTAAAGTTGGTATATAGCGTGAGAAGTTAGCTTTTATTATATTTTTTACTCATTTATCTTGCGCAAGTTGTTTAAGGTATGATAACGGTGCGAATAGCGCTACCGAAGTTTTCGAGATCGTCCAAGGCCTGGTTGATGGAAGTGGCCTCTAAAGGCATTGTATGTGTGATAGCGTCAGAGAGTTTGAGTTTACCTCGTCGGGTAAGTTCGAGTAGAAGTGGCAATTCGTGAAGCAGGTGATCGTTGGAACCTATGATTTCGGCTTCCCGACCAAGCAGTTCCTGATATGTATCGATCTCAAGGGGTCTTTCGCTGATGCCAACGATGACCGCGCGTCCCATGATTGCAAGAGATTGCACTGCTTGCTTCATTACATTTGGAAGGCCGATCATCTCAATGGACACATCAACTCCTTTGCCATGAGTAAGAGAACGGATTTCGGAGACAGGATCATTGGATCTGGCATTTATGGGAATTGCTCCATAATTTTCGGCAAGCCTGAGCTTGTCAGCGTGAATATCGATTGCATAGACGTTGAGTGCGCCAAAGCAATAGGCAAGCTGAACCGCGGATAAACCCAATCCTCCAATACCGAAGATAGCAACGTTTTCACCACCTTGCAGCCTCGACTTACGCAGGGCGTGGAATGCTGTGGCAGATGAGCACATCAGGATCGCGCCCTGTTCAAAAGGGATTTCATCGGGTAGAGGCACTAGATTGCCCTGTGGAACTGAGATATATTCGGCATAGCCACCATCTGCGTAGCGTCCGATCATTGAACCTTGAACACAGAATTGTTCGTTGCCTGAATTGCAATAGTAGCAGATCCCACAACTCAGCACGTAATGCACGCAAACGCGGTCACCTATGTGGACAGATGAGACATTGTCGCCAACCTGTTCAACGATGCCAGCTATTTCATGGCCAAGTGTTCTTGGCAAGGGATGCACTGGTGATTTGCCTGCTCTGTAATGTACGTCGGTATGGCAAATTCCTGCGGCTTTTACTCTGACCAGAACGTCGTTTGTGCCAATAATTGGGGTGGGAATATTTTGTAATTGGAGTGGATGTTGAGGTTGGATCAGGCGGATGGCTTTCATGTTTCAGTGCTCCTTTCAACTGGCCTTTTGATGTAATGCATGAGGTAAACGTAGGTTTATGCAAGAATTCTCCTTCAATAGAACTGGTAGAACCGGGGTTATTGCTCAGAACTCCATATCAATTATATCTTCTGCCATTTAGCTTCCTTAACTCAAAGATCTTCAGTAGAACTATCAGCCGAAAAGTCTTGACAATTGCTACTTTTCTCACTATATTAGATCTAATAGATATGTCTATTAGACATATCTATTAGATCTAATATAGGTATTAGACAGCATTATGGAAGAGGGTGCGAAAGCATACAATGTACGAATTGTTGGTTCTGGCGTTGTTAATGCATAACCCTTGGCATGGCTATCTGATTTCAAAAATTGCAAATGAGATGATAGGCCCGTGGGCGAAAATCAGCTCAGGCACACTCTATCCATTATTGGCGCGACTCGAAGAAGCCAGATTGATAGAAACGCTTCATGGGGAAGAAGCGCCACGAACTCAACGCCAATCTCACCAATACACAATTACTCCTGCAGGACGTAGGCGTTTCCATATTTTGATGATGGACACCTCTTCTAATCTGGGGGATTATCCACGCATCTTTCATTTAAAGGTAGTGCATTTGGATTTTCTTATGCCAAAGGAGCGTCTACATCTAGTGAACCACTATATAAATTACTGCGAGCGAATTATTCTCCATATGCAGACTGAGGCACAAGATATGCAACGGATGCAGTCTGAAATACAAGATACAGAGAAGGAAACCAGGGATAACCCTGCTTTTACTAACGCAGTGGTGGATATTCTGCGGCATCTAGCGCAGCAAGAGCAAGGAGAGCTAGATTGGGCTCGTAGAGTGCGCGAGCGGGTTCTAGTGGCATTGGATATGGAGAGCCGATTAGATAGAGGCAAACGATCTGAAGGATAAGCTGGAAGAACCAATTTCCTGAAGCGATTTGCCCTCCTGTCAGGAACGAAAAGAAACATTTGAATATATCAAGCAACAATTATAGTTAGCGACACTGCTTTTGATTTTAGAGAAAGGAACCTTAATGACCAAAAAGCCCTCATTTCCCTGGTGGCTCAAATACGCCAACCGCATGGTGATTCTGCTTAATCGCCTGGGATTATCCCTTGGCACCATGCATATCCTCTCGATCCCTGGGCGCAAAACGGGGAAAATGCGAAGCACACCTGTGTCTGTACTGAGGGTGAATGGTCAGCGTTATATCTTGACAGGAGTTGAGACTGGATGGGTTAAAAATGCACGAGCGTTCGGTTGGGGTATGATTGCGTATGGGAGGAAAAAGGAGCGGGTTACATTGACTGAACTGCCAGTTGAGGAGCGCCCAGCTATCCTGCGGGAGTTTCCAAGGCAGGTGCCACATGGTGTTCAATACTTTGAGCGTTTATTGGACTTGCCCAATGATCCAGAGGCCTTTGCGCAGGCAGCACCACGTTGTCCAGTTTTTCGACTTGATAGTTCAGAGGCAGAAGGTTCGATCCAGGATACGGGTTTTTGAGGGAGTTCTGGTCACAAGATGTGTAGAACAAGGTAGAGTGAAAGAATCTTGACGACTATGTTATGCTCACGTATACTTTGAATATGGACGAGAGAATGTTTGTACATCTGCAGCATAGCTACTATTACCGATCTGCCCTACATGCGGGTGGAGCGGTTATTATTGTGCGCAAACTATAGCCTCATCCCAACATTATCCCGCATGTAGGGCAGTAGAGTTGATCACTCTGCTGCTTTTTTTATTGTCAAAGTATCCACCAGTATTAGGAGGAGGAGCATGGCTTTACCGACATCAAGAATTCTTGAACAATTCGCGAGGACAACTGAAGAGATTTTCTCTCTCCAGGAGCTGGAGAGACGCCTAAATTCAGGGCAGCAATTGCGTATTAAATACGGGGTGGATCTGACTGCACCATATTTGCATACCGGGCATGCTGTCAATCTGTGGATGATGCGCATGTTGCAAGACCTGGGACACAAAGTCCAATTTCTGATTGGAGATACCACTACCCGCATTGGTGATCCGACCGGGAGAAACGTCTCGCGTCCAGTTCTTCCGCCGGAAGAGATAGAGTCCAATGCTCAGGCCTTTATGGCGCAAGCTCGAATGGTGCTGCGATTTGATGATCCTGAATTGTACGAAATACGCAGGAACTCGGAGTGGTACGACCAGATACCTGCAGCCGAACTTGTACGCCTGCTTTCGATGGTAACACAAGCTCGATTGGTGTCTCGCGATATGTTCCGAGAGCGCATGCGGCAAGGGCAGGATATACATATGCACGAAATGATCTATCCGGTGCTCCAAGGATATGATTCCTTTGCACTAAATTCAGACTTGACTATCATTGGCACTGATCAACTCTTCAATGAGATGATGGGGCGCTTCTACCAGGAACGGTTGGGACAATCGCCGCAGGTCATTATTACGACGAAGATTACACCAGGAATTGATGGTAAAGCGAAGCAGAGCAAGAGTCTGGGGAACTATATTGGTCTGGGACATAGTCCACGTGATAAGTTCGGGCGTGTCATGACGCTGCCCGATCATCTCATTGTCAGCTACCTGGAGGTGTACACGGATGTGCCATTAGAGTTTGTGGAAGAGATAGCAACGAGGGTCGAGAAGGAGCCAATGAAGTGGAAGCTGTTCCTGGCGCATGAGATAGTGAGACGATATCATGGGGCAGACATTGCTAATGAAGAACAAGAGTGGTTTCTCCGAACGTTTTCAACGCGCAAAACGCCTAGCGATATTCCAGAGATCAACGTTGAGCCTGGAAAACAAATTGCTTTTGATCTGGTGAAGCAATTTTTTGGAGGTCAGAAGAGCCACAGCGAACTTCGCCGCCTATTTGAGCAAGGCGCTATCTCACTCAATGATCAAATTTTGAAGCAGGCAGAGCAGGTCGTAGATATTCATGATGGAGATGTGTTTCGAGTTGGGAAACGTACCTGGTTTCGCCTGAAGGTAGATGGCTCACGCGTGATCAAGTGATTCACGCATAGAATGACAGGCAACAGGGAGCCTTCGTGCCTTGGCATGGATGATCATTTCTTTTGGCGCCAGGCAATGTGTGGACTGCGACAGTAAGGTATTACAATGAAAAGTAAGGAAGTGGATTTTATGATGTTTTGTGTTACAACCTGCTATACTTTAGTTTAAAGAAATGAAGTGCCTGTTTGTAATTTATACGGATTAACAAATTATGAGGGATATTGTGCAAACCACGGATGGCCGATACATCGGCGGTGGGCGCGATAAATCGGCCCCTACGAGTGTTAGGTGCAGTTTTTTTGCAGCATTAGGGGAGGTACACATGCTGAGTAAAATGGGGGAATTGAAATGACAGAATCACGTTATGATGTTGGAATGAAGGTTCGCAAGGAGGTGCTTGGGAGTGAGTATGTCGAGCGGGCGTTGGCCAGGTCAACCGAGTTCGATGCTGACTTCCAGCATTATATTACGGAGGCTGCGTGGGGTTCTGTCTGGGCGCGTCCTGATCTAGATAGGCGGACGAGAAGCCTGGTCACGATTGCGATTCTGGCAGCATTAGGTCGTGAGGAACTGGTGGTGCATTTACGTGGCAGCCGCAATATCGGGGTTGATCCGCACGAAATCGCTGAGGTGCTACTCCACGTGGCTGTTTACGCAGGTGTTCCCGCGGCTAATGCTGCGTTTTCTGTGGCAAAAAAAGAACTCGATCAAGCAGCATCTGTTAAAGGAGAGGAAGACTCGACAAAGCAAAGCCAGGAGGACGCATGAAGAATATCACTATTGGCGAAATTGTACGAGGAGATCAGGAGGTATTTCCCCCCTATTTGTATGAGGCTTATCAATCAACACGACGGCGCGCTCCGATGCTGCCACTCATCGAGGTGCCGCTGACTCTCTCAGAATTGACTGGTCCCGGACCTGCAATCAGCGGTATTACTCCGGAAGATGCAGACCTTACACGTAACGCCGGTACAGGTGGCGAGGCGATTGGGCAGCGTATTATTGTTAGGGGTCGCGTACTCGATGATCGTGGCAATCCAGTGCCGAATACTCTGCTGGAAATATGGCAAGCAAATGCTGCGGGACGATACCTGCACAAGCGGGATCAATGGCCTGGGCCACTTGATCCCAACTTCCTGGGAATGGGTCGCTGTTTGACAAATGAAGAAGGTATCTATCGTTTCCTGACGATTCGTCCGGGTGCATATCCATGGAAGAATCATCCTAATGCATGGCGTCCGGCACACATCCATTTCTCTGTTTTTGGGCCAGCAATGGTGTCACGGTTAGTAACTCAGATGTATTTTCCGGATGACCCACTCCACAAGCTCGATCCTATCATGAATGCAGTGCCGACAGAAGATGCGCGCAAGCGCCTGATTGCTCTGTATGACCATAGCGTGACAGAGCCAGAGTGGGCACTGGGTTATAGATGGGACATAATGGTACGGGGAGCGTATGCTACACCATTTGAGTTGAAGGAAGGTGGGAAATGAACACAATACCATTGACCAGTTCGCAAACAGTAGGACCATTTTTTGGACCTGCATTGTTACGAGAGGATGCCATTCGCAATGTAATGATCCAGCCCGAGACAGCAGGCGAACGCATACGCATCGAGGGCCGAGTATTAGATGGAGATGGTTTACCAGTGCCAGATGCAACGGTTGAGATCTGGCAGGCGAATTCTTATGGCCGATATAACCATAGCGCCGATAGGGGTCCAGCCCAGTTAGACACGAGCTTTTTGGGATTTGGCCGTTCAGGTACAATGGAAGAGGGTCGTTACTGGTTTGAAACGATCAAGCCAGGGCGTGTCCAGTTCTATCAGGATAAGTTACAGGCTCCGCACATTTGTGTGACAGTATTTTCTCGCGGCTTGCTTAATCATCTGGTAACACGCCTGTACTTCGAGGATGAACAAACCAATGCAGAGGATCCTATTCTACTGTGCGTACCTGATGAACGGCGGTCAACTTTGCTTGCCAGGCGGGAGGATCGTGAAGGAATGATCGTTTATCGATTCGATATCATCATGCAAGGCGCTGGCGAGACTGCTTTTTTCAATTTGTAATGGAGCAAAGAAGATGACTTCTTTCCTTTCGCTACATGATGCTATCGATCAGTACGTCACCAATGGCACAACAGTGGCCATGGAGGGCTTCACACATCTGATCCCATTTTCCGCAGGTCATGAAATCATTCGACAACAGAAGCGGGACCTGTGTTTGATTCGGATGACACCGGATCTGATTTATGATCAATTGATTGGTATGGGTTGCGCAAAAAAGCTCGTTTTCTCCTGGGGTGGCAATCCAGGTGTAGGAATGCTGCATCGATTGCGTGATGCTGTTGAGAATGGATGGCCGTGCTCACTTGAGCTTGAGGAACACAGCCACGCAGCGATGGCCAATGCATATGCAGCTGGCGCTGCAGGTTTGCCATGCGCTATCTTCCGTGGATATCAAGGTTCTGACCTGGTGGGCGTCAACTCGAATATCAAGTTCATTACGTGCCCTTTTACCAATGAGCAACTGGCTGCGGTGCCTGCGATACGACCGGAAGTGACTATTATTCATGCCCAACGGGCGAATCGGCAAGGGAATGTGTTGATCGAAGGAATTATTGGGGTTCAGAAGGAAGCAGCATTGGCTGCGACGAATGTAATCGTGACCGTGGAGGAGGTTGTGGATGATCTGCTTGCTCCGAGTACAAATTCGACAATTCTACCAGATTGGACGATTGATGCTATTATTGCAGCGCCAGGTGGAGCATTGCCGTCTTATACGCATGGGTATTACCGGCGAGACAATGCTTTCTATACCGCATGGGATGCTATTTCGCGTAGTCGGGAGACGTTTCTTGATTGGATGGAGGAGCATGTTCTTTATGGATATGGGAAACCTTAGCGTTTGGGGAACGGCGGGCGACCATAAAGACCCACCCAGCCACCCAACTCCCCGCTCGTCCCTACGGGGGTATTCTCCCGAAATAAGAGAGAATCATCGTATTGATTTGTTTGAAAGATTGGTATGAAGGAAAGGCATGCAGTACACAACAACGGAAATGATGGCTGTTGCGGCGGCCCAGTTTAAAGAACGATGATGTTTGTTTTGTGGGCATTGGAGCACCGTCGGTCGCCTGTAACCTTGCGCGGTTCTACCACGCTCCAGATATCACACTCATCTACGAGTCAGGCACGATCGGGACCAAGCCTGATGTACTTCCACTTTCAATAGGCGACCCCGAACTGATCGAGACTGCTGTCACAACAGTTTCGGTCCCAGAGATGTTCCAGTACTGGCTACAAGGTGGCCGCATAGCGATTGGTTTTCTCGGTGGTGCGCAGATTGATCGGTTTGGCAATATCAATTCCAGCGTGATTGGAAATTATGAACGTCCAAAAGTTCGATTACCAGGTGGAGGAGGTGCACCCGAAATCGCCAGCCTATGCAGACAGACGTATGTTGTCATGCGCCAGACAAAGCGCACTTTCGTTGAACGAGTAGACTTGATCTCACGTCATTCGGATATGGAACAGGAGGTGATCACCGACAGCGTCTAGGAGTTTGAGCAGCGTTCTCGACACCTATTGTAACCGATCTCTGTTTGCTGCGACCAGACACACAAACAAAGGAATTTGTGGTTGAGTCGATCCACGAGGGTGTCACACGAGAAGAAATCGAACAGAACACTGGATGGCCAATCCGTTTTGCTGCAACTTTAGAACAAACTATGCCTCCCAACGAGACTGAACTGGCAGTGTTACGCAATCTTCATGCCAGGACTGAACTAGTCCACTCTGGAAAGGCAACGCCTTATGCCTGAGAGGATTGATGCAATGTTCAGTATGCCTGAATGGCCGAAATCTTCTCCCTTGAGAAACATGTACGAGGAATACTCGCATTTGAAGCTGCGCTCGCTCGTGCAGAAGCGCGCGCTGGAATTATTCCACAGGAAGCCGCAAACATAATAACGGACAGTTGTAGGGAAAATGTGTTCGATATTCCAGCATTGTATCGTGAGGCAGAGGCATCTGGGACCCCTGTTATTCCACTCGTACGCATGCTCAGTGAACAAATCGACGATGACACAAAGAAGTATGTGCATTGGGGAGCCACGAGCCAGGATGCCATTGACACATCGCTGATGCTGCAAATACGCGATGGCATTGACCTGCTGGTCAAGCAGTATTCTCGACGTGTGTGAAGAGTGCGAGAAGCTAGCCGTACAGTACAGGAATACATTGATGGCGGGGAGGACATTGATGCAACAAGCTGTGCCAATTACCTTTGGCCTCAAGGCAGCACGGTGGTTAGCCATGGCTGTTCGTCAAG
>CAVPEB010000006.1:0-46165 GCA_963702765.1 uncultured Chloroflexia bacterium
TGGTGGAGATGGGGGAGAGTCGAACTCCCCGTCCAAACGAACCCATCGGAGAATATACTACAGGCTTAGTCGATGTTCTTTTTAACGCTTCAGACTCCCATCGACAGGATTCCTCAGCGCTTGTCCTCTGGTCTTAAATGACGAGTAGAGGGCGGTCCTCGTCATAGCATCCTATGTTTTCGACGCCCAACACCAGCCCCATAGGAGAAAGCTGGGTGGACGACGCTTACTGGTTTTTAGGCAGCGAGAGCGTAGTTATATGCCGGTTTGGCATCTATTGTTTGTCGGTTGTTTAACGAGAGTGCGTACCGACACCTCGACCTGCAATTCTTCAACCTGTTCGCCTGTCGAAACCCGACATCCCCAGGTAAAAGATGCGACTCAAAGCCTTTATTTCCTGGCCTTACCGCACATCCATGATACCATATTTCTTGACAAATATCAAGGAAAAATAAGCGTGAAACGTAAGGCATTCGTAATGGTAATGAGTGCCACCACTACTGGATATGCCATTTGCAGCCGATCCATAGTATAGTTGGGGCGACCCTTGCGGTCGCCCTGGCCCTTTATGCCTCAACCCAAAGCTTCACTGCTCGATGCTGGTTTCCTGGCAGCATAATAAAGCAGAACACAAACGATAGCCAATATCAGCCAATCACGTACGAGGATAACTGGGTAGTATGTTTGAATGTAAACGATATCAACATACATGAAAGGAAAGATAATCAACGCCAAGAGTGAGACACTTGCCCAGTTCACAAGCCACTTCCAATGAGCCTGGCCTACATACGCGACCAGTGGCGTCACCCAGATTAAGTATTGGGGGCTAAATACCTTACCTGTGACCATAATAATGAGTAAGGTTATCAGGCAAGCCATAGGTAAATCAATCTTCCGCCGTAACTGTAGCCAAAACGTAAAGAGCAGGCCCACAACTAGAAGAAAGATACTCAAAAGTGAAACGACACGAGATAAAGGACTCAAGAAGTTGAGTGATTGATAAGTGAATACCCATTGCACTGTGCGTCCCGCTTTACCTCCAAGCCATAAGAGAGTTGACGGAATCGCTTCGACTTGAAATGGCCTGTTGAGGAAGTAATTGATTGGAAACAGCGTGTTTGCTACATTAAAAAAGAGCGATACTGCGGTGACAACAGCACATATCCCAACAAACATACCCAAAGCCGACCATCGGCTCCATGCAAGCCACTTGTCTTTTGACTGCATCTGTTGTCCTATCAAGAAAGGCACAACAAGAATAATCGGAAACAATTTTAAAAGTGTTGCTAGAGCTAATAATGCAAATGCCCACTTCCATCTACTTCGTACGCCTAAAAGAACAGCGCCTAAAATCAAACCTGCAGGTACGAGGTCGAATCTCCCCAATGCAGTCGCCCAACTTCCTAGCACCAGGTAGAACGCAAAAGCGATTGCAGCGCCAGTGGAGCGGTATCGTCTCAAGAGAAGGTATATGGCTGCTGCAATGATAAACATGGAGAATGCAAACACAACCTGGTACCATTCAGCTGGGGCTAAGAGTGGTAGAGAGAATGCTACAAGGGTCAGTGCTGGATATTCTGGAGGTAAGATGTGCAACGGTCCAGATGTTGATTGAGTTGCAATGAGTTGAATCAGGAACGTTGGGAAATGGCGTTCCTGCATCTTTTGAACAAGTATAGTTGAAGAACTGTTAGCAAGAAAAGCGCACTGACTCTTAGGATTAGCATCGAGACCTGACGCATGCAGCCCTGCTTCACCTTGCCAGAAAGCGATGGCGTAGCATTGATATCTTGTGGCGTCGTTGTAGCGGTTCCAGAATTGTGTCGATACGCCCCAAAACAAGAGCGCTCCCATTGCAACAAGAACAAAAGCATCCAACAAGAACGACAAGCGTCTGTTTCGAGATGTCATAGCTTGTGTTTGTTTATGGCTTGATTTTGGATCTTCTGCGCCCTGTAAAGCCTGCTCCTGCTCATTGATTTCAAACATTATATGCTCAATCCTTAAAATGAGAATTCTCTGCCCTTGAAATTGAAGTCAGTATAAAAATATAGACCATTGAAAACAATAAAGGAGCGCAAATAAGTACCTTTGGTGCATATTCATATTTTGATTGTAACATGCTCCTGTTTCAATCTATTCGTTGAATAAATCGTTCCAGGTTGACAATGAATCGTTCATGCTGTCCTTCGCCTATTTTTCGGTTCTCATCATAAGCTTCGACGTTGAAAACCAGGCGTCGTCCATCGATCTCAATCAGTTCTGCTGTAGCACGTATTTGTTGTCCCAAAGGTGTTGCCGCAAGGTGCCGGACATGCACCACTGTCCCTACAGTAACATCTCCTTCATCAAGATTATCTACAACCGCTCGCCAGGCAGCATTCTCCATCAATGCAATCATCATGGGAGTGCCAAATACTTCGACTCCCCCTGCTCCCACAGAAGCAGCGGTATTTTCGTGAGTGACTGTCGTGGTAGCTTCTCCAGTCAAACCAGGTGCAAGAGTCATATTACATATTCCTTTCTTTGTGGTCAAATGGATATTGTCATAAAATATACTATATAAACAACATCCAATGATAGGATGATGGAACTCATCTGATTTCCTCGACAAAGGATCTGTAGAACAGCTTATGAATCACTCTATTCACCGGGTTGCGCACAGGGGAGGCGCACACCTCGCTCCAGAAAATACATTTGCCGCTTTCGTCAACGCTCTTTCATTACCTGTTGATGCGATAGAGCTGGACGTTCATATGAGCCGAGATGGCCACGTGATCGTTTTTCATGACAATCATGTCCATAAACGCACAAACGGCTCTGGCAATTTGCTAGATCTTGACATGTCATATTTGCGTCGCCTAAATGCTGCTGCTCGACATCCTGGCGGTTGGCCAGAGCCACAGCAGATCCCTACTCTGAGTGAAGTTTTGGATCTTGCAAGGGGACGTGCCCAGGTCTATATAGAGATCAAACCAGGCAAGCGTAGACAAACGTATCAATCCTACCCCAACATTGCAGAGAAGGTTATTGCGCTGGTACAGCAAGCGGGTATGGTTGACAACGTACTTGTAATGTCATTTGACTGGCTGATTTGCCTGTTATCAAATCCTTAGAGCCATCCATTGAGACAGGCATGCTTATCTCTAAGAGAGTCTGGAATCCTCGCGCCAGCAATGCAATGCAGCTTTTATTTGAGAAGGCGGAGGAATATGGGTGTGTATGGATTAACATGGATTACAAACTTTTTACTGCAGAAATGCCTCAGACTGTACACAACAACGGATTCAAACTGGGCCTCTGGACGGTAAATGCAGAAGAAGATATCCTACGCTTTGCCGCTGCTGGAGTGGATTCCCTGACATCCGATCGACCTGACCTCTTTTCAGTCCTGGGGGTATAAATTCTTCCTACTTCTCAAGATTTAGTAAAGTTTTAAGCATTCTGATTATCCATTCTACTTAATCCGTGTCTCTTTGTGCCTTTTGTCCGTTCTATTAGTGGGAAATGAAAAACTTGATGCACTCTTGCTGAATAGTACCATCTCGTACTCTTTCACATCATGAGTATGCTATAATTTGCGGCAATCATTCGCTGAGGACAAAGGAAGAACCACTCCTCAGATTGCAGTTGGAGTTTAGGGAAAATGCCACAGATAGAAGAAATAACCTCAGCTTTTGCTGAAACTGAACAGACGCTAGAAGCGCCAATATCACAGAAGGTTGCACTATCGATCGTCATTCCCGTAATGAACGAACAAGAGAACGTACGGCCGTTATATCAAAAATTATCAGACCATCTCAATACTCTGGATCAAACCTATGAGGTAATTTTTGTTGACGACGGTAGCACTGATAATACTTTTAAAGAACTAAAAACCTTATATAATGAACATCCTGGCACAATTCGCGTAATTCGCTTTCGACGTAACTTCGGCAAGACCCCAGCACTGGTTGCTGGCTTTAGTCGCTGCCAGGGTGAAATCATTTTTACAATGGATGGCGACTTACAGGACGATCCAGAAGAAATTCCCAATTTTCTTGAAAAAATTAACGAAGGGTATGATCTGGTTTCGGGTTGGAAATTCCCACGTCTCGATCCTATTTCGAAAACATTTCCCTCACGAGTGTTCAACGGTCTGGTTAGTAAAATGACCGGTGTACATCTTCATGACATCAATAATGGATTTAAGGCATATCGGCGAGAGGTTATCGAAGATAGTCATTTGAAACTCTACGGTGAATTCCACCGTTTTATACCAGTTATGGCTCAATGGCGCGGTTTCAGTGTCACTGAAATCAAAGTGCATCATCACCCACGTATCCACGGTGTGTCAAAATTTGGTGCAAAGCGATTTGCGCGTGGACTCATCGACTTGATGAACGTGCTATTTCTTACGACTTTTTTGCGTACACCCCTGCGTTTCTTCGCCCCTCTGGGTTTCTGGACATTTCTCCTGGGTATGATGGTGGATGTGTTTGTTGTTGTACGAAGTTACCTCTTTACACATGAGCCGATCCACAACCAGCCTTTGCTCTTCGTCGGCATCCTCCTGATGATTTTTGGAGTGAATTTCATTCTGTCAGGACTGCAAAGTGAGATGATTTGCCATTATGCTTTCCGATCTGATGAAGAATACAGTATCAGGCAGGAACTTGAGTAATGCATAGGTCCAGCGTTAAAAAATGGGGCAAGCGCGCACTACAAATTGGTTTGCCGGTTATCATACTGGCTCTGTTCGTTTACCAGCTAAAAAAGAACTGGGCCGATTTGACCACTTATACATTCCAATTGAATCCATGGCTATTGGCTTTGGCATTTCTCGGTTTTATGCTACAGGAGCTCTCGTATGGATTGATTTGGAGGTCGGTTCTCGCACGTCTTGATGTCCATCTCGGTTTACGCACATGCCTGCGTATTTACCTGGCTTCAGAGTTTGTGCGTTATATCCCAGGTAATGTTTGGCACGTATTAACTCGCATTCTCTGGGTTAGTAAGTATGGTGTCTCACGCCCGGTTGCTTTTGCAAGCATGGCGATTGAATTGATAACAAAACTTGCTGCTGGCGTACTCGTTTTCTCAGTCAGTTTGTTGTTCTGGCAAGATATGGGTAAGGTTAGTTCGTTACTACATGGGTCGCTGTTAGATGTTCTTGGTATCGCGAGCCTTATCATTCTCTTTATATGTCTTCATCCACGTATTCTTAATGGTGTGCTCAATTGGCTATTACGTCGTATGAAACGCGAACCAATACAACTCACTTTACGTTATAGCGATATTTTATTTATCACGCTGGCATGGTGTGTAAGCTGGATTGTCGCTGGCACCGCTTTTTATATCCTATTGCTTGCACTCTGGCCTGCCACTCCAATTGTTGCCTGGCCTATTTGCGTTGGCATTTATGCAATTGCCTGGGACATAGGCTTCGTGAGTTTTATTACTCCAAGTGGCCTGGGAATCCGTGAAGCAGCGATTGTGGCACTCTTTGCTCTCGCGTTACCTCTGCCTACAGGTCTGGCATCGATTATTGCGCTCCTTTCCCGCCTTGTCTCTACATTGGCGGAAGCAGTTTGTGTCAGTATAGCCTACCTGAGTGGAGGAAAACAGGAACTCAATATCCAACAAGATACACAGGTAAGTCCGTTACAAATAAATGACGAAATAGATGAAAAACCAGGAGTAGAAATACTCTCAACAGAAATAGCTACAAACATACCAGTTGAAGGAGTTGTGAAGGGTGAGTAAAGCAACCTGGCAAAAACGCTTTGCAATACTGCGAAGTCGTCTCTATCTATATCCGGCGCCCGATCCACTGTCTCGCACGCCCTTATTTTGGATATCGCTAGGGCTTGTCAGTCTGATGGCCCTACTCTTCTCGGGCTTTTTTATCGCTTATGCCATTAGTCGGCAAGATGCCTTTTTAACAGCTGCCGAAGACATGGGTAACATGGATCAGGCAGTCTGGAGCATCATACATGGCCAAATATTACACCAAACAATTTGCAATGTGGTCAGCGATACGAACTGCTATAGTGCTGCAGGCTTCTCACGTTTTGCCATTCATTTTGAGCCGATGCTCTTTCCGGTTTCACTTTTTTATGTCCTCTGGTCAGGTCCAAAAACATTGCTTGTCCTTCAAACGCTGATAGTTGCGAGCGGCGCTTTTCCTGCTTTTTGGTTGGCACGGCTACGCCTGCGCAACGAACTGGCCGCTGTAGGGATTGCCCTTCTCTATTTACTTTATCCAGCACAGCAACAAGCAACGATCTTTGAATTTCACGCTGTCACCTTTACAGCCTCTCTGCTGCTCTTCACGCTCTACTTCATGTACACCAGACGAACCGTCTGGCTGTTCATTTTCGCTATTCTTTCGATGGCCTGTAAAGAAGAGATACCTCTGGTGATCGCCTGTTTTGGCCTATGGTCTATCATCTTTCAACAACGTTGGCGCACTGGACTGGGATTGGTTTTACTGTCAATAGGTTGGATAGCAGTGACCTTCTGGGCATATCGGCATTTCAGCCCTACGGGGCATCCATTGCTGGCATCACGCTATTCCTATCTAGGAAATGGGCCAGTTGAAATTATACGCAACTTCTTAATGCATCCAGTAAGTTTAATCCATCAACATGTTTTAGAATCGTCCCATCGAAAGTATCTGAGAATATTGCTGGCTCCAGCTGGATATTTACCTTTGCTGGCTCCCTGGATATTAGTGCTTGCGGTTCCTTCGATAGCAATTAATTTGTTCAGTTCCGATCCAAATCAGTATCTGGGTGTCTTTCACTATAGCGCGGAAATCGTGCCTATTCTCGTCTTTGCTACGATAGAGGCTATCGTCGTCATTATCTGGGTCAGCCAGTTGTTGGTGAACCGCATGCGCGCACCACAAGAGCAGCAAAGACTATCCAGTGAACAGCCATTGACCGTAAGTCGCAGCCTTCATTCCCGGTTGCAACCAGTTTTGCTTATCTTTCTGATTGGCTTCGTCTTATTTGCTGTAGTGCGGGAGGATTTGCCATACGGCTCGCTTCCAATCTCTAAAGCATTTACCTGGCCACAGATTACATATCATGCTAGACTCGCTCAACCTATCATAGACATGATTCCGGAGTCAGCTTCAGTTTCAGCTCAATCAAGCCTTGTTCCGCATATCAGCGAGCGTAAATCGATTTATCTCTTTCCCTATCAAGATACTAGTGCAGATTATATCTTTCTTGATACGACCAGTTATTTCTATCCATTTCAATCATCCTACACCTACATTAGTGAGGTGAAAAATGTATTAATGGGTGGTAACTACGGAGTGATTGCCGCACAAGATGGATATCTCCTTCTCAAAAGAGGGCTACCTGCCCCTGGAATTTCACCATTATCGCCTGCACCACAAGGTTATGACGTTCTGCCACAATTACCTGATAACTTTTGTTCTTTCACTCGCGTTTCACCACAACAGGTAACACATCCACTCAATGTTGATTTCTCATCTAATGTCAATTCAAACGCAGATGTAAGTCTTGTTGGATACAGCGTAGCGCCTCCACAATCGTTTAGTGTTGTCACACCTCACTACATGCAAGTGACTGCTTATTGGAAAATAAATACACCTCAACTTCCACCTTTAAGCTTACAACTGCTCCTTTTCAATGCCCATGGAGAGCAAGAATTCGCAAGTGCTGATTTTCCTTCACTATCGTGGTGTCCAACAAGCACGTGGAAGCCAGGGACTATAGTACGTATCACTAGTAGTGCAGTATGGATAGGAGCTGTACCAAATGGGCTAGCCCATGTTGCCATTGCTGTCTTGCCTTTTACCACTTCTATTGATACAACAGGCGATGATACTGAGCGGCTTCCGCTACATATTCTCAAAGCGCCACCATTGGTGACTCCAATTAAAGGAACAAATGCGCTACAATTGGATTCATTCATAAATGGATCCTGATACTTGTTATTTGCTTTGTAAGGCTACTATGAAAGAGGTATTGGCGTGGGTATTCTCGTAAGTCAACTTCCACCCGCAGAACTTGCGCGTTTGAAAGCAGAATTGGCTGAAACTCTGATCTCCAATTTCTGCTATCCGCGTTTTTACGATTATCGCATCGATTCCTTACGCATGCGTCCAGTAGACCGCTCAAAACGCCAGGAAGTCTGGCAGTATCTTGGTTCTGTCGATTTCAATGCCTGGGGGCGAATAGATTTAATGTCGCCTGACTTCCAGCGTCAGGTTGAGCGTTTACTCATTTACTTCGTCCAGAGAAATCGTACATTCTTTGGCGAGCAAGGCCGTAAACGCATGGCTGATATTCGCATGCTCATAAGTGCTTCCTCTACTTCTATTGTAGAGGGATTGAGAGGACATCTGACTGGCAAATCCAATGGATTTGGCAATCCCAGGCCCGTCAATTCATGGGCAAATTCGAATGTTACTAAACGTATTGACCCTACATGGGATCAGTTAGTTGCTCCAACTACGCTACTGCAGCATCAGATTCAAGAGGCACGCGGCGAAACGAAAGGTACTCAAAACGACGTACGTCCAAATGGAGCGTCGTCTCCTAAGCATTCAATTCGCGATCGTTCAATTACAAACGGCCATAACAGTAACGTTAGCGAACACGACTTACCGCCAGCTAAGCAATCTTCAACGAACGATAAAACTGTACAGGTAGAACAACAAACTTTCCCAGACATCGATCAACCAAAAATTACTAATCCGTTGGCTTCTCCTGATGCCATCCAGGCTCAGTCCTTACCTACTGACGAATCTGTTGATGCGCGTATGAGTCAAAAAGACCAGGTCTTGATTTCTGAAGATGAAGCAGCCGTACCACATTCGGAGCAAGATAATGAAATAGCAAATTCGACCATTACTCCCCAAAAGCAATCTTTGGAACCTGTACAAGTGCCCATTTCAGCTCCAGCAATACTACAATCTCAAGAGCTTGGACAGGACACATCGGCTTCACAGGCTGAGGTAACTATCAAAGAACATGCAGGTGCTACTGCTTTCGTCAGTGAAGAAGATATTGTCATTTTTGAACAAATGAGACACCAACTTGTAGTTTGGGCACGCGTAGAAGCCGTACGAGCCGGTTTAGACATCGCCGTTCACGAACCTTCCGAGCTACTTGACATGTTGCAACATATTGACGGTATTGATGAAACAAGACTGCAAGTCACTTCCACATTAATCGATCTTTGCGACCAAATAATTGCTGCTGGTCAAGCCAGCCTGCTTGAATACAAACAAGCCATCATGTTCTACTTAATGCACACGCGATCCTCCAGATAACTACGATTAAAAATGCGTTAAGATTTTCGGCCATAGGCACTTTTGAGATACCATTTTCTTCCGCATTCGTCCTTATCTATGGTATAAATGTATATGTATTTTGCTGTACCAATGTACATAAAACACTTACACGTTCTATTTTATCCTGGTGCTGTTGATTTCTACATCAAATAACCCATACATACTGAAGCAACCACAGTCAACAGGGAGTATCGAAAGCATGGCAAAAGGCAACGCTGAGAACTTACGTGACATTTTGGAGTTGGCTCGATCAAGACGACTAAATGGCATAATGATTATTGAACATAAACAGGCTGGAAAAGTCGAAGAAGGTGAAGTATTTTTTCAAACTGGACAACCAATACAAGCTCGAATTGGGCGTTTGGCTGGCCAGGATGCATTAAATTGGATTATGAGGTGGCATAATATAACGTATTCGATAGGAACCGATGAATCATTACAATCTATTGCTACTTCAAACATCAGCACACAAAATATTGCTTCTTCCACTCCTATACCAACATATCTATCCCCAAATGGTTTGCCCTCCACCAGACCAGTTGCTGCGCAAGTACAGGTGAATGGAAGGAGTTCGTTACTCAATAATACCTCTACTCCGGGAATTGACTGGCTCGTTCCTCAAAAACGTGGCATCGAACGTGAGGTGCTTGCTCTCCCCCTTACTCGTCGTCAGCGTTTCATTTATTTTCTCGTAGACGGTCGCCGCACTATAGCTGACCTTGCGCGTTGTACAGGAAAAAATACCCAGGAAATTGAGCTAATCCTAAGCGAACTACACGAGCAAGGGCTTATTGCTGTTTAGTTCGTACTACGCAGCCGTAGTGATCGCAGGTAATAACTCACGAAGTTGTTCCATCCAATTTGCACCTAACAGTCGACGGGGTATATGAATCACTCCCTGTTGCACGCGCGCTTCATTTCGGAAGCGGCGATACAAAACAATTCTATTCGGTACGATTGTCCGTCTCACTGTTAACACAAATTCATGATCTTTAGCGGTTATCGCTTCAAACCCCAGCTTTGCTGCTTCTACTTTAAGATGTACCATTGCAAGTAAATTCTTGGCTGGTAAAGGTGGTGTGCCAAAACGATCATTCATTTCAGCCTCCATTGCCTCAATCTGTTCAGGCTGCTGCAAATTTGCCAGGCGCTGGTAGAACTTCACCTTTAATGTACGGTCACCAATATATTCATCTGGCAAGTATGCATCAAGCGGTAGATCGACAACCACTGCTGGCATCCCTGCCTCACTATGCTTACCCTGCAACTCTTCGACTGCTTCAGCAAGCAATTTGCAATACAAGTCAAAACCAACTGAGTTCATAAAGCCTGATTGCTCTGCCCCAAGCAAATTACCAGCGCCACGTATCTCAAGGTCCTTCATGGCAATTCGAAATCCTGCACCCAATTCTGTTGCTTCAAAGATTGCACGTAAACGCTTTTCCTGAACAGGAGTGAGCTTTGTATCCTTGTTGTAAAGGAAATAGGCATACGCCTGGTGCGTCGCTCGACCAACTCGACCTCTTAATTGGTAAAGCTGTGCCAATCCAAAAAGAGCTGCATTATTCACTATGATGGTATTGGCATTGGGTATATCAAGGCCATTCTCAATGATGGTCGTTGAAACCAGCACATCATATTCGCCGCTAGAAAAATCCATCATTACTCGTTCAAGCTGGTCCTCGGCCATCTGCCCGTGTCCAACAGCGATGCGTGCCTCGGGTATCAGGCGCTGCAGTTTCTGTGCTATTACCTGGATCCCTTTCACCCGATTATGCACAAAAAATATCTGCCCGTCACGATCAATTTCACGCAGAATCGCTTCACGAATGAGACTGTCATCATATTCACGAATGGCAGTTCGAATTGGCAAACGTTCCTGAGGAGGAGTTTCAATCACGCTCATGTCGCGTACATTGACAAGTGACATATGTAGCGTGCGTGGAATAGGTGTAGCAGTCATGGTCAGTACGTCAATCTCATTGCGCATCTGTTTGAGCCGCTCCTTATGCACGACCCCAAACCGCTGCTCTTCATCGACAATAAGCAACCCAAGATTCAGGAACACTACATCTTTCTGTAACAGGCGATGGGTTCCAATCACAATATCAACTCTGCCAAGCGCCAGTTCTTCCAATACCTGCTTCTGTTCCTTTTCCGAACGAAAACGACTAAGTAACTCAACCTGCACAGGATATGCCTTCAGGCGCTCTTTGAATGTATTAAAATGCTGCAAGGCCAGAACTGTCGTTGGCACCAGGATCGCCACCTGGCGCTGATCGAGAACAGCTTTGAACGCTGCGCGAAGAGCGACCTCTGTTTTTCCATACCCTACATCTCCACACACCAGTCTGTCCATAGGACGCGGACGCTCCATATCTGCTTTGACCTCTTGAATTGCGAGGGATTGATCTGGTGTCTCTTCATATGGGAATGCCTCTTCCAACTCTTGCATCCAGGGTTGCTCGGCATCCGGAGAATATGGGGGTCTCTCCAACGCTTCGCGGGCACTATAGAGGCGTAAGAGGTCTCGCGCAATATCCTGAACATTCTCTTTGACCTTCGTCTTGGCACGAGTCCATTCTGACGTTCCTAATTTACTCAAAGCAGGAATAGCGTCACCCATACCGATGTAACGTGTTACACGATCAAGCTGGTCGGTTGGAATATATAATCTATCAGTTCCGGCATAATGAATAAGCAAATATTCCCGTTCAACGCCAGTACTATCAAGTTTGACAAGTCCTTCGAAGCGACCAATGCCGTGTTCCTGGTGAACAACGTAATCGCCAGGATTGACTTCAGCCAGGAAGGATGCTGGCGTAACAGGTTTGCGCCTATGCTCGTTTTGACGTTTTGACCAGCCAAAGATCTCGGTATCGGTATACACTTGAAGCCCTAGTCCGTGAGATTGCCATCCTTCTGATAGTTGTCCTTGGATAAGGGTCAAAGTGCTACTTTCGGGCGCTTCGTTGATATTGGTACCTGGGCTTACATGGATTGTAGCTTTTCCAAGGAGTGACTCATCACTCAAAACTTCGGACATTCTTCGCGCCTGAGCTGTAACAATCACAATTCGCTCACGCGTATCAAGCGCTTTGCGACAATCCTGTACAAATGTGCGCAATCTACCACCATACGAACTGGCGCTGCTGAAAGTAGGCATCAGCGACTCTGTGCCACTATGTTGGTAAGCGTCAAATGCACCCTCAATCGCAGATAGAATATCCGCGAAACGTATCTGACGGCGTTCCTGAAGACGTGGCTCTAAATCATTCCAGGTTATGAATATGTCTCGAAGATGTGTAGGATTTTCGCGATCATTTTCAAAACGCTCTTTCATCTCTTTCGCCTGAACTTCAAGCTCAGTAATATGATTTTGAATACCTTCTGGATTATCAAGAATGACGAGGCCACTACGAGTAAGATAATCTAACACACTGGCTTGAGCGTGCAAATATGGCAGATAAAAAGTGATGTCATCAAACGAGCGCTGCTGGCGTAAATCCTCAAGATCACGCGTCCAGCGATCTTCAGCATCATGATGTAACATACTGCTATTGAGTCGCTCAAGCTCTTGCGCAGCTTCGGGTCCCCGCAAAGGTAATGCCTCACGCGCCGGGCCTATAACAAAAGTAGCAATGGGATTGAGAGAACGTTGCGAGGCCGGATCAAAGGTGCGTAACGATTCGATTTCATCGCCGAAAAACTCAATACGTACTGGACGCGGCAAAGTTACAGGAAACAGGTCAACAATACCACCGCGATGGCTGAATTGCCCTGGCTCTTCCACCTCTGTCACCGGTTCATATCCAAGATTATACAGGTGTTCCAGCATCAGCGTCAGATCGACCTCTTGTCCTGGTTTCAAGCTATACAAAGAAGCTGAAAGCTCTTGAGGTGGAATAACAGGTTGCGTAAGCGCACGAGCTGAGCAAACAACTATCGGATTATAATTTCGCTCTGTTAAACAAATCAAGGTATTCATGCGTTGTTGTGTTGTCAACGCATCACTGATAAGTCGCTCAAACGGCAGTGCATCACGATCTGGAAAGTACAACACGTCCTCAGGCTTTTGTACCAGTATCTTGAGCGTATCTGCAACCAGGTTTGCCTGAGTCTCACTGGCAAGAACAACCAGGAGTGGCTGTTGGATGGTCGATGCAAGAGCTGCGATGATATATGGACGCGCGGCTTCAGTTATTCCGGTAAGAGCAGGCAAAGCCTCTGCTTCTTGAAGTTGCTGTACCAGGCGACGAAACTCTGGCCGCTGTGTCAACAGTGTTAATAGTCCTTTTAGTGTCACTCAATCCCCTCCGCTGACATGACAAAACGTGCCTCGATGGTTTTTAACTACCCATCCGGAGGCACAATTCAGCACAACCCATATCAAAATGTGTAGGGCATAATCATTCTTTTGCCCCAAGTCCTCGATCTTACTTTAACCATCATACAGCATATAGGGCCTTGCTGCAACATTTTAGTGATTGTTTGTTAGGCCGTCTCCCAAGGTTAGGAAATACTGCTTCTAACACGATGTTAACTCACAGTTTTGTTCCATCATTGCCTGTCAAGGCAAACGCAGTTCTTAAGGTGTGAATGACTTCATCAAGCGCCTGATTTGCCTGAGGTACCAGGGCACCAAAGTGCATAAAGCTATGAACCATGCCATCATAGCGAGTAATCGTTGCAGGAACACCCGCTTCGATGAGTCGCTGTCCATACAGTTCCCCTCCATCCCTCAATGGATCACACTCAGCAGTGATAATTAATGCAGGGGGCAATGCATACAAGTTCGGTGCTAGCGATGGAGCCGCATAGGGATTTGATCGTACCTCTTCAACAGGTGTATAGAAATCTCTGACTATAAGAAAATCTTCCCTGTTCATCATGTATCCATCAAATTCTTTCCATGAAGTCGTAGTAACTCTGAAGTCCGCCGCTGGACAAATCAACAATTGAAATGTCAGAATAGGACCTCCCCTATCACGGCTCATGAGTGCAATTGCAGCAGCAAAATTGCCACCTCCACTCTCTCCTCCAACGGCGATTCTTGTAGATCGCCATTGAGTTTCGTTGCATTTTTGACCATCCATGTGGTAGCTGTGTAACAATCTTCAAGTGCTTCTGGAAATGGAGTATTCAGGTGCCAGGCGGTAATCGACGGTCATCACCAGACAACCTGCACCTCGGCACAGGCTTCGACACATCATCTCATGGGTATCTAGATTACCTGCGCACCAGCTTTTTTGAAAGAACATGAGCACTGGGAATGGGCCATTTCCCTGTGGTGTGTAAAGACGGACTGGGAGATCTCCCGTCGGGCCAGGAATTACAAGATTTTCAATCTGTACGACCGATACTTGTGTACTGTCTGCTGCAACAGTTGTCTGCTTCACACTTTCACGTAACTCAGCCAGAAGTTCTTCAGGCCTTCTTGGGGCTTTACCAGGTTTCATCAGGAGACCTGTTTGTTCCATAAATGCTTGGAGGTGAGGATCGAGTGGCATGTGCTTTTCCCCTTCACAAAAGTCAGCATTGAGATAAATCTATAGCTTATTCTAGATCAAAACTGTTAGGCCAAATTATACGACCTGGTGGTCGTTGCCCACTTTGCACAAAGGCCAGGTAATCGTTAAACCGGCTGGGGCCAAGGGAGCAGGCCATGCATGCGTTTTGTGCAATACAGTTCGCATGACCAAATGCTTTTGCCGATGCTGAGAATGGGTGCAGTGGCAAAATATACCCAGTTTCAGGTATTGCAGATTTAGAAGTATGGGCCATTGTAATGACTATAGCCCTGGCTGCCTCATGATCCAAAGCTAGAAAAACGCGTGGACGTGTCGGATCTTTTATATGAATGCGTGTGTAGCCAACTATATCACCGTCACGTGTATAAACAGTAGCTTGTATGGCTGGATTCGGGCTGAGCCAATCAAGCAAATCAAGTCCCGGTACGATAGCCATATCTACCGCACCTTCCTCATGAAGCCACAACTCATGTAGCTTTGCTACATCTTCATTCGTAGGACTTCGTGTGTCAAGCAAATTCCCGAAGATTTCATCGCTTCGCACCACAACCCGTGCAGATCCAAAGGCATGCGTTCGATATCCAAAACGAGGATAATAGCTTGTATGTCCAAGAAGAAAGCTCACAAGATATCCCCTGGCAGCAGCAAGCCTATGTCCCTTCGAGAACGAGCTGACCACCAATACCCTGACCTTGATACTTTGGATCAACGGCAATGGGTGCGAGATTAACAGCAGGTATTGTTTGGTCAAGCAAACGTATCTGATAAGGTGAGAAGAGAACATGTCCAACTACTTTTCCATCAATCTCTGCTACAAGTGAAAGTTCTGGATCAAAAGCACGGCGTTGGCGAAGAAGCGCAACTATAGTTGACTCAACTGCTCGGTTGCCAAAAGCCCTCGCATGCAGCTCACCAATAGTTGCATAATCTGTGACCCGTTCTTGACGAATGGTAATCATGATATCTCTATTCTAAAGCATTAATGTGTTTTTCAGCCAACCCCTCGTGCCTTAGCAACCTGATCCTTTACAGTCGGTACGACTTCAGCTGCAAAAAGCTCGATCTGGTGCATGCGATCGTCCGCTGGCCAGTAGATAAATGTATCCATGCCAACCTCGACAGCCAGGCGCGTAAGCTCATCAGCCCAATATTCCACTGGACCAGTAAACACGTCTTGCGCTGGACCGTCTGTAATCAATTCCCATGATATTGTAAAGACGACGAATATCCCGTGGTTGACGACCAGCCTTCAGTGCAGAGTCATCGATTCGCTGCTGCATCTCGGGAAGTCTTTCTGGGGGTGCATAAGAACTGCTGGGAAGCCAGCCATCTGCAAGACGTCCCAACACTCCCAGCGAACGCGGGCCATACGAACCTAACCAGATGCCGATGGAATGTGCCGGGCGTGGCCCTGGATGCGCACCTTTGACGGTATAGTGTTTGCCCTCGAAGTGCAGAGCGCGAGTGCCGCTCCAGAATGCATGGATGATCTGTACTGCTTCTTCCAGCGCTTCTATCGACTCGCCTTTGCTACGACCAGACCCACCCATTGCTTCGATACCTTCACGAAAAGCGCCAGCGCCCAGTCCAAGCTCGACCCGTCCCCCGCTAAGCACATCTGAGAGTTGCGGCCGCTTTGGCCAGCATAACGGGCGGACGCAGGGGTAGATTAGCGACATTTGGGAATATATGCACGCGCTCTGTAGCTTGAAGCAACGTTGCGATCAGTGTCCAGGTCTCCAGAAACCCTGAGTTGTAGGGATGATCCTGAATACCAATATACTCTAAACCCGCTCCCTCAATTGTATGTGTCAAACGCAACGGCCAACCTGGATCGTTCGCTGTGGGATCGACATTTGCACCGAAATGCACGTCTTGCTGGTGATCATTCATATTATTTTGCCTTCTCTTTGAAATATTTCTCCAGTAATTCACTTTTTTAGTGCCAGAGAACTAGTTTAGTTCAATTATATGCCTGGGTTGCTTCCTCTGAAAAGAGCGGAGGAATATCTGCTCTTGACAACTCAAATACAGATACGTTAATATTTCAATAAGCACTGAAATATTGAATTTATCGAACAAGGAAATTGACATGGATACACAGACAACAACCTCAGAGCCTGTTGTGGCGAAATCCGAAAAACCTCCAATCGACTGGACAGGCATTGCATTATTCATCGTACTTGCCTTTGGCATTAGCTGGGTGATCTGGCTTGGCCTGGCAGCAGTAGGAGTGTCATTCACTATACGCGTAGCGATTGGTATGTTTGGTCCGGCCATTGCAGCAACAATTGTTCGTCTCATACGTAAGGATGGTTTTGCTGATGCTGGTCTGCGCCTGGCAGCTCGCGGTCGTAAAGGCGTTATTCGTATATATATCGCTGCCTATGTTATTCCCCCAGTTTTGATAGCTGCAGGTATTGGCCTCGCATTGCTTACTGGCGTACAACACTGGGCATTCAGTGAAAACCTTCACGCAATGGCTAACAGTATTACTGCCCAATTGCAAAGCGTTGGACAGTCACTCCCCTCTGGTTTCTCAGCCTACCAACTGGCTTTAATCTCTCTTCTCTCGCAAACAGTACTCGCGTTCACGCTTGGGATTCTTATCAACATGATCTTTACTTTCGGCGAAGAATTTGGTTGGCGAGGATACTTGCTGCCTCGTCTCTCCCCACTTGGAGGAGTGCAGGCAGCGATCATTACCGGTATTGTTTGGGGATTGTGGCATGCACCCATTATTGTCCTTAACGGCTATAATTACCCAGGCCACCCATGGCTGGGCGTTGTCATGATGGTCATCTTTACTGTTGCATTAAGCATGATTTTTGCATGGCTGCGTTTCCGCTCAGGCAGTGTCTGGCCTTCAACGCTTGCCCATGCAGCGTTCAATGCTCAAGCAGGTTTCGCAATTGTGTTTCTCTCGCAAGCTGACTCGTTGTTAAGAGCGCCGATTGGATTAATTGGTCTTCTTCCAACGATAGCTTTTGCAATCTGGCTTGCAGTAACAGGAAAACTCAAGCCCGACTTACCACAGGCTACTGTAACCGAACCAGCAGTGTAGATGTCGGCGTCGCACTGGTAAAATTGCAATTACAAATCAGCGAAAGTAGACGAATCTATTATGCAAGAGGCATATAAAGCAATCGCCGATCCAACACGGCGGAGAATCTTGAAATACCTGAGAGGTGGAGAGCGCACAGCGGGTGAACTGGCTGAGAATAGTGGAGTTGGCCGAACTGCGCTTTCACATCAT
Organism: uncultured Chloroflexia bacterium; assembly: GCA_963702765.1. Classification (GTDB taxonomy): domain Bacteria; phylum Chloroflexota; class Ktedonobacteria; order Ktedonobacterales; family Ktedonobacteraceae; genus DATMNR01. Next base: position 18,104 of record CAVPEB010000006.1, read on the forward strand.
TTAATGGTGCTGAAAATGGCTGATCTTGTGCGTGTCGAACGGCGCGGCCAGTTTCAAGTCTATTCCCTTAATACTACAGTTTTCCAGGATTTACTGACCGAAATAATAGGTTGGTTGGGAGGTATTGATTCTACCTCAGACACAGACAATAGTATAGAAGAGAAAAACGTAACCGACCCAGAATTCAATGAGGAAATGGAGGAGGGAACCTTATGAGTTCAATCTGATGCTGGTGGCATTCTCTTGTTCATGCGCATTGTACAATTGAAAACGACTGTTGTAGCTCTCCAAGTTCCCATTGATTTAACATTTATGATTTGTTTATCGATCTGTGCGCTTTTCATCTTACTGTTGAGTATTGACCGAACGGGAATTTATAGTAACCCGGCTCTACTGGCCTTCATGGCGTAGACGCATTATAGTTTTACTCTCTACTGAAAAATTGAATTTGCGAGGATTTAGTATGGACGTTTCTAATGACTCAGGCGATAAAATAACGCCTAAACCAATGTTTCAAGTCTCTATCGATGTATTGATCTGGGCAGTCATCGCTATCCAAATTATCGTTGGGATATTTGGCTTTATAGTTTTACCTGACACTGTGCCTATTCACTGGGGAATAAATGGTCAGGCGAATGGTTACGGCCCAAAGTGGATAGATACATTCCTCTTTCCATTGATAAGCATAGGGATATATGTGCTTATACGGGCACTGTTAGCTGCTGGTCCGCGTTTGGGAGGGCGTCAGGCAACAACCGCTAACCTTCAGATTGCCAAGGCCATTATTGCTGCCGTCATAATGTTCATGCTGGTTATCCAACTGGCGACGATTGCCCAATCCCTCGGTATCGGCTTTGATATGACCACAGTAGTGATGTTAGCTATCTCGGTACTGTTTATATTTATCGGCAACTACATGGGCAAAATGAGACGCAATTTCTGGATGGGTATTCGTACACCTTGGACTCTTACAAATACAGTGGTGTGGGAGAGAACTCACCGTCTTGGTGGTTGGCTCTTTGTGGCTGTGGGCTTAATCGGCATTGTTTGCAGCTTTATACCTTCTCTGCGCCTTTGGGGGGTAATTGTTCCGATCATTGCCGTCTGCATCTTCCTCTACATCTATTCGTATGTCTGTTACCGGCAACAGATGAAGGAGGAGAATGAGCCCCTCTCGCCGCCATTTGACAGCGATAATTAGTACAGTAGTGGCATCAACATGAATTAGGAGTAAACTTTGCTTATGAAGCCAAAACATATCATCGCAGGTAGTACCAGTATGATAGAAAGTCAGGGTATTATGCAATTGGGGCCGGTAATACGATATGGATTGGGTATCACCGGAAAATCAGACTCCCAAATTATGCTATCTTGGCACAGCGGGTGGGGACGCTTCAGAGTGGACGAAAAGTTTTTATACTGCCTGTATGGGTAATCATATATTCCCGAGTCATGTAGAACTATTTCCAATGCCCAATGTACACGACGTTCGTAAACATTTGCTTGAACAGGATATGATCTGGGTCGGTGGAGGTTCTGTAGCAAACTTACTGGCAGTTTGGCGGGTACATGGCTTAGATCAAATACTGCGAGATGCCTGGGAAAACGGGGTCGTTCTGGGTGGAATAAGCGCTGGCTCGATATGCTGGCATACCGGCGGTACGACAGACTCATTTGGCGTAGATCTTCGTCCTGTTACAAATGGGCTAGGCTTCCTGCCATACTCCAATGGCGTGCATTATGATAGCGAAGAACGTCGACGTCCCTTATTCCAGCAGTTGATTGCAGATGGCACACTTGGCGAAGGGTACGCAACTGATGATGGAGTAGCCTTGCACTATAGAGACAGCAAGCTCCATAAGGTCATTGCTGATACACCAGACAAGTATGCGTATCATGTGATAAAGACTGATGATGGCAGTTAAGGAAACTCGTTTAGATGCCGAGCTTTTAACGCTATAGTATTGATAGTCTACTCTTTTGTCATTTACCAACGCTACACAGTTGAGGGTAAAGAACCACTTTCGCCACTATTTGATTCTGGAGTACAGAACTTGATTTTCCTGCTCCATTTGTGCCGCCTCACGCTTCAGACGAGCTTTTTCTTGTCGTTCTTGCTGGCGTTGTAGTCGCTCTGCTTCTTTGCGAGCTGCTTCTTCAGGGTCGGTATTAACAACATTCATCGTTGAACTGAGGCCTTGCCTGATCACCAGTTCTATGGCCTCGACTGCCCTATCTTCGCCTATCTCAAGGAGGATGCGTTCATCATGTGTTGGTACACCCAACACATGGTCTTTGCCTTTGATATGACTGTTGGCAGAACGTCCAATGCCGACACGCAATCGTGGGAAATCGTTCGTGTGAAGGTGATGAATAATATCAATCAGCCCATTGTGTCCTGCGGCGCTACCTCTTGCTCTCAGGCGAACTTTTCCAACCGGCAGGTCTAGATCATCGTAAACCACTAGCACATCTTCTGGCTGAATTTTATACCAGCGGACGAGTTCACCGACCGCTTGACCGCTGAGATTCATAAATGTAATCGGCTTAGCCAGTACCACTTTCTCGAGACCAATTGAGCCGCTTGCTAATATTGCCCGGTTACGTCGTTCAGACCATTTCCAGCCAAATTTCGTGGCAAACTTATCTACCACTCGAAAACCCACATTGTGCCGTGTCTGTTCATATTCAGATCCAGGATTTCCTAAGCCTACAACCAGTTTCATAGTTGCCTACCGGCCATATTCCAGGCGTACTGCGAGGTATTGTGGTAGCCCTGCCTTAATGATCTTTTCCTGTGTCGTTTCAAACTCGTAGGGGACACGATAAAACTCAAAGCCACGTTCAGTATCGTAGATCATAAAAGCTGCTCGTGGATCTCCGTCGCGTGGCTGTCCTACTCCTCCAGGATTGATAATAGCTCGATATCCATCTTCAACTTCCCATAGACCTTCAGGTGGATCAATCATTTCATTCGTTACTTGAATCATGCTCTGGCTAAGCCCTAAAAGTGTAAGCAATTCCTCAATTTCACCATTTAATTGATCGTCTGATTCAACCACAGCAGGTTCAAGAGACATCTCAAACGTATCCTGCTCTGTATCATCCTTTTGAATTGTGTTCTCGCCGCCAGTCTCTTCAATAACGTTTGGATCAACTACATCTTGATAGAAATCTTCACTACTTGCAGTAATCATCTGATCATTTATATCTTCGTCCAAAGTATCTTCAGTTTGCGGAGCAGTAATCTCATCGCTGTTATCTACTGTACCAATAACAGCATCTTCAGATTCAGTATGAGAACCTTTTGTTGGATCGCCAGAAATAGCATCTTCAGCGTGGCTGTCTTCAACAAATTCTGATGTCTCTGGCTCAGTAGTTAAAGCAGAAGGCACTTCAGTTATGGTTGTTTCCTTCGTAAGTGGATCATCGTCCCCTTCTGCAGTGATTTCATTATCCTCTGATAACACGAGGCCATTCGTGGTCGCTTCAGGATGTTCCTCCACTTTTATCACATCTACCACATCGTGAAGTTGCTCGTCAGAAGACAAACTACTCTTCTTATCATCAGCTATGATTGCACTTTCCTCCACTTCAATGTGATCGGTATTCGCTGGCTCTTTCAATGCCCTATCTGTAGTTCCATTCACTGTGGATGAAAGTGTAGCTTGTTGAGTTGGTGCTTGTACAGCTATCATTTCTTCGGTTTCGATATTATCGTCATCAATATGATGCTCAAAACCATTTGATCTTTGAAAAACCTGGGTCGGCTCATCACCTTGAAGAGGAAGAGTGGGTGCATTGGAAAATGCATCTGGCTGTTGAAAAATTACAGGTACATGGGTATGTCCTACCAGGCAATAACGGCTACTGAAGTACTGAAAACTCCGTTCTGCCAACATCTCCGATGTCAAATACTCCCACAAAGGACCATAGGGGCTGCCATGCACGAGCGTGCATTCACCAATTTCTAGACGCTCTGGTAAATTTGTAAGAAAAGTGCGGTGTTCTTCAGTTAATTGCTCCGCTGTCCACTCAGCCGATATACGTGCCGCTGCGCTAAAGTCCTCCAGGTCAATTTTGCCTACAGCAGCCCAGTCATGATTGCCAGCTATGATCACATCTGTACGCTCACGCAGTTTCAGTATGCATTCATTGGGGTCTGGTCCATAACCGACCAGGTCTCCAAGGAACCATATTTGCTCGATCGGCTTTTCTTGCTTTAGCTCGTCGATCTTCGCTAGTACTGCTTCCAGTGCTTCCAGGTTTGCATGTATATCAGAAAAAATGGCGTAACGCATAATTAGTTCACTCTATTCAAGCATATTGTCATATGATATGTGACGCTATTCTATCATGTTTATTCCAACGATGCTAGTAGGTTTCGGGGAATGTGTGTGAATATGCTCCTTGTCAGCGTTCATTTACATTCAGAACCTCTTTATTGTTATATTTGTAGGAAGAAAGGATTTGTATGGTTCTGCGACAGTGGTTCAGTACACGACTATCACGTCGTCGAGTGATACGCAACTTCGGCTTACTTGCAGGCGCTGGTCTCTCAATCGACGCTGGTATTTTTGCAGCCAGTAAAGTATATGCCGCAAAGTTTGTAAGCAAAAACCCGATCAATCATATCCTGATTGCTTGTCAGGAAAATCACTCCTTCGATAATTATTTTGGCTATTATCCACGAGCCGGAGCATTTGGAGTTCCTTCTAACTACTCACAGCCAGATGGCAATGGTGGTAACGTTTCGCCTCAACACGCTTTCTTACCAATCACGCTCGATCCCTCACATACCTGGCAGTCCATTCATAGCGAATGGAATAATGGTCACATGGATGGTTTTTATACCACCGATGGATCTACAGCCCTCAACTACTTTGATGGTTCAGATCTGGGCTACTACTACAGCCTGGCTGATTCCTTTACTCTGTGCGGCAACTATTTCTGCTCGGTACTTGGCCCCACTACGCCAAATCGCCTCTCTCTTGTATCAGGCACTGCTGGTGGTAATACGTCAGATACCCTGTCGCCAGGCAGTGTTGATTGGCCAACGATTGCAGATGTGTTAGATGCCCATCATGTGTCCTGGAAGTGTTATAACCTTGGCCTTGGTCTGGGAAGCACAGGCTCGCTAGAACAATTTAATGGACTTTCCTACTTCAAAAAATGGCAGAATGACCGCCGTCTTCAATTTACTGAAGATGATTATCATGCTGACTTACAGGCTGGAACTTTACCCCAGGTATCTTTTCTCATTACAGAGGCACTCATCAGCGAACATCCACCCGCAGATATTCAATCTGGGCAACACAGCATGTCGGAAGTAATCAATGCTTTAATGTCCTCTAGTTCATGGGGCAGTTCTGCATTATTCCTTACATACGACGAAGGCGGTGGGTTTTTCGATCACGTAGCGCCTCCCCAGTTTGATGCCTATGGACTTGGAATACGCGTGCCAATGTTGGTAATTTCCCCATATGCAAAGCGCGGTTATGTTTCAGGGCAGCTTTATGAACACAGCTCTATCCTGAAGTTCATTGAAAGACGTTTTCAATTGCCAACATTGGCAAGTATCAATCACCAGTTCGATACTTCGACTCCAGGAACTAATAATGACGCGGCCAATGGCAATCCAACAGGCCCTGCAGAGCCTCCGCGTGATGGTTTGAGACAGATCAGTGATTTCTACGAGGTCTTCGATTTCACACAAAACACGAATTATCATCCGACTCTTTCACATATGTAACAGAGATGCATCCTGGAATGGCAGCCATTCCAGGATGCATCTCTGTCGCACTCCTAATCCTTGACGCCCTCATTCTACGGTGTTATTCTGCAACCAGCAAACTCAGACGCCATCTACCACGTCTGCAACAGGGTTGTCGAGAGGAACAGACAAACAGTATGGGTATCATCGAAACTCGTATAGAGCGCAATAGCCTCGAATTTCAAGAAAACACACACTTTCACCAACAACTCTTAGATCAGCTTTCGGAACGCGTACAACAGGTACAACAGGGCGGTGGAGAACATGCAATAGCCAGACATCGCAAGCGTAATAAACTACTTGCGCATGAACGAGTGCAGTTACTATGCGATCCTGATACACCGTTCCTGGAATTCAGTTCACTGGCTGCATGGAACATGTATCATCACGAAGCACCCTCGGCAGGCATAATAACAGGTATCGGGCTTGTTGAGGGGCAGGAATGCATGATTGTTGCAAACGATGCCACTGTAAAGGGTGGCACCTACTACCCAATAACGGTAAAGAAACACCTGCGAGCGCAAGAAATCGCTGAACAAAACCATTTGCCTTGCATTTATCTTGTCGATTCAGGTGGTGCATTTTTACCATTGCAGGCTGATGTCTTCCCAGATCGAGATCACTTTGGACGTATCTTTTATAACCAGGCACGCATGTCTAGCCAGCGTATTCCTCAGATCGCAGCAGTAATGGGTTCATGTACAGCCGGAGGAGCTTATGTTCCTGCCATGAGCGACGAAACGGTAATCGTGCAGGGAAACGGCACAATTTTCCTGGGAGGTCCGCCTTTGGTGAAAGCAGCAACTGGTGAAGAAGTAAGCGCCGAGGATCTGGGCGGAGCTGATGTTCATTGCCGCATTTCAGGAGTCACTGATCACTATGCAATGAATGACGAACACGCCCTTGCAATCTGTCGCAGCATCGTCTCCAATCTCAATCGACGGAAATATATTCCCTGGGAGATTACAGATCCCGAGCCTCCACTTTACGATACCAATGAACTCTTAGGAATAATCCCAAAAGATAACCGTAAAAGCTATGACGTACGCGAAATAATTGCGCGTCTTGTCGACGGAAGTCGTTTTCACGAATTTAAAGAGCTTTACGGCACAACACTGGTATGCGGCTTTGCGCGGTTAATGGGTTATCCTGTAGGAATCATCGCTAATAATGGCATTCTTTTCTCGGAAAGCGCGCTCAAAGCTACCCACTTCATTGAACTTTGCGCTCAACGTCAAACTCCTCTGATCTTCTTACAAAACATTACTGGCTTCATGGTAGGACGACAGTATGAAAACGGTGGTATTGCTAAAGATGGAGCAAAGATGGTAATGGCCGTTGCCAATGCCCCAGTTCCTCGTTTCACCGTCATTATCGGCGGATCATTCGGCGCGGGTAATTATGGGATGTGCGGGCGCGCATATTCTCCAAGGCAGTTATGGATGTGGCCTAACGCACGTGTCTCGGTCATGGGTGGTGAACAGGCGGCAAGTGTTCTTGTGACCGTTCGCAAAGAGGGACTATCCACGCATGGTAAAACCATGAGTGAAGAGGAAGAGATCGCTTTCAAACAGCCTATTCTGGATAAATATGAAGAAGAGGGCAATCCATATTACAGCACAGCTCGTCTCTGGGACGATGGAATTATTGACCCTCGTGACACGCGCAACGTACTCGCACTGGGGATTGCAGCTTCCTTAAATGCTCCAATGCCAGATACACCCTTTGGGGTATTCAGAATGTAAAGGAGTGGCTCGATGCCAACATATGCTCATATTACTGTGGAAAGAAGTCACCAGGACAAGATTGCCACCATTACCATGCGTCGACCAGAAGTGCATAACGCATTTAACAAACAACTTATTCTCGACTTAATGTCTGCATTCACCGATTTAGAAACCGATTCACAGCTACACGCTGTGGTATTGACAGGGGATGGCCCATCATTTAGTGCTGGCGCCGATTTGAAGATGATGCAGGAATCGGCAGTATATACACATGAACAAAACCTGGGCGACGCGCTACGCCTGGCTGAACTCTTTGAGACTATCAACAACTTTCCTTGTCCTGTGGTAGCACGTGTAAATGGCACTGCCATGGGAGGCGGATTGGGATTAATTGCTGTTTGTGACATCGTGATCGCAGTCGGAGGCGCGCGTACTGGCTTTTAGCGAGGTGAAGTTAGGTATTGCACCAGCGGTCATCTCACCCTACGTGGTACGCAAAATTGGTGAGACGCATGCTCGTGTTTTATTCGTGACAGGTGAACGATTCACTTCAACCCACGCTCAGCACATTGGCCTTGTGCATATCGTCACGAAACCTGAAGACCTCGATGCGACCGTCAGTAAAACTGTGAGCGAGTTACTCTCTGGCGGGCCACAGGCCATTCGTGCCTGCAAAGCCCTTGCATTGAAGGTAGGCCAGATGGATCGCGATTCGGCTCGCACTTATACTGCCGAAACGATTGCCACGTTACGAGTAAGTTCAGAGGCCCAGGATAGATTGCGCGCTTTCCTGGAAAAAAGATAATAATGTTCAAAAAAATCTTAATCGCCAATCGAGGCGAAATAGCTATCCGCATCATGACAACCTGCCGTGAGATGGGTATTCGAACCGTGGCTATTTACTCAGCCGCCGATTGCAATGCACGCCATGTACGGGAAGCCGACGAAGCACACTTCGTTGGCCCGGCGCCTGCGGCTCAAAGCTACTTACGAATAGACACTATTATTGATGTCGCTCGGCAGAGTAGAGCGGAGGCTATTCATCCAGGATATGGCTTTCTCTCTGAAAACGTGCAGTTTGTTGAAGAATGTAAAGAAGCAGGAATTGTCTTCATTGGCCCTCCAGCATCTGCGATGCGACTTATGGGATCAAAGATCTCAGCCAAACAATTAGCTCAATCGGTTGGTGCGCCAACTATTCCTGGTTACAATGGCAAAGATCAGGAAGCTTCTACGCTCATCTCAGAAGCCCAAAGCATCGGTTTCCCTTTACTCATCAAGGCCTCAGCTGGAGGTGGCGGCAAAGGCATGCGCGTCGTGAACACACTCGATGAATTCGAAGAACATCTTGCCGGCGCGCGGCGTGAAGCTTTAGCCTCCTTTGGCGATGCGACTGTCTTTCTCGAACGCTTGCTTCAAAAACCAAGGCATATTGAAATTCAGGTGCTTGGTGACACATTTGGCAACCTCATTCACCTGGGCGAACGTGAATGTTCTATCCAGCGACGCCATCAGAAAATAGTCGAAGAGAGTCCTTCAGTCGCCTTAACTTCAGCTTTAAGGGAAGAAATGGGGGCAACTGCAGTGCGTATCGCCAGGGCAGCCCGGTATGTCAATGCTGGTACACTTGAATTCTTGCTCGATACTGACAATCAGTTTTACTTTCTTGAAATGAACACGCGCTTGCAAGTAGAGCACGCAGTTACTGAACTCGTCACTGGTATTGATCTGGTGCGACATCAACTACAAATTGCAGCGGGTCAACCACTCAGCTTAACTCAGGAGCAAATCAGCGCTCGTGGGCATGCAATCGAGGTGCGAATATACGCAGAAGATCCAGAAACTAACTTTCTACCCTCTACTGGTACTGTATCACGCTTCATCAAGCCTGAGGGCCCTGGTATACGCATCGATAGCGGCATTGAGAGCAACGACGAAATCAGCCAGTTTTATGATCCAATGATAGCGAAACTCATTGTGTATGGTGAAGATCGCACAGCAGCCATTGAACGCTTGCAAGCTGCTCTTAAACAACAAGCAATCTTTGGTGTGAAAACAAATGCTCAACTATTACTTGCAATCGCTACGCACCCAGCATTCCAGGCAGGGGTAACTTTTACGAACTTTCTTGAAGAATACTCTTTGCTCGAAAACGAAACACCACAACAGACAAATTCAGATCAGGAAAACGTGTTTCGAGCGTTAATTGCTGCAGCAGTATATGACTTTACCAGGATCGACGAAAATAGGTCTCTAAGAAATGGGCATATTCCATCAAATCCTTGGCAGGCACTTGGTCCATGGCGAATGCTCGGTGAAACAAGAAAAACAACCTACATGTACCATGGAACAAAATACCAGGTCGCTCTTTCGCCTTCCAAAGATATACCAGGAGCATGGACTGTGCAGGTTGATACCCAGCCAGTACAAACTATCTCGACTCTCTTTGGCAATGATGATTTTGTCCTGTTGCGCTTGGGAACTAGCCAGATACACACTTTCGTACGTTCCACTGAAAGTGAAGTACAGGTTATCCTCGATGGAGGAATGTATTTCTTTGAAAAACGCCAACCTCCAAATGTAGATGTAGCAGCTCATGGTGGAAATAAAGTACATTCGCAAAAAGCGCTAACTGCTCCAATGGCAGGCACCATCATCAAAGTTCAAGTGCGAAATGGTGAAATAGTTCATCATCGGCAGGTACTGGTTATACTTAGCGCAATGAAGATGGAACATTCAATCCTTGCGCCCTATGAAGGCAAAGTGCGAAGAGTGCATTTTCATGAAGGCGACGTCGTCAAAGGCGGCGCGGTCATCATTGAAATGGAATAATTCAGAAAGGATCATTTTATATGCAGGTAGGTTTTATTGGCATCGGAGTTATGGGACGACCTATGACGCTCAACTTGCTCAAAGCTGAACATCATGTCACAATTTTTGCTCGTCATCCAGAAAAGCCAGAGGTGCAGGAGGTACTGAACTCAGGCGCCAAATTAGCGCCATCGCCTCGTGCCGTCGCTATGGCTTCTGATATAGTCATAACCATGCTACCCAACTCCCCAGAGGTGGAAGAAGTGGTAGCCGGCCCGCAAGGCGTATCTTGAGGGCGCCCGAAAGGGGCTGATTATCATCGATATGAGTACCATTGCTCCCAGCCGTGAGCCGTAAGCTCGCACAGACAGCTCCCGCCACGGCGCGCACTTCCTAGATGCCCCGGTCAGCGGCGGCTCGCAGGGAGCCGTCAATGGTACGCTGACTATAATGATAGGCGGTGAACGCGAAATTTTTGAACGGGCGAGGCCAGTTTTGGAGGCTATGGGTAAAAAGGAGAATATTTTTCACGTTGGGCCGAATGGTGCGGGGGAGATTATCAAGCTTGTGAACAATGTGTTATGTGGCGCAATTGCTGCTGCCATATCCGAGTCATTTGTGCTTGGTGTTAAAGCAGGAGCCGATGTTGACACCATGGCAAAAATCATTAGTGTCAGCACCGGAGGAAGCTGGCAGCTTACAAACCAGTTCCCCATACGCGCCTTCAATGGCAGTTTTCAACCAGGTTTTATGACTGATCTACTGTATAAAGACCTTGGTCTTGCACTCGACCTGGCTGCTGAAAACACGGTGCCAGTGGCAATGACTGCTCTTACGCGCCAGATGTACGAAATGGTACGTGCAGAGGGTTTTGGACGAGATGATTATACATCACTTATGAAAGTACTTGAGCAGATGGCAGGGGTTGAAGTAAGAAGCAAATAAATCGAAAGCATATCCCCGCAATTTGATAACTTTGATGATAAAAATGTAGGGGCGACCCTTCTCCTATCGTTTTGCCTGACCCGTAGGGTAGCTGCGCAGCAGCGTTGGCAAGACGGATAAGTGCCAGCGGTCGCCTTTACAACTCTTACTGACCAAGGGAATACATCATTCCATGAGAAATTGCCATCCCTAGCACAAGCACAGCAGCAAGCCCAAAGTAAGCCAGGCCAAGTACAATACGCTCAGCTATCGGAACATCATAATAAGCTCTGGCTTCTGGGGTATTGGGTACAGAGCGTCGTGTCCAGAGTTGAGAAGCGGCCAGGATAACAAACAAAAGCAAGAAGAGTGAGTGATTGCCGTTAATCCATGACCAGATCTGGAATGCAACAAGTCCTATAAATCCAATGATCCAGATGCGCCGGTCGATCGCTCCTAAAACTCGACCACCATCAAATGGAACAATAGGTATCAAGTTAAATAGATTAATGAAAAAGCCAAAGTAAGCTAGTGGTGCCCAGACTGTATCTGGGTTTTGACGCGCAATGGTTAAACAGAACATTGCTGCAATAGCGCCTGCAATGGGTCCAGCTATTCCAACCTCTGCCTCATCTTTAGCATTTTTAGGCATCTGCTTCATGATGACTGCAGCGCCGAGTAATGGAATGAAAATCATACCCCCAATTGGTATACCTTTCAGTTTCATCACAATGGCATGCCCCATCTCATGTACAAAGAGTAATGCCACTAATCCTACTGCGAACTGCCATCCAAAGATCAGGGAATAAACAATAACCGAGAACAGGGCAGTGAATCCTAACCAGCCAAATTTAAGCAAAGGAGCGAGCAAAGGGAATTTCAGAAGTAACGCACTAATCGCAGCCCCAATACCACCAAGGCCTGCAAGCCCTTTGCGTTTTCTACCACCTTCTGTGGTGCTACTCTTTGCAGCCTCCCGTTGTTCAGCACCTATATCTTCTGTATAACCATCTATACTTTCTGGACCTTGATAAGGGGTCATTAGCTCGGCTTCGTTATCCAACTTATCGGAAGGTAACTCATGAGCATAGTTGGAATACACTGTAGATGGATCCAGGGATTGTACAGGTTGAGCAGAGTCAGGCGCCATAGCTGTCTCGCTCTTGTAAAAGTTAGGATTAGAATAATCTATATTGCGCGCAGTTTGATCATAATATTCAGAAAAATCATCTTTGGGATTCCAGGACATTCAAGCCTCAATTCCATCTATTCCTTCAAGGTATCCATCAACATATATCTTACCATACAATACGGATAACCGAGACTGTGGTTGTGTTATTCCGTTATGGAATCAATAAGTTGGCGTCAAATACGTCTTATTGGCCGGAATTGAGGGTTAAGGTTGCTATCAACTGTCCTTGCTGAAATGCAGTTATTGCTCCCCCTTCCCCAGGGACCGGGTTAATCTGCCCATCACCATTCACATCAACGCCATGGTACGCATAATCAGCAAGTCTCACAATCTCTTCTACCTTTGATGCATCAGTAGGATGAGTGCGCAGAATGAACGCGTCCTGGTCAATCGTCGTCAACCACCCATTGATATTTGAGAGAGAGATATCCATGCGGGCTGTATGAACGTGCATAGCATTCGTAGCATCGGGTTGGCTGATTGCATAACCAGCATGTGCTGTTGAGCCAGTCAGATAGCCATCTTTACCTTGCAGGCCAAAACCATCTCCAGTTGTGATCACATTTTGGAGTGTGCATGACTCATCGAGTTGCTTGTAATTTGAGCCATGTATCCCTTCAATAATATCTATCATACTCTGGGCTTCACAGCTTATTGCTGTGGTATTCTGACTAGATGCATCGTTCTGCAATACAGCAGCCTGAATATCCAATAAGTGAGTCTGCTCTAAAACACCTACCAGTAATCCAATTTTGCCCGGTGTCGGAGGATAGTCGACGAGCAAGTGTATGACATGCGCAAAAGATTTTATGGGGAATGTGCCTATCAAGGATCACTTTACCAGCAGGTGCTACAACCGTTCCTTGCTCCTGGGTGATCTCAAATTTATCTCCAGGAAAGAGCAGGTTGTCATTTGATCCTGAGTAGGTTAGTGATCCCGACTGGTTATTCATCTTCAAGGTGCCAAGAGCCATGACTGCCTCTGTATCCTGATTAATAAGCCAGACAGCATATTCTGAACCAGCAGGAGGGGCACTAAGACCATGAACTACAAGGTTGAGAGCATCTGTCTGCCCACCTGATCCATTCTGGTTCGTAAAAAAGGTCACTTGTCCGCTAACATTCGACATCGCACTACTTCTCTGCGAAAGCAGCACACCTCCGATGAGTCCACTGGCGATTGCAAGTAGCACTATCAGCCCAACAATCAACGTAATATTCGAAACCCTCCTTCTTTGAAATCGACGCATTAATTCAGGTCGTGGGCTATGAGCATCGGTATCATCAACAAAACCATGCAGCGAGTGTTGCATAGGAGCCTGGCTCGACACACGCGATTGACCATTCAGTTGATCATTTTGTAACGACCCGTTAGAATTCCATGCTCGTTCAGTAAAAGTCAGGTCTGCAGCAGGTGCAGTGGAGATGATAAACGGCGTGCGAATCTTATTATTGGGAGCCACGATTCGGTGATAAGCATTAGCAAGCATACCTGGCTGAGAGAAGCGTTGTGCAGGTTCCTTTGCCAACGCGCGAGCAATGATGCTATAGAGACCCGATGGCAAATCACCACGCCAAAGGCTCAAAGGAGGGACCGAGGCATACAAATGCTGTTGTGCCAGTTCTTCATATGTGCTACCAACAAAAACAGGAGCGCCAGCTAACATATGGTAAAGCACTGCTCCTAGTGCATAGACATCGGTAGCCGGACTACTTGGTTTACCAAGCAGTTGCTCGGGTGCAGTTACATCGCTCAAACCTTTAATTAAGTTCTGTTCGGTATCCTGCCTATCCGTCTCTAGCAACTTTCTTACGCCAAAATCAGCTACAACCAACTGACCATCAAGCCTGATAAATACACTATCTACTGAGAGGCTTTCATGCAAGACAGCATGCTCGTGTCCATACTCCAGGGCGGTAGCAATCTGATCAAGGTATCGACCAATTGTGAAGACGTCCAATGGACCGCTTCTTTCAAGTCGGCTAAGTAAAGATCGCATCGACATTTGAGGTGAGACCAGGTATGGTAAACTCTTATAAACACCAAAATCAATAAGGGGAAGAATATTGGGATGTTGTAAGTTGGCAATCTGGCTTGCTTGATATTGAAATCGTTCAAGATATAATTCGTGACTTTTTGATGATTGGTTTGTTGGTCTAATCAAAAAACGTAGTAGATAGCTTGTTGTGTTCGTATTGGTACGTGCAAGAAAAACAGGGCCCCAGTTGCTCTGCTCAATAAACTCCTCTATACGGTAGTTCCCCAGTGATGTTCCGATCCATCTCTCAAAAGTAGGGTTCTTTAGCATAATAGATCATCCCTTTGGTTTGGCACATTAAAATTTGATAAATCCTGATATGTAAAACGTTTGCAACCCCTTTAAGCATAAGAGTAGTACTTTATGACTTGCTACGATCAACAGATGGCATAAACAATGCAGTAAGGGACATGTGGGATTCTTGGCTCCCTGAATCCCCTTTACCACTTTTTGATTTTCATAAAAGGGGGTTTACTTGCTTAGAGAGTTATGTTGAATATTGTACTCAGCAGTAATAGCATAACTAAAGTAGTAATTACAATAACTGTCGCCCAGGCAATAATGTTAAAACCAATTTTGTTCACATAACGACCCATCAAACGTCGATTGTTGATCAGCAGGATAATAAAAACGAGCAAGATGGGCAGCATAGCTGCGTTCAGATCTTGCAGAATAATGAGTACCTGGATAATTGGAAGCCCGGGTATCAATGCAACCAAAACACCAAGAATTATGAGACCAGTAAAAATGCTCTGAAAGACTGGTGCTTCCTTGAAACTTCGTGAAACTCCACGCTCGAAGCCAAATGCTTCGCTTATCGCATAAGAAGTAGAAAGTGGTAATACTGCTGCTGCAAGAAGCGAAGCTCCAAAGAGACCTATACCGAAGAGTAGTGAAGCGTATTTTCCTGCAAACGACTGCAGTGCAAGCGCAGCATCAAGAGCATTATTTACAGGGTGGTCAGGATAGAGAGTAGCTCCTGTTGTTATAACTACGAAGGCAGCAATCACCATTGCGAAAACAGTGCCACTATAAATATCCATTTGCTCATACTTGTATTCACTTGTGCGAATACCTTTATCAGCAACCGAAGATTGGACAAAAAACTGCATATAGGGACTGATTGTTGTGCCAACAAGAGCAACAGCGGTCAACAAATAACCACTACTTGTATTCAGGCTTGGAAGTATAAGCTCTCGACCGACAGTATGCCAATCGGGATGAGCAGCAAAAGCAGCCGGGATATAAGCGAGAAAGCCCAAAGACATGATCAGAAAGACCTTCTCAACGCGCCTATAGGAACCCTTAATCACTAACCACCATAATATCAAACCTGCAAGAGGAACTATCAGGTAGATTAAAGGAGTATGGGGATTGTTAGCTAATACCTGGACTGCGGCAGCGATCCCGAGAAATTCAGAAACAGTCACGCCTGTATTAGCTATTAACAGGGCAAGCATCGCAAGAGCCGTCCAACGCACGCCAAATTGCTCGCGGATAAGATCTGCCAGGCCTTTTCCGGTCACCGTCCCCATACGTGCACACATTTCTTGTACAATTGCCAGGCAAAAGCCGGAAATTGCAAGTGCCCACAAAAGACTATATTGATAACTCGCACCAGCCTGAGAAAAAGTAGCAATACCTCCAGCATCATTGCCCGCGTTCGCTGCGATCAATCCAGGTCCTAATACTGCAAAAAGCTTGAATAATGAAGAAGATCGGCTCAGACGAAAACGCGACCGCGACTGCTTTTTTTTGCGTTCAGCGCGGTCTTTAATTTGGGGATCTTGTGCTGTCTCTCTCGGAGTATCCATGAGGAGTACACCCAGGAAAGAAGAGATGCGTAACTATTCTTACCTGCTTTTCCTTTCTTCCGTCCTTGCAGCAGATAATAACACGCTCGCTCATATGGCGCAAGAGCATCATCAACTTCTACATCCAGCTACGAACTATTGGCCCCTCTTTATCCCCTCCAAATGCAATCGTAACAAATTGAGTGCAGCCAATACTGCAAAACGCTTATTGTCATCGCGACTTGCACGCCAACCAGGCCCCATTCCTGTCACTACACCATCTGGCCCCTCAATGGCTATATGAACTGTCCCAGCAGGCTTACCTTCTTGCTTTTCTGGACCAGCAACACCTGTAATTCCTAATCCATAATCTGTTCCTAATCGCTCCCGAACACCATGTGCCATAGCCCGAGCGGTTTCTTCACTAATGACTCCATATTGATGTAGAATCTCACCTGGCACACCCATCTTCATATCAAGCTCTGGATTATATGAAATAATAGCTCCTTTGAAATACTGATCGCTACTGGGATTATCCGTAATTGTACTCGACAATAACCCTCCCGTAATGGAATCCATGACCGCTAACCACTGATTGCGTAATGAGAGTAGCTTTCCTGTTACACTTTGCAACGTATCTCTATCCACTCCGAAAATATAATGCCCGAGAATCTGCCGTGCTTGCGTCTCCATTTCTGCCACCTGATGTTCTGCTTTCTCATGGGTCTCGGCTTTGGCTGTAATGCGTACATCAATTCCGTCAGACTTTGCATACGTTGCCACTGTGGGATTGTAACTATGAATAACTGAGTCTAACCGCTCTTCAACTGCTGACTCTCCTAATCCCCAAACACGTAGTATACGTGTGAAAATCAGACCACCTGTGTCAGAAGCGAGCCTGGGAATCACCTCATTTTCCCACATATAGTACATTTCTCGGGGTACACCAGGCATAGCCACAATGATATGCCCATCCTTTTCAACCCACCAACCAGGAGCGGTTCCACGCGGGTTACGTAACACCTGCGCCGAAGGAATCAACGTCGCCTGTTTAATATTGCGCTCTGGCATCACACTGCTGCGTGCTGCAAACATAGCGCGTAACTCTGCTTCTAGCTCAGGATCCACCTGCATCGTTTCACCCAGCATCGCGCTAATTGATTCACGCGCAAGATCATCCTCAGTAGGCCCTAAACCACCAGTCATTACAACCAGGTCAGAACGCTCCCACGCTCGCCTCAATGTCTCAACTATCCGTCCCTGGTTATCCCCTACCTCCGACACAAAAAAGAGATCAATTCCAAGAGACGCCAGACTCTGAGCAAGATAAGTGGCATTGGTATCAGTTATATGACCCAACAACAATTCTGTGCCGCAAGAGATTATTTCAGCACGCATACATCCTCCAGTTTACAGCTAACAACATCTATTTCATTCCATTAGTCATGTCATATCATATCACTCACAACAGGATAGAACCCTTTTCTACCTCACAAATTTGCAATCAATATATTGTGTCCAAAACCATAACAATATCAATATGTTGTGCCAAAACCCTTGAAAATCCCGTTTTTTACAAGTATACTATGTTGCGGTGGCCAAAACAATCAAACGTATTTAATACAAGTACATCACCTTGTGCTTATTATATCGGCCAAAGCAAGGAAGGAACACATCGTCAATGTTGGAACAGCAGATGCCAGACACAACAACTCAGCAGCCCACTGACCCTCAAACAATGACCCAGCTAGAAGGCATTCGTCAGAAAGTCTTCATGGACAGATATTCCCTCAAAGACCCAAGCGGCCAACCCCTGGAGTTCTATCCCGAACAACTCTGGGCCAGAGTGGCCAGAGGCATCGCCTCTGTAGAGAAAACTGAAGAGTTGCAATCATACTGGGAAAAGCGCTTCTATGAGGCCCTCACCAACTTCCAATTTGTGCCAGGAGGTCGTATTCTCGCTGGAGCTGGATCAGGGCATCAGGTAACATTCTATAACTGTTACGTTATACCAAGTCCTGAAGATAGCCGCCAGGGAATCCTGGATAACTTGAAGACCATGACAGAAATTATGGCACGCGGTGGCGGAGTTGGCATTAATCTCTCTACCTTACGACCACGAGGTTCTTATATCAAAACTGTCAATGGCACAGCTTCGGGACCATGTTCCTGGGCACAACTGTATTCAGTAGCCACAGGAGACGTAATCCAGCAGGGTGGAAGTCGTCGCGGTGCTTTGATGCTTATGCTCGACGATGATCATCCTGACATCGAGGAATTCATCACAGTCAAACGCACCGCGGGCAAGATCGAACACGCCAACCTCTCCGTTTGTATCTCCGATAAATTCATGCAGGCTGTCAAGGATGATGCAGACTGGGATCTTGTCTGGCAAGGAGAGGTCAAGAAGACCATTCGCGCTCGCTCCCTGTGGGATCTTATCTGTACATCTGCATGGGAGTCAGCAGAACCCGGTGTAGTATTCATGGATCGCTATAACAAACTATCGAACACATGGTACTACGAAGATATCCGATGCGTAAATCCGTGCGGTGAGCAAGGACTTCCGCCATGGGGCGTCTGTAACCTCGGAGCGCTGAACCTCTCAGCTTTCGTAGATGACGGCAAGATGGATTGGGAACGTCTCGCCGACAAGAGCAAGGTAGCCATGCGCTTCCTGGACAACGTGGTCGATGCCAACGAATACTTCATCAAAGAGAACCAGGAGGCTCAGCTCAGTACGCGCCGCACCGGGCTGGGCACAATGGGCCTGGCAGATGCGCTCATCAAAATGCAAATACCCTATGGCAGCCAGGAATCGATACCTGTGATCGAGCGTATCTATGCTACCATTCGCGATGCTGCCTATGATGTCTCTGCGGACATTGCTGCCGAGAAAGGCTCATTCCCGAAATTCGATCGCAATAAATACATGCAGGGGCAATTCATCAAGCGTTTGCCCAAAGCCGTCCAGGAGAAGATTAGCAAGCAGGGCATTCGCAATGCCGTCTTGCTGACACAAGCCCCTACAGGCACAACCAGCCTGCTATCGGGTGTCAGTTCTGGTATTGAACCAGTCTATGACTTCGCAATGGTTCGGCGTGATCGTACAGGTGAGCATATCATGTATCATCCCTTGCTCCAGACCTGGCGCGACGAACATCCTACTGAACCCACGCCCAAATACTTTGTAGCTGCGAATGATCTGACGCCAGAAGAGCATGTGCGCGTACAGGCAACCATTCAATACTATACTGATTCCAGTATCAGCAAAACGGTGAATGCGCCAAACAGCCACACTGTCGAAGATGTGCAGACACTCTATCGCCTGGCCTACGAACTTGGTTGTAAAGGTATCACATACATGCGCGATGGCTCGCGTGTGGGTGTCCTGTCACACATCGAAGAGAAAAAGACAGAGCGGCCTGCGCAGCACGACACAGCAATGGAGATGGTCACATCCATTCAGCAAGGCATCAAGCCGCGACCTGCAGTAGTACAGGGATATACACGCCAAATTGCTGCACCTGAAGGTAAGATCAACGTCACAATCAACAGCGACGAGCAAGGCCCATTGGAAGTCTTCGTCAACGTTGGTAAGGCTGGCAGTGATATCGCAGCTCTGGCAGAAGCCCTTGGCCGCCTGATTTCTCTGAATTTGCGTATCCTCAGCCCGCTCTCTCAGACAGATCGCATCAAAGAGATAGCAGACCAGCTACGCAGTATTGGTGGCAGCCGTTCGGTTGGTTTCGGTATGCAACAGGTACGTTCATTACCCGACGCTGTAGCACGAGCGCTCGAACTGCACCTGGAATCGTTAGAGGAAAAACAAGACACAGAGCAGCAAACTGCAAACCCTTCCATTAGCGCAAATGGGAAGGATGAGGCTAATGGCTCAGACAATCCTACGAATACTCTTCCCTCGACGACGAATCCATTAAGTCTCAGCCATCTAAGCATCACTGGCAATCTTTGTCCTCAATGTGGCTGTAACACCATGGTCTACGAGGAAGGCTGCAAGAAGTGTTATAACTGCGGGCATAGCGAGTGCTGAGTTCGGACTAGCTAACGCGTCCTGGGGAGCTGCATAAGGCCGTTTGGAACTATGTATGGGGAAAAACATGCATCTTTTCCCCATATAATCAGGAAGTCATGCCCTTCTCAAATACTGTTGCAAATCAGATTCGCAGGTTTTTGAGAAGAGCGTGACCTCCTATCTGGATTAGTGACAACCTCTTTAAACAAGGTCTGCCCAATCGTCAAGTATCCTCCATGCTCTCTTGAAGCTGTGGTTACACAACTTACCAGGGAGGGTTACAATAGATCAGCCAACGGTCTGCTTCGATGGCGGCATAGCCCCTAACTGGTGTAACATGCTCAACCCATCAAACACCCCGCGGAACTCTACAATCTTGCCAGAAGTGATGCGATAGAATACGAAACCTGGCACGGTTACCTTATTACCAGTAGGTAAGATCCCCTGGAACTCGCCCTGGTGGGTACCTCGTCCTGTCCAACGCTCTGCAACGCTTCCATCTTCGGCGATGAGCTCTTCCGGTGTAGAATACCAATCGGGGAACGCACTGCGCAAAGTCAAAGCGAATGCTTTGAAGCTCTCCTTGTTCACTTGCCCTCTTCCAGGAAGAACGATTGTCGCATCGGTAGTCATCAGTTCATCTGCTGCTGCCACGTGCCCTCGATTCCAAAACTCCTCAACAAAACGGCGCACTAACTCTTTGTTTTCTTCAATTGACATGGGAAGTTCTCCTATACTTTGTTTTTACCTATAAACTGTGGAACAACTCCACTGCATGAAGCATACTTGAAGCCCAGCCTCGGAACAATCCCAGAAATCTGGGATGGTTTTTCTACACATACCGTGTGTATACTTAGTGGTGATATCACATAAGGAGTATTACCATAATATATGCAGGAGTAGTCAGTGAAGCAGCAAAAATCAGAACAGGTCAGGCGCGAGATCATCCGGCTTTGCCATGCAGGGCTTAACTCGCGCACGCTGCGGATCGAAATACTTAAGCGGCTTCGAATCGTTATTCCCATCGATGTGTCCTTTTTCACCACCGCCGACCCGTCTACGCTGCTTTTCACAGGGGCAGTGGTTGACGAGATTCTAGAGCGCGCCACTGCCCAGTTCATCGAGAACGAGTTCTTGTACGATGATGTCAACAAATTCTCCTGGCTTGCCAGAAGTAGCAAGCCAGTCGGAGATCTGATCCAGGCTACCCAGCAGGATCTGGAGCAAAGCCCGCGCTATCGGGAGATACTGGCTCCGCTCTTTTTAGGAGATGAGCTGCGCGCTGCACTGATCACCGATGGTGCCTGCTGGGGTTTCCTATGTTTGCACCGTGAACGGTCGAGCCCGCAATTCACGCCTGCCGAAGTCGCTTTCATCAGCCGACTGACGCCGCACATAGCTGAAGGATTGCGTAAAGCCCTGTTGCTTGGAACAACGACTGGTTCGGATGTCCCTAACGAACCGGGGTTGCTTCTATTGGCTGAGGATCTTTCGGTAGTAGCGATCACGCCGATTGCCGAGCGGTGGCTCTCCGAAGTTGCTGATTCGGACTGGTCGCGCAAGAAGGCCTTGCCGTCTGCTATCTCTTCGGTGGTTGCCAGATTACAAGAGATCGAGCGTAATAAAGAGATATACCCCGACCTGCTGCCGAAGGTGCGTCTGCGAACCGCTTCCGGCCATTGGCTGGTACTCCATGCATCACGTCTATCAGGTCCGAACGCCCAGGCGCAGATCGCCGTGATATTCGAGGTGGCACGGCCAGCGGAGATTGCGCCATTGATCGTGCAGGCCTACGACCTCTCTAAGCGCGAGAGTGAGATCATGCAGAGTGTTTTGCGGGGGCTATCAACGGAAGAGATATCAACCACGTTCCAGATCTCGTCCAATACTGTACAGGATCACCTTAAGTCAATCTTCGATAAAGTCGGTGTGCATAGTCGAAGAGAATTGGTCGGCCAACTCTTTGCTCAGCAGTATAAGCCACGTCTTGTATCAGGTCGTGGCTTAGACGCGAACGGATGGTTCAGTTAAACATCTTTGCCAGGGAGAGAGATCAACATCATATCCTCCGAAGCATTCCCACATTATGAGCAGAACCTTCACCCACCAATATGCTATACTGGTATTCATTAACTAAGATTATTGACCACAACCGCAATAAAGCGGCTGCAAACGTACCGATCGTTACAATCACAACGAGACACACCAGTTAACAGTAGTGTTGACACTTCAGGAGGTCATCTGATGGAAACACCTTTATCCCCACTTGAGTTCTTACGCCGCGCCAGGCGCCTGTACCCTGATCGAGAGGCCGTTGTTGACGAAGATCTGCGCTTGACGTACTCAGAATTTGGCAAGCGCTGTGATCGCTGGTCTGCAGCACTCCAGCAACTAGGCGTCAGTAAGGGCGACCGCGTCGCCTACATTGCTCCCAACACTCATGCACTCCTTGAATCCTTTTACGCTATACCTCAAATTGGGGCTGTTCTCGTCCCAATCAACTATCGTCTCATCGCCGACGATTTCGCCTACATTATCGAGCACAGCGGATCAACTATGGTTTGTGTTCATAGCGATTATTTAGAAGTCGTCGAGCGTATTCGCCACCAGCTACCAGGAGTCAAACACTTTTTGGCGCTTGAAGGTCTGACAGATCCCCTACGCGAAACGGGTTGGCTGGACTACGAAACAGTTCTGGCGAATTCTCCAGTAACCTTCTCTCGCCCGTCGATTGCCGAGGATGACCTGCTGACAATCAACTATACCAGCGGCACAACCTCGCGTCCCAAAGGCGTAATGATTACACATCGCAATGCCTATATGAACGTCGTCGGCACTCTGATCCATATCGCAATGTCTTGTTCAGATCGCTATTTGTGGACATTGCCGATGTTCCATGCGAATGGATGGACCTTTGTATGGATTGTCACCGCCGTCGGTGGAACCCATGTATGCCTCCGCAAGGTGGAACCGCTATCGATCTTCACATTGACACGCGATGAAGGGATAACGCTGCTCTGCGCAGCTCCGACCGTACTTATCGGCATCGCTAATGCGCCTGAGGATGTACGGCGTATCTTGCTACCCACTGAAGCCTCGGAGCGCCGTACTGTGCGAGTGCTGGCGGCAGGCGCCCCACCAGCCGCAGCAACCATCGAGCGCATCGAAGGCGAACTAGGGTGGGAGATCACTCAAGTGTATGGTTTGACAGAGACAGCGCCTTTCATCACAATATGCGAACCACGTCCAGAGCATGCCTCGCTCTCCCCTCAGGAACGAGCAACTGTCAAGGCCCGTCAGGGCGTGGAGTTGATCACTTCTGGTGAACTTCTGGTAGTCGATGAGCATGGCAACGAGGTACCACATAACGGGGCGACACTCGGCGAAATTGTCGCTCGCGGAAATGTCGTCATGAAAGGGTATTATAACGATCCCGATGCTACTGCACGTGCCTTTGAAGGTGGCTGGTTCCATACTGGAGATGCAGCAGTAGTTCACCCTGATGGCTACGTGGAAATCCGTGATCGTATAAAAGACGTGATCATCAGCGGCGGAGAGAATATCTCCTCGGTTGAGGTTGAAGCCATGCTCCTGCGTCACCCGGCAGTTCAAGAAGTCGCTGTTGTAGGTATGCCTGATAAGCAATGGGGTGAGACACCACATGCATTTGTCGTTCTCAAGTCCGGCCAGAGCGCAACAACGGAAGAGCTGCGTTCGTTCCTTCGCGAACGCATGGCACACTTCAAAGTCCCCAGGTCATTCACATTTGTGACAGAATTGCCCAAAACAGCTACCGGAAAGATCCAGAAATATGTACTCCGTAGTGGTAAAGCAGCGATTGCCGCACAGTAATTTGCTAAGGGTTGTAGCAAACTTAAATTGACAGAAATTGAATATCTGTACCTACTGGAAAGATTGCTATAGGATTGATGCCCAGAATCAGAATAGGAGAAGTGCCAACCAGGTGCGACACTTCTCCTCCATTCTGAGATTTCCAGGCATTGATATGTCTTGGTTTTCTGTTCAATTCTATATTTCTACAATATGCAAGAAAGTCAAAGGCATGTATAATATCCTATATACATACTAAACCTATATCAACTTTTCTGAAAGAAAGAACCGTGATGTCGCAACAACAGAGACTCATTTTCTTGCCTCTAGTCGGCACTTTCATTCTGTGCTTACTTGTTGGTGTGTACCTGGCTGCTTCGAAGCGTTTTTCTAAGTCAACTCCATCAAATAAGGTCACAAAGCATAAGGTTGAGACCCCTCCCGATGAAGCTCTCAAGTATTGGACAGCGGACAAAATGCGCAATGCCAAACCCGCTCCTCTACCAAAAGTCAATACTCTCGATCGAGAAAAGCAAAATCCACGTCCTTCTCCACCGCAGGACGCTTGATTTAGGAGTGAAGCAAGATGACGCAACTGGATAGATTCATTCTACATCCTATGACTGGTAAGATTTTTCTCTCCTTGCTAGTAGGAACATACCTGGTATATCTAGTTGCATTTGGACATGGTTTGTCCACGTCACTATTCGGTCCCCATGAAACGATCATAGAGCAGCCTGTGAATACAACCTCCGACCTCGCAGTTAAATATTGGACAACGGCAAACATGCAATCTGCCAGCGACGCTGATCAGCAAATCGGAACCACATCTGATCTAACACAGGCAAGCATCGATATCAGTCAGGGCAAAGCTGCGCAGCAAGAGGGACAACCCCCACGCAATGGAAATAATTCATATCCGCTCTCGACCATCGGAAAAGTCTTTTTGACGAACGCTGCTGGTCAAAATCTCGCCTGTTCTGGCACTGCCGTCGCAAGCAGTAACGGTAGTGTAGTTGATACCGCCGGGCATTGTCTCTACCTGAATGGTAGCTGGGCGCGGAATGTGATCTTTTGCCCTCAATACGAGAATGGTAATACGCCCTTTGGATGCTGGGCCGCGCGGGATCTGGAAGTCCCTTCTGAATGGATAAATGCTAAACCAAATGATTATCACCAGGACTTTGGTATGATAATCGTCGCTTCTAATAATGAGGGCCTCTTGACCGATGTGGTTGGAGGAGTTGGATGGGCCTATAATCAGTCTGCCAATCAAACCTTCTACGCCTATGGCTATCCCGCTGCCTCTCCTTTTGATGGACAGACCAGAAAATCCTGTGAAGGCGCGATTGGCACTTCCTGGCAACATGGGAGGCGGGAATGTAGTCTCCATCCCTTGTGGCATGACAGGTGGCTCAAGTGGTGGTCCCTGGTTCATCCAGATCAACGGCAATTTGTACCTCAACGGCCATAACGACTTCACCAGCATTCTCCAGCCCGGGTATATGTTCTCTCCATATTATGATGATACCTGGTACACTTTATATGATAAAGCCCAGCAAACGTAAAGCTTCGAAATACTACTGATTGTAGCTTGTAAAAAATTCATAATTTCCATACGGACCGATTATGCTAATTTTCAAACCTAATCCGTCCATCTGTAGGGGCCGATTTATCGCGCCCACCGCCGATGTATCGGCCTTCTGTGGGCTTTCACGATATTCCCCCTCTTTTGTTAAAAATCATTATCGGCCATTCGTGGCCTTTCACGAAATCCACCCTTTTTCGCTTAACTTCATAACCATTACCCAGCGGCTTCCCATTGCCAACGAGAACAAGCGCGCACCATCGTTTTACCTCCGCGTGTCATGTGCTGGAACCTTGTAAATTCATGTCCAGGCGTTGGGAATGGATCAAACCAGTTTTGTATTTCCAACTCTTCACCAAATCGAGGGCTATCGCCATATTCAATGTCATAGTCACGAATTGTAAACCTGGCATTTGCAGGGGTAATCTCGTTGCTTGTCAACGCTTCCCAGCCAGCATTATCCAGTATTTCAACCACCGACGCATTATTGAGATGCTGCATGAGATCGATCTCAGAAAACTTCACTGCAGCCAACGTCGTGACAGGTTGATGCTTAGGGAAGACAGGAAAAGGCTGATCTGGTGGAGGCGCAAGCACTCCATCAGGCATCCATATCTCAGCCGTTCGTTCTGGCAGGCGAACAGGTCGCCCACTGGAATTCACATAGACCCAGAGTGTCTGCGCACTAGCCAGTGGTTCGTCATGATCTGCTTGAGCCTTACGTGCCTCATATCCTCGCATAGCAGTAATACGTGAGAAGCCAATGCCAAAAGTTTTTAATTCCAGATTGGCATGTAGGGGAATAGAAGAAGCAAAAGACATCTTAGTTCGCTTGATGATCCAGTAGCCTTCTCCTACAAGTAGAGAGTCCTCGGCATCTCGCGATGCGATATCTTGCATATAACGTAAAAAAGCGACAGGCGTCAGAACGCCATCACAATTGCATTCATCGTAGCGAACGGTATGTTTGAGACAAAATTGCCAATTCATGCATGCTCCTCGTAAATTATATCAAGGGTTTGTTTCCCTATTGTACCTTAAAAGATACAATTTGTTGCGAGATGGCGTTAATAAATTCTCGAGCAGCACGTGAAATAGCACCAACACGACGATAGACGAGAGCAAAAATAAACTCTTCCTCTAAGTCTGTAATTGGAATCAGAACCAGATCATTTCCAATCTGAGAGGGACGTATCAAAGCGGGAAGTGTCAAAGTCACACCAATACCCTGTCTGACCATCTCTTTCAACCCCTCGACTGATTCTATCTCAACAAGTGGACGTAAAGGTAATCCGCGCTGGGTAAAGATCCTTCTGGTGATCTGCCCCATGCGAGAGCTTTCATCAAGCAGTAAGAGCGGTTCGGCTGCAATCTCACCCAATGTAATACCTGCCTGATTCTGACTTTGCGCCAACGTATGATGCGCCGAAACAAGTAGATGAAGTGGCTGGCGGAATAATTCTTTAATAATCAGCAATTCTGATTGCAACCTTGGATCAAGAATTAAGCCAAAATCTACATCTCCTTGTTCTACTGATGTAACCAGCTCATCCGTATGATTGACACGCGCTTTCAGTTGTATATTCGGATATCGTTCATGAAAAGAAGCAAAAAGCGCTGGTAAAAATGCCGTTGCCAGTGATTCAATGCACCCAATACGAATCATGCCACGCTGACCTGTTCCCAATTCAGCGATAAACTGTTGACCTTCCTGCAACTGTTCCATAGCATTTCGCACATACAGGGCAAACTCCTGGCCCTCTGGTGTCAATATGACCCGCTTCTTCTGGCGTGTAAACAGAGATACATCTAATTCTTTCTCCAGTGCCGCAATCTGGCGACTCAAAGCAGACTGCGCAACGATACATAAATCAGCAGCTTTCCGGAAGTTTTGTGTCTGCGCTGCCGCCAGAAAGTAGGTGAGTTGGTGGAACTCCATCTTTGCTCTCCTCTATATCTAAGAAGCTACCAGAGTTCCTTTGAAGCCAGCCTTGCGCCCTCAGCCAGCGATTGAAGCTTATCCCATGCAACACTGGGAGCAATGACACTCGTTCCAAGGAACGTCCCAAAGCCACAATCGGTACCCGCAATTACATTTTCTCGACCAACGATCCTGGCAAAACGCACAATGCGTTGTGCTATAACCTCGGGATGTTCGATATATGTGGAACATGTATCAATCACACCGGGGAGCAACAGCTTGCCATCTGGTAAACGCACATCTTCGAACACTTTCCACTCATGTTCATGCCGCGGATTGGCGGCTTCTATGGAGAGAGCATCGCCTTGTATCATGAAGAGTAAATCAATAATGTCTTTAAATGGCACATCCCGGTGATGAGGACCAG
>CAVPEB010000007.1:0-34054 GCA_963702765.1 uncultured Chloroflexia bacterium
TGTATTCCAGGGAGTTTGCCAAAAATTCCCAGACTACGCACACGAATGTACGAACTGCCTCGTGACACTGGTAACTGGGCTATACTGGAAAAACGTACCGCGCCATCAAACAGGCGAGGGCGAGCCATCACAGCAAAAATCACCTTCTTTAGCCAGGGCAACCCTTTCGCTTCAACAACGCGACTGCGCACATCAAGGATCAGATTCGGCAGAGGTATTTCGACAGGACAGACAGTTTCACAGGCGTTACAACTTACGCATAGGCTTTGCGGACCTGCGTCGGCATCAAGCCCATGGTGAAAAGGCGTTACAACCAGGCCAATTGCCCCGCTGTAGATGTAGCCAAAAGCATGGCCTCCGACTTGCTGGTATGAAGGACAGATGTTGGCACAGGCAGCGCAGCGTATACAGCGCAATGCCTCTTTAAAATGCGCATCAGCTCTCATCTCACTGCGCCCATTATCGACAAGCACAATATGCATCTCTTTGTCAGGCGTCGCGGGACCAGTGATAAAAGTGGTGTAGCTTGTAATATGCTGGGCCGTAGCGCTGCGTGCTAGCAAGCGTAACTGCACCATCGCCTCGGCAAACGTGCCGATCAGTTTGTCATAGCCAGCCATAACAACATGGACAGGGGGCAACGAAGTGACCAGACGACCGTTTCCCTCGTTTGTGAGCATCATCACGGTACCACTTTCAGCAATCAGCGCATTCGCCCCGCTGATACCCATACCCGCGTTTAGAAATGATTTTCGATGCTCTACCCGAATGACCGCAACCTGTTCAGCAACATTTTCACGCGAAATCTCACGGCCAAGTTCTTCAGTAAGTAAACTGCCCACCTGCTGCCGCGTTTTATGAATGATAGGCATTACCATATGCGAGGGACGTTCGTGTGCAAGCTGGGCAACCCACTCACCCAGGTCTGTTTCTACAGGGGTAATTCCGCGTTCTTCCAAATACGCATTTAATTCGGTTTCTTCGCTAACCATTGTCTTTGATTTGACAACAAGGTCAATGCCCTTACTCTGACACAGCTCATAAATATAGCGGTTAGCGTCCTCTGCTGTCCGTGCTTCGTAGATGATTGCTCCGGCAGCTTGTGCCTGAGCTTTGAATCGGGCTATCAATTCTTCCTGGTGTGCGATCGCATAATCTTTCGACTTGCGCAGAGCAGATCGCATAGTCGCAAAGCTAAACTCCGAGCCATAATCATCCTCCTCGGAAGCAAATACATTTGAGCGCGAAATCCTCCACGATGGGGCAAAGCGTTCCAGAGCCTGGTGCATATTTGTGTCTTCAAGCGCTGCCTCCAGGCGTTCCTCGAAAGGCTGGTTCTCATTCGTGTGATTTGCAATTTCTTGACTAAGAGTCTGTTGAGGAGATGTGACTTCGAAGTTGCTCGTCATGTCTTGACCTTTTCTCTTCTGCAACACTATTGACACACAATATCATGCTAATTCACATAAACCATGGTACCGATAATGCTAATTCACAAAATAACCCGGACACCGTAGGGGCCGATTTATCGCGCCCACCGCCGATTTATCAGCCCTCCGTAGCTTTTAACCACATCCTCCTATATCATGTGAAATCTACATTATCGGCCATCACATAATTGATGTCCGCATTTCATAGTCAAAGTGCATTAATTGTCACTCAAAAAGCACGAAGCAATGTGCTTCTATTTTACAACAGACTTCATTGCTTAGTCAGGGCTTTCCAATTCTCGCAGAAAAGGGGATTGCAAAGGGCGCCTGGCCTTTTGCCGGAGCGCGAGACCGCGCATCTGGGGGATGCAATAGCGGGTCCTCGCACCCTCCATTTCTCCCAGCCGGCGTAGGCGGCACAAGGGAGAAGTGGAAAGCCCGGATTGCTTAGTTGTCATGAAGATCATCAGGCGAGGATTGCGGAACTGCCGGACGGGGTGAAACAAAGTGTTGTGAGGGTGTTACATGGGTTATTGTTGGGCTACCTGAACTGGTACCATTGTTAGCAATGCTATTCCATCCTTGCTGAAATGGTCCAAGCATGCATAAAAACGTCGCAATCGCTACAGTTACCACCACGACTGCTGCCAGGACAGGATGAGCACGGTTCTGTTTTGTAGCAGGTTTCATTAAACGCACTATGAGCAAAGTCCCAATCAGGAGTACGCTGATTACATAGATCGCAGTACCCCATTCTGTACGAGTATCGCTTCCTGTCGTAATCCCATGGATCACAACCAACGCGTACAGAACCAGTGTAAGTACATGTAAGCGTCTCCACAATTTGTAACCAATGTGTGGTCTCAACCAGGTACTGATACCGATGGCAATCCCAATATACAATGCAATGATACCCAGCGCCATCCACAATGGGCGATAGTGACTCGCAAGTGGAATAAATACCTCGTTCCAACCGAAATGAGTGAATGGGTCAATCCAGACAGCCAGAACATGCACTCCTGTAAATATGAGTGCAAGCAAGGTGACAAAGTTATGTAGTTCGCTATTGATAATGCGAGGCCAGCGCGGTGATTGTATATGTAAGGAAAGAGCCAGACCTATAGCCACAGCTAAAGTAAGTAAACCGAATGCGGTGAAGCCCCCTGCTCGAGCAACATCCCACGTTACCATTTGCCATATATTCATTTTTTAAATCTCTCCAGTTGAAACATACAATGGTTTAGGAAGTATGAGAACCGGATACAGGTGGTTGTGAAGGATTATTATTTCCAAAGCCATATCCTCCCCCACCTTGCTGCTGCTGTTGTCCAGGTTGCTGATTGAAAAATCCACCACCTCCACCATTCCCACCATTCGTAGAAGGAGATGTAGCAGGTGTATTATTTGCTGGAGTCGCCTGATTCGATGTAGTTCCGACCGCATGTCCAGCAATCAAGCCACCCAATAACCCAAAGGTTACAATAGATCCTGCTACCACCCACTTTTTGCACTCATGTACGAATGCCAATGTCTCAGCCTTCGATTTACGGGGCGTTATCGGTCTTGCTTGCTTAGGGCGTGCTGTCGCAGGATATTGTGGAACCGCTCGATTAGTAGGAACTGATCTCGCCACATTATTCTGTTGTGGCATCATCTGAGCATGTTGCCCCCCATAAGGTTGATCAGGAACTGCTTGTTGTCTATATGGTTGATAGGGTGCTGTTTGCTGTCTATAAGGATCATTTGCATCAGGATATAACATTCGTATTAGCCTCCAACGTTTGCATAGTTAATTGTAGAAAATTGTATGAACTTCATCCGTATTCATGAATCCGATCCTACATGTACTATAGCCGATGTTTATGAGATGCCAATGAAATTTCAATCAGGATTCTGTAAAATTTACTTCAAAAAAGTATCAAATATCACGCCGACAAAATGATATCCATGGTTGCGCCAGAAATTACCGCGCATTTTGAGCGGTAATTGAGCGGTATATTAAATAAATAGAAAAACTGCGATAATTAGTTTTGAAACAATAAATCGAAGAAATTTCTCAGCGCGAAAATATCCAACCAATGCCTCTCGTACCTGAAGAAACCATATCCTGAATGAATTTTTATTTAAAGCTTCTTAAGGCACGGTTCAATTTCGAAGCAGAGTCATTGACAGTTTGAACAGTCACTCATTTGTCATCCTTCGCTTCGCTCAGGATCTCGCGCGAGGGCTGAAATGTTTCGTTACACTCAGCATGACAGGGAAGAATCTATCTGTTTGTAGGTGCTGATTTATCGCGCACACCGCCGATGTATCGGCCTTCGGTGGGTTTTCACTATATCCCTCCTATTTGGTTCATTTCCCGAAAGCCTGCTGGACCCACTCCGCAATATCCTTAATCACCTCTTCAACAACATGCCCCGGCACATTATACGCAGCAGGAGTTGATTTCTCTCCACCTTCAAACGGCATAAACAGGTGGGAAAGCCCAGCGTAACTCTTAAACCGCACATTACTACGTCCACCAAGCGCACTTTTCCACATCTGGAAATCTTCCATAGTAACCTGATAGTCGCCTTCCCCCTGAAGAATGAACATGGGCTGTGGTAATTCTCGAGCTACTTCCTCGGGATGATATCCTCGCAAATCCAACCAATACGCAGGAGATACACCCAATGGCAGATCTGAACCAGGTGTCGACAAAGACAAATCTGGCGACTTTACAAGAGCAACTTGCTTCTTGAGCTCATCCAATTGTTTCTGCTGTTCTGCCGAAAGCGTTCCAGAAAGTGAGTAAATATATGAAAATTGGTCAAGAATAGTATCTTCCAGTGTTCGGCACAAACCAGCCAGCACAACCAGACCCCCAATTCCACGTATCTGCTGCTCCTATACGCGGCAAGCAAATATCCTCCCATGCTATGCCCCAGCACAACAATACGCAGTAGGATCAACTTCAGGAATACTGCGTAGAAAGGATACAGCTTCCAGTGCATCATCGATCACCTCTTCCTTTACAGTTATGGTGCTAAGAAGATTACTCATTTTCTCAGGATACACTTTTGTTCGTTTATCGTAACGCAACACCACAATGCCTTGCGATGCCAGTCCCCAGGCAAGATCGCGGAACGGTTTATTCGGTCCAATTGTCTCATCCCGATCATTCGGCCCCGACCCATGCACCAGCAACACAGCCACAAATGGTCCATCACCTACCGGGACACTCAGCGTCCCAGGCAAGACCCATTCACCCTCCCCAATCTGCACCTCTCGTTCCGTAAATAAATCCTGATTCACATAAGCAGGCGGTTCATAGACCGCTGTATATTGTTGCTCCACGCCTCCAACCTGAGTAATGTTTAAGCCAACAATCTTGTCTTTTTCGTTAAATGCCACATTGATATCAAGGCTAGCATTTTCAAAAGCGCAGGTCACAATTACAAGTTCAGCAGAGGGTATCTGGAAAGTATGCGCTCCAACTTGCTCCTTAAACTTCCCTACCGAGGCCACAAGAGACTGCGATGTCGCCTGCAGTTTTTCCAGCAGATAATTGCTGCTCTGAGGCTTTCATCCAAACTTTGAACAACTGCCTCAAAATTCCCCTGCACAAACCGAGTAACTAATTCCTGTGAGATTGAAATTTTATCGTTTTCCATCATTTTTATTCACCTTTATCTGAATCACTGTTTTAGCGTCCTTATGACAGGACGTCCTATTAGCAGGTACAGTGAGTAACTACCAACAATAGACGCACTGATAATCACAGTATATGGTCCCCCAATCAAAGCAATCAATGCTCCAGCCGGAAAATCACCAAGTGGACGCACCCCCATAATCAACAAAGTATTCAGACTCATCACTCGTCCACGCATCTGCGGTGGCACCCTTAGTTGCGCAAGTGTAATCACTGTAGCACCGACCCAGTTTTGAGATATTCCGAAGAATACTAAAGCAAGTATGGAGAGCCCAAGTGATCGGCTCACTGCAAACACTAATAGAGAACCAGTCCAGCAGAAAAGGCCTGTCAGGACAATTACCCCTTTATATTTAAAGTCACCCAGTGAGGCTATCGATAATGCCCCGATTAAAGTCCCCAATCCCGAAGCAGAAAAAAGCAACCCTAACTGAAAAGGGGTGAGGTGAAGGATTTGAGTCGAGAAGATTGGCAAAATAAGCGTGGCTGAGGGCCCGAAGAACAGCAATGCAGCATATCCGGAGAGAATCCATGGTAAGACAGTATCCCTTTTCACCGTCCCTAGAGCAGCAAGGATAGAAGCCAGCATAGGCCCGCGTTTCTCCATGCTCTGAGCAGCAATATCCTTCGGGATGTGTATGAGATAAAGCACGATAAGCACGCCCAGGTAACTCAAACCATTTAAGAAGAAATTTCCAGCATACCCGATCAAGTTGCTAGTCATCCCGAGAGCGTGTCCTGCGTAAGTCAATAAGCCGATTGTGATACCACCAAGTGCTGGACCTATCACGGCTGATCCATTGAATACAATAGATTGCAACGCTATCGCATTCATCAGATCCTCTTTAGGTACCAGTATCGGCACAAGCGAAGAGCGAGTTGGCTGATCAAAACTCAAAATTGTACCAGAGCAAAATGCCAGCACGACAACCATCCAAACTTGTATCACACCCGTGATTGTCAAAATGCCAAAAATAAAGGCCAGCAGCATCGACAAACTCTGCGTTAGTAGTAGAAAGCGTCGCTTATCAACACGGTCGGCAACACCACCACCAATAAGAGCAAACAAAAAGAATGACGAAGCCTGAGCCAGTGCAACAAAACCTAGTGCAATCGACGACCCATTTGTTATCTGAAGGACGAGTAGGCTTTGCGCAATGATCTGCATCCAAGTGCCAATCGACGAAACGATCAGGCTAATCCACAAGAGCCGATAATCTCTATATCGTAAAGCACGGAAAGTCTGCAATCTGAACCTTGGGGAAGGAGTTGGTTCTCGTTTCTCGGTATTAGTGATGGTTTTGGACATAATTGCTATTGCCTTGCTGATCTAATTGGATAGTATTGCTTTATCAAGTATACGATGTTTAGGCAAGGCAAATCGAACACATCTTGTTGCGCTATTCTTTTAATAAACTACTTTAAGACGAGTGAGCGCGAATTCGTACAAATCCTGGTTCGGCATTTCAGTGGACATTATGAATGCGGAAAGTTCAGAACACTCTGTGTCTTTCTTTCTATAGGCATATTGCCTATGAATACCTCAATATATTGCATCCCTATCACTTGAGGTGTTGCTATCACTCTTTGTCTTCCTCCAGCCGCATATACAATTCCACCCCATAGATGGACAAGGAATAGAGGCTCATAATAACTTGCAGAGGTGTGGCCTAATGCGGTATACCAGGCCCTTCCACCATCATACTCGTGATACCACGCAATTGGATGATCAGCACCCATAGTTCCACCCTTATATGAGTTCTCATCGATGGTCATCAGTACATTAACTCTTCCACGAGGATTTGTGGCAAAGTTATACCACTCATCGGTACGTATCCAGACTGCTGGCAACATCATAGTGGATGGTTGGGTTCTGTCAGTTACATGAATTGTCGCCTGCATTACTTTCGAATGCCCGTGGATACGATCAAAATATGCCCCAACAAGACCACCATACCATGACCAGTCGTATTCAGTGTCGCTCGCAGAATGTACACCTACATAACCACCACCAGATCGAATATAACGCTCAAACGCAGCCTTTTGATTATCATCGAGTATAGTGCCTGTTGTAAGCAGGAAGACAACAGCATCATAGCGCGCTAGATTTACATCGGTAAAAACATTGAGTCTTCAGTAAAATCAACTCCAAAGTTATGCTCGAGTAGCAAGCTTTTGGAGAGCTATTTTCGCATCTTTGATTGATGCATGACGAAATCCACCAGTCTTGGAAAAGACTAGTAATCTCTTGAGACATGAATCATTAGTAGTAGGAGTGACGCTTCCGCCAATATTAGTTCTGTTTCCCATTGCATTGAACTCGAGATGTAGTAGCAGTGGATGTTTGTACGAGGTCACAACTTGAAACAACTAATATTGTTGCCGCTAGCAGCAGTAAAAGTGATGGAAGCTATCAGCCATGGCCTCTTAAGCATGATATTTATTTAAAAAATCTTCCACCAACTTCTCGAAATACAACAGTGCTAATCTTCCCCGGTATAGGCACACACTCCCACTCTTGGCGAATTTACCACAGGTAGCAACATTTCAGCATCTTCACCGCTCTTTTTCACACACTTTTTACTACAAAATGCGTTCTCCTCTACATCAAAATACCCTCCAACAACAAACTTAGCTGGTTTACCACACACTGTGCACACTATTACCGGTTCGATATTTCGGGCTAGAATTTCGATAGTATCCTCATCTTCGTCCTGATTTTGAATAGCTCCCTCGCGTTCGGATAAAACTTTGAGCGTTAAATCGGTCGAAGATCCAAAGTCGTATTCGTAAGAGAATTTTTGGCCAACCTTGAGTAATTTTTCAAGAGACACATCCAGGCTACGATCCTCTACCATTTCAAGAAGCGACTCTAGTACCTGGGACTGAAAATAACGTTCTCGATATGCATTCCACTCTTCTTGCGAATGTGGAACCCCTTTTTTGGGGATTGAATTTAACGTTTCTTTCAGGTAAACAACAAATTCATCAATGGTCTCAAACTTCTGTAATTCAGAGAGAAAATTTTGGGGCAACATTTTCAAGTACTCAGGCGGAAATGTCTGAAGTAGTTCGTTAACGTTTAGCTCATCTTCCTCTACTTCTTCAATTTCCGCCTCCTCTTCGGTTGCTTCTTCTCCAAAGTAGAAGTAATCCTCTGGTTCAGATGAGTAAGAAGTTCCTCCAATTGTAAATTCGCTCAGATGGCCGCAACATTCTAACCAGATATCCCTGAGAAAATAATCCAGGTCTGCCAGGGTATCAGATGCAGCCATTTCTAAATGCATCCAGTACTGGGGATTGTATCGTCCTTCGACCAGAATATGGAAAAGCCTGGTTTTCTGGGTAGTTGGAACACTTTCTAACTCGGTTGCAATTTCAGTTGCCCTCTGCTTGCAATATTTCAAGTGTTGGGTCATCTTCGCTTTTTCAAACTCGCCTTTGCAAAAATTGCACACGCCTTTTGAAACTTCTCTGGTTGCAGTTTTGTTTGTCATAGCTATTCCTCTTAAACTCATCCTGGAAGATCATTCTTCCAAAGATCCTCCCACTTCATTTATCCTGCTAGAACATCCTAATTTCTATTTTGTGGCTTATAGGAACCAGTAATGTGCTCAAAACGTGGACGATAGCGTGCGGAGTGATAATCCTCAGGGTTTACACGGCGTGCATGTAAATCCTTGCCAGGTATGTCAGTGTATACAAATGCGCCATTTCGATGTGCTGCCATTACACCACTAGTGCCTGACTCGACCTGGCTCATAATCAAGTTGGCATAATAGATAGCCATATGCTTATCATAGACATCAGGTTCGCCACTTCGCAAAAAATAAGTTAAGTCAATCGGCAAAAAACGAATGCTGGGCAAGCGTTGCGTGAGCTGATCAGCTAAAAATTCAGCCACGTTAGCCTTCTTTCGATGGCCGTATGCATCGGGAAGTCCAACCTCTGGTACTGGTATGCCAAAGTTTGCTCCCTCTGAAAGTACCACTGTTGAATAGTTGTGCGGATTCTGCCGATCTTCTACGATCAGATTAGCCAGAATATCAATACTGGCAGGAACTTCTGGAATGAGTAAGCGATCAGCCCAGGTAGCAACGGCTGTTTCAAAGGCAGTAAAACCAGCATCCCGACCAAACAAGCGAAATAGTATGGTCTCGCTATGAGACCCTGCTGTTGAACGAACACGATTAATAAATTCTGCTGCTCGATTTATTGCTGTCTGAAAACCAATACAATAATCCGTACCTGGTACATCATTATCCATTGTTTTAGGAATTCCCCATACAGGTACACCTTGCGCTGCAAGTACCGCTCCATAGCTTAAGGTATCATCTCCACCTATCACTACCAGGCCATCCAATTTCAGAAACTCCATATTCGCTAAAACTTCAGTAGTCAGGTCAACACGGTCATCTGGCGACCGACCTTCAGCGTAGGACTTCAGATGTGGTGGAAGCTCGCTTACTCGCACATTTGCCGGATTGGTTCGTGAAGATTGTAGAATGGTGCCTCCCTGTCTATCAATCGTCCGTGTATTCAGCCTGTGTAAAGGCATGAGATACCCTTCTTGCCATGTAATAGGTACTTCAAAATTGTAGACCTGAGACTCTATACTATGTGATCTATTTAAATAAGTGATACCTCTCCACCCCTCACGCAGTCCCATAAGATGGATACCCATCGACTCCGCTCGATAGGCAAGCGCTTTTATCGCTGCATTTAGCCCTGGCACATCGCCACCCCCGGTAAACACGCCCAATGAACGAATAGGTCTTTGTATCTTTCCTGGCATCATCTAATTCCTTTCTCGCTTGTGTTTTTTCTCCGAAAATAGTATCTCATATTGCAGTTTCTCAAGCAACTACTTATTGACAGGTATTCTAAAACAATGCATACTCCCTACAGATGAGAGCAGCACTTCAAGCGCAATGGAAAGAGTCATGAGCCAGAAAAATAATACGCTCAGGGGCATACCACATACTACATTACGCCGTTTACGATACACCCCAACATATTTTTTCTTGATCTGGCGCTGGACATTCTGGCTCTATGCTCTAATTTGGATTATGGTAGTGCCTACCAGGCCCAAAACCATATTACTGGTTCTCCTGGCTATCACTTTCATACAATCCTTACTTGCTACTCTTTATACTCCGGTATTCAAGATATATTTTCCCAATTTGCCGTTTAAAAGCAAGAAAAAAAATCGCAAAACAAGACAATCTGCGAAGCAGCAGAACTGTGCATTTATTCCGTTGGAAACGAAATGAACAGCAAACCCTGGCTGCTGACGAAGATGCAGAAATAATTCCTCCTATAGGTCGATCGAATAACCCATACAGGGATATTGCAGTCTATGGCTCCGATGTTGATTATCTGTGGGCTTGTAATGTACTTTAGCGCAATTGTCGGAACGCCTCCTTTCGGCGATGGTTCACCATTTTATCGCTATGGCTTCTCATCAATCTTTGCAGCCGCATTTGCTTATCGTTACCGTGGCGGTTTAGCTGCCGCGATTGGTTATGATTTCTTCGCTGTGCTTGGATTATTAATCCCACCTCCTATGGCTCACTTGCCATATACACTTCACCACAGGAACTCCTGGGTTCAATACTCGATGCACCTCTTATTGCTATTTTAACTGCATATATGACGACACTACTAAACAGCCTTACTCGTCTTAAAAGACGCGAGCAAGATAGTGTGCGTAGACAACGATCATTATTGCGCGTGAGTGAAACATTAGTGGCTGGAGCTAGCAATATTGAACAACTTTTACAGCAAAGTGTTAAGCAGTTTCGGCAAGGTGGTCATTTTGAATATCATCGTTATTGCAATAATTACGTTTGAGGAGAACACCTATCCCAACAGCATCCACAGATAGAAACAGTCTGTTGAGTCAGGGCTGGGTTGAAGCAACACCTGCCATAATCGAGCACAGCATTTAATTCATCAAGTAGCACAATCAGGGGAAAAACTGATCAAATTCGAACCAAAGCAGTCCCTGGAAGGAGAGATAGACTCGATTGGCTCTGGCTCGTCTTTATCTGCCATTTAAAAAAGAAGACCAGGTATATTTGGTGATAGGGGCTGAAATGAGCCGAAAAACACCAATAGAAGAAAGACAGGAAAATTTCTTAACAATCGCTGGCACACAGCTCATAATGGCCATGGAGAATTTGCTCTTGACCGAACAAGCTGCGGAATTGGCTGCAGCAGCAGAACGTGGTCGTATCGCTCGCGAGATTCATGATGGTATAGCACAACTTATCTACATGTTGAGTTTGAGCAGCGAAACATGCGTAGCTCTTCTAAGACGTATCACCGACACTTCCGACAGAAGAAGCGCTTTTGTTTGCTCCAGTTGGCGAGAGACTTGATAAGCTCGTGACCATCTCAAAGCAAGCACTATGGGAAACACGGCACTATATGTTCACACTCAAACCATTGATGAGTGGGTCAACTACCCTGACACAGATGATTACAAATCAATTACGTGAATTTGGAGCCATCAGCGGTTTACCAGTACATTTAGAAGTAGAGGGTACCGAATTATCTTCCAACGGAGATCAAAGGCACTCACGCAAAATAGCACAGGTAGGAACTGCAATTTTCCGTATTACCCAGGAAGCTCTTACCAATGCCTACAAACATGCCGACGCAACACAGGTATATGTCTATCTCCAGTATCTGCCCCAATGTATAGAAGTCCAGATTAGTGATGATGGGATAGGCTTGCAAACTGAACCTGAAGGATATGCATCTGGTGTCAATGGAGGACAAGAACGGATTTATTCCGGACACGGGATGCGAGGAATGCGTGAAAGAGCAGAAGAATTGGGCGGGACATTTGACATTGAGCCGAGACATGGAGGAGGCACAAGTATTCAGGCCCGCATTCCTATTTAAGGAGGAAATATGACTAAAACACGCATCATGATTGTTGACGATCACGAAGTAGTTCGCCTTGGCATGCGTGCTGCGTTCGAAGCAGAACCAGATCTCATAGTAGTTGGAGAAGCGAGTAACGGTGCAGAAGCTCTAGCAAAGATACCAGTACTTGATCCTCAAGTAGTACTCATGGATGTACGTATGGAGAAGATGAATGGTATTGAAGCATGTCGCGAAATCAAAAGTCGCAATCCCGATGTACAGATCTTGATGATTACCTCATACACTGACGATGATGCAATGATCTCCTCAATTCTCGCAGGGGCCAGCGGATATCTGCTGAAGCATGTTAGTCGAGCAGACTTGCTACAGTCCATTCGGCAGATAGCCTCAGGTCATTCACTAATCGACCTTAATACCGCAAAACAGGCGATGGAACACCTGTCACATCTTCCCGGTAGTGAACTTACTGAACGCGAACGAGAAGTGCTGACATTGGTCGCACGCGGTTTAACCAACAAACAAATAGCTGATACACTGTTCGTTACTGAAAAGACGGCTCGTAATCATGTCAGCCATATTCTCGATAAACTTGGGCTATCAAGACGCAGCGAGGCAGCGGCATTTGCCGTTGAACATCGGCTCGTGCCGCCGCGAGAACAGTTTAAGGAGGATTAATTTCCATCAGACTAAGGCGCGATAAAAGATTGGCGTGCTAAATATTGTCCTCCTCCTTTACCACCTACGTATTCACCTTCGCGCACTATTACCTTTCCACGCAAAAATACAGTATCGGGAATCCCTTGAATTTGCATACCCTCATACGGAGTATAATCTACACGCTGATGCTGATTTGCAGCACTTATCGTCAACTTTCGTTCAGGATCAAAAATAACCAGATCAGCATCGCTTCCTGGAGCTATTGTACCTTTGCGAGGAAAAAGACCAAAGAGTTTAGCTGGCATAGTTGAAACCAGATCCACAAAATGTTGCATACCCAATTTTCCCTTACGCACCCCATCGTACAAAAGCATGACTCGATGCTCCACTCCTGGCAAACCATTTGGTATCTTCGTGAAATCATGCAAACCAAGTTCTTTTTGCCCATGATAATTGAAAGGGGCATGATCTGTAGAAACCACCTGTAGCTCACGGCGCTGTAAGCCAATCCAAAGAGCTTCCTTGTCAGAATCACTTCGCATAGGTGGAGTGCAAACGTATTTGGCACCTTCAAAACCTGAGGCAATGTAACAGCTGTCATCCAGATAGAGATATTGTGGACACGTCTCGCCCCACACTGGTAGTCCCTTTGCTCGAGCCGCTGCTACAGCATGCAACGAATGTGCACAACTGACATGAACAACATAGAGCGGTGCATCTGTCAGAGTTGCAAGCTTTATAGCACGCTCAGCTGCCTCACCCTCAAGGATCGCAGGGCGTGAGTGTGCATGATATATTGGCGCGGTATGGCCAGCAGCCACTGTTTCTCGCACTATGAAATCGATGGCGATGCCATTCTCTGCATGCACCATGACTAACCCTCCCAGGCGAGCAGAGCGACGTAAGACTCGATAGATTGTCTCATCATCGACCATAAAAGTGCCAGGATAAGCCATAAGCAACTTGAACGTTGTCACGCCTGCGGAAAACATCTCATCCATTGCCTCTTCAGGGGCCGATGCGAGGTCAGTGATTGTCATATGAAAGCTATAATCTATCACAGCGTTTCCAGCAGCTTTTGTATGCCAGGATTGAAGAGCTTCTGCAAGGCTATGTCCTCTCTGCTGATTAGCAAAATCGATGATGCAGGTGGTTCCACCACATGCGGCAGCAATTGTTCCCGTCTCAAAGTTATCGCTAGCAACAGTGGCAGGCAGGGGTAGTTCCATATGAGTATGCACATCGATCGCACCAGGAAAGACATACTTGTCCTGAGCATCAAGTACCAAATCGCTCTGCATAGAAGCGAAGGTACCAGGCAAACAAACAGCGACAATTTGCTCACCTTCAATCAGAATATCACCCTGAAAATCATCAGTCGCTGTAATGATACGACCGTTAGTAATAACTGTACGCATTTACAAGCTCCTTCTACAAACCAAGATCTAAGACATTGGATATACCTTCAGATTACCATATACTACGTCAGCCTGCTTTACACCATCAGTTGTAGCAAAAAGAGCAATCAACCCATTTGTGTATGTCGAATCAACAAGCTGAACAAGAAACTCTCCATTCGCGTAGAATGATAAGCTGCTTCCTTGTGCAATAACCTGAAGTGTATTATTAGCAGCATAGCCTTGTCGTAAAGCAGGTGAAGATGTCCAATTTTTCAAAGGAGTGATAGTCGCAGTGATGCGCTGAGAAAAAAGAGAAATCCTGTATTTACCAGAAGTAGTAATCTCAAACAAATAACCACTATATTCACCGAACACATCCGTGCTAACCCGGAAAAAGAGGCCGCCCGATACTCCGCTCAGAATACGCGTATTTACTGTCAACGTCATGTTTTGATAGAAGTTTGAAGACTCCTTACACCCATGCCAATTGGTTCCCTCTTTGACATGATATCCATCTTGCCACAAAAACACATTTACTATTTTGATCCCAATTTGCCTCTACTGTATTCGCGCTTTCTGCATTATTCAATGCATCCAAATATACAGGCGAACCAGATGTAGCAGTAAGAATCACACCTGCTGTCGCACTTGCTTTAGCTTCAGCTGTGACAGTCAATCCTGCAATAGCAGTAGCTGTTTCCTGAGACATAGCTGTTGCTGTAGCAGCCTGAGCGTCCATGGCTGTCGCTGTTAAATTTGGAGTCGCCATCGGAATAGTCGCCTGGACCGTTGTACTTGTCTTTGTCGAATTTTGGGTCGTAGAATTCGAAATAGTATGCTTATAATTCGTATGTGGAAGTATGAGTACAAACGAAGTCGCAGAAGTTACAAGAATCATCAAGGCCAAAAATGTGAATAATACCGCAATCCAGCGATTTCTTTTAGGTGGCCTAGCGTCTTCCCGTGTAGGTAAAGGTGTTAATGAGTCGATCGGCAATTCTGGTTGTACTGGTGCTATCTTGAAGACAGTCTGCGGAGCTTTAA
Organism: uncultured Chloroflexia bacterium; assembly: GCA_963702765.1. Lineage (GTDB taxonomy): Bacteria > Chloroflexota > Ktedonobacteria > Ktedonobacterales > Ktedonobacteraceae > DATMNR01. The sequence goes on from CAVPEB010000007.1 coordinate 15,120, forward strand.
ACTGGTGGCCTGCTCCAGTATTTACAAGAGGCATTTGGCTAGGAAAGGCATCGATAGGAGCAACTGGAGTTGTGGAAGGCTTCGTCGAATCACTTTTTACTTCAGATGAAGCATTTACTTCATATTGCTCAACCTGCGGCTTCTTCACATTATCGAGTGTCTTCCTTTTCTTGTTGGAAGATACTGCGTAGCAAAAAGCCTCAGCTAATTCTGTCGCGCTAGCATAACGTTGCTCCGGTTTCTTTTCTAATGCCTTATATAAAACGCGTTCGATCTGCGAGGAAACAGTGGGGACGATATTACGAGGAGAAGGTGGTCTCATGTTTATATGCATCGACACCACAACCAGTTGACTCTCTGCCGCAAATGGGAGACGTCCTGTCACCATTTCATAGAGTAACACTCCTAAAGAATAAAGATCACTGCGTGCATCTGCTCGGCGATGTTCTTCAAACAGTTCTGGGGCAACATAATCGACAGTTCCCAGCACGTCACCTGTACTCGTAAGGTGTGTCGCATCAGTAGCTATCCGCGCAATACCAAAATCAGTGAGAAAGACCTGCTCATGAGAATTAAGCAGAATATTCGAAGCCTTGATATCACGATGAATGATTCCCTGATTATGAATATAATCGAGGGCTCCTGCAATGTCTTGTAAATTTTGACAGGTTTCTTGCAAAGACAGAGAAGAGCGCCTGATTCGAACACGCAATGTTCAACCATCAAAAAAAGGCATAACTATGTAATAACGTAAATCACCATGGAGCTGATATTGCCCAGAATCAATAATTGGCACAAGATGCTCGTGACGTAATGATGCCATTACGCGTGCTTCACGCGTAAAGCGGTGCAATAACTCTTCATCTTCACGTTTGAAGACTTTCACCGCTACTTTCTGTTGAGTTTCTAAATCTAGTGCTTCGTAAACATTCGCCATACCACCTTTACCCGCCAGCCGTCTCAACTCATAATGGTCTAGGACTTTCCCCTCCAATAATGCCATGTGAATTCTTCTCCAGCTTTTTGATGATTCAATAGAATGGATGGGAATAGCTGGATAACATACGATTATTGAAAGTCAGTTTCGTAATACACTCGTTACCACAGATATCTTGCTCCCCCTTTTGAATCAACTACAATAGTGTCATCTTTGGTTTACACACTACTTCCGGATAGACCAAAATACCTGTCTTGCCTTTAAATTGTACTTTGTGTTATCTTTTACGATATACTTGTACAAAATACCTAATACTTGTCTAAAGTCAGAGAATTACAATTCGAAAGAAGGATCGTTATCTCGTGGGAAATTCTGCCAAAGTTCTCGTAATTGATGATAGTACTACCTTTTGTCTCCTTATGGCCAGCGCTCTTGAAAAAGCTGGATATCAAGTAATAACCGCTTCTAATGGTAACGAGGGCTTGGCTAAAGCTCTCCAGGAACGCCCTCACTGTGCAATTATCGATGTGGTGTTACCTGGAATCAGTGGATTTGGTCTTTGCCGTCAATTACGCGCATTAGACCCACAGACGGAACTTATCAATTATTATGGTAAGCACAAAAAATACCAGCTTGGATCATTCCTGGGGCTTGCGACAGGGTGCAGACCGCTATTTGCCTAAACCGTTCTCTGATGAAGCTTTGATACAAACCGTCGAGGAAGTTCTTAGAGAACACGCACTTCGTTAATTGCGCTCTCGTAACAAATCAAAAGCCTGAGATTTACTGGAGAGTATGTCTCAGGCTTTTTCTTGAATATTTGAGCTTGATGGAAGCGCATTAATTACATGGTTGGCAACGGAACCCCTATTTGTTGAAGAACCCCTGGTACACCACCACCAGGCACATTATCGGATGCTAATGAAGCAACCCTATCACCCTTGAAAGTAAATTCCAGGTGTTCTTCAGGGAGAGATATTTTCTTATGAGTTGCCGGAATTGTTGGCATACCTGGCATAGGTAGGACCAGATCACGTGTATGTGTCCCTGTGATCTGTACCGCTGCTACAACCTTATTTCCTTGCTCCACCTCATCATGAGAATTGAAGGACCAGTCTTCGAACGCACTCTCAAATGCGCTTTGAATCGCGATAAATTCCTGTCTACCTACAGGCATTGGCACAGGGCCTTTGAATCAAAATCATCTGTCAGGTAAGAAGCTGCCTTCTCGAAATCTCTTGATTCCAATGCTGCTGAAAAGGCTTTAACGGTCTCTGTCTTTGTCATTTACTCTTACTCCTTCGGCACACTGCCAGTTCTGAGATACTTTTAGCATATGCAGCATCAATATACTTAAGAAAGCGCCTCAAATATCTCTCTATTTACAGATAGTAATCACGTTTTCAAACTGTTCGAACAGGGTTCGTTTCGGTCTTAATGTTTCGAAAATCACTTACCACGAACCATTCTACTCAGCTATTACGAAATTTATTGAGCTTTAGATCAATGAAAAAACAAGACGGACAAGGTAAGCTTGTCCGTCAATGTATGAGTAGTGTCTAGGGAGGTCAACAATCATCGATTAGAAAAACCTCTAATCTCCTGCAAACTGACAAACCCATTCGAAATCTTCATTTGCTGTTGATGATAACTTGCCTTCTTGCATAAAATGCATCCCATAATCACACAGGACTTCTAAAACATGGTCATCATTTTGAGTATCTACCCGATACACTCCGCTAGCAATGGCTTTATTTCCAATCCATACATTTACCAGAATGCTTTCATCTTGCTGTGCACTTAGCATCAATGCTGGTGATCCTTTGTTTATTGTATATGGTTCTATTCCACTTTTTGCTTTATCATGAATCAAGGTCACATGTGTGTCTTCACTCATATGCACGAAAGTGAACGTAATGATGGCTCTGTCTTCATCATCAACTACAATATAATCGACATATGCATCAACTAATGTGCTGTTCATACAGTACCTCACTTTATTCCTTACCAGTCAGGTTCTTCACCCAACAAACTGGTATTTCGCATCAATAAATAGATATCCTATACTCTCAGTATAGCTAATGCATATCAAAGTTGATATACACTTCTCTCACAAACTAATCACAGGAAAACAGGTTAACACTGGCAATCAACGCCCTCCCATAGTAAGAGCCATAATTGCATTCTGTACATGCATGCGATTCTCCGCCTCGTCATACACGACCGACTGAGGACCGTCAATCACAGCGTCAGTCACCTCTATTCCGCGATCAGCAGGTAGACAATGCATATATATTGCATCTTCTTTTGTAAGTGACATTCGGCGCTCGTCACAAATCCAATGAGCATATTGTCCAATTGTATCTACCATCTTTGATGGATCTTGTTCCGCAACCAGAGGACCCCAACTCTTGGGATACACAACATCAGCTCCTACAAACGCCTCATCCATATCATGAACAATCTTAAAACTGCCGCCTGTTCGACGTGCATTTTCAGTAGCGTTATCCAAAATCTCAGGCATCAACTCGAACTCAGGTGGGTGTGCCAGCACAACATCAGCACCGAATTGTGTGAAGAGTTCAACGATTGATTGAGGTAGTGAAAGTGGCTTGGTATAGGATTTAGCATAGGCCCATGACATCACTATTTTCTTACCTCGAACATCTCCCTTCTTCTCAATGACTGTCATGAGATCTGCCATAGCCTGGCATGGATGGTAGATGTCGCATTGCATATTAATAACAGGCACGCTTGCATGTTTGGCTACATCTCTCAAGTACACATTTCCATCGCCCCAATCGCAATGGCGAATTGCAATGCCATGACCATATGCCGAAAGAATTTTTCCAATCTCCTTAGGTGTATCTCCATGAGAGATCTGCATTTTATCTGGCTCCAGAAATATTCCATGCCCTCCCAAACGCGTTATTCCAGCTTCAAATGAGTTGCGAGTGCGTGTCGAAGAGAAGAAAAAGAGCATAAATAGCGTTTTGTCCTCAAGTAAACGTGTTGGCAGGTCAAGACCCCATTTCATTTTAAGGTCAAAAGCGAGATTCAGCACAGTCTCCAACTCTTCTTTAGTCCATTCTTGTGTGCTGATAAAATCTCGACCTCGCAAATTGGTTTTCATTTTATTTCGTCCTTTCTAATCCTTTACAATCCATGTTCCCGTCTCTCCCTTTAGAGCATCGCCAATAGTTTCTGGCATAGTTATCAAAGCTGCACTACCACCACGTTCAAGATAATTAATAATGGCTTTGACCTTTGGTCCCATACTACCTTTTGCAAAATGACCTTCTTCGTAATATCGTTTTGCTTGGTTTAGAGTAATGCGATCAAGATCAAGCTGATCAAGTTTCTTGAAGTTGAGGGCGGCCTTCTCTACAGCTGTAGATATCAGTAAGAGGTCTGCATTTAATTCATTAGCAAGCAAACTCGAAGCCAGGTCTTTATCAATGACAGCTTCAACTCCGGAAAGAGTTCCAGAATCATCACGAACTACTGGGATACCTCCACCTCCAACGGCAATCACTATAAAACCACTTTTAATGAGCTCATCTATGGCATCACGTTCGACGATTTCTCTTGGAATAGGTGATGGCACCACTCGGCGCCAGCCCCGTCCAGCGTCTTCAACCATTATCCAACCCTCTTTACTCATCTTCGAACGCGCGTCTTCCTCTTTATAAAAAGAACCAATTGGTTTGCTGGGATTCTGCATCGCAGGGTCATTGCGATCCACGACTACCTGTGTAACTAATGTTGTGCATTGACGTTGAATGCCCCTCCGTAAAAATTCATTGTATAGTGCTTGCTGGATCATATAACCAATTGCGCCCTGGGTATCAGCACCACACGAATCAAGAGGCACAGTGTGCATTATTTTGCTGGCTAGCTCTGAGCGTAGTAGAATAAACCCAACTTGTGGGCCGTTCCCATGGGTGATGACTACATTCCAGCCTTGTTCAATCATACCAGCAATATGTACTGCAGTTGCACGTACAGCATTAAACTGGTCAGGAACACTTTGATGTGCCTCGTCCTTAATCAAAGAATTACCACCGATAGCTACAACGGCTAATTTAGTCATCTGACTCCCTCCAGAAAAAGTGGCAACATCGCGTAGAAATCGGCACACTGCACAACTTCAGCAGCTGGTACCTGGTCAAGCGCTGTATGTGCCCAATGCTCTTCCCCTGGACCAAAACCGATTGCTGGAATGCCTGCTTTACCCATCCAGTAGGTGGCATTAGTAGAAAATACCCACTTACTCGTTTTTGCGGGATGACCATAGCAGCTTTCAAACGTGGCTTTACCCGCTTGCACCAAAGGGTGATCCTCACTTAATGACCATGCAGGAAATATCTTCTCGACTGGAAACACAAAGCCTGTATAACTCGGTTCAGCATACTCTGGCACAACGATCTCAGCCAGGTGAGCATTTGGCAAGGCTCGTAGTTCATTCAGCACAACTTCTTTGGTCTCTACTGGATGCATTCGACGATCAAGATAGATGGAACATTCATCAGGAACGGCGTTGAGGGAGACACTATGTGTATTGACTTGAGTCACTGTAATCGAACCCGCGCCCAGGAATGGATCAGGGCGACCCTTTAGTTCTTGATGCAGTTGCTCGACACCTTGAATAAACGGGATGGCTTTATAGAGAGCATTGTCTCCACGCTCAGGCGCGCTTGCATGGCAACTAACTCCCTTGAAGGTGGCACTGATTTCAGTACGCCCACGGTGTCCACGATAAATTTCCATATTGGTAAATTCGCCAATTACCACGAAATTTGGACGGATACGTTCATGCTCTACAAGCGCATTTCCTGATATTCCGTCACACCACTCCTCCATATTGCCAAAATAATAAAGTGTCCAATCTTTAGCCAGGCCCAATTTTTTCAATGTAGCCATTGCATATATCATCGGAGGAGTAGAACACTTTTCGTCACCAGCGCCCAGACCATAGATAATACCATCCTCGAATTTCCCTTTAAAAGGATCCCACTTCCACTGTGCAGCGTCAGCTACACCTACGGTATCAATATGGCTATCATAGAGTAATACACGAGATCCATTACCCATTCTCCCCAGGATGTTGCCCATTGTATCTCGTCTCACCTCGTCAAAACCTAATTCCATCATGCGTGCGCCTATCGCATCCCCAACTGGCCCAATCTGACTGTCGAAACTTGGAATAGCGACGATGTCACGCAGAAATTGGATCATAGTATCATGATGTTTTGCCAGTTCTTGCTTGATAGCAGTTTGTGCTTCGCGAATGTCCATAATTACCCTTTCTTGTTTTGCTTAATATCATTTATACAGACAAATACTGTGCATTTACATAATGCACTTTCTTCGTATTCAACACACCTCGTAATAATGCGTCCATGCGATAAAAATTCACCATAGAAACGATATGGTCGGGGACATGTCCAAATGGTTTACGCGCAGGATCAATCTTCTCTAGAGCTGAATCTATAGCTTTCCAACTAAGAAGTTTCCCTGTCGATAACTGAATTGTTAAGATCACTACTCCATCATTAAATGATGCCGTATCGTCCGCACGCTGTATTTCAAGCCTGTATTCCTGACCTTTTATACGCCCAACAATTCGCTCAGAGTCTTCAAAACGCTCAATGAAGAAGCCATCATGTGTTGGACGACTTGCATAAGATGTTTGTGAACCAAAGAAACCTGGTTTCTCAATAAATGGACCACCGTATTCGGGGCAAAATGTATCGCAATTTCCACACTCATTGCAGAAATCAGCAAAGTTTGCAAGTTGATGTGGTTGCTCGATATAAAACCAGTGAACTTCATCGGGCAGAAGTACACCACGCGACAGACGATAATCACGATACTCGAAACGAGCAGGTTCTACTTCGAATATGAAGTTGGCATCGTTTGGACACACAGGCACGCATTTATCACAGGAGAGACAGTCAAAGACAAATAAATGGCTATTGATTTTGCGTGGCTCTTTACTGTTTTGCGTCCAACTATATCGAGGATCATGAACTGTTTCTTCAGCGATAATTGCAGTATTGTCTAAGATAGCCTGTTCGAGATCATTATCCTTCCGTCCATTCTGTCCTCGTGCATTGAGAATATATTGATTTATATTATCTGCGCCGACTTTACGCATAGCTGTCACCAGGTCCTTAAAATATCCCTCTTGACGACCATATCCCCTTGGTCTCAATAAGTCGGTACAAATCGTGATAGGAGTCAGACCCATTGCAACAGCATTGGCAACATTACGACGATCAATACCGGCGGCAAATGATACAGGATAGCGAGTTCTAGTAGCTTTTCTCCATTCTGCCAGCAAAGCTACTGCTATGACATGCAATGGCTGGCCCGAAAGATACATCACCTCGTCTGGTAAACGTCCAAGACTGTTATGAACTTCCAGAGTATTGCTAAACTTGACACCGATATGAAGATTATGTTTTTCGGCTAATGGCTCTAATCGCTCGACAAGGCCACGAGCCTCCTGTAGACTCAGCCCCGTATCATAGGCCTTCTGATTGACCTTAAGATGCGTGTAACCTAATTGATCGTAAAGGATATGCTCCAAGTTCTCTTTACCCAATTGCACTGGATTGAGCTTTATTATCGTATGCAGGCCCATCTCTGCTATCAAATAGCGACAGATGCGCTCGATTTCGTCTTTAGGGCATCCATGGAATGTGGAAAGGGTTGCAGTCTTGACAAGATCAGTTCGAAACGGGTAATCACGATATTGAGCATATTCATCAGGTATTTGTGATCGCAATTGATCAACGAGATGATCAGCTTGTTTGATCTGCCGGATAAATCCCGTTACAGTTTCGCTCTCAATGCCTTTCAAGTCATACCCAACGCTCAGATCAAATATAGTCGCATAAAAATCTGGAGGTAAAGAGGCTATATCGGGCACGCCAATAGCGTTTTCCTCACGCAATATGTCGATGATCATTGACGCTTTAACATATTCCTGTAGTGTTTCGTGAAGTTTTAGTTCCTGTGACCATTCAATGTTAAAGCCAATATTGGTCGCATCAATACAAGGTCGATGAATCACAAGCTCATCAAGAATTTGTACTGTCTTCAACTCGATAATGCGTGAGCCACCGAGCCACGCCAGCACAATATTTTGTGCCAGTTGATCCTGTGGGCCAGCTGCGGGTCCAAGAGGAGTCCCTGCAGCTAATCCATGAAAATTGACCCGCAAATCTACGTTAGATGAGCCACGATACATATCTTTCAATGGCAAATCATAAATAGTTTGTTGAACCTTTGGTTCGTAATAAGCTCGTTTGAGCAAGTTGGATAATTGAGCGGGCACAAGATCTGGCATATAACTCTCCTGTCTACATCCTATACCAAAGGGCCTGTGATAGTTCCCTTGCTCGCGCGTGAATCCTCGCCTCATCTACAGTAAGCAACTGGCGATTACGCATCAACCATCGGCCATTAACCATGGTTGAGTTGACTTGATGATTATCCATGCCAAAGATCAAGTGCCAGGGAAAATTCCCACTGGTGAGAGGCGTCGGAGGTAGATAGTCAAGCAATACAATATCTGCAGCACCTCCAACGCTCAATTCGCCAACTCGTGGGAATTCTGGAGTGAATGGGCTAAAGACAGCATCCATAATGCGGGCATTATGTCGAAATTCAAGTTTTAATACCAGATCTCCAGGCATAACTCGAGGATCTTCAAGTGCAAGTTTATGAAGTAAGTAGGCTGCCTTCATCTCCTGCATCATATTCATACTGAACCCATCGTTTCCAAGTCCAACATTCACTCCTGCCCGAACCATCTCCTCAACAGGCATGCGACCTACAGCATTGTTCATATTCGAGCGTGGATTATGTACACTATTGGTTCGAGTTTCAGCCAGGCGACTCATTTCACCACTACGTACATGCACACAATGTGCTGCAATACTATGAGGACCCAGTATACGGTCTGCTTCTAAACGATCCACTACACGCATTCCGTAGCGTGTAGTACAATCTCGCTCGTCTGAAATATCTTCCGCAACATGAATATGAAAGCCTACGTCCAGGTCAGCAGCACCAGACGCGCAGCGTTCGAGTGAGGATGTACTCAACGTAAAGGATGCATGCAAACCATAACTAGCTGCAATCATACCTGCTTCCGCCTGGCTTTTGCGTTCAGCTCGCAACGAACGTATGAATCGTTCATTCTCTCTAATCCCATCAGCAACTATAGCAAGTCCATCACGATCAGATACTTCATATGCAAGGCAAGCGCGAATACCAGCTTGCTCTACAGCATCGGCGATAACATCCAGGCTTCCCTCAACTGCATTTGGGCTGGCATGATGATCGACAACGCATGTTGTTCCACTTCGAATAGCATCTGCCATAAATATTTCAGCACTAGCCCGAGTGTCTTCAAGAGTTAAAAGTTTGTCGAGCCTCCACCACAGTCGCTCAAGAATTTCGGGAAAGTTGCGAGGTGGGTCTCCAGGAATGGACATGCCTCGTGCAAACGCACCATAAAAATGCGTGTGTGTACAAAGAAAGCCAGGCATTATTAATCCACCGCCTGCATCTATATATTCAGCAGCAGGATATTGCTGGCGCAGCGTAGCGTCCTTGCCGATGGCCTCGATGCGACTGTCATGCACAAGTACTGCGCCCTCTTCGATAAGTGCGTTTTGAGTGCCAAGCGTAACCACTGTCCCATTGCCAATGAGGATATCTGTCATTGATTTTTGCTCCTCTCCCTGGATCACAATGTGCTATGTTCTTTTCACAACCTTCTCAACCATCTGCATCCCTTCAGTTCCCTTTTCAATTGGCACTACACTTCCAGCAATCCCAACAATAGCATCGATACTCTTCAATCCACTGCCGGTTATCAGCAGTACTGTTCGTTCACTCTGCTCTATCTTACCCTCTCTTAAAAGGCGCACCAACCCTGCATAGGCAGTTGCACCTGATGGTTCAGCGAACACGCCAGTCAGGCTGGCAAGCTCTTTCTCGGCAACGAGTATCTCTTCATCTGTTACAGTTATGCCGTAGCCACCACTTCCGCGTATAATTTTCACCGCCATTGCTCCATTGCGCGGTAAACTAACCGATATCCCATCTGCTATTGTCTGTGCAGGATAAGGTCGCACAATGCCATCGCCCTCCAAAGCACGTACAATTGCTGGCGATCCTTCTGCCTGTATGGCGATCATACGTGGAATTCGATCGATCATCCCCAGACGGTAAAAATCTTCAAAGCCTCGATAGACACCACTGATAATACAACCATCACCTGTTGGTACCAGTACATTATCTGGGACCTGCCATTGCAGTTGTTCTGCAATTTCTAAACCAACCGTTTTCTTTCCCTCAACAAGATAAGGATTGTAGCCAGTATTGCGGTTATACCACCCAAAGGTATTGCAAGCATCAATGCACAGATCAAAGGCATCATCATAACTACCCTGCACAGCAAAAACAGTTGCGCCACACATGAGTAGTTGAATAATCTTGGCTCTCGGCGCATTGTACGGGATAAAAATATAACACGGAAGACCCACTGAAGCTGCCTGTACTGCCAGGGAAGAAGCCGCGTTACCAGTTGATGCACAGGCCAGCGTTCTTCCTTCCGCCCGCATCACAGCTATGATACTTGCCCGATCCTTGAGTGAGGCACTGGGATTTCGCGAATCGTCTTTAAGCCAGAGGTTTTCCATCCCTAAATGGGATCGTAGGCGCATCACAGGATAGAGGGGAGTTCCACCAATTGCCAATGCAGGAACTCCCTCCTGGAAATAGGAAACCGGAAGGAGCGCACGATAGCGCATGAACGTCGAATCCTGATCATTCATTAATGAAACACGACTGATGCGTTGTGCGATCCTATCGTAATCGTAGTGGACTTCAAGGACACCTAATGGGCCGCATACAGGACATGTATACTCGATTTTCAGCGGATCATACGTGGTTCCACAGAGTACACATTGCAGGTGAAGTATATGGTCAGCAGTCATAATTAGACCTCTAGCGAATCACCTCAAGTTTTACACCCGCCAATTTTGCCTTGTCTTCATCGCTAATTGGATGGTCACGGACAGGCACTTCCATTTCAGAGAAGACACCACAGAGTTCGGTTGAAAAATAGCGCAAGCCATTGTCAGAGAGAACGGTTACGATCATACCAATGTCTGGATAGCGCCGAGCAACCTTGATGGCTGCTGCAACGTTACAGCCAGATGAAATACCGCAAAATATACCCTCTTCACGTGATAAGCGCCGAGCCATTTGAATAGATTCATCCGACGTGGTAGTAACAATTCCATCCAGATATTCAATTTGCAACACTTCTGGGATAAAGCCATCTCCAATACCCTCGATTTTATGTGGACCCCAGGAGCCACCAGCAAGAATATCGCATTCTGCAGGCTCAACAGCAAATACCTTAATGTTGGGATTCTGCTCTTTGAGATATTTACCTGCCCCAGTCACTGTGCCACCTGTTCCTTGTGACAACACTAACCCTCCAATTTTACCCTCAGTTTGCTCCCAAATTTCTGGGCCTGTGGTACGATAATGCGCCTCGATATTATCAACATTAACAAACTGGCCAACTTCCCAATATTTATCTGGAGCAGAGGCCTTGAGTTCTTTGACCTTCTTGATCACCAAATCCACATCGCTCTCAGCTCCAGGTGTCAATACTAATTCTGCTCCATATGCACGGATAGTTTTTTTACGTTCCTCGCTCATTCCATCTGGCATGACAATAACAACTGGATACCCCTTCGCTGCGCCTACGCAAGATGTAGCTATGCCAGTGTTTCCAGTCGTACCTTCAATAATGGCCATACCAGGACGTAAGTCGCCCCTCCGCTCAGCCTCTGACACGAGGAATGGTAAAATACGATCTTTGACACTGCCACTAGGGTTGAAATACTCGACTTTGACTACGATAGACGGTTTTACATCACCAACTACTCGTCTTAGACGAACCATTGGCGTAAGACCTGCCGTATCAAGGATATTTTCGGCAATACGCGCACGACAATTCCAGTCAACCATGAATTCCTACCTCCAAATATATGCTTACATTTTCACTAAAGTCTGATCGATACTACTCAAAGTCGGCCGACCAGAAAGAGCCATTGCCAGTTCAAGTTCCTTTCGCAGTATTTCTAGTACGTTATAGGCGCCTTCAGCACCATTTGCAGCCAGTCCCCAGAGAACTGGGCGGCCAATCAGGACTGCTCGCGCCCCTAGTGCCAATGCTTTCAATACATCAGTACCCCGACGTATGCCTCCATCAAAGTAAACTTCGCATCGTCCTGCAACAGCTTCGACTATTTCAGGCAATGCTTCAATACTTGCTATTGCAGTATCGAGTTGGCGACCACCATGGTTCGAAACGACAATGCCATCCATACCATGTTCTATTGCTAACAGTGCATCTTCTGCTGTCAATATGCCCTTAAGCAGAATAGGTAACGGGGTAATCGAGCGTAACCAGGACAAGGATTCCCAGGTAAGCGTCACCCACTCTTGCCCACTCTTTTCAAGACCTACAAAGTTTGCTTCAAAAAATGGCGGTGGTGGGATTGCTACTTTATTACGCCTGTCTTTCTCCCGATTACCGAGAGTTGGTAAATCTACGGTGAGAACAATAGCGCGATATCCTGCAGACTCTGCGCGATGTACGAGTTGCTCTGCAAACTGCAGGCTAGGATAGACGTATAGCTGAAACCACAATGGACCACTTGCAGCCTGAGCAATTTCTTCCAGAGATCGAGTCGCTGTAGTGCTGGCTATCATCAACGTATTAGCTCTACCAGCTGCCTGTGCAGTCGCGCATTCACCCTCTGGATGTGCAAGACAATGCATTGCCGTCGGCGCTACTAATAGAGGCATGCTAACAGGAGTACCTAGCACGCTGGTATGTGTATCGATCATGCTGACATCTACCAGTACGCGAGGACGAAGCCTAATGCGTTCTAAAGCAGCACGATTAGAACGCAACGTCACCTCGTCGTCGCTACCGCCAGCAAAGAAATCCCAGTGCGCAGGATCCATTTTAGATTGGGCAAGAGCCTCATATTCAAATACGTTGATTGGGTCCAACTAAAGCTCCGATCATTTTTTCGCACCATTTGCATGAATGGCACGCAATACCCTCTCAGGCGTCAATGGAATCTGGTGAATGCGGATACCTATTGCATCGGCGACTGCATTCGCTACAGCAGGAGCCATACCATCAATGGGAATTTCAGCAATTGCTTTGGCGCCGAAAGGGCCAAAGGGATCGCTCGTCTCAACAATATATGTCTCCATTTTTGGCATATCAGGAGCGCTGTAAATACGATAATCGCTAAGATTTGTAGTAAGTAATGCGCCTCGCTCATCGTAAATCATCTCTTCACATACGCCGTAGCCAAGCGCCTGGGTTACCCCTCCTTCAATTTGACCCTCAGCAGTAATTGGATTGATAACGCGTCCAGCATCGACGGCAGATATAGCATTGAGTACCTTCACTACGCCTGTCTCAGTATCTACTTCAACCTCTACTCCCTGAGCAGCAAAAGGTGGAGGTGATTCATAGCTCATCCACGATGCTGTAGCCATTATTTGTCTCTGGTCCTCGACATGCAAAGAGTGCAATGCTACCTGTGAAACCGTTACTGATTGCCCATTTGGAGATGTAATGATACGGTCTTTAACAGTTAGCTTCTCTGGATTAACATTCAACATATGACTTGCGACTTCGAGTACCTGTGAGCGTACTTGCTCGGCCGCTTTCTTAGTCGCTCCACCGCTGATATATGTCGTGGAAGATGCATAGGCGCCTGTATCAAAGGGTGTGAAATCCGTATCAGAAGAGTGCATTATAATATCTTCGACACGTACTCCCAGAACCTCTGCAGCAATTTGCGCTATGACAGTATCTGAACCTGTGCCGATATCCGTAGCTCCAACCAGCACATTGAACGAACCATCATCATTTAGCTTGATGCTGGCTCCACCCATGTCCAGGCCCGGAATAGCCGTACCATGCATAGCAAGGGCAATCCCGACGCCTCGTTTAAAACGTCCTGTTCCACCTTTTCCGCGCTTTTCTTTCCAGCCTAATCTTTCCTCTACTATACGTAAGCATTCCGGCAAACCGCAACTTTCTATAATCTGCGTATAGCCCTCTTTACCTTCGCCTAAAGCCTTTGCTAACGGGTTTTCGTCGCCAACTTTAATCCAGTTCTTACGACGGAACTCTAATGCATCCATGCCTAGTTGCTTGGCTACTTCGTCTATGTGACTTTCCAACGCGAAAAAGCCCTGAGGGACTCCATAACCACGAAAAGCACCAGGAGGTGGTAGATTTGTATAGACAACTTCTGCTTCAAAACGAATATTTTGACACGGGTAGATTGGAAGTGGCTTCGATCCAGTATTGCTTTGAACAGTGAGAGCATGTGTTCCGTAAGCTCCTGTGTTAGCGAGTACTGTCATTGAATTAGCAATGATAGTTCCATCACGCTTTACGCCTGTTTTCATGCGTAGAATTTGTGGATGGCGTGAACGACTGCTGCGAAACTCTTCCGCACGGGAAAACTCCAATTTCACCGGTCTATCAGTAGCAATAGTCAGCAGCGAACAAATATCCTCTAGTAGAACCTCTTGTTTTACACCGAATCCGCCGCCAATGCGTGGCTTAATAACATGAATGCGACGAGGAGGTAATCCTATGACGGGTGCAATAATCCTGCGAACATGATATGGTACTTGAGTACTGGTCCTTACAACAAGTCGATCGTCTTCATCCCAATATGTAATCACTATGTGATTTTCAATTGGAGTTTGCTGCACCTGTGGAACTATATACTCCCCCTCGATGACCAGATCTGATTCGGTAAATCCACGCTCCACATCACCTACTTCTGCATGTAGATGTGCTGCAATGTTACGCGAGGCATCATGGATGTGATATGACTCCGACTCAGGATGCAACCGCGGGGCATCAGGCTCCATTGCTTTGCGTGGATCAAAAAGTGCTGGCAAAATTTCATACTCAACGTCTATGAGTCGCAAAGCTTGCTCTGCGATTTCCGGAGTTTCGGCAGCAATTGCCGCAACACGATCACCAACAAAGCGTACGCGATAATCGAGGCAGTACTGATCATGCGGCCCTGGCTCTGGCCATGATTGTCCAGCAGTTGTATATGGAATCCTTGGGACATCTTTATATGTCAATACTGCATGCACACCAGGCAATGCTCTTGCTCGAGATACATCAATATTACGAATGATAGCATGTGCATGCGGACTGGTTAGAAGGCGCCCATGTAATAAGCCACGCAGTTCAATATCATCAACAAATGCAGGCTTTCCAGTTACTAGCTTCACAGCATCTACTTTGCGCTCGGCTTTGCCAACAATATTCAGATCAGTAGACACACGAGTGCCTACGAGTGTTGCTGTTCCTCCACCTGATGCTCCATCTTCCTGGGATGTTGAGTCTTTTTCTCCTCCAACTCCAATGGAACCACCTTCATCTCCATGCTTACCCGCCTCGTGTTCTGCATACTGAATTGGGGAACGTCCAGGAGTCCAGGGTTGGAAGTTTTCACCTGAATCAGGCTGGCTAATAGGTGCCATTTTCTCGCCACGCATAATCGCAGCAGCACGTTGTACAGCCTGAACAGGCTTAACATATCCGGTACAGCGGCATAAATTTCCCGAAAGCGCATCACGAATCTCTTCTTCTGTTGGATTTGAATTGCGCTTAAGCAATGCATGTGCAGAGAGTACCATTCCAGGAGTACAGAATCCACACTGAATTGCCCCGGTATCAATAAAAGCTTCTTGTATAGGATGCAATTTTCTCGCTGAGCCAAGGCTTTCAACAGTAGTTAATGTACTTCCCCCCACCTGAGCAGCAAGTGTGACACAACTAGGACGTGGCATGCCATCAACAAGCACAGTGCAAGCTCCACATTCACCTGTCTCACAACCATGTTTGACACTATAATAACCCTCATGTCGCAATACATTCATCAATGAGTCATTTGGTGCAACATCCAGGCTTTTGATCATCCTATTGATTCTCAATTCGAGTTCCATATCTATTGCCTCCCCTTAGATGAGACCATATTTCGCCAACGTGAGATTGTAGCAGCTTCTTCAAGCACCCGAAAAGCCAGATTCATACCACTTACCCTACGATAAGCACCACTTGCACGAAAATCTTCCGGTGGCGAGAAGTTCGCCATGCCCGATTGGATCGCTGCAATAATTCGTTTCGTATCAAGGGCAGCGTTTGAGTCTCCTGTGGTAGCAATCGCTTGTCCTTCAAGTTGTTTCTCTACAGCCTCAATACGCACTGGTTCCATATTGACTCCACCTAAAGCCAGCCGAACTTGCTTGTAGACACCTTCGTTCACCTCTACAAGAGCTGCCGCATTTATGAGTGCGATATCTGTTGGAGTGCGTCCAACCCGCATGAACGAAGCAGCACAACCATATGTATATCGGGGAACTATCACTTCGATAATGAGTTCGTTTGGTTTGCGTTCATTGACAACAGAATTACTTGGAACACGTCGTTCCTGTTTGCCCTTAAATGTTACACCTGACAGAGCGAGACCGGGATGTTCGGCAGTACCTCCACCCAGATTTAGTTGTGACTTAGAGCCTGAGCGCAGCATAACCTCTGCATCCATTACAGCC
This sequence comes from uncultured Chloroflexia bacterium, assembly GCA_963702765.1. Taxonomy (GTDB): domain Bacteria; phylum Chloroflexota; class Ktedonobacteria; order Ktedonobacterales; family Ktedonobacteraceae; genus DATMNR01. The sequence continues at coordinate 31,774 of CAVPEB010000007.1, forward strand.
AATGCAGTTGGCAGGTCAGCCTGTGAAGCAGCGCCTGTTGCTAGAGTGCCACCAAGAGTGGCGCTATTGCGAATAAGCCGCGAAAACGACGAAGCAATTGCAGCACGAGCTACTATCCCAGAGATCAGGTCTTTTAGCAGTTGAGAATCACCCATTGTTTGAAGTGTGGTCATCGAGCCAAGATGAATTCCCTTTGCATCTTCCGTAATATATGCGAGTTCAAGATCACGCAAATCTACAACAGCCTGGATATTGTCATCATCTAAGCCAAGCAAATAGGTTCCTCCTGCTAACGGCACAGTTTTGGTATCTGAACGTGCTAACAAAAGAAGCGCTTCGTCAATGTCTTCTACCCAGTGGTATTCCAAAAGATTCAATAACATAGTCTTCATCCTTGTAGTGGTACCAACTTGAACGCTTCAACATCAATGAGTCCCTGATCAGTCAGTTTAAGGGATGGAATAACTGACAGTGAAAGGAAGCTAAGTGTCATGCAGGGATGTTCCAATTTGCAACCAAGCTCGGCGGAAGCTTTATCTAGTGCATGTAGTTGCTGCACCAATTCATTAGCAGGTAACGGTGATACAAGGCCACCATAAGGCAATGGTACTTTAGCACGAACTTCTCCATCCACTACACAGGCAAAACCACCACCCATCTCCTCTAAAACCCGTGCAGCCAGCAATATATCACTACTGCTCACGCCCACGATTACCAGATTATGAGCATCATGGGCAACACTAGAAGCCAGTGCCCCTTTCCGTAATCCAAATCCTTTCACTATCCCCAAACCAACCTTACCACTGGCATGGTGCCGTTCTATCACCACAAGCTTGAGCAAATCTCGCTCAGGGTCCGCAACAATTTCTCCATCTCTAATCGATGCCTCTTCTTGTAAATGCTTTGTCGTAATTTGCCCTGGTTCAATTCCAATCACTTCAATTAACCCGGATTTTCCAGGTATGCGCAAATCACTTTCGTCTATGTTTCCAATATGGACAGTATCAGTCACGCCCGTAAACGTAACTGTGGGGACATCAACGAGCAGCCTACCACCTTGAGCAACCAGTTTGCCTTCCTTATACACAGACTCGACCTTAAATGTATGAAGGTCATCCAATACTACAAGATCGGCTACAAAATTTGGAGCAACTGCGCCGTGGTCATATAAGCGGAAATATTGTGCAGTGTTGTAACTCGCTAGACGAATTGCCTCAATCGGATCAAGCCCCAATTCGATTGCTCGGCGCACCATCGAATCAATATGTCCCCGCGTTGTTAAATCCTGTGGATCACGATCATCGGTAACAAAAAAGACGCGTGGGGGGTGTAACTCTTTGACAAGAGGGAGTAACGTATCGAGATTGCGTGCTGCTGAACCTTCACGGATCATGAGCCACATCCCCTGGCGAATACGCTGGCGAGCCTCTTCTATAGTTGAGCATTCGTGGTCAGACATAACACCAGCTACGGCATATGCGCACAAATCACGTCCGTTCAGTCCAGGAGCATGACCGTCTACAACCAGGCCATGCTGCTGTGTAGCAACAATCTTCGCCAGAAGTTGCTCATCTCCTTGCAATATGCCGGGCATATTCATCATTTCGGCAAGCCCGAGTACCTGTTTTTCTTCTAAAAGTGGTATGAGATCGTCAGCAGCCAGTACACGATACGGGCTTTCAAATGATGAAGCAGGAACACAGGATGAGATCATTACATAAGCAGAAAGTGATAGCCCACGACCAGATTCGAGAATATAGCGTATACCAGCTACCCCCATGACATTTGCGAATTCATGGGGATCGAGAATAACACAGGTAACTCCGCGTGGCGTGACAATTTTGGCAAACTCCGCAAGCACAAGCATTGTGCTTTCGATATGCATGTGACCATCGATGAGTCCAGGAGCCAGCCAGCGTCCTTGTAAATCGCGCTCTTCAAGCCCTCTATAGCCGTCTCCTGGGGCACTTACTCCAACCACACGTCCATCAGCAATAGCAACATCTGCTTGATAGCACTCGCCGCTACATACATTCACAAGCTGAGCATTAAGTAATACAAGATCTGCTGGGATCGCTCCACGCGCAATCTGAATGCGGCGCTGAAGTTCGTCCATAAAATATACAACCTCCGGTTTAAAGTAACATTGAGACATTCGATACTTTTGCTGGACATCCTAACAGAATCATGATTTATCGTCGAGAGTTTGTGAGGCTTTTTTCTGTAAATATGACTTTGTTTTTAAGTATACCTCTTCAAAACAGACATTTGGAACGCTTTT
>CAVPEB010000008.1:0-106936 GCA_963702765.1 uncultured Chloroflexia bacterium
GCGTGGATCTACCTGGAGCCGACGGTTCCTGGGGCCCATCCTCTTGAGGCCCTGGCACTAGCCCTTGCCGAAGGTTGCCTGACAGGAGTCTGCTCTCGATTTGCCAGGATCTGGAAGAGGATTTAGCAAGAGGCTTCAACCAACTGGCCACGACAATCACACACGGTCAGCAGACACGGGTGCTGCTGCGCGTGGACCAGTCCAAGGAACTGTTCACCCAAAATGAGCGCGCAAGCAGAGCGGGAGCAGTTCCTGGAGTTGATCGCAACGGCGCTCAGTGAACCCCGAGGTCCGGTCGTCGTCATCCTGACTTGCGAGCGGACTCCTACGACCGCGTGCTGAATTCCTCCATTTTGTGTCCGCTGATTGAGCATCACCAGCCATAGTACCCCCCATGAACATGAGGAGCTGCGCATGGTGATCGAGCAACCGGCTCAGCTTCCCGACGTGCTACCCACCTTTGAGGGGGACCTGGTAGGCGATCTGCTTTTCGAGACGCAGGGAGCCCCAGGCGTTACCGCTCTTAGAATTCGCGCTCGAACAGCTCTTTCAGCCGGCGGTGTGGCCACCAACTCACGCTCGAAGCCTATCAGGAGATCGGCGGAGTCAAAGGTGCCCTGGTCAGACAGGCCGAGTCCACCTATGCGTCGCCGCCATCTGAGGAGCATCGCAGATTGGCACGGACGCTGTTCTTGCGTTCGATTGAGCCAGGTGCCAGGAACAGGACAGGACGCGCCGCCGTGCAACCCACTCCGAACTGGAGCTTGCCGATCCCAAGGAAATGGTTCTGCTCGAGGAAGTCAGCGAGGCTTTTATTCGAGCGCGTTTGGTGACTAGCACGACCGTGGCAGGGACCGCTGTGTTGGAGGTGAGCCACGAAGCCCTGATCCGGGGATGGCCTCGCCTGGCCAGTTGGTTGCTCGAAGCACGCGAGGATATCCTGTTGCAACAGACGATCAGCGAAGACGCCACGAAGCCGGCACGGACGGGGCAAGGAAAGAGATCGTCTCTATCGTGGCCATCAACTGGTGGAAGCACAGGCCGGGCCAAACGCAACAGTCCAAGCAGAAACGAACTGGCCTTTCTGCATGCCAGCCAGCGCAGACGTCGCCAGTTTGGCATCAGTGTGCTGGCCATTGTGCTGGTGCTTTTCGCAACGGCAGGGCTGGCAGGCTGGTTCAGCTTGGATCAACCTCCCCTATCCCCCACACGGGTGACCACCCTGCAAGACAATACAACAGGATCGCTGCGCTGGGCGATCGCGAACGCCCCTGCGGGAAGCACCATCACCTCCGATAGCAGCTTACACGGGACGCTTCAATTAACCGATTTGCTGCAGGTAACTAGCAAACAGCTCTCCATTCGAGGTCCAGGAGCAGGGCTCTTAACCATGAGTGGGGACTTAAATGATGAGTTTGGCATCGCGGTATCGCCGACTGGCTCAGTCACTATTGTTGGTCTGGCGTTCACGTCCAGTCTCCTCTATAATGTTGGGACATTGACCTTGATCAACAGCACGATCTCGGGCAATACAGCATTAGTTTTCCCCAGTGCATACAACTATGCATCTAACGGCAAACGTGGAGGTGGCGGCATCTACAACGATGTGGGAGGGACGCTGACCCTCATCAGGAGCAAGGTCTCGCGAAATAGGGCTAATGGGAGTGGTGGTGGCATCTTAAATAATGCAGGGAAGTTGACCCTCATCAACAGCACCGTCTCTGGTAATCTGGCTGACAGCGGCGGTGGCGTCACCAACGATAATGGGACACTCAGGCTGATCAACAGCACCATCTCGGATAATAGAGCTGAGCGATCCGGTGGGGGTATCCTCAACGCTACTACGGCTTCCCAGATGGAGATGATCTTTAGCACCACCTACGGCAATACCAGCGGCGAGAGTGGTGGTGGTATCTGGAACGGCGCTACCAACAGCGCAAGCCAACTGGTGATGAAAAATAGCCTTGTCGCGGGCAACACGTCTCCCGCTGGTCCAGATATTCTGGGACCGCTCACCTCGCAAGGCTATAATCTCATCGGGGACACGAAGGACACGACGTTTGCTCCTAGCCCGCTTCATGGGACCGACCTCTTGCAGGTGGCACCCTCGGCTCTGAGGATTGATCCTCAGTTGAGAGACAATCATGGAGCAACCCAAACCCATGCCTTGCTTCCCGACAGTGTGGCCATTGACCGCATCCCTCTCGGCAACTGTCGAATCCAGGATATCACGACCGACCAGCGAGGGGTGCGACGACCACAAGGAGTGGCATGCGATATCGGTGCGTATGAGCTGCTGAAGTAGCTTTTTGGGAGCGATGAAGACGAAATGAAAGGCAAGTCCTGCAGAGAAGAAAACTGCAACAGGAGCTTTTTACAGACAACGGCTGTCACATCGGCTGACATATGCAAACGGCTAGCCGATGAGTTGGCTCCAGAGGCTGTTTGAGAGGGGCAGGCGCCTGAGTAGGATTATATCATACTGTTCATGAGGTATGGTTATTGTCCTGAAGCGATTTTACTTCCTCGCTGCTAAGATAGCGCCACTTTCCTACTGGCAAAACTCCCAATTCTATTGGCCCAATACCAACACGCGATAGTTCCAGCACAGGATGGCCGACCGCCGCAAGCATGCGGCGTACCTGTCGCTTGCGGCCCTCGTGAATGGTGAGTGAAAGCCAGCAATCAGAGCCTTCCTTCCTCAAAAGCCGTATCTCTGCTGGCGCGGTTTTATGGCTACGTCCTTGATCTTCTACGATTGTTACGCCATTACGCAGTACTTGTAACGAGTTTTCAGATGGACATCCTTTAACCAGTGCTTGATAATGCTTTTGCATAGAGTAGCGGGGATGGGTTAAATGCAGAGCGAAGTCTCCATCGTTTGTCAGCAAGAGCAAACCACGCGTATCGATGTCAAGGCGCCCGACAGGATACACACGCAAAGAGTGTAATTCAGCAGGCAGCAGTTCTACTACAGTAGGGCGGCCCTGTGGATCATGCGCAGTTGAGACATATCCTGTGGGTTTATGCAACATCAGATAGACATGCTTGGAAGTAGTAGGAACTGGTTTACCATCAACTAGCACGATATCCATATCAGGATGTATGCGCGTTCCCTGAGTTGTGACGGTAACACCATTCACCTTCACGCGACCAGCGGCAATCAATTCTTCAGCATGACGCCGTGAAGCTATACCAGCATGTGCAAGAAAGCGTGAGAGTCGTTCGCCGGAATCTTGTTCTTGTATCATATTCACACTTCCTGCTTTCCGATGAGACATTCATGGCATCTTTTTTCACGGCAAGCCTGTGCATAGATGTAGTGTAGCCCTTGCTGCTGGCACGCACCTTTCGGCTCGCTCTTCAAAAGGAGCTGTTTGCTCATCGAACGAGTAATCTGGTTCGATGAAAGACCAGGATAGGTTCTATAAAGATTTCGAGCTGATTCAGAAAGGGCAGGACAGTTCTCTTTTTGAGCTACTGCTGTGGCAAATGGTAACACAATGTTGCAAATAAGTATATCGGTTCGCTTAGTGCCGAGTCCATGGAAGATATTCCGTAATTGGTACATTTGATGGGCACTATCTGTAGATGCAGGTAATAAAATCTGGCGAAATGTTTCCCATGCACCTGTATTACGCCATCGTTCTACCAGCGTATGTAGCATTTGCAGGCGACCGGCATCCAGGGGAGAAGGTTTGGGAGCCCGTCCAAGTGGCTCTGGTATAGCTTTTGTTGCACCGATCAGGCTCAGTCCGGCTGCACGAAAAAAGGCTCGATCACGCCCAAAGCCCAATCCTTCAGCGAGTGCAGGAATCAGGCACACATCATACATGTTGAAAATGTCAGAGGGTTGAGTATTACTGAGTATTTCGGAAAAAACCTGTGCCTTCGTATCAAAGCGTAGCATGCCAGCCAGCATGAATAAAGAAGTCCGCTCCACTTCGCGTAACTGCGCAAGTACGTGATGGCAAGGCCACTCCGCGGGTCGATAGCCGTGAGTTGTTGGGAATACATCGTTGATCGAGCATGTGGGAATGACAGTTCCATCTTGACGCTGTGTTGGCAGGCTGTTGTCACACATCAGCACAATGTGCAGCACGACGTTGTTATAACGCCTATCAGTATGGTGCTGGTGAGCAACCCAATCCGTGGCTCGAATGTGAATTTCGACATCTCCGATAGTATATTCAGCTCCTGGATTTGCAGCAGTATTATCTGTTTCTGGGTGATGTGTGGTAAAACTCAGGATGACGTCTCGAATATCAGGTCCATACGAACCACCTGGACGTCCCGCGTAAATGAGCTGACACTTTTCACCACTGGTTAAAGGCAGGCTGATGTTGAGAGGAAGCGCCCACCAGCGACGAGCAATGTCTTCTTCATATACATGCGTGCTTGATAGAGATATGCCTTTCTCAAAGACACAGGTAGCGTTCACTCCATCTCCTGTGCCTGAGTATGTGGAATCTTACCTGTTGTATTAGGCTCATTACCGGCAACCTCTTGTTCTTCTTCACTTAATGAGTCGCTGCGATCGACAGTAGCGTAGGCCATGCCTTCGGCAACTTCTGCCTCTGCTTCTGCATTGATTGCTGCGGCGAGCGCTTGCTCTTCGGTTGCCTCGGCATCTGCGAGTGAAGCCTGTGTCTTTGTTACTTCGCGCTCTGCCTCTCGCAAAGCATGTTCAGCTTCCTCACCTGTCAAAAGATCGTTTCGTATCGCGACACGGATCTCACCCAGTGCTTCCTCCGCCATTTGAGCTTGCCTGCGAACCTCTCTTGTGCGAGCGCTACTTGCTTCCGCCAGAGCTTCGGCGGCAGCAGCTCGTTCAGCAGCGATTTCCGCAATTGTGACGGCAGTGATCGCTTCTACAAACTCTTCCTCTGCCTCGATCTCAGCTACTTCTGCTGCTTCCAGGCTAACATTGGTTTTCTCGTTTAGCGCTGTTGCACGTGCCGCGGCTGTGCGGATATTTTCCTCGGTGGCAGCGGCAGCGTTGCGTGCTTCTCTGACGAAGTCTGTTGATGCGAGAGCGTTGCCAGATGGAACTTGAATGCTGGATGAAGGAGGAGTGTATTGTGCCCATGCAGGGATTTCGATTTCAGTTGAAGGCTTTTCAGGGTTGACTTGAAGATCATCTATTTGTTGCCGCACAAGTGTCAAGCGTCCTTCAATGAGCTGCACGCGGGCCATGCGTTTCTGTAAACGTTCCTCAGAGCGATGGTAGCGTTCTAAAGCTTTTGTCTGAGCCTGCTGTGCCTCTTTTAGCCGCTCGAGAACGCGCTGCTCTTTTTTTTGTAACTTTTTACTCAAATTCTTCGAATGATATGCTGTCTTCTCGGTCATGTCATCTTTCCTCCGAGTTAAAGAAAAAACCGTATCCCTGCTAAAATTATCCCATATCCGACAAGGGATACAGTTAAGAATGAAGAAATATTATTTGTGCGTGGTCGATTGACGGGTTATATTCATGAACGCTTTACCCACCCTGTTTTGCGCTGACTGCTATTGAGAATACATTTTATGTTTGCAGTTGCGGAAAGTTGCATTAGCACTTGCAATAACTACCAGCGTAACCGCTCTTTTAAACTGACGAAACGTTGATTGCCTATTACAAGATGATCAACCAGTTCAATGTCGAGATGCTGACCTGCCGCGACCAGTTGCTGTGTTACAGCAATATCTTCTGGAGATGGAGTGGGATCACCGCTCGGATGATTGTGGCAAATAATGATTGCAGGGCAATTGCGTATGACAGCTGGTCGATAGACTTCAGCGGCACGTAACACAGAGCTATTGACGGTTCCCTGATAACGACTAATGTTTTCTACGACCCGGTTTTTGGTATCGAGAACAAGAATGCGCATCTGTTCGTGATCGAGAAACGCCATTTCCATCATCACAAGATTAGCAGCATCGGCAGGCGATTTGATCTGATACTTCTCATCTAGCTGCGACAGACTGAGACGTCGACCGATCTCCAACGCAGCTTTCAGTTGAGCTGCCTTTGCCATTCCAAGTCCGTATTCTTTACACAACTCCATAAAATCTGCCCGCATTAATCCTCCCAGACCACCGAATTTCGAGAGCAGTATGCCAGATAATTCAATGACATTGTTGCGTGTAGTGCCTGTGCGCAAGATGATCGCGAGCAATTCAGCGTTTGAGAGCGCCTGAGGGCCATGATTTTGTAAGCGTTCGCGCGGGCGTTCATCGGTTGGGAGATCGTGTACAGTGGGATGATACTCAATTTTTGTAGTGAAGGTGTTTGGAAAAGGAATGACATTCTCAGTGTCGCTACTAATTTCGGTTGTCTGCATTAAAGATGCATCTCCTTGTAATTGTAATATCACAACAGTACAGGGAGTTCTTGAAAAAAGCAATAGGTAAAATGAGAAAACAGCCAGTGAAATACATAAAAAGAGAGTTCCAGAGGTCAAAGAACTTCTGGAACTCTCTTTGAAAAAAGCTGCTTTTCTAGCCCAGGGCGGAGATATTGCCAGCCAATACAAGGCTATCGCCTGCAGCGCAAGGCAACAGGCTGTTGGGGCCAATTCCAGCTTGAGCAACATAAAACTTACCATTAAAGGCATTTCCAAGTTTTGCGTTCAACGTCCGCTGAATTTGCTTGTTGTAGCTGTTGAGGGGAAATGAGAACAGGTTGAAAATGTTGAGGTTGGTGCTTAATACGTATAGCACCAGGTTTCCACCCGCTGCCCCAGGAGCCACTGCGGTATCAGCAGTGCCAATATTGAGGCCGCTCCAGTAAATATCAGAAAGGATATGAATATTGCTCCCTTGAACGACGATGCGTACGTTCTTGGCAGTGAAGCTGCTGCTGACAGGCATAGTGCCAATACTACTACCCAGTGAGGATAACGAAGTCGCGGGAACTTCGATAAAAGCATTGCCACTGCCTGTTACAGGCTGCTTATATGCAGTGGTCGAGACATTTGAAGTGAGAGGTTGCACCTGTGAAGAGGCTTGCCCTAAGGCAACCGGAAATTGCAGATTTAAAGCCAGCGCCGAACTGCCGCAACCAGGGGTTGAGTATATGGAATTTAACGAGCCGAGTGGCATGTGGAAGGTGGTTAGAGGACCGTTGACAAGCGATGGACTTCCGTTCATGGGAAATGCGCTTACCTGTGCCGTAGACGAATTGAGCACGCTGAATTTGATGAGCATACTAGAAGTTGATAGCTTGTGGATCACCTGGATAAAGACTGAGACGCAATTTCATTGCCAGCCCACCCGGTTGCGGATAGAGACTCTCCAGCGCAGCAGAAGGTTGAATAAGGGTGGTTGCCATCTCGGTTGCCCAGCCTTGATCCTTAGCGGGTAACGAACTGACAGTGTTAGAAATGGCTGCATTCACGGCGCCAGGAATTTGCTGGTCGATGCGATTTTGAAATGTAGAAGCAAGGCTACCTGTTGTCAGATAGACGATTGCATTGAGAGATGAACTATTTGCTTGCCCGGGTGTTTGTGACGTATGTTGCATAGCGTGATTTGCTGCTAGAGCAGGAGACATAAAGGCGACTCCCAGAACTAGCACCGCCAGAGCCAGTATCCAACCCAACCGCAATATGTGTAAACGCTTCATTTTTTTCTCCTCAGGAGTATGACCTAGTTTGGAAAGAGTTTATTGAGATCAATGGGACCTTTAAAGCACAGCGCTGTTGGGGTCGGTTGAGCTGCAACGCCTTCAATCGGCGGAGCTTTGATCAACAGTACAAGCATTTCAGTGCCTTTGCCACAGACGATTGATGTACTGGTATGTACAGAGATGATCTGCGCATTCTTTAGTTGATTGTGTAAAGAGGGCATCAATGAACTGAGTAGTAACTGGTTTAAGGCTTGCTCCATGCGCGCAGCAGCAGTTGGGCCTGCATCTAATCCGTCACGTTTCAGATGCAATACATGGAGCGTAATATTCTGTTGCTGATTTACACCAATGGTGCTGTCCAACTCGATCGGCATAACACGGTGAATGCCGCTCGCATTGATATGCAGGTTCAAACTGAGTACAACACCATCACCCTGAACAGGCATAACATTCATATCAGTTATTGCTCCCTGGTTCAATCCAAGCTGTGAGGTGAAAAGTGAATTCATAGCTGTTTGATCCAATGCAAGCTCTATCATACGCGGCCCAGAAATCGGTGTAGCTGTTGGGGCTTGCGTTGAGCCAGTCGCGGGATTGTTGGCACTACCTGTTGTATTGCTTCCAGACGGCTGCCACATAAAAGCGGCAAAAACGCCTCCTAAGACTAAAAATGAGACAAGCGCAATGCTGGCAATAGCAATGAGTAAACGACGACGGTTTTTAGGTTTGTTATTATCGCTTCCTCCGCCTCCTCCAGTATCTGGTACTGGAGGAATTGGTGGAGTTGCATCTGCGTAGACATCATTTAGCGCATCAGAGGTGACCAGGAAGGTTCCCTCCGCGGAAGCAGCAACTGGAATAGTATCCTCCATAAGTGTATCGGGTTCAGGTGGGGTGACTTCTAGCGGATCAGTGGAGGCAACAACCAGCTCTTCTACCGGCGCTTTGTTTCCCCACAAGAAGAAAGCAGGGATAATCGCAATCAGACAAAGTAGCATCGTTGCGAAGAAAACAGAACTATAGACCGAATGTGCGGAGATAATCAGGTGGTTCGCATAATCCTTTGACCACTGTGCAAACTGGTCAGTTGTAGCCGTCACTGGTAGCGAGGGGAACTGTGAAGCCAGTTGCTTGAAGTAGGCTAGCGCCCACGATGTCAAAGCTGCCAGACCAAGCATCATGCCGACCATGCGGAGCGAAGTCACAATTGCTGCGCCCATTCCTGCCTGAGTAGCCCGCACGGCTTTGATAGCAGTAGTGCTGATCGGCGCGATAACAAGACCAAAGCCTAATCCAGTGGTCATGGTGCTGATCGTAATTTGAGTCCAGTCAACGGTCATAGACCAGCGACTCATCAGATAAAAACCTGTGGCTACAAACAGCAGGCCCAGCACACCAGTAAAACGACAGGATATGCGGCTTGAGAGCCAGCCTCCAAGTAAAGCTCCGACAGGTATCATAGCTGTGAGACGTAGCAACGCAAGTCCGCTCACAAGCGGTATATCAGCTTCATTTATGTGCCGACTGAGAACCGTGTCGACGAAAAGAGGAATGTCCGCCATTGCAATGATGAGAGCTGCGCCTACAAACAGGCTCACTAATGAACTCGCGCTGAAGGGCAAGCGTTTGAACAGTGATAGGTCGACAACAGGCCAGCGTTGTTCTTGTACAAGTCTCAGATGTAAGAATGGGAAACGCCTGGAGAGCGATAGGTGAGGTACACGCCAACGTGGCAGCAGTTCAACCGCGATGAAAGCTAGCAGGAAAACAAGGGCCAGTATCAATGATAGAGGGTTATTTTGTGGACTTGAGCTATTCACTGTGGTTGGGCCAAGTTCGGTTCCTTGCTGGGCCAATCCAAGGCTTAAACAGGTGAGCATCAGACCTAACAGGATTGCACCGAGCCAATCGATGCCTTCGTGCAAACGTTTCCCTTTGGGGATGAGAAACCAGGCGCCGACCATCAGTGCTAAGACAATAGGCACATTGAAGAAGAAGATGTATGTCCAGCCGAGGTGCTGTACAATTAGCGCCCCGTACAAGGGACCCATCACACCTCCTGCTTCGGTAACAGCGCCAATAATACCCAGCGCCAGGGCAAGTCGCTCTTTACCATAGAAATCGCTGACAATGGCCATTGCCACCGGAACAACCGCGCCGCCACCGATGGCCTGAATAAAGCGAGCGGAGACTAAAAAGATTAATCCGGGAGAGGAGACATCTATTCCGAAGTTACTCAGGAAGCTTAGATCAACACTCTGTCCAAGTGTTGGAGCAAGGCCACATAGCATAGAGCCAATGCCGAAAATACTCAAGCAGAGCAGAAAGATACGGCGACGTCCATAAATATCAGATACACGTCCCATGAGAGGCATGGCAATTATAAAGCCTAGCAAATAGGCGCTAATGATCCAGGCGGCATGATCGAGTTGCGTAAATGGGATGTTAATGCCTGGATCGGCGATGATTTTTGGCAGTGCGGTGACAACGACTGTCTGATCGAGCGCTGTGAAAAATACTCCGATACAGGCAATAATAAGCGCTGCCAGGGCTACCCTCTTCTCGCGTTTGTTGATCACATTCTGACCGGGTAAAGTAAGCTTTTTGAACGAATTTGTGATTTGCTCTGGTATAGAGTGGTGGGCGGTAGTGGAACTGTCAGGTGTTCTTTCGTTCACTCCTCCGGAGCCTTGTTCCTCAGGGACTGCCGACAAATTTGCGAAGTCGCGTTTTTGCAGACTTGCAGATGTCTCCTGATCATCTTCTAATGTGTACATCTGACCCCCAAATTAAAGATAAGAACGGTCTTTCATCGAGCCTGAGCCGAAAGGATAGACGCGCAAGCGTCGTTGACAAGATGAATAAGAACTGCTTTTCCTCTTGTTCTAACCGAAAGGTCAGAGCAAGAGAGATAAAAAACTACATATATTGCTAAAATGATTGATTTTATATCTGCGGAGCTGAGATAGCGGTGTGTTCATTGTAACTAGAAATGTTAAAAGTGCGTGAGGTTTGAGAAGTGTCGCTTTTCGCTGCCTGACCCACTACGCTCAATTGGTAGGGCAATCCGTCGGCTTGTCCGGCACATACACTTGTTTGCAGCATTGTGCCAGCGGGAACGCCTCCACCTGTCAGGAACGAGATATATTTCGCGTCAAGTAAACCGTTAACTCGCCAGCACGATATGCCGTTAACGCTGTCGTCAGTGGGTCCAGTTACATTTTGAAGTTTACTGCTCAGAGAGATAATACCGGTGTTAGGATTCGTCAGCGTACTCGCATTCAATACACCTTTGACGACGCGCCACTGGCCTGTAATAGGATCAGTAATATATTGCACGTTGCCGATACTAATGAGTTTGATTGTAACAGGCTGTCCTGAAAACAGCACGTTGGCCTGAGCCTTCACTTTATCGGGCATAATGACATCACCGTCAGCCGAACGAATTTGTATCTGGCTTCCATCTGAAGAACCCAGGTTATCTACTTTCATAATTACATGAAAGGAACTAACCTGAGGGAAGTTTTTTTGTATAGAAGAAAGCACCTGCTGGGCGGTGGGTTTTGAGCCTCCATTGCTGGCAGCGTTCGTGTTTGCGTGCTGCCAGGGGGGCGCGCAACCTACAATAAGTAGGGCACTTGCGATAGTAAGAATAGAACAGATTATTCCCCGGCGAATCGGTATATAGAATGAAGTCATGAAGGGTACCTCCCCAAAGATAATCAATAAAAAGTCTTGCTGAAACAAATCAACGCAACTTACAGACCCTTTGGGGTAATCGAGCAACAGGGGCTTGAGTATGGTACTTTAGGGCATAATGTAGAGTGATTAAATCTTTTCTAGTTTTGCAAAATCCAAACTCAGGCGTTTTTTGCCATGTTTCCCCTGGAACTGGACTTCGACGAACTCTGTATTTTGTTCCATCTCGCTTTTAAGGATGATTCCTTCTCCAAATTTATCATGACGAACCCTATCACCCGGCTTGTATTGCTGGCTCTTCGATTTGGCTGGTGTCGTAGATATATCTTGTGGATTGCTTTTCTGTGAGGGTACTATTTTTGGCGAAGCAGGTGTCGTGTTCGACAATGGACGAGCGGCACTTTGAGGTTTTGGGATATTAGTCTGCGGTTTACCTGAACCAAAGACACGACCTGTCTCTCGCGATGTACGCGTGTCCTGGTTGTAGTCGTACTCGTCACCCCAACTGCTACGGCGAAAGATACTCGATTGCTGTCCTCGTGACGAGTGAGAACTTGCGGCCCCCTGACTTGAGAGGAGATGCAAGGGAATATCTTCGAGGAACCGCGATGGTTCGGACACCTGGGTCTCACCAAAGTAAGATCGACGATAAGCGCGAATAAGATAGAGGCGTCGCATCGCACGTGTAAAGCCAACATATGCCAGCCGTCGTTCTTCTTCCAGCTGCTCTGGTTTGTCCACCGAACGTGAATGAGGCAATGAACCCTCGTCCATACCAACAATGAATACGACAGGATACTCCAGGCCTTTCGCAGCATGGAGAGTAATGAGGGTGACCGAGTCGTTATGCTCTTCCTTTATAATTGTGCCGTTCTCACCAGTTTGCATGGTGTCTGCGCCGCCTACGAGCGCGACATTCTCAAGGAAAAGTTCCAGCGCAGTACGTGTTTCAATTGCTGAGTAGTCTTCGGCCACACGTCGTAATTCAAGCACGTTGCTCCAACGCTCTTCACCCTCTGAAGACTCTCGCAGTTCAGGACCGTACCCACTGCGTTCAGCGATACGATCAAGCAGTTCAGGTAGATTGAGTTCCTCAAGGGCATTGTTGAAGTCAACAAGGAGTTCACCAAAGCCTGATAACGCCATCTTTGCAGCTTTGCCAAGTGTAGGATGCTCTGCAATTTGCTGTATAGCTTCATACAGCGAGATGTGCTTTTCGTTGGCCCAAAATTGTAACTCACCCAACGTTTTCGGGCCTACTTTACGATTTGGCACGTTGATGATGCGCTGCATGCTGAGGTCATCATTGGGATTCGCCAACAAGCGTAAGTACGCCAGCATATCTTTAATTTCTTTACGTTCATAGAATTTGCGGCTGCCAATCACTTTATAAGGAATATTAGCTCGCAAGAACTGTTCTTCCAGTGCGCGTGATTGTGCATTGGTGCGATACATGACGGCAACATCTCCCAGCGTATCGATATCGCCTCGTGCCTGTAAACGTTTGATCTCCCGGGCCGTGAAAAGCCCTTCCTCTTCTTCGTCAAAAGCTTCGTATAAGATGATTTTCTCACCCTCGCCCAGGGCCGTCCATAGTCGTTTATCTTTACGCAGTCGATTTCGCTGTACCACATTCTGGGCTGCGTCGAGAATTGTCTGGGTAGAACGATAATTCTGTTCGAGCATAATGATTTTAGTATGAGGGAAATCACGTTCAAAGCGCAGCACATTTTCGGCGCTGGCGCCGCGCCAGGTATAAATCATCTGGTCGTCGTCTCCCACGACGCAGACATTTCCCAATCCATCGTGTCTCTCGTCTGTGCCGTATCCAAGCAGGCGTATCAGTTTGTATTGAGGCAAGTTGCAATCCTGAAACTCATCGACATGAATATAGTGCCAGCGTGCCTGGTACTTACGAAGCACTTCGGGCTCTCGCCTCCATAGCTGTTCAGTCAGCATCAACAGATCGTCGAAATCAACCCCATTGTTAGCGCGTAACAGTTTCTGGTATTGCTTATAGACACGAGCAGCCACCTCTTCAAGGTATTTCGAAGCAAGTTCTGCCATTTGATCAGGGCTTTGCAAATCGTTTTTGGCGCGGGAGATCATACTCTGTATAGTAATGGGTCTGTATTGCTTTTCATCGAGGTCTAGCGCCTTGATGGCTTGTTTCACAAGAGTTGTCTGGTCATCGGTATCAAAAATGACAAAGGATTTATTGAGTCCTATAGGTGCGAGATAGTCCGCTTCTACACGCAGTACGCGAGCACAAATAGCATGGAAAGTGCCAAGTGTCATCTCTTTTGATTCATTGATGCCAACCAGTGTTTCCAGACGCTCGCGCATCTCTTTTGCGGCTTTATTCGTGAAGGTGACAGCAAGAATACGCCAGGGCGAAACTTGTTTTGATTGGACAAGATAAGCGATACGGTGAGTAATGACGCGTGTTTTACCGCTGCCTGGACCTGCAAGTATAAGGACGGGGCCTTTCGTTGTCGTAACAGCCAGTTGCTGTGGCTCGTTAAGTCCCGCTAAAAGATTTGATTGTTCCAACATCATCACTCTCCATAATCAAAAGTAAAGGGCAAAAAATGGGTCTCGAACGTGTTTTAATAACAGTACACTGAAAATAGCGTTGCTATTGTACCATACGCACGTGAGAAGATACACCAAAAGAGGGCCATTTCATCAAGCAAGCATGCGAGTTTACATAACCCTTTTTTATGTGATATACTCAGAAATCGGAGGAGCGAATGGACGATCTGAGTGTCTTTACAGGAAATGCAAACCGCCCGTTGGCGGCTTCTATCTGTAAACATCTGCGCATACCATTAGGAGACGCAGATGTTTTTCAGTTCAGCAACGAAAATATTTTTGTAAAGATCAATGACAATGTGCGCGGGCGCGATGTGTTTATTATTCAGCCTTTCTGCATGCCGGTCAATCGCTCTATCATGGAATTGTTGATTATGATTGATGCGTTGAAACGCGCTTCCGCTGCCAGGATCACAGCCGTTATCCCATACTACGCATATGGCCGCACAGACAAAAAAGACCAACCACGAGTGCCCATTACTGCTCGCCTGATCGCAGATTGTATTACAGTAGCTGGCGCTCATAGAGTGCTGACGATGGACATGCATGCCGGTCAGATTCAAGGATTTTTCAATATTCCTGTAGATGAATTGACAGCGGAGATCCTGCTGGCACGGTATTTTGTCGAAAAAAAGCGTGAGAATTATACTGTTGTTTCTGCCGATGAGGGATTCGCAAAAAAGGCTCGTAAACTGGCAGATCGATTAAACGCTCCTCTTGCCATTGTCGAGAAAAGGCGGCATGGAAATAATAGTGTTGCTGAAGCGATGGGAATAATTGGCTCTGTCGAGGGCAGAAATGCCTTGATAGTGGATGATGAAATCGATACTGCTGGCTCGCTTACACAAGCTGTAAAAGTAGTACATGAACATGGCGCGTGTGATATTTATTGCTGTGCCACTCATGGCATCTTATCTGGACCAGCTGTTGATCGACTAAAAAACGCGCCAATCAAAGAAATTGTTATCACGGATTCTATTCCTCTGTCTGAACAGAAACGCTTGCCCAATATGACCGTATTATCGGTTGCGGAGCTTTTCGCTGGCGCTATTAGCCGCATTCATGATGGACGATCTGTAACGGAGTTGTTCTGGTAATACCCTCGACTGCTCTTTTTATGCTATAATACTCCCGCGCAAAAACTATACGAACTTAAGGCACCCCTGGGGGTGCCCCATTTATGGGAAAGGGTAGAGGGGCACATTATGAAGCCACTAGTTGCAATTGTTGGCCGACCGAATGTCGGAAAATCCACATTTTTTAATCGCATGATTGGCGAACGGATCGCTATCGTTGAGGATATGCCTGGCACAACCCGTGATCGCATCTATGGAGATACCGACTGGAATGGTCGTGAATTTACACTTATTGATACAGGCGGTCTTGAGTTAGGTTCAGATATTCCCGTTGGACAGGTCGGACTTGATGGACAACCGGGCGACATTACAAAACGGGTACGAGCACAGGCAGAACTGGCTATCGATGAAGCTGATGTCATTATCTTTATGGTAGATGCGCAGGCAGGTATCACTGCTGCCGATGAAGAAGTGGCTGATTTGCTGCGTCGAACCCAAAAACATGTAATTCTGGCCGCCAATAAATCCGATAATGCTAAGTTGCGTCAGGATGTCGTCGAGTTTTATGCGCTGGGTATTGGCGAACCAATTACAATCTCCTCTACGCAAGGTACTGGAACAGGAGATTTGCTCGACCTGATAGTGGATGCACTTCCTCCAGAGGAAGAAAGGCCTGAGGGAGAAGAGGAAGAAGAAATCACACGCATTGCAATTGTTGGTCGCCCAAATGTTGGTAAATCATCACTACTCAATGCTATTCTTGGTTTTCAACGCTCGATTGTCAGCGACGTGCCTGGAACTACTCGAGATGCGATAGATATTGAGTTTGACTACAAGGACAAAAAACTCGTACTGATCGATACTGCTGGTATACGCCGCAGGGGCCGTGTCGGCCCTGGGGTCGAGAAGTATAGCGTATTACGCTCGAGCCGCGCTATTGATCGATGCGATGTAGCCTTACTGTTGATCGACGCAGGTGAAGGCCTGGCAGCTCAGGATACTCATATTGCAGGTGAGATCCAGGATAAGGCCAAGGGCGTTGTCGTGATCGTCAATAAGTGGGACCTTGCTCAGGCGCAACGCCGTGAGGAACGTGAGGGAATTTTTCCTGATCCCGATGATGAAATTGAAAGCGCGGAACGCTATCGCAAGATAATAGCAGAAGGCCTTAAATTTATTCCCTATGCTCCGATTGTTTTTGCTTCTGCGAAAACGGGCTATCATGTGCAATCATTGCTTGACGCTGTGTTGAACATCGCCGAAATGCGTTACCTGCGCGTGCCAACTTCTCGACTGAATGAGGCTGTGCAGGAGGCAGTTCGCCGCCATAACCCCACAGTCTTTAAGGGGAAGGTACTGAAAATATACTACGCTACACAAACGCAGGTCAATCCACCTACATTTGTCTTTTTCGTGAACGATCCGCAGGCGTTGCATTTCTCTTACGAGCGCTACCTCGAAAATCAATTGCGCTATGCCTTCAGTTTCAGAGGAACAGGCATTCGCCTCCAATTTAGAGCGCGACCACGAGCAGAGAAATAGATAGTCACTCGTATGAAGCGTCAGGATCATTTATCCCTGCGCGGGCATGAGATGATCTTGCATCTTTAATGCAATGATACGAGTAGCTGCCTCATCAACCCGTGCTTTGGAGAGCGTGCCGTTCTGTAGAGCCGCCTTCAAAGCGTTGATAGTTGCCAGCATCTGATCTGCTCCCGTGGGGCCGAGCATCATATCATTGCCAGCGTTCAAGGCCATTACTGCTGCCTGGTACATACTCCACTTTTGCGTAATTCCTTGCATATACAGTGCGTCGGTCAAGACAACTCCATCGTAACCAAATTGCTTGCGCAGGATATCGGTCATGAAGATGTGTGATAGTTCTGCCGGGTAGACGGGATCAATGGCGGGCATTAACACGTCCGTTGGCATGATCATACCGGGGTTGAGTAATTTGTCGGGCGACTGGATGAAGGCTTTGAAAGGCGCAAGCTCAACCGAGTAGATTTGATCTCTCGTGCGGTTTACAACAGGAAGAGTGGTATGCGCATCAGGTGTTGCATCCCCCAGGCCAGGAAAATGTTTGATACATGCAATGACCCCATTTGCCTGTAATGCTTTCATATAAGCTCCAGCGTATGTGATCACAGATTGAGGGGTACTTCCAAATGTGCGTGTTACCATATCATAGCCATTTACGAGATTGACATCGACATCGGGGGCAAGATTCTCGTTGATACCAAGTGCTAATAAATCGTGTGCAGCTTTGGTTCCTTGTTGTGTTGCTACTTCCGGATTACCAGTATTGGCAATGTCAGTGGCTGACATTCGGTAGCCATAAATGTGTGATAAGCGGTGGACATATGGCCCTCCCTCTTCGTCGGTTGAAATAAGAAGGGGAATGCTTGCGCGCTGCTGCATCTCAGCGATATCGTGTTTGGTCTGGTTAAAGGTGTTCATCTGAAATTCATACATGATGACACCACCAGCATGCAGTTTATTAATCATTGTATCGAGGTCAGAAGAATAAGTGGTGTCAGCATATTCGACCATGATGAGTTGACCAAGTTCTTCGTCGAGCGTCATATGTGAAACATACATGCTGGCCAGTTGTTTGTATTGCATGTAGCCTGAGAGGTGCTTGATAGCATTAATCTGGCTTGCATTAAGTGGAGCTTGCACGTTTGGCCCTGCTGCACCTGGCGCAGGTTGAGAATTTAATGCGGAATTGGGTGTTTTGGCAAATAAATTAGGGCCGAGGACGGCACTCAGTGCAACAAGTAGAGCCAGCAACAAGAGAAACAAAATGAAAAATGTGCGCAAACGGTGACGCTTTGGAGGAAGCGCCGGCACTGGTGGGCTAGCAGGAATTGGATGGGATGAGGATGGACGCGAAGCAGTCAACTGTGAAGCAGAGATAGTTCGTTGGTATTCCGCTGCAGGCATGGGACGCGACGGCATGACCCATGCAGGATCTTTTTGCTCTGGCGATGGTATTTGTTGAGGAGGAATCGTGTTGGTGTATACCGGTTGATTGGCTGGCCACGAGGAATTAGTCGAGGTGGATTGTCCCTTCGGTTGATCAAAGGGCGAAGATCCCTGTGGTTGCTGATTTTGAGTGGTCATAGGTACTCCTCATGATTTTTGACAGTTCATACTTTTTATAAGGCATAATATTGAGCAAAATGATAGAGTATCGATTGATACTGTGGCATTACACCATACATTACAATTGCACTTTTGCAGTATAACAGACAAGTATAGATATTTTTACTCTTCTAACGAATCTGGAATCTGGATCGTTTCTGTTGAATTCCCGTTTGTCTCGTCTGTTGCCTGAATGTCCTCGGTATTCTTTTGTGATTTAGTAGATTGTCGAGAACGTTTTGGCTTTGAGACTATAGATGTAGCTGTCTGATCTTCAAGTGCGGCTGGTTCCTCTGTTGAGGACGCAGGAATGTGTTCAGGTTGTTCCTCGAACAAGAATTGATGCGTCTCTTCGATTTCCACTATCTCCACTACGGCATCTTGTGTTGTTGGAGCAGGTATCTCAACGGGTTCTGGAGCAATAGGGGATGAAGGCTGAACGATATGTTCGTCAGGAGGCGTGACCAGGTTTGTTTCTTCATGGACGCTCTGCTGCTCTTGTGGCCACGCGGCGGCCGTTGTAACTGGATGTAGTTGGTGAGCCGATGCACGCACATTCGGCACTACAGATGCGGGTAATAGCGCATAATCGAATATGACTTTTATAGCTCTGCTACGCGATTTGGCTGTGGTAGTCGCAAATGCTGTACGGTAATTGGTAAGAGCGTAACGGTGAGTAATGAGTTTTTCAGGATGTATGAGTTCGTTTTCGATCATCTCAGCGGCGATGGAGAACGTAGAACAGTGTTCATAGGTGCCAATTGGCCAGTTTTCCATACCATGAGCGAGCGTTCCAATGAGATCAATCTCCTGATACCAGATTGGGGTAAGATCGATCTGCATAGTATGCAAGCTCAAGCCGACCAGCACAACTGTGCCAGCCGCCCGTGCCCAGCGTAGAGAGTCATGAATCGTCTCCTTACTTCCAATCGTATCAAAAATGACTTCGTAACCGCCAAGTAACATTTTGTTGTCAAATCTACCTGAATAGAGTTTCGCGCCAGTTATATGCTCGACTTCCTGGTACCTATCATGAGGATATATGATATGTGTTGCACCCATGCGAGTAGCCTGTTCGATCTGAAATGGGTAGCGGGCCATAACACTCACTGTTGCGCTGGGAACAAGAGCATGAATTACTTGTAAAGTGAGCAGGCCTATGGTGCCTGCACCTATGATAAGAACATGTTCATTAGGCTGGGGAAGTCGGCGCAAAACAGCGTGAACTGCAACAGAAGTAGGTTCCAGAAGTACAGCCTGTTCATCACTCATGTCAGGTGGGATGCGGAAAAGTTGTTGTTCGTGAACAAGCATTTCTTCGCTCCAGCCACCACCAATTTGTTCAGGGCCAGAGAGCAGGCCCGCACGCTCACATAAGCTGTAGTTGCCGGAAGCGCATGATCTGCAAGGGGGTTGCTCTCCAGAAGTCATACAATTGGGACCACTTTGCAATGTAACTCGATCACCAACCTGCAGATATTGGACTTCGTCTCCTACTTCGATGACCTCGCCCACGACCTCGTGACCTGGATACGAATTTCTATGTCCTGGAAGAGCGGCGGGCGCGATACGAAAGTCTCCATCAGCATAGATCATATGCAGGTCGCTTCCACAGATGCCAGCTAGCCGATTGCGAACGCGCACCCAATTTGCCGCAGGTAATGGTTGTCGAGGTAAATTCTGCACTTGTAAAGGTGCGAATGAAGAAAAATATGCGCCGTGCCAGATCCGTCCCAAGATCTGGGTGAGAATAACTCGTCTTGGGCTTAACTCCAGAGTAGAAGTCCACATAGCTGAAACCCTCCCCGGGATATTGTTTCATCAATAACGCGGCGTGGAGACCCGTCTGCTGATCACGGCGACGGGAGGTAACGCCCCCTTCTTTCGACCAGTGAGGCTGAAGCCTTCTGGACAAAGGTCAACTTTTTGTAACTGGCACTGGCACTGATCTTTACTCCATCCAGAGTCCGCAGATCAAAGTAGCCCGAACTTCGCTTGCCAAACACAAAACAGACCGTGCCTTGATAGTCCACACAATCAAACAAGCGAAAGCCACGCACATACTTGTGAGCCGTATGGCGCTGACGCTTGCCGCCTTTCCTGATGGTGGCTTTGTGGAGTTGTCGGTTGTTTCTTCTGACCCACTTGATGAGATAGCAGGTGCCATCCGAGGTTGCCAGAGGATGGTCGCTGATACAACGAGCATCAACCTGATGCGACTTCTCTAACTCGTGTGCGATGCGCACATATTTGGTGATATAGCCATACGTGAGTTGGACATCTGCAAACATTTCTTTGGCCCGCTCATACAGGCGAAAGCCGATAATGCTCATCTGCGTAGCATCCCGAAAACTCCCGGACTTGCGTTCAAACTTGTGCTCAGATCGAGTTCGGTGAATGAGACCATGGCAGGTCTCGCAGAGCGTCACCAGGTTATCGGGGCTATCGCCGCCAGTCTTACTCGACTCGATGTGATGGACATTGAGCATGGGGTCCTTCGACTTGCCCTGACACCACTGGCACACATGACGATCTCTCGCAAGGACATATGCCCTGACATTGCAGAAACCGAGCTGTGGACCTTGTTGGTAGTCCTTGCCCTCGATCTCGGGGTTGCGTATCTTCTGGATATCGAACTGTGCCACTTCGATCGTTGTCCTGCTCACGGGCAAGATCTTGTGCACCAAACGGATCGTTTTCAGATGGGCTTCCACTTTGTGCTGCACAGAGGGTGCGAGCCAGCCTGATCGTTTCTTTCTATTGAGGAAACGGCACTCGCGATAGCGGGTCTTGCGGCTGCGCCTGGCACGGCGGTACGCTCTGCGGGTCGCCAGCAATGCCCCGATGTCCGTTCTCGGCTGCACCTCAGCTTCAAAGAGCACCATCTGCTCAGTCGTAGCGGAAACGCCGATATGCTGTGCCCCGGCATCAATCCCGAGAGAGACTTCCTGTTGATACCCACTACTGCCATACAGCAGTTGTAGGGTGAAGGGGATCATTCTGACCACCTTGGCCTTGCCCTGCTTGAGCAGCACTCTTGCTTTGCGCGGTGGCAGGGCATTAACGGTTGACCATAACAGTTTAATATGTAAACGAACAAGACGTTTACCATCCTTTCGGACGTCTGGTACTCTTCGCCAATGTTCAACGGGCTTGTCATATCTGCAACACCGTTCCTGCCCATCAGAACTGTTAATCACAGACGCTAAAGCTACAGGCTTGAGTAGGCACCCGTAGGTAGCATGACCTGTCGAACGTAGTTTGCACTTAGGCTAGTCAAGCAAGGCTTGTGTGAACAAGCCCATCGCCGTGATCGGCAATTGGGTTCTTGACCTTGTATTTGTATGATTAATGAAGTGTAGCATGTCTGATAAAGTGGGTCAATGAAGAGGTAAGTAAGTCAGGGTAGACCCTGGCAATTACTCCTAGTTTGGTGACTTTCAGATAACCAGGCATTATACTCATTTCCATTCAGCGTGCGCTTGCGTTTCTCTTCATTACATATAAACAAGCATTAAAATGAACGTAATGCATAAAGAATTTTAAGAAGGAGAGCCTGGTGTTTATCAGCAAAAGGGTATTAATCATAAGCGGCATTGCGGGAGTTATTCTGGCTGGATGTATTGGCCTGGGGCTTGCATTTGCTTTCTCTCAAATGAATCAAGCATCGTCCCAACAGGCTATACCAACTGAAATACCAACGATTATTGGATCGAGTACTAATAATTCTTCAGGACAAAGAGCCTGCATCATAGGAATTGTTCAATCTATTAGCGGCCAGTCGTTTGTTGTTTCAGCAAATCAAGGGAAAAGAGTGGTCACAGTCACAGTAAACGACCAGACTGCATACAGCAAACATGGGAACCAGGCTTCTTTATCTTTCACCGACCTTGGGGTTGGCAATAGAGTGCGAATAACGGCACAGGATCAATGCAACAGGAAAGAGACGACCATTATGGCTCAAAGCATCACAATTCTGGCTGTTGTAGCAGGTCTTACTCCTACCACCGCTACTACTCCAACACCATAATGGATTGTATAGAAACAAATCCGCTTGTCACAGAAGCGCTTATGCTCTATCATATGTAAAGGTGAATACTTCGCCATTTATTGTTATGGCCTTCACAAGGTAAAGATAGATGATGAAATAAGCATGGCGATTCCAACAAAGAAGGTGGCGAAGCTGCAACATACGGGGTCGCAGCCACTCCCAACTGAAATTCATTCCAAAAATAAACACACTATCCACCTGGGTAAACCTTCGTTTCAACAAAAGCATAAGCATCGTTTGCCTTATATCGTCAGGCATCCCATCGATGGCATTTGGGGCTGGCTTAGTTCGGTGCGCACAGCCATATTTCTGATTACTTCAATTGCTATTATCTGCTTAGCAGGCATTTACTTTGTGCAGGCGCCTGGTGAAGTATTAAATGATCCTGTAGCGTATGCTGCCTGGGTGCAACAAAACGCATTGCCTCGCTATGGTTCGCTAACACCAATCTTTGACTGGATGCGATTTTACACTATCTTTTCCAGCTGGTATTTTATGCTGTTGCTTACTGTGCTATCGCTTAGCATCATTGTATGCACGTTAAATCGTGCGCCGGGTATCTGGCATAATTTTAAACATCCACTCATCAGGCGCAACGACAATTTCTACCAGAATGCAGTAGAGCGCGTTGAATTTACCCATCCCGATATATCTCTTGCAGTTCAATGGACACAAGATCACTTTCGTAAGAGGAGGTATCGGGTTCGTTTGCTTCAAAAAAATGACGTTACGTATCTTTATGCTAATAAAAATTCCTGGGCTACGCTATCGACCTTTGTTTTTCATGCAGCTCTGGTGACGCTTCTGATGGCAGGTGTCTTATCACAGTGGCATGGGTTTGCTCCAAATAGCCTGGCCAGACATATATTGCCTGCGCCAATAATAGGCTTAAGCGATAACCTTGCCGGGTTTACTTTTGATCAAGCTCTGCCTGATGGACAAAGCGCGGTTGTCTTTCCACGTGGAACACCACACAATATAAGTTTCCGCGCCAATAACTTTACTGCAACATTTGACCCCAAGACGGGATTACCGACCGATTATGTGACGGATTTGAGCGTTTACCAGGATGGTGAGCTCGTCGCGCACAGTAATCATGTACGTGTGAATGATCCTCTATCGTACGGAGGCATCGTCTTTCATCAATCATCCCTCATCCCTTCGGTCAGTGTCACGATTTCCGATGGCCAGGGATGCCTCGTTTGTAATGAAGCGATAGTATTGGATCAGAGCGAGAATATTTCGTCAAACGTGGCTGTTGATTACGCTAAAGGGATTCCAATTGCAGGGTCGAATCTGACTCTTGGTGTATTTTTTATCCATCAACCTTCGATACAATTGCCACAGACCCAACACCCGTCGATACTGATTACGGTTGGCGCACCTAATATTGCACCTGCGCAAGACAAAGCTATTGTGCGATTGCAAGCTGGCCAGTCAGGCCAGAGCTTTGATAAGCAATGGAGTATCAGGCTCAATAGTGCAAGCGAGGCAACCGTTTTACTCGTCACGAAAGATGCAGGCTCTATACTGGTCTGGCCTACTGCTGTTCTACTTATCCTGAGTTTATGTATCACGTTCTACTTCCCACAGAAGCGCCTCTGGATTCGCGTGAGTGGTCAACGAGTACAATTAGCTGCTTTGCGTGAGCATTTTACCAACATTCGCACTGAAATGCTAACCGTCACCCGAAATTGGTCCCATTGACAGTACATAGCTCCTGATATATGCTACGAGCAATCGATTGGCTCTCGTACCTGTGCACTGAGATGAGTGAGGAATGTATTGTGGCGGCCAGGTGAGAAAATCAAAAATCGGGAGAGTCTTCAACTCATCTTGCTTTAGCCTGCTGGAAAGGCGTCCGGCTATGAAATTGACAATGAAAGGCGATTATGGTTTGCGAGCCATGCTCGATCTAGCGGCATACTATGGGCAGGGACCTATTGAGAGTTCAGATATTGCCAGCAGGCAATATATTCCAGAACAATACCTCGATCAGATTTTGATGGCTTTACGCAAAGAGGGATTGATAAAAAGCGTTCGTGGTCCCAAGGGTGGTCATATGTTGGCCAAGCCACCAGCGCAGATCACCATGGCTCAGGTGATGCAAGCTCTCGAAGGGTATGTTCCACCAATGGAATGTTTACCTAACCCGGACTTCTGTAAGCTTTCTCCAGGGTGTGCTTTGAGAGATGTCTGGAAAGAAATTGACGAGTTGACACAACGAATACTTGTTTCTACCACAGTAGAAGAGCTTGCTCAGAAGCATCGGGCTGGCACTACAGAAACAATGTATTATATCTAACCATATGTTGGGGTGGTCTGGCCATGGCAAATTGGGCAAGAAATGTCACTGAACTTATAGGCCATACACCGTTATTCGAATTGAAGCACATTGCATCAGCTATGCCCCGTGCACCGCAAACGACACTACTTGCTAAACTGGAAATGTTCAATCCAGGCGGTAGCCTCAAGGATCGCGTTGCCTTTCAGATGATTTGTGAAGCCGAAACGCAGGGGCTATTGCGTCCTGGTAGCATTATTACCGAACCAACCAGCGGAAATATGGGTATATCTCTTGCATGGATCAGCGCCTCCCGAGGCTATACATGCATTCTGGCTATGCCTGATACGATTACTATCGAGCGGCGCCTACTCTTACAACGTTTTGGCGCGAAAATCCTGCTCACTCCTGGTAGCCAGGGTATGCGAGGGGCCATTAACA
Source organism: uncultured Chloroflexia bacterium (assembly GCA_963702765.1). Taxonomy (GTDB): domain Bacteria; phylum Chloroflexota; class Ktedonobacteria; order Ktedonobacterales; family Ktedonobacteraceae; genus DATMNR01. Next base: position 24,903 of record CAVPEB010000008.1, read on the forward strand.
AGGTAATCGAACTACGTACGACGCTTCCAAATGCCTGGTTCCCACAGCAATTCTATAATCAGGCAAATCCTCGCGCCCATCGCGAAGGGACAGCCATTGAAATTTGGGATGATACTGATGGGGCAGTAGACATAGTAGTGATTGGAGTTGGCACTGGAGGAACTCTCACAGGTGTTGCAGAAGGACTCCGCTCGCGTAAACCAGAAGTCGAAATTGTTGCTGTAGAACCTGCTGCCTGTGCTGTTCTCTCAGGTGGGCGACCAGGACCACATAGAATCGAAGGGCTTGGTGCGGGCTTTCAACCTGATACGTTGCGTGTCGACCTTATTGATCGCATTATTCCTGTTACTGATCAGGATGCGGTAGCAACTGCTATCAAGATTATGCAAGAGGAAGGACTCTCAGTCGGAATCAGCAGTGGCGCTGTTGCCTGGGCTGCTCTACAAGAGGCACATAAAGCTGAAAATCAAGGGAAAATGATCGTCACCATTTTCCCTAGTGCTTCAGAGCGTTATTTACAAACTATTCTCTTTGAGGATATTAGAAGCGAATTGCGACAAAGCTGATCCGTTCGAGAATGTGATGCGCAAGCTTAGATTTTACGTATGTCACCAACAAAATGTTTTATTCGTCTTAAGAGAAGCCTGTTATAACAACCGAGGGAATTATGCAATCAATGTACATGGGTATTGAGAGACCCTCAACAAAATGAACATTCTTGCTACCTGCACAGGCACTACTGCTCTCATTAAGAGGATATGAATTAGATATGCCAACCAACGATCATATTTTTTACCTTAGCTATGCCTCTTATAAGCGCACGCGTTTGCTAATCTGGATGCTTGTTCTGGCATCATTAACGATTGCTATTGCCTTTGCGATACTTTCTGTTAGATTGTGGTTCTCATACACGCACATATTTACGCCATACTTGAAGTGGCAAGATGCTCTTCTTGCTACTTTAAGTTACGCCAGCTTCATATTGATAGGCGCGAGCGCAATGGTTGTGCGTTTTTACTACGCAGTGAGGGCAGGATTTTACGAGGGAATGTTCATTCAAAAAGGTAGTTCTACGCTTGTTGTTCGTGATCTCTCCTCCAAAAATCTGGCGGGTATCTACTGGGCTATCGGAACTACTCTTTCATGTTTTATCGCAGCATTGGTTGGACTCATTCCTGAGATTCTTATAGGCTGGACTATCCATATGCCCAATCCACTGCTCGTAGTTATATGCACAGGAGGCGCAATTCTATTAAGCCTGGCAGGGCTTGTGGTTACTTTAGTTGCTACGTCATTTATCTGCATCGGTTTGATGGGGTGTTTCTCATTCTGCCGTAAAGTAGGTGCGTCGCAAACCTACCAACTAGATCGTCAATCTACACTTCGACTAGATGACCTGGTTCTGTCCATAACACATCCGCATCAACAGGAAGCAGTGTTTGACCTCAATCTGTTAGAAGTGAAGGATCAACACCATCTTTGCACTCTCCTGTATGAATGCTGTCTTGTTAGCGAGTGTTCCTGGAATCCTGGCATATGTGATGAGATAGAAGCTGTACAGGGTGGAATTGATCACTTTACAATGCTGGTATAATGAATGTTACGGTTTTAAGAAAAAATGCTCAAAAGAACTATTGACAAATTGTTATAGGGGTAGTATACTACATGATGTCGGATTGTCTAAAGCGTTGTATGTGGTATAGCACATGGCTCAAGACCTGATAAAGAATCAAAGGTAAACAAAAACACTTATCGATACATCATTCCCCACTGCCTGATAAAGGGCACTACACGTGTTAAGAATGCCACGTAAACCTGCAAGAAGTTTTTAGCCTTCATTGACGACGGCAAAAGGCTATGGTGAGTGTACAGGTTATCAGTGTAAAAGACTGGGTAGGGTGACATTAGTACCACAATATGGGAAAGCTGTAGAGCGTTTTGTTATTATACGTATGAAAAATGCTTTTGTCTAAATATGTGGGGATGTGTACGTGGATGATCTGAAAATAACAAGTACTTGTAGTGACGTAGGAGTAACCGCTTGTGAAAGCACAGGGCGGTTACTTTTCTTGTCATAAAATCTTTTTCTTGTAACATTGTTGGCGATTATTATTCTATTATCTTCCGTTTACATTTTCTTTTTAGGAGGTACAAAGGGAACTGCAAGAGTTCCCTTTGTTACCACGTGAGCGAGTGTCAGAAAGACACATCGCCTCTATCGTATCCTCCTGGGTACCCTGGTGGGAGGGCGACCTTGCTATCCACCACCGCAACGACGCTGGAGATCTTTGAAAATATCTTGCCGGTGGAGTTTTACTCCTGATTCTACAGTTCAGGCAAGGTTTCGAGAAGTATCTATTCTGCTTGTCGGAGTTAAAAGGTAGTACCGCAAGGGATAGTCCCTATAGTGAGAGGAGAACACTACCTATGTCAGTAAGCAGCAGGGCCGTGGCACTTCCTGAGCGCGTATCGTTTGCGCGTATTCCGGACATTCGCCCAATGCCTGGCCTCATTCAGATTCAACTTGATTCTTTTGAATGGTTTAAGAAAGAAGGTCTACGCGAACTTTTTGACGAAATCTCTCCCATTGAAGATTTTACAGGAAAAAATCTAAAACTTGAATTTATTGTTCCACCCGATCCTTTTGGAAAGCCGAAATACTCTGAAGACGAGTGTCGAGACCGCGATACGACATATTCAGCACCTTTGACCGTCAAGGCCCGTTTGACGAACAAAGAGACAGGTGAAATCATTGAGAAGGATATCTTCATGGGTGATTTCCCGCTCATGACTACAGAAGGAACCTTTATAATCAATGGTGCTGAGCGAGTTGTTGTAAGCCAGCTTGTGCGCTCACCAGGTGTTTACTATACTGCTGATGAGGATGCTACTACCGGGCGCAGGCTCTATGCAGCTAAACTTATCCCCGGACGAGGCGCCTGGTTAGAGTTTGAAACAAGCAACAAGAACTTACTGACAGTAAAAATTGATCGTAAACGCAAGTTGCCTGTTACGACTTTGCTACGTGCGATTGCAAGCCTGGCGAAGGAACAATGGCATGGCGAAGAGCTTGATCTCTCTACTGATCAAGGCATTCTTGATGCATTCAGTGACGTAGATAACGATACCAACATACGTTATATGCAGGCCACACTGGATCGCGATCCTGTCAAAAAAGAGGACGAAGCGTTGCTCGAACTCTACAAGAAAATGCGTCCAGGAGATCCCGCGACTATAGATAATGCTCGATCCCTTGTCAAAAACATGTTCTTCAATGCACGTCGTTATGACCTCGGCAGCGTAGGGCGCTACAAACTCAACAGGAAGCTTGATCTCTCAATTCCGCAGAGCCAGCGCATCTTAACCCAGGATGATCTCGTTCATATCATTCGTCGCTTGATAGAATTGAATAATGGGCATGGGCGCAAAGATGACATCGACCATCTGGGAAATCGTCGTGTACGCTGTGTTGGCGAACTGATTCAGACACAGTTTCGCGTTGGTTTGTTGAGAATGGAGCGTGTGGTCAAAGAGCGCATGAGCATTCAAGAGCCAGGACAGGCTACACCTAATGCGCTTATCAACATACGCCCAGTTGTAGCTGCCATGAAAGAATTCTTTGGCGGTAGCCAGCTTTCACAGTTCATGGATCAGACCAATGCTCTTGCTGAGATTGGTCATAAACGACGCCTGTCAGCATTAGGACCTGGAGGATTGTCACGCGAACGCGCAGGTTTTGACGTGCGTGACGTACACCGTTCGCATTATGGCCGCATCTGTCCAATTGAAACACCAGAAGGCCCTAACATCGGCCTGATTGGTAATCTGGCAACATACGGTCAGATCAATCCTTATGGGTTTATTGAAACTCCTTATCGCAAGGTCATCAAACGTCTGCGAGCGAATGACCCGACCTTGGTGGACCGCGAATTTAGAGGGGTTGTTGGCCACGAATTTGAAGATGTGAAAACTGCTGATGGTGAGGTACTTATTCCAGCGCGGACACGTGTAAGGGTTGACGAAGCGCTGTTCGAGCGCTTGTCTAAAGCTTTGGGCGATGTAGATGTGAGAATTAAGCCCTTTGTGACCGAACAAGTAGATTACCGCACGGCAGATGATGAAGAAAACTTCTGGATTGCACAGGCGAACGCAAAGCTAGACATGAAAGGCGAATTTATTGAGGATCGAGTCCTAGCGCGTTATCAAGGTGAGTTTGTCATGGAGACCGCTGAAACTATGGACTACATGGACGTATCACCAAAACAGACTGTTAGCGTCGCAACTGCACTCATCCCATTTCTAGAGCATGATGACGTAAACCGAGCTTTAATGGGAGCAAATATGCAGCGCCAGGCTGTGCCGCTTCTACGCCCGCAATCGCCGATTTGTGGCACGGGCATCGAGCGTCAGGTAGCGATTGATTCTGGCCAGGTGGCAGTGAGTACGGTAAGTGGTGAGGTTGTTACTTCATCTGCGCGTCAGATTCAGATAGTAGATGACCAGGGTGATGTGCATACCTTCCGCCTGCGCAAATTCGTGCGTTCCAATGCTGGGACATGTATCAATCAGCGTCCCATTGTACGTAAGGGAGACTATGTCACCGCCGGACAGGTAATTGCCGATGGTTCTTCGACAGAAGACGGAGAACTTGCCCTTGGGCAAAACATACTCGTTGCTTTTATGAGCTGGGAAGGTGGCAACTACGAAGATGCCATCCTTATTAGCGAACGAATAGTGCGTGAAGATCTGTTTACCTCAATACATATCGAAAAGTACGAGATCGACGCGCGCGATACAAAGCTCGGGCCTGAAGAGATTACTCGTGATATTCCAAATGTAGGTGAAGAGGGACTGCGCAACCTTGACGAGCGCGGCATCATTTATGTCGGCGCCGAAGTGGGACCGCAAGATATCCTTGTTGGGAAGATCACACCCAAAGGCGAAACGGAACTTACCGCTGAAGAGAAGCTCTTGCGAGCAATCTTTGGCGAAAAAGCTCGTGAGGTGAAAGATACATCACTGCGCGTGCCACATGGCGAACGCGGTAAAGTTGTTGAAGTGAAGGTATTCTCGCGCGAGCAGAATGATGAATTGCCGCCGGGCGTAAATCAACTAGTGCGTGTAAGTATTGCCCAGAAGCGAAAAATAGGTGCTGGCGACAAAATGGCTGGACGTCATGGCAACAAAGGTGTCATTTCGCGGGTATTACCGATTGAGGATATGCCATTCCTGCCGGATGGCACACCAGTAGATATCATTCTGAACCCATTGGGTGTGCCCCACCGTATGAATATCGGGCAAATAATGGAAACCCATCTAGGGTGGGCTGCAGACGCTCTGGGCATTAAGATTGCTACGCCCGTCTTTGATGGAGCTACAGAGGATGATATCGAAGAATACTTGCGTCGCGCCAATCTGCCAGAGACTGGCAAGATACAACTCTTCGATGGGCGGACAGGTGAGCCATTCGATCATCCAATTACCGTTGGCTATACCTATATGTTGAAGTTGGCCCACCTTGTGGAAGACAAGGTTCATGCTCGATCTACAGGTCCATATAGCTTAATAACGCAGCAGCCGCTAGGTGGTAAAGCACAATTTGGTGGTCAGCGTTTCGGCGAAATGGAAGTATGGGCGCTCGAAGCCTATGGCGCGGCGAACATCCTGCAGGAAATCCTGACTGTTAAGTCTGACGACGTCGTGGGACGTGTAAAGACCTACGAAGCTATCGTCAAAGGTGAAAACATTATGGAACCAGGGGTGCCCGAATCATTCAAGGTTCTAGTCAAAGAATTACAAAGCCTGGGTATTAACGTAGAGGTTCTCAACGAAGATGAACAGAAGATTCAATTTGTGGAAGATACCTCTAATGATGTAATGCCAGAATTGGGCATTAATATATCCGGTTTCGAAGGGGATCAGTAGTTCCTTTCATCGCTGCTGATATGAAATGTAGACGCGATCGCGTCTTGCAGTGAGGTCTAAGAAAGGAAACACCAGGAGGCATCATGCTCGAAGTAAACGATTTTAATGCAATACGTATCAGCCTTGCCAGCCCTGAGCAGATTCGCGGTTGGAGTTACGGTGAGGTAACGAAGCCGGAAACAATCAACTACCGCACACTCAAGCCTGAGAAGGATGGATTATTCTGCGAGCGTATCTTCGGTCCTACGAAGGACTGGGAATGCTATTGCGGAAAATATAAGCGTGTGCGTTTTAAGGGTATTGTGTGTGACAAATGTGGCGTAGAAGTTGCCCGCTCAAAAGTGCGCCGTGAGCGTATGGGACATATCGAACTCGCTTCCCCGGTAAGTCATATCTGGTACTTCAAAGGGACACCGAGTCGTATTGGTCTCTTACTGGATCTCTCTCCACGTAATTTAGAGCGTATACTTTACTTTGCTCTGTATGTCGTCACTCATATTGATGAAGAAGCCCGCCAGCAAGAATTAATGCATATCGATGAGGAACTCATCAAACTGGATCAAAATCTGGATGAGCAAGTCGTCGAACGCATTGATAGCTTGAAAGAGAAACGTGAAAGCGAAATTCAGGAAGCGCTCAATCGCATCACCGAAAATCAGCAGGATATCGAGGCGAATCGCGAGCAAGAGTTGGAGGCAGCAAGACAGGCAGAAAGCGAGACCCTCGCTGCGTTACGCGATGCAATGGGCCATGAAGCAGAATTTGACATTGTCTTTGCACCAACAGATAAGGTGGTTGTGAAGCAAGGTGATGTAGTTACAACGAAAGACATCGAAACGCTTGAACGCGTTGCGGAGGTTTGTCGTAACGATATCGCTGAAATTGCGCACCATAAAATTGAAGAAGTCAAGTTAGATAGTGGCCGTGAAGCTGAGCGCTTGATGGTAGATTATCAGGGACAAATCGACTCGGCGCAGTCACATTTAGAGACGCAGCGTGTAGATAGGAAGCAGCGCCTTGAACAACTTCGACGTGACCTGGAGGGAATCAAGAAGATGGATCTCATCCAGGAAAACCGTTATCGGGAGTTGCGCGATTCCTTTGGTCCCAGTGTGTTCCGAGCAGGTATGGGCGCAGAAGCAGTTCGCGAACTGATCAGCGCGCTGGATATGGATAAACTGGCTGCCGAGATGCGTAAAGAGATAAGCTCAACCGTCGGTCAGCGACGCAAAAAGGCAACGAAGCGTTTGAAGGTTATAGAGGCGTTCCGCAAGTCAAACACTTCACCTGAGTGGATGATTCTGACCGTCTTGCCTGTCTTGCCACCTGATCTGCGACCAATGGTGCAGCTTGATGGCGGTCGCTTCGCGACATCAGATTTGAATGATCTTTATCGGAGGGTGATCAACCGCAATAATCGGCTCAAGCGCTTGCTTGATCTGGGCGCACCGGAGATCATCATTCGTAATGAAAAACGCATGTTACAAGAGGCGTGTGACGCCTTGATCGACAACGGTCGACGCGGTCGTGCCGTAGCCGGTTCAGGTAATCACAAGTTGAAGAGCCTCTCCGATATGCTCAAAGGTAAACAGGGCCGCTTCAGACAGAACCTGCTTGGTAAGCGTGTTGATTACTCAGGCCGTTCGGTTATTGTGGTTGGGCCAGATCTAAAGTTGAATCAGTGTGGCTTGCCCAAAAAGATGGCACTGGAACTGTTCAAGCCATTTGTTATGCGTAAACTGGTAGAGCAGAACTTCGCACATAACATTAAAAGTGCAAAGCGTTTTGTTGAGCGTGTCAAACCGGAAGTGTGGGATGTGCTTGAAGAGGTGATTAAAGATCATCCAGTGCTACTCAATCGCGCGCCAACGCTCCATAGACTGGGAATTCAGGCCTTTGAGGCCGTACTGGTTGAAGGTAGCGCCATCCAACTCCATCCGCTTGTCTGTTCGGCCTTTAACGCTGACTTTGATGGAGATCAGATGGCAGTGCATGTGCCGCTATCCGATAAGGCACAAGACGAAGCGCGCAGGCTTATGCTCTCGACACGCAACCTTCTCTCTCCTGCAACAGGTGAGCCGTCCATCGGCGCAAGCCAGGATATGGTGTTGGGCTGCTTCTACCTGACGCAAGATCGTCCTGGTTTGAAAGGTGAAGGGCGCGTCTTTACCGATGCTACCGAAGCGTTGTTAGCCTATCAACATGGGGTAGTTGACCTGCAATCGCTGATCAAAGTGCGTCTTGTCGATACAGACGTATATGATATGCCACCACCTGAAAAAGCTACAATGCACTCACATGGGAAGTTAGTGGAGACGACGGTAGGCCGTATCATTTTGAACGAAGCATTGCCGGAGCGACTGCGTTTCAAGAACTACGCTATGAAGAAAGAGAACCTGAAGCAGATTATTGGTGAGTGCTTCAAGGAATATGGACGAGCGAAGACTGCTGAACTGGCCGACGAAATCAAACGTCTTGGTTTCTCCTATGCTACAAAGGCTGGCACTACCATCGCAATCAGTGATGTGAAGGTGCCACTCGGGAAGCAGGAGGAGCTTGCGAAAGCGGATGCCAAGATCGCTGAACTCGAAGATCAATATCGTGATGGACTTATCACTGAGAACGAGAGATATCAGCAAACCGTTGACGCCTGGAACGAAGCGACTGAAAATGTCACTAAGATGGTAGAGTCCACCCTGGACCCGTATGGATCGATTTATACCATTGCCAAGTCAGGGGCAACAAAAGCCAAGTTCCAGCAGATTCGCCAGTTATCAGGTATGCGTGGCTTGATGGCAAGTCCATCGGGCAAGATTATCGACATTCCAATCCGCGGTAATTTCCGCGAAGGCCTGAGCGTGCTCGAATACTTTATCAGTAGCCATGGTGCTCGTAAAGGTTTAGCTGACACTGCGCTGCGTACGGCTGAGTCTGGTTACTTGACCAGGCGTTTGATCGACGTGGCACAGGACGTGATCGTATCCGAAGAGGATTGCGGCACTACCGAAGGAACCTTGATTACTGAAACAGACAGCAAAGAAATGATGCTGCCAAATATACATGATCGCCTGATTGGTCGTGTCCTGGCAGATCCCATTCCTGGCTTTGATTTGATCGAGGTGGGTGACGAATTGACCGATGATGTGGTCGATCAGATCGTTGCAGCAGGAGTGAAAGCTGTGCGCGTGCGTTCTGTACTGGGATGCCTGGCGCATCGTGGAGTTTGCCGCAAATGCTACGGCCGGGACCTTGCAGCGAATGCACTGGTTGGCCTTGGAGCAGCGGTAGGAATCATCGCAGCACAATCGATTGGTGAGCCAGGTACTCAATTAACCATGCGTACCTTCCATACTGGTGGTATTGCAGGAGCGCAGGGAGACATCACGCAAGGTTTGCCGCGTGTCGAGGAATTGTTTGAAGCACGTGTGCCTAAAGAGAAGGCTGAGATAAGCGAAATTGATGGAGTGGTGGAAATCGTCAAAGACGAGAATACAGGGGTGCGCACAGTTCGTGTTATCTCTAGCAATGTCTTCTTCGATGAGTATCAACTGCCGGAAGGAAGCCAGGTACTTGTCAACGATCAGGACAAAGTGCAGAAAGACCAGGTCATTGCCTTGATGCCTGCCGAAAATGATGCAGAACCAGTACCTGTGCTGGCTCGCACCGAAGGTGAGGCATTGATTAATCCTGATGGCTTGCTCTCAATTCGCTTCGAGGAGCGGGAAGAGCGCTCGTATCCAATCCCGGCTGCGCGTAACATCGTAGTGAATCAGGGTCAAAAGATCCAGGCAGGCACGCCAATCACAGCGGGCCAGCGTGATCCACAGGATGTGTTGCGTATTCAGGGACGAGAGGCCGTGCAGATGTATGTGGTCAAAGAAGTGCAACGCGTCTATCGCAATACAGGTGTATATATCAATGACAAACACATCGAGGTAATCATTCGCCAGATGCTACGACGCGTAAAGGTGGATGAACCAGGAGATACTGAGATGCTGCCAAATGACCTGGTGGATCGCTTTGTCTATGCAGATGTCAATGCTCGCGTATTAGCGGAGGGTGGTGAACCTGCAACTGCACAAACAGTACTTCTTGGTGTTACCAAGGCTTCGCTCAATACGGATAGTTTCCTGGCGGCTGCGTCCTTCCAGGAGACCACGCGCGTGTTAACAGAAGCAGCCATCGAAGCGCAGACGGATCACCTGGTAGGTCTCAAAGAGAATGTGATCATAGGAAAACTCATTCCTGCTGGCTCAGGCATTGCTCAGCGGCGGCGCGAGCAGCTTGCCCGCCAGCAGCAGGCAGCGGCGCGACTGACGGCATCGACAACAGTTGAAAGTGTTGGTGTTGGAGCAGGAGCTGTTTCGGGTGCGGCTATTGGTAGCATGATACTTGACAGCTTGGAGAATGAGTGATAGTATATGACTCCGCACATAGGTGAAATATCGGGCGCAGATTGCTGTGCCAATTAATTGATAGGGAGAATCTTTCATTGCCGACGATCAATCAACTGATCCGTAAGGGCCGCTCAAGGAAAAAAGAGAAGGTAAAGGCCCCAGCGTTACGTTATTCGTTTAATGCGCTGAAAAACCGTACCTCGTCCCTGCGTGGGTCGCCACAAAAACGTGGAGTCTGCACTCAGGTACGTACTATGACGCCCAAGAAACCGAACTCGGCGATGCGCAAGATTGCTCGTGTTCGTTTGAGTAACCGGATGGAAGTGACCGCTTACATTCCAGGTGAAGGGCATAATCTGCAAGAACACTCCGTCGTACTCATTCGTGGTGGCCGCGTAAAGGATTTACCAAGCGTTCGCTACCACATTGTTCGGGGAACCCTGGACAGCGATGGGGTATCAAAGCGTCGCCGCGGTCGCTCCAAGTATGGAGCCAAACGGCCAAAACCAGGACAGGCTGCCGCCTCAAAAGGGCGGTAGGGAGTTGTGGGGCGTGATGGATTTCGCCCCTATGAAGACTACCCGATACCACCTGAACGCCTCAGGTAGGTCGGCAAATCACACGTCATCGCAAATATGTAAAAGGAAGAAGTTTACTCATATCTTCTTCAGTAGCGATGAAAGTCGAGTGTCCTCCACAAAGTGGAAAGGCGCTCGCGTGTAGGCGTCTGTTGAGATTGTAGAGGGTCTCCTTTACAGGATTCACCCTCTCAATTGAATCGACGCCTTTTCTGGTGTTTAGCAGGAGGAGGCAAACCTTGCCAAGACGTAAAAGAGTTGTGCATCGGCCAGATGTACCGGATGCAAAGTTTAAGAACCGGAATGTGGCCCGCTTTATCGGTAAGTTAATGTTGGATGGGAAACGTAGTCTGGCCGAGCGTATCACGTATGATGCGTTTGATATTATTGAGGCCAAGCAGAAGCGACCCCCGCTCGATGTATTCGAGCAGGCGTTGAAAAATGCAACGCCTTCACTGGAAGTAAAGCCCCGGCGTGTTGGCGGTTCAACATACCAGGTACCTGTCGATATACGTAGGGAGCGCGGCAATGCGCTGGCAATGCGCTGGCTTATTCGTGCTGCACGTTCCCGCACTGGAAAGTCAATGTCGGAGAAACTTGCTAGCGAGCTGATGGATGCAGCGGCTGGACAGGGAGCGACGATTAAGAAACGCGAGGAGACCCATAAAATGGCGGAGTCGAATAAAGCCTTCGCTCATTATCGCTGGTAGAACCTCTTGCCCGTTCGGGAAAACCGCTAAGCGGCGAGGAGTTCTACGAGCACTCGGCCCGAACGAGAGGAATAACAATACATATGTTTAGAGAATTCCCACTGGAAAAAACCCGAAATATTGGTATTATTGCTCATATAGATGCTGGTAAAACAACGACTACAGAGCGCGTACTCTTCTACACTAAGAAAATTCACCGTATGGGTGAAGTGCATGAAGGTGCAGCTACTATGGACTGGATGCCTCAGGAGCAGGAACGCGGCATTACTATTACGTCGGCTGCGACGACCTGTTTCTGGTTGGATCATCGTATCAACATCATTGATACACCAGGGCATGTAGACTTTACTGCTGAAGTCGAACGTTCTTTGCGCGTATTGGATGGTGGTGTGGTTGTTTTTGATGCGGTTGCAGGCGTTGAACCACAATCCGAGACAGTATGGCGTCAAGCGAATAAATATAATGTCCCTCGTATCTGTTTTGTGAATAAAATGGATCGCATTGGCGCGGATTTCTGGCGTACAGTGGAGATGATTCGCGAGCGTCTGGGCGCTTCACCTGTCCCAATTCAGATTCCTGTCGGGCAGGAAAGTAATTTTAAAGGCTTTATAGATCTCATCGAGCAGCAAGCAGTTATCTTTACTGATGATCTCGGCACCACATCTGATCATACAGAGGTGCCTACAAGCATGGAGGCTGAGTTTGAGCAGCACCGTGAATTGTTAATTGAGCGAGTCGCTGAAACAGATGAGGAGTTAACTCTCAAATATCTTGAGGGTGAGGAAATTAGCAAAGACGAACTGATTGCTGCACTTCGTCGAGCAACAATAGACGGCACACTGGTGCCGGTACTTTGCGGTTCAGCCTTGAAAAATAAAGGCGTGCAGGCAATGTTGGATGCAGTCATTACCTATCTGCCTTCTCCGCTTGACATTCCCGCTCTAGCTGGTGTCAATCCAGATACAAACGAAGCGGATACACGTGAAGTAGATGATTCAGCCCCATTTAGTGCGTTGGTTTTCAAGATAGTCTCCGATCCTTTTGTAGGCCGCTTATCATACCTGCGTGTTTATTCGGGCAAGCTTGAGAAAGGCGCGGCTACTGAAAATAGCACTAAAGGATAAAACAGAGCGAGTTGGAAGACTTCTTCGCATGCATGCCAATCATCGTGAAGATATCGATGAGATACGAGCTGGTGATATCTGTGCTGCTGTAGGTTTGCGCAACACTTTCACCGGTGATACATTGTGCGATGCGCAGCACCCGATTATACTAGAGTCAATCACTTTCCCGAAGCCAGTAATTGAGATTGCTATCGAACCAAGAACTCGCGCAGATCAAGATAAAATGGCGATTGCTCTAAATAAATTGACGGAGGAAGATCCGACTTTCCAGTTACATACAGATGTCGAGTCTGGCCAGACCATTATCAGTGGTATGGGCGAGTTGCATCTTGAGGTGATTGTGGATCGTCTCTTCCGCGAATTTAAGGTTGAGGCAAACGTAGGGCGTCCGCAAGTTGCCTATCGCGAGACGATTACGCGTGAGAGTACAGCCCAGGGCAAGCATGTCAGGCAGACAGGTGGACATGGGCAATATGGTGATGTGTGGATTAGAGTGGCACCAAACAAATCAGGCAAGGGCTTTGAGTTTATCAACGCCATTGTTGGTGGCACGGTACCCAGGGAATACATTAAACCTGTCGAGAACGGCATACGTGAAACACTGGAAAATGGAATTATTGCCGGTTATCCGATGATCGATGTCAAAGCTACACTTTATGATGGTTCATATCATGATGTAGACTCTAACGAGATGGCTTTTAAGACCGCCGGTTCGCTGGCGATCAAAGAGGCAGCGCGAAAAGCTGCCCCAATTCTACTTGAACCGATAATGTTGGTAGAAGTGACCACCTCCGAGGAATTCTATGGCGATGTAATTGGTGACCTGAATCGGCGCCGTGGAACAATTATGGGTATGGAAAGCCGTGGGACGATGGTTGTAGTGCGAGGACATGTCCCCCTCTCCGAGATGTTTGGCTACGTGAATGATCTCCGTTCAATGACCAGTGGTCGCGCTAGTTACTCAATGGAGTTTGCGCGATATGATCCCGTACCCAAAAATATTGCTGAGACAATTGTTGCAAAGGCTACACGCTAAAAAGTAGTAAGAAGAGGATGTAACGTGGAGAGTGAACAATGTGGGAGCAGATGAATACTGTTCTTGCATTGTAATCCCTGGATAGCTTCGGAGCCAAAAGCAGGGGATAGGCCGACCGAGTATTGGGAACATCTGCAAGGGATATTCCAACAATTATAGTTTGATTTATTATGAACGAATAAGGTGCGATCGCAAAGGTGCAGCCCCTGACGCACGTAAGTTTGCACTGAGCACTGATGAAGGATGAGGAAAACTCATGGCAAAGAAGAAGTTTGAGCGAACGAAGCCGCACGTGAACGTGGGGACGATCGGGCACATCGACCATGGCAAGACGACCCTGACGGCGGCGATCACCAAAGTGCTGGCCAAAGCCAGCGCAACTAATAAGTATATTGCCTTCGACCAGATCGACAAAGCGCCCGAGGAGCGCGAGCGCGGCATCACCATCGCGATCGCGCACGTGGAGTACGAGACGGAGAAGCGGCACTACGCACACGTGGACTGCCCCGGACATGCCGACTACATCAAGAACATGATCACCGGAGCCGCGCAGATGGATGGCGCGATCCTGGTGGTGAGCGCACCCGATGGCCCCATGCCGCAGACACGCGAGCACATTCTGCTGGCACGGCAGGTGGAAGTGCCTGCCATGGTGGTGTTTTTGAACAAAGTCGACATGATGGACGACGAAGAGTTGTTGGAACTGGTCGAGTTGGAAGTGCGCGAACTACTGGCGCGCTACGAGTTTCCCGGAGACGACGTGCCGGTGATCCGCGGCTCGGCGCTCAAAGCGTTGGAGAGCAGCGGGGACCTCTCGCGCAGCGACGAGAACGCCGCCTGCATCTGGGAGTTGATGGATGCGGTGGACAGCTACATTCCCACCCCCGAGCGAGCCATCGACAAGCCGTTCTTGATGCCGGTGGAAGACGTGTTTGGCATCAAAGGACGAGGCACGGTGGCCACCGGACGTATCGAGCGTGGCGTGGTCAAGACAGGGGAGTCGGTGGAGATCGTGGGCATGAAGGATGAGACGCGCACCGTGGTGGTGACGGGAGTGGAGATGTTCCAGAAGACGCTGGATCAAGGCATGGCGGGAGACAACGTGGGCTGCCTGTTACGAGGGGTGGAGCGCAGTGACATCGAGCGGGGGCAGGTGTTAGCCAAGCCGGGCTCGATCAAGCCGCACAAGACGTTCCAGGCGCAGGTGTACGTGTTATCGAAAGAAGAGGGAGGGCGGCACACGCCGTTCTTCAACGGGTACCGGCCCCAGTTCTACATCCGCACCACCGACGTGACGGGAGCGATCAAGCTGCCGGAGGGAGTGGAGATGGTGATGCCAGGCGATAACATCGAGATGACGGTGGAGCTGATCCAGCCGATTGCCATGGAAGAGGGTGTCAAGTTTGCCATCCGTGAGGGTGGACGCACCGTCGGTGCTGGCATCTGTGTCCGCGTCGAGAAATAATATAGTGTGAAGATATCCCATTTACGAATGGGATATCTTCTGTAGGCCTGGCATCAGCTTGATGCCACAGTTCCTACCTAGGAGAAAAAAATGGCCGCAGGAACAAAACAGCGAATTCGCATTCGCCTGAAGGCATACGATCACCGTATTCTCGATCAGTCAGCGATGCAGATTGTCGATACAGCGCAGCAGACAGGCGCTCGTGTCTCTGGACCAGTGCCTCTGCCTACAGAGATTGGTAAATTTACGGTTATGCGTTCACCTTTTATTGACAAAGATGCGCGCGAGCAATTTGAAATTCGCACACACAAACGCCTGATAGATATTATTGAGCCGACCAACAAAACTGTTGAGGCACTGACACGATTGAATCTGCCCGCAGGCGTGGACATCGAAATCAAGCTGTAGAGAAGGTGTGCTGCACAAGGAATAAGCTACATGTTTATGTACCTTGAGAAAAGCAAACCTGAAAGAGAAGCGAGATCCTACAGCAAGGAAGAGAGGATAGGATATGCTCAGTGGATTGTTGGGCAGAAAAGTCGGCATGACCCAGGTATTTGGGGAGAATGGCACAGCTATCCCGGTCACAGTGATCGAGGCTGGACCATGTATCATAACACAAATTAAGACTACTGCCCGTGATGGATATGAGGCTGTCCAGATTGGATTTGAGCAGGCAAGACTAAAAAGCGTGACACGCCCGGAATTAGGGCATCTTGGCCAAAGTCTCCCTTTGCTTAAAGCTCAGCGAAAGCGCTTGCAGACCTACCAGCAACAGCAGCGAGGGAAAAAGGGCTCAAGTGGTGAGGCCGAGGCGAAAGAACAAACGGAAACAGCTTCTGAGGAAGATAAAAAAGACAAGCAAATCGAGAAACTTCTCAAAGTGCAGCAAAATAAGCAGCGACGTCCAGGACCGGAACTGGGCCCGTTCAAAGTGTTGCGGGAAGTGGCGTTGCAAGAAGGCATTGCCCTCGAGAGTTTGGAACTTGGTTCAAAAGTTGATGCAAGTCTCTTCGTAGCTGGCGAATCGGTTGATATCGTTGGCACCTCCAAGGGTAAAGGTTTCCAGGGTGGCGTCAAACGTCACGGATTCCGAGGCGGGCCTAAGACTCATGGTCAGTCAGACCGCACGCGTGCGCCTGGCTCCATTGGATCGGGGACTACCCCTGGACGCGTGCTGAAAGGCACTCGTATGGCAGGTCGCATGGGCAATGAACGTGTGACTGCGAAGAAACTGGAAGTGATTCAAACTGATCCTGAGCGTAACCTGCTTGTAGTAAAAGGTTCTGTGCCTGGAGCTAATGGCGGATTGCTCATGATTAAGAAGCATGTGATGAGGTAACCGAAATGCCTTCGACTACAGTATATAACATGGCCGGGGAGGCCGTAGAAGAACTCGAATTGAGCGATCAGGTGTTTGGAGTTACCCCCAATGTGGCGGTTCTCCACCAGGTTGTTACAGCACAACTGGTAAATCGCCGTCAAGGGAATGCTTCGACAAAAACACGCAGTGAAGTATCGGGTGGTGGCAAAAAGCCATACAAACAGAAAGGCACGGGTCGCGCTCGACAGGGTAGCACTCGCGCACCACATTACCGTCATGGTGGTGTTGTCTTTGGTCCCAGGCCAAAAGAATTCCACCAGGATGTACCGAAAAAGATGCGTCGTCTGGCAATCAAGTCAGCATTATCAGATAAGGTTGCGAATGAGCAGCTTATCGTGCTTCGGGATCTAGCGTTAGAGTCTCCTCGCACGAAAGAAATGCTGGCGCTTTTAGCTAATCTACCGGTGAATGGTAAGAAGACTCTGATGATGTTGCCAAAACGCGACGAGAACATCGTACTTTCGACTCGCAATATTCCTTCTGCCAAAGTGCAGCATGTTTCATCAATTAACGTTGTGGAACTACTAAAGCATGATTATGTGATTATGCCGATGGAGACTGTGCGTTGGATTGAACTGGTTTTCGGCGATGGTCTAAGCGCCGAAGAAGCAAGTCAAAAAATTGCTGAACAACTGGACGAACAGGTAGCTGCTACAGAGCAGTCTGAAGACAGTACCGAGAACCAGGAGCAGGGATCAGAGACTGAGGCACCAATAGACGGTGGGGAGGAGTAACCAGTGGAAATTACTGAAGTACTGCGTCATGGCATAATCACCGAAAAAACGGTGAAGTTACAGGACCCCGAGACGCATGGTAGGAAGAAAAACCAGAGTAGAAGGGGCCAGTATACTTTCGCAGTAGCCCTGGAAGCCAATAAAATTGATGTTCGCCGTGCAGTTGAGACGATTTTCAAAGTGAATGTTGTCTCGGTCAATATCATGCGAATGCCTGGTAAAAAACGCATGTTGCGGCGTAAAGGAGCTGCTCCAAAGCCAATTGAGGCTCGCGAGTGGAAGAAGGCGATTGTGACCCTTCGTGAAGGTGAAGCAATCGATGCATTGAAGGCGTAGTCCTTTCATACTTTCTTATAACTGCATAGCAGCATTGAAGGTATGGATTCAGAGCAAGGTGTTGAGAGATGCCAATTAGACAGTATCGACCCACATCTCCTGGACGTCGTGGCATGTCGGTTTCGACATTCGAGGAGATCACAAAAACAAAACCAGAGAAATCTCTGGTAGTAAAATTAAAAAAACACTCGGGCCGCAATAACCAGGGCAGGATTACCACCCGACATCGTGGTGGTGGTGCAAAGCGCGCCTATCGATTAATCGATTTTAAGCGCAACAAACAAAATGTTCCTGCCAAGGTTGCTGCCATTGAGTATGATCCGAATCGTTCAGCGCGTATTGCACTGTTGCATTATCTAGATGGTGAAAAGCGCTACATTATTGCACCATTGGGGCTTAAAGTTGGTGATCAGGTAATGGCTGGGCCAGAAGCTGATATCAAGCCAGGGAATGCGCTTCCGTTGAAGAACATTCCGACAGGCACAACTGTACACAACATCGAGTTGACGAGAGGTCGTGGCGGTCAGATGGTGCGTGGCGCGGGTGCAGGCGCTCAACTAATGGCAAAAGAAGGCGATTATGCCCTGATACGTTTGCCATCAGGTGAGCAACGCAGGGTACATATCCTCTGCACAGCAACAATAGGACAGGTAGGCAATGTAGATCATGAGAACCGCAGCCTCGGTAAAGCCGGTCGTTCACGTCATATGGGGCGTCGTCCGTCAGTAAGAGGCTCGGTTATAAATCCTCGCGACCATCCACATGGTGGTGGTGAGGGGCGTGCGCCTATTGGTGGGCAACCACAGACGCCATGGGGTAAGCCTGCTCTGGGCTTTAAGACGCGCAGAAATAAAAAGACCGATCAATTTATTGTGCGCCGTCGCAATGCGGGCAGGAGGAGATAACATATGTCACGCTCAAGAAAAAAAGGGCCATACATTCATGAGTCTCTGAGGAAGAAGGTATTGGCTATGATCAGAAGTGGCGACCGTCGTGTTATCAAGACTTGGTCGCGTGCTTCAACAATCTTTCCCCAGATGGTGGGAATGACAATCGGCGTTCATAATGGTAAGACACATGTGCCTATCTATATTACAGAGAATATGGTGGGGCACAAGTTAGGTGAATTTGCTCCTACACGACACTTTCGGGGTCATGCAGGGGGTAAGAGTGAGAAGACCACGTCGGTCCGCTGAGGTGAAAGATGCAAGTCAGAGCTATTGCTAAAGACATTGGTATTCCGCCGCGCAAGATGCGTCTGGTCACCAATGCGGTGAAGGGGCTTCGTGTAAATGAAGCTCTAGCATATCTTCAGTTTATGCCTAATGCGGGTGCGCGGCCAGTCAGTAAAGTGGTGGCGTCAGCGGCGGCAAACGCGGAGAACAACTACAATTTAAACCCGGATGAACTGTATATTCTAAACATTGTGGCGGACGACTCATTTCGAGTCAAACGCATTAAAGCGCGCCCGCATGGTCGAGCGGCTCGCATATTAAGGCGTTTTTGCCACGTAACAGTGATTGTCTCAGACGATCCGGCAGACGCCGGCAACTAGAGACGCTAAGAAGGAGGACACTTTTGGGACATAAAGTGCATCCCACCGGTTTCAGGCTCGGCGTCGTGAAAGGCTGGCAGTCTCGCTGGTACGCTGAGCGTGATTATAAGGATTTACTTGCGGAAGATTTTATGCTGCGCAAACAAATCCAAAAAGAACTTGCCAATGCATCGATCTCGCGTATTGAGATTGAGCGTGCTGCCGCGAACCAGGTATCAGTAACGATTCATACCGCGAAACCAGGTATCGTGATTGGGAAAAGCGGTGAAAAGGTAGATAGGCTGCGTGCGACGCTGGAGGCGAAAACCAAAAAGCGCGTGCGCTTGAATATCGTAGAAATTCGCCAGCCTGAGCTAGATGCATATCTGGTTGGGCGAAGCATTGCGGAGCAATTGGAGAAGCGTGTCTCGTTTCGTCGTGCAATGAAACAAGCAGTGCAGAAAACGATGCGCGCAAATGCAAAGGGCATACGAGTCATCGTTGGTGGAAGATTGGGTGGAGCTGAAATTGCACGTAGTGAAAAAGAGGTGGAAGGGAAAATTCCTTTGCATACTCTGCGTGCTGATATTGACTACGGCTTGACAGAGGCGCATACAACCTTTGGTGTTATTGGCATTAAAGTATGGATTTATAAGGGTGATATTCTTCCCAACAAGCGTCGTGAAGGCGGAGAAGCACAACAGGAAGCTGCTATGCCATTTGCCCCACGTGATCGATCGGAAACTGGCGAACGTCGCGGAGATCGGCGACCATCGCGTGGCACACGACCTCAGAGCGGAGAACGCCCACAACGAGGAGAACGTCCTGCGCGATCGCAGGGAGAACGTGCTCCAAGAGGTGAGCGATCGACTCAGGGTGGCGAGAGAACCCCGAGAGCACCCCGAGCGCAGGGGGAGCGTCCCGCCCGCCAGACAGGAGAGCGGCCCACTCGATCCAGGCGAACTGAAAGCACTACCGAGGAAACTCCAGTAGTGCAGGAAATCCAGAATGTAGCTGAGAATCAGACGCCAGCAGTTCAAGATATTCAAGAAACCACCGTTGCTGAAACCCAGAATGTTACTGAGAATCAGACGCCAGCAGTTCAGGATATCCAAGAGGCTACGGCATCTGAAACTCAGACACCACCGCCACCAGCATCGAGCGATGGCACTTCTGAGAGCGAGTAGAGGAGATTCGAAGCCATGTTATTGGCACCATCACGATATAAGTACCGCAAACAGCATCGCGGTCGTATGAAAGGCAACGCCCAACGTGGCAGCACGCTCGCCTTTGGTGAGTTTGGGTTGCAGGCCTTAGAACCTTGCTGGATGGAAGCTCGTCAGATCGAGTCTGCGCGTATTGCGCTCACCCGCTTTATGAAGCGTGGTGGGAAAGTGTGGATTCGTGTCTTTCCTGACAAGCCTATCACAGCCAAACCTGCTGAAACACGTATGGGTAGTGGTAAAGGTGCTGTAGATCACTACGTAGCAGTAATCAAACCAGGTCGTATCATCTTTGAAATAGGCGGCGTGAGTGAAGAAGTCGCCAAAGAGGCGGTACGTCTGGCGAGCCATAAACTGCCGGTTAAAACCCGTTTTCTAACACGAGGGGAGGCAGAGAGTGTCGAAGGCTAAAGAACGTCGCAAACAGATTCAGGAGCTTTCTGGTGCTGAAGCGCAACGTGAACTCAAGGATTTGCGAATGAAGCTGTTCAACCTTCGCTTGCAACATCAGCGTGGTGAAGTAAAAAACAACCGTGTTTTCTCGCAGACGCGTAAGGACATTGCTCGTCTGTTACACCGGTTGACAGAGTTGGAGGCTGAGGTATGACACAGCAAACTGCACAGGCTACGGATGCTCAAAAGGCTAAGAAAAGCCGCCATCAACAGAAAGTTGGAACCGTAGTCAGTAATAAAATGGACAAGACTATTGTTGTCGCCGTAGAGTCGTTGAAGAAGCATCGTATCTATAAGCGCACATATAAGCAGACAAAGCGCTTTCAGGCGCACGATGAAGAGAACACCTGTCAGGTTGGTGATGTGGTGCGCATTGAGGAAACCCGACCACTTAGCAAGATGAAGCACTGGCGCTTAGTGGAAATTCTCAAACTTGGAAGTGGTATTGTTCCTGTCGAAGAAGTATTATCTGAGGCTGATCCAGACCTGACAGCAGCCACATCCGCTGATGAGGATGAGGAGGAGACGGAATGATTCAGCCACAGACACGTCTAAAAGTAGCGGATAATACTGGTGCGAAAGAAATCATGTGTATTCGCGTATTGAGTGGTTCGGCCAAAAAATACGCGGGAATAGGTGATGTTATCAAAGCTTCTGTAAAGCAGGCTGCGCCCAATGGACAGGTGAAAAAGGGCGAGGTAGTGAATGCTGTAGTAGTTCGCGTGGCAAAGGAGTATGTACGAGCAGATGGTTCGCATATACGCTTTGACGAAAATGCCGCAGTTATCATTGCGGCAGGCAATAATCCACGCGGAACGCGTATCTTTGGCCCTGTGGCTCGCGAACTACGTGAACGCAATTTTATGAAGATCATTTCGCTGGCACCGGAAGTGCTTTAGGAGGTTGGTACTTGAAGATAGTGCATCATGCACTGCAAATAAGTACCCTTCTCAAGGTAGTTTTCGTTGACGTTTGTCGTTCCGCGAGTGCGACAAAGACAAACGACAAACTGTAGAGGGAAAATATGGCAATACGACAAAAAGAAAAAAAGCCTCTTCATCTTGCCAAAATGAATATCAAGAAAGGTGATACCGTCTTGATTATCACAGGCAAGGACAGGGGAAAGCAGGGGGTCGTTTCGCGGGCAATGCCACAGGTCAACAAAGTTATTGTTGAAGGCCTGAATATTGCAAAGAAACATATACGCCCGCAAGGCCAGACTCGCCAGGGAGGCATTATTGAAAAAGCGATGCCTCTACAAGTTTCAAATACTATGCTGATTTGCACTGAATGTGGCAAACCTACACGTGTAGCGCATGATCGCCGCCCAGTGGGGGCTGATCAAAAAGTGCGTTCAGTGCGTGTATGCAAGAAATGCCAAAAGGTCATTGAAGACCGGACGAGGAGTAGTTAAACGATGGCATCAAGACTGAAGGAAAAGTATCAGAAAGAGGTCGTGCCAGCCCTGCAAAAGGAGTTTGACTACAACAATCCGATGCAGGTACCAACGGTACATAAAGTGGTTGTCAATATAGGAATGGGTGAAGCCATTCAGAATGCAAAAGCAATGGATGCCGCTGTCTCCGATCTGGCATCAATAACAGGGCAACGTCCGGTTATAACACGAGCCAAGCGTTCAGTCGCCGCATTCAAGCTGCGTGAAGGTATGCAAATTGGATGTATGGTAACATTGCGTGGCGATCGTATGTACCACTTTCTCGATAAACTCATAAATGTAGCTCTGCCGCGCTTGCGTGACTTCCAAGGGATATCACCGGAGGCATTCGATGGCCGGGGTAATTATACATTGGGGTTACGTGAACAACTGGTCTTTCCTGAAATCGATTATGACAAGGTAGACAAGGTGCGCGGCATGGAAGTAAGTATTGTGACAACAGCTCGCACCGATGAAGAGGGGCGACGGCTGCTCAGACTGATGGGCATGCCCTTTAAGAAATAACGCTGGAGAGTGGAATGGCAAAAATCTCAATGATTGTGAAGTCGCAGCGCAAGCCCAAGTTCAAAGTGCAGCAGCATAATCGCTGCCAGGTCTGTGGACGGCCTCGCGCCTATATTCGCAAATTCGGCCTATGCCGCATCTGCTTCCGCGAACGTGCGTTGCGCGGCGAGCTGCCCGGCGTAACAAAGTCGAGTTGGTAATCGGAGGATGTTGTTACATGAACATGACTGATCCCATCGCGGATATGCTGACACGTATACGCAATGCGGTAGCAGCGCGACACAATCGCGTATCAATTCCGGCCTCTAAAATGAAGCTGGCGATTGCGCGAGTGCTTAAAGATGAAGGGTATATCAAGGATATAGAGATCCTCAAAGATAATCCCCAGGGCACAATTCGAATAACGCTGCGCTATGTGGATAAGAGACCGGTACTGACGCAATTAAAGCGAGTCAGTAAACCGGGACTACGAGTATATACAAAACGGGCTAATATCCCTCGCGTCCGAGGTGGACAGGGTGTAGCCATTTTATCAACGCCTCAGGGTCTGATGACTGGCCAACGTGCCTATCGAGAAGGCTTTGGTGGTGAAGTCATTTGCTACGTCTGGTAGGCAGGAGGGTATAAGATGTCTCGTATTGGACGTGCTCCAATTCCTGTACCACCAAAGGTGCAGGTGACCTGGACTGATGAGAATCTAGTGACGGTCAAAGGTCCCAAAGGTGAGTTGTCATATCAGGTCGATCCTGTGTTGACGCTCAAGCTTGAGGAGGGGACTCTTGAGGTCACTCGTCCATCAGATAGTAAAGATCATAAAGCAAAACATGGCCTTTATCGTTCGCTCATCAACAACATGGTTGAGGGGGTGACGAAAGGGTATACAAAGCAATTAGAAATTCATGGTGTGGGTTACCGTGCTGCCAAAGTAGGCGAAAACCTGGTGATTCAGGTTGGGTATTCCCATCCGATTGAAGTTCAGCCTCCCCAAGGGATTGCTTTTAGTGTCGATGGAGTTGATCCGGCCACCAAGGCTACAAAGCTGAGTGTGAGTGGGATCGATAAACAGCAGGTGGGTGAGATTGCGGCAAGGATTCGCAGATTACGGAAGCCTGAGCCGTATAAGGGTAAAGGTATTCGGTATGCAGGTGAAGCAATTCGTCGTAAAGCCGGCAAAGCTGGGAAAGTCGGTGGTAAGAAGAAATGATAAAACAGTTTAATGCGAATCGAGCGCGGCTGAAACGGCATCGCCGTATGAGAAGCCGCATGGAAGGCTCACAAAGCCGACCACGCTTGAATGTGTATCGCAGTGGGATGCATATCTACGCGCAAGTGATCGATGATACAACTGGTCAAACATTGGTGGCAGCCTCTTCATTGGATGAGGCATTGCGAAACTTTGCGCTGGAGAATAAAGCTGTTTCTGCCAGGGAATCGAAAAGCGAGGCAGCTTCTGAGACAGCATCAGTAGAGATGGCTGCCGAAGTGGCTCCGACCAAAGGAAGAGGGGCCAGAACAGAGAAAACCCAGACAAAGGGCGGCCAACCTCAAAAAGGTAATGCTGGTAAAGGGGGCAAGCCTTTTACTCAGGTCAAAACCCAACTTCCAAGTGCAGTAAAGGGTGCAAGAAAGACGCCCGTTGAGGCATTGGAAGCAATCGCCGACAATCGAAAAGTAGCGCTTGCCCGTGAAGTAGGTAAGCTGGTTGCCCAGCGCGCCAAAGACAAAGGTATCAGTCAAGTCGTCTTTGATCGAGGCGGTTATGCCTATCATGGGCGCGTGGCTGCTCTGGCAGAAGGCGCTCGTGAAGTAGGCCTGAGTTTCTAGGCCATTAGGAGATAAGATGCCAAGGATAGATGCTTCAAAACTAAACCTGGAAGAGACTGTGGTGCAGGTAAGCCGCGTCTCGAAGGTAGTCAAGGGCGGTCGGCACTTTAGCATTCGAGCAATTGTAGTCGTTGGGGATCGCAATGGCCATGTCGGTTATGGACTGGGCAAAGCTGCAGAATATACCGAAGCTATTCGCAAGGGCGTTGAAGATGCTAAGAAGAATTTGATATCAGTGCCTCTGGCTGGAACGACGATACCTTTTATGATAAAAACCCGCTTTGGCGCTTCAGAGGTTATGCTGAAGCCTGCGGCTCCAGGCACTGGAGTAATTGCTGGTGGAGCAGTGCGTGCTGTAATGGAGTCGGTTGGCATTCGTGATATCTTGACGAAGTCACTCGGAAGCACCAATGCAGCAAATACAGTTCAAGCTTGCCTGAAAGGACTAAGCGAGTTGCGCTCTGCCGATGAAGAAGCTGCTTTGCGTGGCAAAACGGTTGCTGAAATAGTCGGCAAGAAGCAGGCTGAACGCCTTGCTATTGCTGCTGCCAACCAGGCTGAGCAGGCGGCACAGGCACGAGTTATGCGCGAAGAGGAAGCTCGTGATAGTAGGAACTCTACAGGCAACCGTCGAGGTGGTGGGTCGAACGAACGGGACCGCCGTGGTGGCGGAGAACGTGGTGACCGTCGTGGCGGTGGCGAGCGTCGCAGATAGACGGCGTGATTGGAGATAAAAAATGGCAACACTGCGTATTAAATGGGTCAAAAGCGCAATTGGCTATTCAAAAGACCAGAAGGCAACTATTCGTGCATTGGGGTTGCATAAACTCCAGCAGACAGTTGAACATGAAGATAATTCCGTCATGCGCGGGATGATTCGGAAAGTGAACCACCTGGTAAAGGTAGAGGAAGTAGTCTCATGAAACTTTCTGATTTGCGGCCAGCTCCTGGTTCGCATAAACGTGAAAAGCGCATAGGTCGTGGACACGGTTCCGGTCGTGGGAAGACTGCTGGCCGTGGCACAAAAGGCCAGAAGGCTCGCACAGGCGGCACAATACATCGAGCATTTAATGGTGGTCAGACGCGTCTCTCAAAGAGACTGCCATTTGTGCGTGGTCTTGGCAATAGCAATCTGGCTTTTCGTCACGACTATGCTACTGTAAATGTTACTGATCTTAAGCTCTTTGAAGCGGGTGCTCAAAT
The DNA here is from genome assembly GCA_963702765.1 of uncultured Chloroflexia bacterium. Classification (GTDB taxonomy): domain Bacteria; phylum Chloroflexota; class Ktedonobacteria; order Ktedonobacterales; family Ktedonobacteraceae; genus DATMNR01. Next base: position 50,789 of record CAVPEB010000008.1, read on the forward strand.
TACTCCTGAGGTGCTTGTAGCACAAGGCTTTATGACAAAGGCTGAGGGCAAAGGTTTGGTGAAGATCCTTGGTGATGGTGAATTGGATCGAGCCTTAACAGTGCGTGCCCATAAGTTTACTGCCGGAGCGAGGACTAAGATTGAAGCCGCGGGCGGTACTATCGAGATAATTCCGACAAAAGTGTACGGAAAACCGAAGACAAAGAGGCGTAGGGACGAAGAAGGCAAGAAAGTACCATCGCCATACAACACGAAAGCATAGATGCTCGTTATGCCTTCGTGTTGTCTCTGCGTTGTTTCGTGAAAGGAGACTCCCATGTGGGAAAGACTGCGCAGTATCTGGACAATACCAGATCTACGCAAAAAGATTCTCTTCACTCTCTTGATGTTGCTTGTTTTCCGCGTACTCGCTCATATCCCTGTACCGTTAACGCACACCGAGGAGCAAGCCCTGGCTAATCTCTTCTCTTCGAGCGGTAACCAGAATCTGAGCCAGTTGCTCGGACTGCTGGATGTTTTTTCGGGTGGGTCTTTGCAACAGTTTTCTATAGTTGCGTTAGGAGTTTATCCATATATCACCGCAACTATTGTCATGCAACTTCTCATGCCGATTATTCCGGCGTTGGAGAATATGAATCGTGAAGGCGAAGCCGGGCGTCTGCGCTTCAGCCAGATCACGCGCATCGTGACAGTGCCTCTGGCATTCTTACAGGCGCTTGGCAATACGGCGATTTTTGTGCGTTATGGCGTATTGACGAATTTCAGTCTTTTCGATCCAAACTATGCATTGGAGTCATGGGCAATTGTGCTTTCCCTGGTTGCTGGCACAATGGTTCTGGTGTGGATTGGTGAACTGATCACGGAGAATGGTGTTGGTAATGGTATCTCTATCATCATCTTTGGTGGTATCGTGAGCCGAATACCTTCATTTGTGCAGCAGGGAGTTACAGCCAGCTCAACAGGTAGCATTGTAAGTATAGCGGTCTTTTTGCTTATTGGTTTAGTGACAATCCTTGCAATAGTGTATGTGTATCAGGGGCAGAGGCGCGTGCCAATCGAGTATCCGACTAAGCGCATGGTGGGGCGAGGAATGCTGGTGGGTACGGCCCAACGGACGTATATTCCGATGCAGGTCAACAGTGCTGGGATGATTCCGCTCATCTTCGCGCAGTCGATACTAATATTCCCAGCAGTGCTGGCTCAATACCTTGCGGCCAGTAATACTACCTGGTTAGCAAATACTGCGAATTGGATTGGAACCTATATTGCTAATACATCAACGTGGTACTATTGGGCCATCTACTTTGTGTTAGTAGTTGCATTTACGTACTTCTACGCGTATGTTGTATGGCAACAGCAGAACATACCAGAAACCTTACAGAAGCAAGGTGCGCATGTACCTGGGTATAGACCAGGCGAAGCGACACGCAGACACTTGAACGATATCCTCAACCGGGTGACGTTAGGTGGTGCGCTGTTTCTGGGAACAGTAGCGGTTTTGCCATTCTTCGCTCGCGTGGGTGGAAATCAGCTATTGAGTAGCGCTGCACTCTTGATTGTAGTAGGAGTAGTGCTGGATACCGTTAGACAAATTGAAGCCCAGATGGTAATGCGTAACTATTCGGGATTTCTCACTTAAAAAGGTTCACACCGGAGGGTAAACGTGTATATTATCCTGGTCGGCGCACAAGGATCGGGCAAGGGAACGCAGGCCGAATTGCTTTCGCAAACGCTCGGCGTTCCGCATATTGCCAGTGGAGACCTCTTTCGTAATGCGATTGATGAGAAGACTGAGCTGGGACTTAAAGCCAAAGTGTACATTGATCGTGGAGAACTGGTTCCTGACGATTTGACTGTAACGATGGTAGTGAAACGCCTCGAAGAGCCAGACTGTTCGCATGGAGTGTTGTTTGACGGCTTTCCACGCACAGTGGCTCAGGCAGAGGTTTTAGACAGAGGGTTGCAGGAAGTTGGGAAACACATTGATCTTGCAATCTACCTGGAAGTACCTCGCGATGAGTTGCTTAAGAGGCTTTCGGGGCGCTACATCTGCAGGGCGAGTCAGCACGTTTATAATGTGAGTACCCATCCGCCAAAAGTAGCAGGTGTATGTGATATAGATGGAAGTGATTTGTATCAACGCTCTGATGATACAGGTGAAGCGGTTCAAAAGCGATTGGATATCTTTTTCAACGAGACGATTCGATTGCTTGATTACTATGGGAAGCAGAACAAATTGGTAGAAGTGGATGGAAACCAGGATATCGACCAGGTGCAACAATCGCTCCTCAAAGTGATACGTAGCCGAAAAGTTTCGTAGAGAAGTGTCAAAAGTGATAGAAAAACCACTCGACATTTCTATACATTTGTGCTATAATTCGTAGTTGGCTGCAGCAGTGTCAACTGCTGCCATTTTATCTTGGAATCATTACTTCTAAAGTCGTCGTTAGAGAAAGGATGCTATGCCAAAGAAGGATGAAATTGAAGTAGAGGGTAAAGTAATAGAGGCCCTCCCTAATGCCATGTTTAAGGTTGAAATAGATGAACAACACCACGTTCTTGCTGTTCTCTCCGGACGGATACGAATGAATTTTGTGCGTATTGTGCCGGGTGATAAGGTGAAGGTAGTACTTTCACCCTATGACCTGACACGCGGTCGCATAACATGGCGCGTGAGATCGTGAGGCGGTGTATCCCTCTCTTTCACTCTTCCATTTCTTCCAATGAGCATCTTTAACGACGCGAGTAGATAGGGTGGGTAGACTCCATGGATAGGGCGGAAAAGTTGAACGGTTGGATGAATGTCTATCTCTTTTACTTATTCCATTTCTTGCATAGAACTGAGGAGGGCAAATTATGAAAGTACGTGCTTCGGTAAAGCCGCGTTGTGAAAGCTGTAAGGTGATTCGACGTAATCGAGTCGTAATGATTATCTGTAGTAAAGACCCAAAGCATAAGCAAAAGCAGGGCTAATACTTCCTTACATTCAGATGAGAAAGCTGCGAGAGCAGCGTTTCTGAATGCATAATAAGTATAATGAATGTTTCAAGTTTCAAGCACGGACTAAACTTGAAACTCGAGGTTCGAAACTGGAGGAAAAGATGGCTAGAATCGCCGGCGTTGACATTCCACGCGATAAGCGTGTGGAGATTTCGCTGACGTACATTTATGGGATCGGCTTAACAACAAGCCGTAAGATCCTGGAGCGAACACGGATTGACCCTGACACACGGGTGAAAAATCTGACTGAAGAAGAAGTCAACCGCCTTCGCGAATTTATCGACCGCGAACACAAAGTTGAGGGCGACTTACGCCGCGAAGTGGACATGAACATTAAGCGGCTTATTGAAATCGGCTCTTATCGTGGTATGCGTCATCGTCGTAATCTGCCAGTGCGAGGTCAGCGTACACGTACAAATGCGCGCACACGTCGTGGTCCGAAGAGGACAGTGGCAGGTAAGAAAAGAGCAACAGCTAAGAAGTAACGCCGGGAGGTATTGCAAACGTATGGCGGCAGACAAAAAGAAATCAACAGGCAAGCCAAGGCGGCGTGAACGCAAGTCCATTCCGCGTGGCCAGGCGCATATCCAAGCAACTTTTAATAACACAATCGTCACTTTGACAGACCCCAATGGGAATGTTATCTCCTGGGGAAGTGCTGGTGGCCAGGGCTTCAAAGGCTCGCGAAAGAGTACCCCATATGCTGCGCAGGTCACAGCAGAATCAGCAGCACGCAAGGCGATGGAGCATGGTTTGAGGCAAATCGAAGTGTTCGTCAAAGGGCCTGGTTCTGGCCGTGAGGCGGCGATTCGCTCATTACAAGCTGCTGGACTGAATATCACTTCGATCATTGATGTAACACCTATTCCGCACAATGGCTGCCGACCGCCGAAGCGGCGTCGGGTGTAATCCGTGAAGTGCGTGTGAGGAGGAGTCAACTACATGGCCCGTTATACCGGCCCCGTCTGCAAGTTGTGCAGGCGCGAGGGGGTAAAACTTTTTCTAAAGGGCGACAAGTGCATGACAAAGTGCACACTTGATCGCCGCAACACCCGGCCAGGACAACATGGTACGGGTCGACAACGCAAAGCTTCTGGTTATGCGTTGCAATTACGTGAAAAACAGAAGGTAAGGCGCACATATGGCTTGTTGGAGCGCCAGTTCCGCAAGACTTTTGATACAGCGGCACGCCGTCCAGGTAGGACGGGCGAAAACCTGCTCCAAATTCTGGAGATGCGTCTGGACAATCTGGTCTATCGTCTCGGGTTCGCGGATTCGCGTGCTCAGGCTCGCCAGCTTGTTTGTCATGGTCATTTTGCTGTAAATGGTCGTAAAACCGATATTCCTTCATTTGTTGCAAAACCAAATGATGTGATTAGTGTGCGTGAGAGAAGTAAAGGTCTTGAGTATTTCAAGACGCGCGCTCTGCTACTTGCACAAAAAGGGGTGCCTGCATGGCTGAGTCTGAACATCGATGAGATGACAGGGCGGGTCATGTCGCTACCTTCGCGAACAGAACTAGAACTGCCATTTGAAGAGCAGATGGTGGTTGAATATTACCAACGGTAATGCTTCCTTACATTCAGATGAGAAAGGTGTAGTCGCACCTTTCAGGCTGTCTCCTTACATTTTGTCTGACAGCAGTGTTTCTGAATACATATGCAATAGATAATACGTCGATCAGCGGATGGGTATATGCCTTCACCAGCCAATACAAAAAGGCCGAAGGCGCAGGACTCTTGGACTACCCACTTTTCCGTGTTTTCTTCTAAGAGGGATTCTAGGGCTAGAGGTAGAATACTTGGAACAGTCTCTAAATATCCCTTCAAGGAAAAGCAGGATCCGGATGGTAGGAAAAGAAAGGCAGGTTTGACCTTGGAAGAAATTACTCTGCCTCGCATTAAAAATACAAAAACTCAGGGAAACTATGCGAGCTATGATATTGAGCCTTTAGAGGCTGGGTATGGAATGACCCTGGGCAATGCGCTGCGGCGTGTGTTACTCTCGTCTCTCCCAGGAGCAGCAGTGACCTCTATTCGTATTGATGGAGTACAGCATGAATTTCAGGACATCCCGCATGTAATGGAGGATGTCACAGATATCGTGCTGAACGTCAAGAAACTGCGCCTACGCTCCTTTTCGGATCATCCAGTGTCGATGCGCCTGGAGGTGAGTGGAGAACGTGTAGTAACAGCGGCGGATATTATGGCGCCGAGTACTGTAGAGATTGTGAATCCGGATCTCTATATTGCGACACTTGATAATGAAGATGCTCACCTCGAGATGGAGCTGGTCGTTGAAACAGGTAGGGGTTATGTACCTGCCGATTCAAAGGAAGATCAACCCATCGGGGTGATTCCAGTAGATGCCATTTACACACCGGTTCAAAAGGTAAATTATACCGTTGAGCATACACGCGTGGGTCAAATGACTAACTACGATAAAATTGTTCTTGATGTCTGGACCGATGGCACTCTCTTACCGGATGAGGCATTACGTCAGAGTGCTGATATTCTGGTGCGACACTTTACGCAGCTCGCTAACTATCGAGCTACGTTGGCTGAACCAGAGAAGCCACCTTTGAGCAGTATACCAATACCGCAGAAGATTTATGATACTCCAATCGAGGAGCTTGATCTTTCGGTGCGTGCTTATAACTGCCTCAAGCGTAGTAACATTACAAAAGTGGGCCAGGTATTATCGATGAACGAAGAAGATTTGCTTGGCGTGCGAAACTTTGGCGAGAAGAGTTTGCAAGAACTGCGCGAGCGATTGCTCTTGCGCAACTTCCTGCCAAATCCACGTACCAGCGCTGTTGGGGCCGACATGGACGGCGATCACGAAATGGAGGACTGAGTTGAGGCACCGAGTTGCCGGTAATCGGATGAGTATGCCCGAGCCACGCCGACGTTCTGCGCGTCGAAACTTGATGGCTGGACTGATCCGCTATGATCGGATAAAAACCACTGAAGCACGCGCACGTGCTATTCGGGGTGAGACTGAAAAGTTACTAACTATAGCTATTAGAGGGTATCTTGCTTCCCAGGAGCATATGGCTTCAGTTGTTTCTGATGATGAGAAAGCCGCTCAAATCCTGGCTTTCGCACGCAAAGGCCGCTTCTCTTTCGAGAAACGGGTTGATTCGAATGAAGATCGTGCCGATCAGGGAAAGCCGCCTTTGACTGATAAGGGACGCAAGTTCCTGGAAAAGAAGTACAAGGATCGTCGTGAAGAATTGCTTCGTATCATTTCGAACGAGGATGAGGCAGAGGAAGCGTTACAGGTGGCATATGAAGCAATGGTGATAGAGTTGCATGCACGTCGTCAGATCTTGAAGGCACTTCCAGATGAATTAGTTGTCAAGAAGATCTTTGATGAGCTTGCACCGCGTTATGTTGGTCGTCCCGGCGGCTATACTCGTATAACGAAACTTGGCAGGCGTTTGGGCGATGCTTCCGAAATGGCACAAATTGCCCTGGTATAGATTTAGTTCTGCGAGAGAGTCCTGAAAAACCTTTATGTGAGGTTTCTATCCAAAGAGTGATGGGATAAAAGAGCGGGGGAATGGGAACGTACTCTGCTAGAATCTTTGCAGATCATGAAACTCGCGTGTGGAATAGAGTATGATGGCACCGACTATCACGGCTTTCAACGCCAATCGCGTGGTCATGGGCCAACGATACAGGGAACCTTAGAAGAGGCGATTGAGCATATCTCTGGCAAGATGTCTGTTGTGTTTGGCGCTGGACGCACAGATGCAGGGGTACATGCAAGCGGGCAGGTGATTCACTTTAGCTCGGAAGCAAAATTGACTTCGCATGAATGGATGAAAGCTATCAACGCAACCTTACCCAGGTCGGTAGCTGTGCAGTGGACAAAAGAAGTAACTGATGGCTTTCATGCACGGTACAGTGCGAAGAGTCGCTCTTATCGGTATACGATTTGGAACGATGAGGCACCGTCACCGTTGAAGGCAAGATATAGTTACCATTGGCCTCATCCGCTAGCGGTTGACTTGATGAATCAAGCATGCCAGCTACTATTGGGGCGCAAGGAATTTGGAGCTTTTGGGCGCAGTCCTGATGCAACGAACCCGTTGAAATTAGGGCCGCATTCCAGTATTCGTACGATGCTTGAGGCGGGTTGCAAGCGTCAAGATGCACTTATGTATTGTGATTTTACCGCGGACGCCTTCCTTACGGGGATGGTTCGCAGGATTGTTGGAACGCTGTTGCTCGTAGGGCAGAGACGACTGAGTCTCGACGAATTTGACACTATCGTGCAACGTGCTGAAAAGACGCATCCCGGTTCGGCAGCTCCACCGCATGGGCTTTGCCTGGTACGGGTTACGTATCCTGAAGATTTTTGACAAGCAAAAGAGGGCAGAACAAACCATGATGAAGACGTATAGTGCCAAGGCTGCCGATCTGGTACCTCAGTGGTATGTTATTGATGCTGAGGGGCAGGTATTAGGTCGCCTGGCTTCACAAATCGCGCAGATTTTGCGAGGTAAGCATAAGCCAACATTCACGCCGCACTTACAGAGTGGCGATTTTGTGGTTGTAATAAATGCTGATAAGATTGCTGTAACAGGTCGGCGCATGGATCAAAAGATCTATTATCGCCATAGCCAGTATCCTGGTGGCCTGAAGAAGACAACATTGCGACAGACGCTAACAGGAAAATATCCTGAGCGTGCTTTGCAGCATGCTGTAAAGGGTATGGTGATGCATAACAGGCTTGGAGCGGATATTATGTCTCACCTCAAAATTTATGCGGGTCCAACACATCCGCATCAAGCACAGAAGCCAATTCCCTGGACAGGCCCAGAATCATTGTTGAAACAACAGCCAGAAAAAGCTGTACAAGCAGAGTAACTAGAGGAGAGGAGTACCTACCTTGGCCGAGACCATCAAAGGTGAGTATTACTACGGTATGGGACGGCGCAAGACGGCAGTAGCCCGCGTGCGCCTCTACCCGAATGGTGATGGAAGCATCACCGTCAACGGCAAAAATAGCCGCCTATATTTTGGGCAGCGAGATGCCATTGCAGCTACTATGACTGCCCCATTGCGCTTGCTCGATATAGACAAAGAGTATACGATGACAGTGCGAGTTGTTGGTGGCGGTACCAACGGTCAAGCAGGTGCCATTCGTCACGCTGTTGCTCGTGCTCTTGTACGTGTGAATCCAGAATGGAAATCCGCTTTGCGTAAAGCAGGATACCTGACGCGCGACCCGAGAATGAAGGAGCGCAAGAAACCAGGTTTGAAGCGTGCTCGCAAGGCCCCACAATATACGAAACGTTAATAATCACCACTATGCAGAAGAAAAAGAGAGATGCAATTTTCAGCATCTCTCTTTTCTTTGTATGTAGTAAGCACAGGTTCTAATCAAGTACCTCTGAGCCTGTACCTGTAGGCTGAGCCACTTGAGACGCCGCTGTGTAGACAGGCATACACCACTGAGTCCGATAGTCGGGAATATGCCCACGCACTACATCGAAGTACAGTTGTTGCAGTGCTTTGCTGATCGGGCCAATAGTTCCATCCCCGACGGGACGGTGGTCTACTTTGATGACAGGTGCAATTTGTGCTCCCGTGCCACACAGTAATATTTCATCTGCTATATACAATTCGGTTCGATCAATTTGACGTTCGCGAGTGATTCTGCCAAACTCGCGTCGTGCAAGTTCGATGATTGTATCACGAGTAATGCCAAGTAGAATATTTTCAGTTGGAGCCGGGGTGACAAATTCATTATTCATCAGTAAGAAAATGTTTTCAGCACTACCCTCAGAAACATTCCCTTCGTGAGTCAACATGATTGCTTCATCAAAACCGTTCTGCATAGCTTCACTTTTAGCGAAAGCTGAATTGACGTATGATCCAATAATCTTCGCTCTGGCAGGAATAGCGTTATCATCGATGCGTCTCCATGTTGAAACGCCGCAATGAAGCCCACTCAGATCGATGTAGTCGCCAAATGGTTCAGATGTAATGATAAGATGATCCTCAAGGTTATGGAGGCGCACGCCGACGATCTGATCGCTTTTGTAAGCTGTCGGTCGTATGTAGACATCTTGTCTTTGTCCATTACGCTTAATCAATTCAATGCTGATATCAATCAATTGCTCGATTGTATAGGGAAGTGAGATTTGTAATATTTTGCATGATTGAAGGAATCTTACATAATGCTCTCGAAGACGGAATAAGTAGAGTTGTTGATCTTCATCATTCCAATAGCCACGAATCCCTTCAAAGCAGCCGGTTCCGTAAGAGAACCCGTGGGTACGAACATGAATGACTGCTTGTTCAGCAGGTATGAATTCGCCGTTCTTAAAAATGACTTTCGCTTCCATTTTATGTTTGGCAAGTAGCAAAAATGTTACTTGCACTCCCTCCTCTTTGTTTTCTAGAATTTGCTACATATAGAGATTGTTGAAGACTATCTCCTCAATACACATGGTGAGAAAGTAATACGTTGGATCAAACAAATCCAACACACCTTTCGCTTAGATGATTCTCTTACCTAGAGCAGACATGACAAGTTCAACAGCAAGCATCGCTGTGGCGTTTTCGCGATCGAGAATTGGGTTAACTTCAACAACGTCCATCCCAATGAGATGACCAAATTCAGCGATAAGCTCCATTATCATATGAGCTTCACGGTATGTTAAACCGCCTCGGACAGGTGTACCCACACCTGGCGCATGCACTGGATCAAGAGCATCCATATCGAGGCTCAGGTGAATACCATCGCTAGCTTTTCCTGCGAGTGAGAGAGCCTCTTGCATGACATTCGAGATACCACGTTTGTCTATATCAGACATAGTAAAGACGTGTACGTGATGTGAACGTAAAAACTCACGCTCACCGCGATCAAGATCACGCGCGCCAACAAGAATAATTTTTTTGGGATCGAGCTTAGGTGCCCATCCACCAATGTCAGTTAATTGACTATTGCCGATACCAGCAAGTGCAGCCAGAATCATACCGTGAATGTTCCCAGATGGAGTTGTTTCCTCAGTATTAAAATCTGCGTGGGCATCTATCCATATTACACTTATATCTTTGTAAACACGGGTAATGCCGGTGATAGATCCAAGAGCGATACTATGGTCACCTCCGAGAACAAGGGGGAATTCTTTTGTTTCGAGTGCTGATGTAACGATATCAGCCAACTCTTCGGAGACCTTTAAGATTGGTTCGAGGTATTTTAAACGGGTATTACCAATGGGCTGACTTTCAGGTTGGGGTACAACGATATTACCAACATCAAGGACCTCGTAACCGAGGCGTAGCAACTGGTCATTGAGACCCGCGTAGCGGATAGCGCTGGATCCAATATCGACTCCTCGCCGATCAGCACCTAAATCCATTGGGACGCCAATTACACGGACATGCATATTTGCTCCTCCTGTTCGCCGTTGAACAGAATGTTATCTCACAATATTATAGACGTACATCTATAGTTTTGTCTATGGCTATGAAAAGTCAATGCGTAATCATGCTGTAGCCAACTGTGATATGATAAAGCAATCAGGCTTTAAAGATCGGCATCTGTTGCTGATTAAGCAGAAGTATATGGTATACTGAAATAACCCTTTCCTATAGCTACCTCTCTGGTATTTTTCTTCAGAAAGCGAGGTAATAAGTGTATAATCAATTTTCCAAAGAGCGCATGAAGAGGATTCCTATTGGTCTCCTGATTCTAAGCTCATTACTGATCATCCTGGCAGCTTGTGGAGGATCTACTACAACTACTCCAACTGCAAGTAAAACGCCGGCACTTGCATCGAACCAGGTGTTAACCTTTCCCAATGTCGGCACACGAGATATTGGCGTGCTTGATCCAGCACAAGGACCAGATGCCAACTCGGCTCTTGCTGTTGGTATGATTTATACTGGCCTGGTGAAATTTGACAAGAATTTGAATGTTGTGCCTGATCAGGCTACCTGGGTAATTTCCCCTAACAACAAAGTGTATACCTTCACACTGAAACAAGGAATTACATTTTCCGATGGAACTCCTGTTACAGCGCAAAGTTATGTTTATACATTGACCCGATCGCTTCTTCCAGAAGTAAAATCACCAATAGCACTCTTCTTTTTAGGTCCAATCCTTGGTTCAGACGATGTGAGTAATGGCAAAACGAAAACGTTGGCAGGGGTAAAGGCAATCGACAATACTACCTTGCAGATCACCTTAAAGCAACCGACAGCCTATTTCCTCCAAATCATGGCAAACTCGATTGCTTTCCCTCTGAATCAAACAGTTATCAATCAGTATGGACAGGCAGACTGGGTGAATCATGCAGCAGGCAGTGCCATCGGCACAGGTCCATTCATGGTAAAAGAGTGGGACCATAATACAAAGATGGTGTTTGTTCCTAATCCACATTGGTATGGTGGAAAGACGAAGTTGACAGAAGTTGACATGCTTTTTGTCAATGATCCATCGACTGCATTTAAGGCATACCAGGCTGGTCAGTACAATTTTGTATGGAACATTGGGCCACAAGATTTAGTGAGTGCAAAAGGAATGCCCGGGTTTGAGAGCGAATCATTGCTACAAACCGATCTGCTTTTCTTTAGCAATAAGATGGCTCCTTTTAATAATGCTGCTGTACGCCAGGCCTTTGCCTATGCTACAGACAAGCAGGCATTGGCAACAGCGATTTTTAAGGGGTCAGCTATTCCTGCTCCTACTATTATCCCCCCAGGCATGCCCGGATATCAACCAAATTATCAGGGGCTGGCATACGATAAGAGTAAAGCGCTTGCAGCTTTACAATCTGCCTATCCGGATGTCAGTAAAGTTCCACCGATCACGTTCTCGTTCCCCAGTTCGCAGGTATCTACATCTGAGGCAGCCGCCCTGCAACAAATGTGGCAAACTGCGTTAGGGATTCAGGTGAAGTTGTTACCTGTAGAGCTGAATGCATATAATACTGAGACCTCTAATCATCAGGTACAATTCGGTTTTACCCAGTGGAGCGCTGATTTTCCAGACCCGTATGACTGGCTGACATTGAATCTGTTTTCAACAGCCTCAAATAACAGCGGTGACTGGAACAATCCACAGTTTGATCAGCTAGTGACACAAGCCGAGCAAACGACTGGAGATGCGCGCATCCAACTCTATAACCAGGCTGAACAAATCGCTATCTCCGATGTCGGCTGGTTACCCCTCGACCACCAATCACTATCAGCGATTATTCCTCCCTGGGTGCAGGGAGTGAGTCTCAATAATACAGGACTCTACTTCGGCGATTGGTCGAATGTGTATCTGTTGCAACACTAAATTACAAGGGGTGTGCTGACCTTGAAAGCTCCTCTTGTGAGGTGTTATACTGAAATTGACAAAACAATTGTACGCCCGCCTGACTTCACCTGGCGGGCTTTCGTCTATGTCTACCGTTTGTTGTGAACACTTTGTGCGTTGCGTCACTGTAAAGCGTTTGTCTAATTGAGTGTACATGAAGTGAAGCGCTGATGCTTCAGTATGCGTAGCAGCATTTATGGCTTTCGGAACAAGTCATGAGAGACAGGAGGTATTTTTTCTATGGCTATCGATATCGTCAATCCCTATGACATGGCGATTGCGCAGTTTGACGACGCGGCTGATCGTCTGGGTCTTTCGCAATCAATGCGAGCAATTTTGCGTAAACCCAAACGTGAGTTGATCGTTAATTTCCCGGTGCGGATGGACAATGGCGATGTAGAAATGTACACGGGATACCGCGTACAACATAATATCAATCGTGGTCCCGCCAAAGGGGGTATACGCTTCAGCCCCGAAGTTTCGCTCGATGAGGTGCGTGCGCTAGCGATGTGGATGACCTGGAAGTGTGCGGTAGTTAGTATTCCATTTGGTGGTGCAAAAGGCGGTGTGTTGTGTGACCCTCATAAGTTGTCGCGTAGTGAACTTGAGCGATTGAGCCGAAGATATGCCACAGAAATTTCTATTTTGATTGGCCCGGATAGCGATATCCCTGCCCCGGATATGAATACCAATCCGCAGATCATGGCCTGGATGATGGACACATTTTCAATGCACAAAGGTTTTTCGATTCCAGCGGTCATTACCGGCAAACCATTAGCTATTGGTGGAAGTGAAGGTCGTCTAGAAGCAACGGCGCGGGGAGTACAATTTGTCGCGATTGAAGCAATGCGAGATCTGGGAATGCGGCCAGAAGATTCTTCTGTAGTTGTCCAGGGATTTGGCAATGTCGGTAGCATCTCTGCTCGGTTGCTGCATGAACTTGGTTGCAAAGTTGTTGGTGTGAGTGATATAAGCGGAGGTGTATATAATGCAAATGGTATTGATATACATCGCGCCTTACGGTATTCTAAAGAACATGGGAGCCTACGAGGATTGCCAGATGCAGAATCGGTCACAAACTCTGAGCTGCTTGAACTTCCTTGCGACATATTAGTGCCAGCCGCTTTAGAAAATCAGTTGACTTCAAGAAATGCCTCGCGAATCAAGGCTCGTCTCATAATCGAAGCTGCCAATGGTCCCACAACTCCTGACGCAGATCGTATCCTGAATGATCGAGGAATCATGATTGTGCCAGATATTCTCGCGAATGCTGGAGGAGTAACTGTCAGTTACTTTGAGTGGGTGCAGGATTTGCAGCGCTTCTTCTGGGCCGAACACGAGATCAATGATCGACTCGAAACGATTATGACACGCGCATATCGTGCTTCACGTGCGAAAGCTGACGAGCAGGATACAAATCTACGTATGGGAGCGTATCTGCTGGCTGTTACTCGTGTGGCTGAAGCTACTGAGATACGAGGTGTCTATCCGTAAATATATGCTCCATATGTAAGATTTTTAGCCATATTTCCTGGCTGTTTGCCCCTTCGGGAGCGTTCCAGGATGGTTCGAGTGAGAATATCACATTCACGCGAGAACCTTCTGGAAAGGAGTTTAACAATGTGCCTCCTCGTAAGTACGAACCATTGAATTGAAGGTTGTTGACGCTAAGGCGAACACGTAAATGACGTCCTTCAGGACCACTTGCCCAGCGACGCATAAGACGCAGTCCGTCCATTCTGAAGGTGGGTTCGGGATTACCCGCGCCAAAGGGGCTAAGCAAGCTTAGTTTGCGATAAACATCATACGTAAGTTCTTCGGGTTTCCTGACAAACAGATCAATTTTACGTGCATCTGCTCTCACAGGAGAATCCTGGTCTGTAATGATTCTGGTCAGTTCAGGTGTTTCGGTCAAGGCTTCAATGGGTGATTGAGTATTTTCATACCATGACAACAAGTGCTTGCGTAATGCTTCGATATTGGCGTTTGCAATAGTGAAACCTGCGGCCTGAGCATGACCTCCATGGCGTTCGAATAAATCGGCGCGATGACGTAGTGCCTCAATGATATTGAAGTTTCCATAACTGCGCGCGGAACCACGGCTAGATTCGGTGTCCTGGCTGAGTACGAATACGGGACGTTTGATTTCTTCAGAAAGTCTTCCTGCGACAAGACCGATGATACCTTCAGGCCAGGTATCTTTTTGGCCATAGACGAGAACTACCTGGTCGCCTGATAGTTCTTGTGCTTGCTCACGTACGAGCTTCATTAACTCCTCTGTTTGTTGCTGCCGCGACTGATTCATGTCCTCCAACTCTTGAGCATATGTACGAGCTTCTTCAGCATCATCAGTGGTGAGAAGATGAAAAGCAGTGCTGGCGTGTTGCATGCGACCGGCTGCATTGATGCGTGGCCCAAGAACATAGGAGATATCGCGTTCGCGCAGTTTCCCAGACTGCAAATTTGCAATCTGAACAAGTGACTGCAATCCCGGATTGCTGGTATGATTCAATTGTTGCAGGCCCAGGCGCACGAGCGTGTGATTTTCTCCCAGTAGTTGCGCTACATCTCCGATAGTGCCAATTGCAACGAGGTCAAGTAATTCCTGAGCCTCCTGTTCTCTATTAAAAGCATCATAGAGTGCCTGTGCTAGCTTAAAAGCAATACCTACGCCGCAGAGATAGCGTTCCTTGTATGTGTTGTCTGTACGCCAGGGATTAACCATAGCGTAAGCCTGCGGCAGTTGCTCAGGGGGCTGGTGATGATCCGTAATGATAGTGTCAATGCCAAGATTTTTTGCGTATGCTACTTCTTCAACATCAGAACTACCGCAGTCAGTGGTAATAATAAGCGAAGTGCCCCTGGCTTTGATCTTATCAATTGCTTCTTTGCTCAAGCCACGGGTATCGAATAAACGATGAGGAATGAAGAAATCAAGCTGGGTATCTTCATGCTTCAATGCTCGAAGCACACGAGTCAACAAGGCTGCTGAAGTGACGCCGTCCGCGTCGAAATCTCCAAAAACGGTGATATGTTCGTTTGCTGCAAGCGCATATTGAATGCGCTCCAGCGCGCTAGCCATTCCAGTCATTGAAAGAGGGTCTAATAGCTGGTCGTAGCGAGCGTCCAGAAATGTATGCATAGCTTCGGCTGTTTTGATGCCCCGGTTGATAAGCAATTGCGCGTGAAGGTAGCCTATACCTGCTAGCTGGTACTCTGAATATTGCTCTCTTGTTAAAGGATTATAAAGTGTCCAGAATGTAGATGGAACTGCTTCCAAGTGTGTTTCCCTCATCAGTCGGGTAATATTCGTAAAAAGACTTCATTGCCCAAAAGGCGACCACGTTTGCTTAAACGAATCCAGTCATGGTCGTGCTCTAACAGCCCTGCTTCTTCTACTTGGCGTAAACGTGAACCTACGAACTGGGTAAACAATTCAGCAAAGCGTTCTGCAAATGTTGGCAAGTGCAGGCCTTGGGCGGTTCTAAGCCCAAGAAAAGCTGTCTCAGACATTTCTTGTATGCGATCAATGGATTCACATTCTGCCTCTGGTCGGTGCTGCTTTTTAAGTAGCCGTATATATTCTTGCGGATCAAGAACGTTGGAAAAGCGTCGGCCTCCAAAGAAAGAATGTGCGCCGGCTCCCATACCGATGTAAGGAAGATTCTGCCAATAGGTCAAATTATGACGGCTCTGGTGTCCTGGCAATGCCCAGTTCGAGATTTCGTAATTCTCATAACCCTCTGCTTGCAGGCGTTCGTCGGCATACTCATACATATCTGCACACAGGTCTTCATCTCCTGGAATAATACGACCTTCGTTTGCCCAGGTATAGAAGTTCGTGCCCTCTTCAACGATCAAAGAGTACAGTGAAAAATGTTCGGGACGTAAAGCCAATGCACGATCAAGAGTCGTTATCCAGTGCTGCATCGTCTGTCCAGGCAATCCGAACATGAAATCAAGATTGATGGAGTGAAATCCTGCTGCACGAGCATTATGCAGAGCTTGCACAATCTCTTCTGGAGTGTGAATACGTCCTAACGTTTGTAGTAATTCGGTATCAAAGCTTTGAGAGCCTAAACTAAGACGGTTGATGCCAGCATCTCGTAAACCTGCGAGTTGTTCGGCACTAAGCGTACCAGGATTGGCCTCAAGGGTAATTTCTGCTTCTTCGTCAACTGCAAAGGCTTCACGACAAGCAGAAAGCAGACGTTTGATTTGTTCTACCGTGAGCAGGCTGGGTGTGCCTCCCCCGAAAAAGATAGTGCGTGAACGACGTGTTGCACCGTTTGCAGATTGGGCAAGTTGCCTTGCTAACTCTACCTCCGTAATCAATGCACGCACATAAGGTTCGCGCAGCGGAAGCATACCTGCATATGTATTGAAATCGCAATAATGACAACGAGTATGGCAGAAAGGAATATGCAGATAGAGAGAAACTGTTTGTAGAAGTTCTTGAATATCAGAGTCACATATCAGATTAGGAGAGGGCACGCTAGTAACCATACAGGATCCTATGTTTTCTCCGTTGTATTAAATAGTATAGAGAGGATAGGTTCACTCTATTCTTATCCTCTCTATACAAACTGTTCTTTAGGGTGCAGCAGCCGGTACACTACCAGGTACACTTTGGCCACTTGAAGGCGCTCCAACGGGCAATATTGATGTTGGTGGCAAATTCATAGAATCGAGCAACATATTTTGATCTACGGGCGTAATCGTTGTGGTTGGTAAAGCTTGTTGTTCCAGGATCCAGTTTGAAAGGGCATTATATTGGAGCGTTTGTAACATGCTCGGATCAATAGGACGCGATGGATCAATACTCATGATCTGTGCGATATGGTAAGATCCGTTTTCTTTCAAAACAGGACTTACTTCGTAAATGTAACGAGCTGGATCGAATAGCCAGTTCTCCACAACTGCGGCATTCTGATTCAATGCATATTGACCACGAGCTAACCAGCCCTGGCTCCCGCCACTGCTAGCTGTCGTTGTATCCTTCGATTGCTTGCTCGCAATCTTACCGAAATCTCCCCCATTTTTGAGATCGTGGAGTATCTGATTAGCTGCTGCCTCAGTATCAACTGTAATTGTTCGAGACAGAATCTGGTATGCGGGTGAAACGATCGTCGATGCAAGATAGGTCTGCATGTTATCGCGACGCACTTTTAGGGTAAGCATGCTCACGACATCATCATTAGAAATTCCCATCTGGTTGAGAAAGGAGTTATAACTGGTAGTAGCTGGTAGGGTTGCTTTCAAGTCATTTAGAGCTTTGTTCACCTGAGCATCTGTTGGATTTACCTTATTCTGAACTTCAGGGCTTTGTAAGGTAAGCCACTCACGGATAAGCTCGTCATCTTGTAGCCAGGACACACTATCGTTGGCAACTTGCGATTGGGTGAAGGACTGCTTTGCCAGTGGTATTGTATTCTGGTTTAAATTGGCAATTTGGCCCGTGAGTTTTTGATGGGTAGCCTGAGCGTCAGTTAATTGTTTTTTTGTGGATTGAAGCTGATTCTCAAGATTTGTACGTTGTTGAGATGGCCCAGCCGGTAAAGCTTTGATCTCCTTGTTTAAGGTATCAACCTGCTGGGTGAGGTCATTTATTGTCTTTAGTTGCACTGCATCCTGTTTAGTCAGATCATTGGCTTGTGCTACAAGGCCTTGATTCCCATAGATGCTATTGTATACAAGTTGAGTCTTCACTGCCACCATTTTGCGATATTGCGATTGGGGAATCTGGTGTCCATTGACGCTTGTAATAGGCTTTCCAGGGATGATGATGTTGATACTTATCCAGAAGGCAAGGATTGTTCCAATGATAAGGAAACCAAAAATGCCTGCCATAGTCCAGGTAGCGCGACGCTGAATTTTCACCTTTTCTGCATGAGAAAGATGTTTTCCCCATCCAAAAATGAGGGGTTTACCGTCTCGTCGGGCTTCTACGTGCGCTGTCTGTTTATAATATTTCTTAGGTTTCGAAGAACGCGTCGTTCTCTGCTTTACCGGCCGTTTTACCGGCTGTTCAGTCTGACTTGTCATTTTTCTTCCCTCTTGCCAAAGGACACTGGTGTTGGTTCACATAACGCACAAACACAGCAAAGACAAATTGTGTGCTACTTTTCTGACTTGAAGCATCACATGATCTTCGCTGTGTAGTGCAATAAGAGTCAAGCTCTACATGCCGCGTATATGCTCTGCCGTGTAGGGTAGCAGGGCCATGAGTCTCGCTTGCTTGATAGCTACGCTGAGACGTCTCTGGTGCTTAGCGCAAGTACCTGTCTTTCGACGAGGTTCAATTTTACCACGATCAGAGATATACCGTTTCATAAAACGGTTCGCGTCTTTATAATCAATTTCACGCACATGATCGTGACAAAACTGGCATATTTTACGGCGAGAAGTTCGCTCTCCACGCCCGCCCGGTCGCTCGCGACGCGGGCCTGATTCAGATCGTCTTTGCACGGACTATTCTCCTCTATATCCCTCTTTTGCTCTCGGCATTAGAAAGGAATTTCTTCTGGATCTTTAGGATAAGTCGTCCGGGTAGTCGGGAAGAAAGGGATCGTTGCTGTCACCTGCACCTACTGCTGAATAGCTCTCTGAACTGCTAGATGCAGCCTTGGAGTTAAGCATCTCCATATCGTTGGCGATGACATCGACTGCTGTACGTTGTACGCCTTCTCTGTCAGTATACTTGCGCTGCGTCAGGCGGCCCTCTATATAGACTTTAGAGCCTTTGTGCAGATAGCGTTCGCAGAGTTTCTGCGAGCTGGCGCCATGCAACAATGTTAAACCACTCGGTCTCTTCTTTTCTCCACTGCTAGTTTTTTTCGGCTTACAGCTAGGCTGAACTTAGTAACAGGAGTGCCTTCTGCTGTGACATTCAATTCGGGATCTCTTCCCAGATTCCCGATGAGCATGATTTTGTTTAGCATTGTCTGTCAATATCCTTTCAGCGTATATAACGCTTTAGATAACTCCTCATTTGAGACCGGTTGACGAACTACCCGAAAGAATCCTCACTACGCTTCGATAGTTTCTTCTTCTTCAATTGCGGGTGGAACATACTCAATCTCTTCAGGTGAGAGCACGATTGGCTCCTCTTCACTGACGAGTACTTCCTCTTCTGGTTCAGCGACTATTTCAACTGGTACCTGCGCTTCTTCTGCAGCTTCTGGCTCAGCAGTTATAGTAGCCTGGGCTTGACTTGCAGCAGCGGCGGCACGAGCCTCGCGCTCTTCTCGTTCTTCGCGCTCCTTCTGCACTGCTTTAGGATCGCGCCTCTTGACCAGGTGTCGCATTACTTCCTCAGAAACCTTGAGGGTTCGATCGAGTTCAAGTACGGTCTCAGGGGTCAAGATCATATCGATAAACACGTAATAGCCGTCGCGATGATGTTCAATAGGGTATGCCAGACGGCGGCGCCCCCACTGATTTACTTTGACGACCTGACCGTCATAGTTATTGACGATCTTCTCAATGCGCTCTAGGATTGCGCTTGTCTGCTCTTCGCTGACTTCGGGGTTGAGAATGAAGCCTAGTTCATAGTCACGCCTCACGAAGCCACCTCCTTCCATTGGGTATGCATCTGGACGCATTACGTTCAAGCAAAAAGCCGTAACTGCCAGAGCAGGTGGAGCATCGATACTACATCGACACAAAAACTGATTGCCGCTAACTAGTCTAAATCAGGTTGCGACATTGCCTTCGATTTACATATGCTTGCACTCCTTTCGGGAGATGCATTTTGCACCCGAAAACCAGAACAAGTTATCTGGGGTGAAAGCACCTCGCTATTATAACATTGTTCACTATTTCTGACAATAGAAGATGACATAAGGCCTTCAACTTTACATTCTTTTAATACATGTGAAAAGTGGAAAAGCGGAAATCACACTGGAGTGCGTTATTTGTAACGGATAGCTGTAGTGTTTCGTCGCATTCATTGACAGTGTTCAATATCTCACTACATACTTTATGTAGCACCTGGCTATTCATGATAAACGGTGGAGCTATGCAACGGCGAACCAGTGAAGATAGAGCGCGATCTATGCGCGCACATAGAACCCAACCTGCGTTACCAGGAGTGACTCTCCCAACGGCTTCTGTTAAAGTGCAGCAACAAGGTTCTACTTTGCCACAATCTCCCAGAGGTAAAAAGCAGCCACGGTATGCAAGGCAAGCTGCATTTAAACTGCTTGGTGCAGGTCTTCTGCTCATCTTGCTCTATCTCGCTATGTATCCTTTGTTTGCAGCGTTGGGTAACAAACCTCTTAACCAGGCCTACTATGTGAAGTTTCCCTGGCTGCCGCATCTGTTTTGGACATCCTGGGCATCCTATCTCGTTCAGGGTCTGAAGCATATCCCAATATTTGATCTAAGTAATAGAGCTTCACCAACAACATCTGTGAACGGGTATGCTAATTTGCTGCTGGTATTGTTTGTGCTGGCTTTTGCATTGGTTTTCTTTGCTTCTCGTGTAGCCACCAGGGTAATGCGTGAGCGGCTCACTCCGAAAGATCGATCGTTGCTTTTCTGGACAGTATGTATTCTAACGGGAGTTTTTGGTGTCATCTTTATTTTTGCTCCTGCGGTGATGTCACAAGATATTTTTCTCTATGCAACGTATGGGCGCATGGCATCAATCTTTAACATCAATCCATTTGTAGTGAATCCGACAACGAATGCAACCTATCTTTTCCACACATTCATTCAGGAAAAAGGGTTGGGGATTGCTCATTACGGACCTCTCTGGATAGATATGACCGTGCCAGTTGTGTTAGTAGCGCGTGCGAGTGTGGTGAACATTCTGTTTGGATTTCGCTTGCTTGGCTTCATTTTTTATGTGGCGAATACGATGTTAATCTGGGCAATCCTTGCTAAACTTAAACCAGAGATACGTATTTCTGGAGTAATCTTATTCGCGTGGAATCCCCTGGTGCTTCTGCTGGGCGTAAGTGAGGTGCATTACGAAGTAGTAGTCATTGCCTTTTTATTGCTAGGTGCGCTTTTCTTCCAACGCCGTTCATTTTTGGCAAGTTGGGTTTTTATGCTACTTGCGGTCCTCCTCAATGTATTTTGTCTTCTACTTTTGCCCCTGTTCTTGAAGTTACTCTGGAAGGAAACTCGAGTAATGCGAGGTGGAAGGCGGTTCTTGTGGTGGTTTACACTAATCAGTCTTTCTGCGGCAATAGTGGTTCTGGCTTTTGCACCATACATGCGGGGATGGGGATTTACTGGTATTATGTCGAATGTGGAAGGGACTTTCTTAGAAGGAAATGCAATTCATTCACTGGATGCAGCGATCCTCTATCTTCCCATGGGGTTTCCTCTGTTTTTGTCATGGTTTGCAGCCCCGTATCATTGGACAATTATTGCAGGGATTACAATCGGAAGCCTCCTGTTATTTGGTTTATGGCTTGCTGATACCTTAGAACTGATTTTGCTTTTCAGCAGTTGGATATTTCTTGCTTTGACTGTACTGTTACCTGTTCATTGGCCATGGTTCATGCTACTGCCTCTGGCTCTGGCAATTGTCAGCACGAGTCGTTATACTATCCTACTCGCGATATTGCTTACGGTGGGTGCTGCTTTGGAATACTACTTCCTGCTCTGGCCAAAGGTATGGCCAAACCTGGCACTTGTGACAATAGGCTTACCTCTGCTCATATGGGGATGGACATTGTTCTTTACTGCGACCTGGTTGATGGCACGTCCAAAAGAAACAGAGCAACAGTCATCCAAATCGATCCAGAATTTCCGCTTCTCACGCCCTCCTTTACTGTCGCGACCCTCCTGGCCTGGCCGGAGAAAGCAGATATAATAGTTCTGGTTCAGAAGGATTTCATAGCATATACTACTACAAAGTACAAGCGATATTGAGATTTGAATTTAAGTATTCAAATCTCATCATTAGGAGAAATAGCATGACAGCAAACAAATTGACAATCACTATCCTGGGTGCAGGTAATATCGGCGGCACACTTGGGCGAAAATGGCATGCTGCAATGCACCAGGTTATTTTTGGAGTAAATAACCCTGAAGGTAAACATGGAACTGAATTGCGTGCCGAGCTGGGTGCGAGTGTAATTGTTGCCACAGCCTCCGAGGCACTTGCGCATGAAGCTGATGTCGTTGTAATGGCTCTACCTGGCACCGCAATGGAATCATCGATTATAACCCATGCAGCCCAACTCGATGGCAAGGTCATTATAGATACTGCTAATCGCCTGGGAGGTGGCCCTATGAACAGCCTGGTAACGTTCCAGAAGTATACACCACACGCGCAAATCTATCGCGCATTCAACACACTTGGTTGGGAAAACTTTGCTGATCCACTATTCGATGGTGTACAGGCTGATTTGTTTTACTGTGGTCCTGAAGGTGAGTCTCAAAAGATTGCGGAGCAGCTCATTTCAGATGTTGGCTTGAGGCCCATATATCTTGGCGGTATCGAGCAAACATCGCTGGTGGATAGTATCGGAAGCCTCTGGTTTGCGCTCGTCTTTGGGCAGCATAAAAGTCGACACCTTGCATTCAAAATGCTCATGCGGTAGTCATCCATCATTTGGCCTGAAACCTCCAACTCGAATTTGACACTGATATTTTACTTTCCATAGTAAAATAGGGCTTCTCACTAATCAGAATCCTTCTGTATATCTGGCTTGTTTGCGAACCGATGCGGAAGAGAATATTCTGTTGGGAGCCCTTTCTAGTGATAAAAGGTTGACACCTTCAATTTAATATGCTAAAAATATAGTACGTATAAAAAATTATTGAACATAGTATATATCTGGCTCATATTATGTTATTTTCCATGATACAAGAGGCAGGTGAATGTATTGCAAACTAAAGATGATATCGACTCAATTCCAGTTTTAGCCGGTGATATACCTGTAACAATGCCCGATCTGCCTGTTTACATTGTCATCAATACCTTGCAGCAGTTCAAAGCCATCAGTGATCCTATACGGTCTCGTATATTGGGCATTATTCAGAACCAACCGGCGACAGCCAAACAGATTGCGGACAGTCTTCAAGCCAGCCCTGGTGCAATTGGTCATCACTTGCATGTTCTCGAGGCGGCAGGATTAGCAAAGATTGTCACTCGTCGCCTGATACGTGGGATCGTTGCGAATTATTATACACGCACAGCTCGTATCTTCAAGTATGATCTACCACGTGAAGTAACAGGCAATACATCAATAAACCTCGATATTATGGCGAAGGCATATGAAGAACAAGCTGAAGCAGAAACAAATGAAGATGTAGATGTTCATCAATGTGCGTCATTTCCACATGTGCGCCTTTCGCCAGAGCGTGCTGAGTACTATTCTAAGCGCATCCAGGCACTGGTAGATGATATTTTGCTTGAAACACCTGAACCTGAAGGTAAGGTATACGGAGTGCTTGTCTCAATGTTCATGTCGCCTGCATATATGCAAGATCTTACTGCGCTTCCACCTGTAGAATCGACAGATACAGGCAAACCATGAGGAAACTCCTGATGTAGGATGGCATGAAAAGCCACATGTAGGCAGTTTTTGCTCGGAGAACGATAGTTTCGAACTGGCTAATATTGCAAAGGAGCTTATAATGCAAAATAACGCCATTTCGCGGAAACAAGTGAGAAAGTTCAGTAGTGACTTTTGGAAATACTGGACAGGTCAGACTATCTCAAACCTTGGCAGCTCTATAACCCTCTTTGCACTGCCTTTGTTAGTCTATAAAATCAGTGGCTCTGCGCTCGACCTGGGAATTGCTTCTGCCGCCACCTTTTTGCCTTATCTGCTCTTCGGGCTGATATTAGGTGCCTGGGCAGATCGCGTAAATCGTAAGCGCATGATGATAGGCACTGATATTGGTCGCGCTCTCATTATAGTTACGATACCCTTACTATTTGCCTTCGGCTTACTTACTATCTGGTGGATTTACATTGTAGCGTTTATTCACGCCACATTGACGATTTGCTTCGAAGCTGGAGAGTTCGCTGCTATCCCTAGTCTGGTTAATCAAGATGATCTGGTCACAGCAAATGGACGAATTCAAGCAAGTTATTCCGGTGCAAGTATCGTTGGTCCATTACTAGCTGGTGTTCTTGTCACGTTAATGCCTCTGTCTACCCTTTTATTGTTTGATTCTCTTTCATTTCTGGCATCATCATTCTCCCTTGCACTTATCAGTATCAGTTTCAACAAGGGTGAGAAACGCGCTCCTACCAGTATACGTAGCGATGTGGTTGAAGGGCTGCGTTATGTGTTCAGTAATCCAGTATTGCGCAATATCTCGATCATGATGGCACTGGTAAACTTTGTTGGTTCAACGGCATATGCGCAACTGATCTTTTTTGCTAAATCGCAACTGCAGGCAACTGATTTCCAGGCAAGTCTGCTGTACTCAGCAGGAAGTCTTGGGGTTGTCATACTGGCATTAGCGGCGGGACCGTTACGTAAACATTGGAGTTTCAGTACAGTGGCATTGGGTGCGTTGATGTTGGAGGGGATACTAACTGTCATTTTTTCCCTTATGCACATGTATTGGGCGGCTGTTGTACTGTGGACTCTGATCGGAGGTTTAGGTATCCTCTTTAATATAAATACAAGCAGCTTGCGGCAGACAATTGTCCCAAATCATTTATTAGGGAGAGTAATGAGTATTGCCAGTGTGATTGCCTGGTCTGCTATTCCATTGGGAAGCTTACTTGGAGGTTTCGCAATCTCGTGGACACAAAATGTCGCGCTGGTATATGGTGTGATTGGGGCGTTGATATTCCTGATATCGTTCGGTTTTTCATTTACTGCTCTTGGACATGCTGATAAGTATATTTCAAAACAGAATGCTGACGAAATGAAAGAGTCGCAGAAGGTTCTAGAGAGGTAATTAAGATGAGGTGCTTTCCTTTGTTAGCTCTTTCATCAGATCAGCCAGATCTATGTAGACATGATCAGGCTTGATGGAAGATTTTTCAAGATCTTCGCGCGAACTGCTGCCGGAAAGTACTAACAACGTATGCGTACCTGCATTTCGACCGGCTAGAATATCCACTTGCAAGCCATCGCCAACCATCACTGTCTCGTCTGGTTGGCTGCTTAGCATATGCATAGCTTCCTGGAGCAACATTGGCTCAGGTTTACCTACAACTTCCGGGGTCACTCCACTTGCCGTTTCAATTGCTGCTGCCAGAGCGCCACAGCCAGGAATGAAACCACCGGCAATTGGCAAAACGGGGTCTCGATTGATTGTGACAAATAGAGCGCCTGAACGAACAGCTTGCATTGCGTGTGTCATAACGGCATAATCGAAGTTGCGGTCGAGTCCAACGAGAACAGCATCAGCTTGCTGAGCATCAACGCTCGCCGCTTTCAAGCCATGTGACTCAACGAGGTCGATAAGGGGCTGTTCACCCACGACGTATACCACTCCTTGAGGTATGCGGCGGGCAATGTTTTGTACTGCGGCTTGGCCCGCTGTAAGCAGGTGCGCATTATCGGTTGCAATACCCAGGCGTTCAAGCTTTGCACGAACCTGAGTGCCTGTCGCGAAAGAATTATTCGTCAGGAAAAGGTATTTTTTGTGATGCGCCTCAAGCCAATCGATACATTCTTTTGCGCCCGGCAACAATTCGTTACCTCGATATATTACTCCATCGAGATCAATCAAATAGGCTGAATACGGTAACATAGAACTCCCTAATGAATTATTCGCGTAACAATTGCTCACGGATAGCGACGATCTCGCGGCGTAATGCTGGATTGATATTCACCGCTCGATCGATTTTTTCACATGCATGTAGCACTGTACTATGGTCTCGCCCACCAAACAGTTGACCAATTTCCAACAAAGAGGCCTGAGTCTCCTGGCGCATCAAGTACATAGCAATCTGACGAGGCATGACAATATGTTTGTCTCGCTGCTTACCACACATGGATTCGAGGGAGATGTGATAGTACTCAGCTACAGCCTGAGCTATTTGTTGAATGTTCAAATGCGACTCTTTGCTATCGTTGCCAAGCGACGACATAGCAGCACGCGCAACTTCCATCGTCAGATCGGTTTGATGTAACTGCTGGTAAGCCATCAAGCGGTTCAGACAGCCTTCCAATTCACGAATGTTGGTCTGGACGCGACCAGCAATATACGCAATGATGTCATCGGGAACCTGATAACGCAATGCATCAGCCTTAACTCGCAAAATGGCCATGCGTGTTTCCAGATCAGGCGGCTGGATATCAGCAATCAGTCCCCACTCAAAACGCGAGCGCAGGCGTTCTTCAAGGCTAACAATTGCTTTGGGAGGTCGATCGCTACAGATCACAATCTGTTTACTCATTTCATAAAGACTATTGAAAGTATGGAAAAATTCTTCCTCAGTAAATTCTTTGCCAGCGATAAATTGAATATCGTCTACGAGCAAGATATCCACAGAGCGATATTTAGCCCGAAACTCCTCTGTAGTACGGTAACGGATAGCATTAATAATCTCATTTGTAAACTGTTCAGAAGAAACATAAAGAACTGCGAGGCCTGTCTCTACACCCTGGTGTCCGATTGCGTGCAGCAGGTGTGTTTTACCCAACCCTACGCCGCCATAAAGAAACAGGGGATTGTATGACTCACCAGGAGCCTCTGCTACCGCGAGAGATGCTGCATGCGCAAGACGGTTACTGTTACCAACGATAAAAGCATCAAAAGTGTAGCGCGGATTAAGACGATTATGAAGCAGTATATTAGTGCGCTGCTCATTGTCCCATCCTTCGCTAGAGCGCTCGATTGAATCCATGTTTGTATATTGGAGATCTTGTACATCACGTTGTAGAGAGGATCTCGTCGGAAAATCATAGTATGCATAATCGTTGGTTTGATTATGACGTGGCGAAGTGAACCTGTTGTTCATATCTCTTGGAGGTAACCCCAAATCCTCGAGAGTATTCGTAACTGCAATCGTGACAGGCTGACCAGTGACATCGGCCAGTATATCCTCAATGGAGCGGCGCCAACGCGTATTGATAACATCTTTGGCAAGTGTACTGGGAACCTGTAGAGTGAAATAGAGCGATTCGTCGTCAGTCAGGACATCTACATCGAAATCATCCATACCGTTATATGAAGCATTACTTAAATTAGCCGAGAGAAGCCACGCTTTACAAACTGCATCAATGGGAGCTGTTTCAAGCCTTTCGAGCGTGGTACGCCAGATAGTAGCAACGTTCACTGCAATACTCCCCATGTTAGTTTTCAACGAGGGCTATACATTCGATCTCAACCAGTGCATTGCGCGGCAATTCGGCCACAGCAACTGTTGTTCGAGCAGGCATCAGACTGTCAGATCCATCAAAATACGTTGCATAAACAGCATTCATAGCTTGAAAATCGCTCATGCGAGTCAGAAATACAGTGGTTTTAATGACACTTGCAAGAGATGTTCCGGCGCTATTCAATACAGCCTGCAGGTTTTGTAGAACGCGATGCGTTTGAGATTCGACATCATCACCGACAAGCTTTCCCGTTGCAGGGTCAAGAGCAATTTGGCCTGAGGTATACACGAGTTGACCATAACGTATACCCTGGTTGTATGGTCCAATTGCGGCGGGAGCATTTGGGGTAGAAATTTTTGTACGTTGCATAAGAAATTTCCTTGCGTGAACATAGGTGACGATCAGTAAAAAAGATTTGAATATGCCTCTCAATTTTCAGAGAAATGCATTGTAACAGTAATAATTAATGGTGTCCATACCCTGGTGGGTTGAACTGTCCCTGACTGCCAGCGCCTAATGGGTAGGTGCGCGGAGCCAACTGAGGCGATGGTATGGTCTGATTCTGGCGGGCTTGTTGCCGCAGGTCTTTCGCGCATTGACGAAGCGCCTGTTGCATTTCAGCAGCCGAGAGAAAACGATCTCCTGGTTCTTTCTCTAACACTTTTACCACAATCTTCTCCAATGCTGGTGGTACATTAGGATTAAACTGTCGTATAGATGGTGGGTAGGTCGATGCATGCTGCATGGCAATAGACACAGCGGTGGGGCCAATAAATGGAGGCCGTCCAGCCAGCATCTCAAACATCACAACTCCAAGTGAGTAGAGATCAGAAGAAGCTGTCAGCTTTTCCCCACGAGCTTGTTCAGGAGAAAGATAATCAGCTGTGCCTAGCACAATCCCGCTGTTGGTTAATCCAGCATCTTCTGCCACACGAACGATACCAAAATCAGTAAGTTTGACAAGAAGACTATTTGCCCCTGATGTGGATTCTTGCGTGGACACTAACATAATATTTTGGGGCTTAATATCCCGGTGAATAAAGCCACGCGTATGAGCTACTTGCAACACTGCGCATACCTGAGCCGCAATTTCCAAGGTTTCAAGCGCGTGCAAGTGCCGGCGATCTATAATTTCCTTCTTCAATGTAGGCCCATGGATGTATTCCATTACAAGAAAGTATTGACTAAGTTCTTCAATAAAATCATAGATAGTAACAGCGTTAGGATGGGCTAGCGCCGCAGCCGCTCGGGCTTCGCGGCGGAAACGTTCGACCGCGCGCAGGTCATTTTTATCTAATGAGCGCAGTACTTTCATGGCAACCAGCCGCTCGACACGGTGATCCCATGTTTTGAATACACTAGCCATTCCACCTGTGGCAATATGTTCACGGACTTCGTAGCGTCCGGCAATAAGCATACCTTCAAACTGAGTCAATGTGTTACCTCAAACGAGTATCAATCTAAGATACTCCAAAACTCATTCAAGAAATGTCAGACCTCAAAATTCAAGAAGCCGTAATAGTAACGAAGTCCACTATACCATGTATGATGTCAGGGAGTCCAGAAAGGACGAGAGTTCCCATCAATGCCGCCTGTCGTCAATTGGACAGGGCTGCCCTGCAAACTATACCGGCCTGTTTTTGCATTGATAACGATATTTGCCAGCCAGAGATCAAACTCATTATTGTTGTACGAAATGTACGCAATTTGTTTCCCGTCTGGAGACCACACAGGCTGCGAAACATAGAGTCCACTCAGAATATGTGAAGACTTTTTGTAAGGCACCAGGGCCTGTTGCTCGACCTTTGGATCATTGGGGTTAGAGATCACTCCTTCCGGCACAGGCATGATATACAGTCCCATTTGAGTGGGAGTTTCACGTCTCACGTACACAATTGAGTTGCCATCTGGTGAAAATGCCGGCTGTATATTCTGATCCTTTGGATCAGTAATTGCAATGCCTGGATCGTAGCCTGGTAGTCCAGGGTGATATACTCCTGGATGATTTGCGATGGCATTGGCATCTTCAAGAAATAATTGGATGACTTGCTGGGTGTGAGTTGCAGTATCATATGCATAGTGCGTGTACACGATTTCATTTGGGATGGCCCGGACGAAAGCTTGGATCGCGGTCGCCCCCGTCCCCAAAGCTGGCGTAAGCAACATCCTGTGGTTTCGATGATGTATTATTGAAAGGGATTGAGAATACTTGTAAATCCAATAGTGGAGCGTTGATCCCGGTAGCAGTGTACCAATCTTCTTTTTCAATATCACTCAGAAAAAGGACATGTGTGCTATCAAGTGACCATGCAGGCTGCACAAACCAGTGGCTGGAGCTTTTGATAAATCCACTATCATTGTAAAAACTGCCGCCGCCTGAGAGCAGAGTGTGTCGGGTCCCTCCATTTATAGGGATGTAGTCAATATCGGATGAATTTTTGAAGCTCATGCTGACTGCGATCCATTTGCCATTTGGAGAGACAGCAGGATCAGAGATGTTTCCGCCAGCCAGAATTTCGCGTGTGTTATTTTTGCCATCGGTTACCCATAGATTGTGATCGATGGTGAAGTAGATTTTGCCTTTGAAGAGATTTTTCACAACACCAACCTGGTTGCCACTTGAGTTGGTAGTAATGGTTGTTCCGTTTGGAGTTGTATTTCCACCGATACCAAGGCAACCTTGCAGGATGAACGCCAGAGAGAGCATTAATAAAAGTGAACTCCAGGGAGTATATCGTTTCATGGGTTTTTTCTCATTATCTTAGGCTTGCATCGCTTGCGGAGATTCCAACGCAACCATAAACATCAAGTCGAGCAAGCTGTGAAAACCTGATAAGTTGTCGTTGCCTCCACTAAGATTCAATGTGCTGGCGCTTGCCATCTGGCTCATCGTTTGTAAGCCACTGGTGTTAGCATGGCTATCGTTTGTAGATGAGGACTGTAAAGCTGACGCGAGCGTATTATTACCACTATTTGCTTGAATATTACAGGTTGCCTTATTTCCAAGTGCAAACATCTGCGCTATTGCAGGTACAATTTTACCACAATTTGGGAAAACGACAGATTGACCATCTGTGGTGTTGCCATCCACCGAATAAGGAGGACCTAGAATAATACGATTGATTGAATTTGAGTTCATACTGCGCGCAAAATTCATTAACTTGAACACGTCGCTCAACTGCATATCCGTTTTAACATAGCCGTTCAGATCGTTTGCGATTTCTGGCAGCTTACTTACAATATCTGGATTATTCAGCTTCGTTTTAAGTGCGCTTAGTACCTGTTGCTGGCGTGCAGATCGACCAAAGTCACCAACGAGGTCTGCATGCCGAGAACGCACGTACTCAAGAGCCTCTGGACCCGAGAGATGCTGTGGCCCAGGCGAAATGTAGAGACGTTTATAGGCATAAAGGTCACCAGTATTATTGCCAACATCATCTGGATAATTGTCATCGGTAATCGGGTGCAATACATCAACATCGACACCACCAACAGTGTCAATCACTTTGACAAAGCCGTCCAGGCCGACCCAGGCATAGTAGTTGATAGGAATGCCGAAATCCTGGAATATCGTGAGGCGGCTGAGCGCAACACCACCAGGGCTATAAGCCCCCGTACCAATTGCGGGACCGCCAAGCGAATAGGCTTCGTCAAGCTTATGCATACCACTTCCAGGTACATTAATCCAGAAGTCGCGCGGAATTGAAAGCATGCCAACTGTCTTGGTAGCAGGATCAATGGTAACGACAATGTCTGACTGCGCCAGGTAGTTATGACTACCATCAGCATTGGTAAATTTTTGGTCTGTATCGCTACCGAGTAAAAGAATATTGATGCGAGGCCCACTTAAAATATCCGCTCCATTGCGATTCGCGTTTGGATCCTCATCTCCTTTAAGACGTGTCACCTGTTGTCCTACTATCTGGCTGACAGGAGCAGAAAAATTGTAATAATAATAGCCACCTGCGCCTCCGGCGACAATGAGCAGCAGTAAGAAAACCGATACAGTAATCCTGGCCCACATTGGGAAGCGTCTCTTGTTACGATTATTGCCATGGTTGTCTGTGCCAGGAGGGAATGAACCATATCCAGGTGGATATCCCCCTGCTCCCTGGTAGCTCATTGGCATTGATCCGGGCAATGGGTTCGTCAAGGGTTGAGACTGAGGGGTCGAGCCATTGACAGGTGAGAGTTGCTGCATGCCAGGATATGGTAGTGAAGGAGACTGTGGTGCCTGCCATGTTTGTGATGGAGCGTTCACTGCTGCGAAAGGAGTTATCCCTGATTGATACGGTGATATTGGCATCTGACCATATGCGAGCATATGTGCCTGGGCGCTGTAAAGCTTACGCGCAGGATCTGTTATTGTCCTGACCATCGCCTGTTGTTTTAAGGTGCTTTGTTCTGCGACTGATCTCCACCTTGAGCTAGTGCCAGGGTCAGGAGCGCGGAAATTTTGAGCATTCCTATGATCTTGAAACCCATTACCAGGAGCATGAGTTGGCTGGCCGAACGAAGTTTTTCCTGTATAGGATTGATCAAATTGGACGCTTGATTGCGTTTCCTTTCCTGATCCTCCATTAGGAAACTGTGGCTTTTCTGACTGATTGCTTTTACCCTGTAGAGCATTTATTTTCACAAACTGGGATTTCAAACCAATATACCTGCTTCCTGGAATCACCATTTTCAGTAACAAGAGAAGATATAGCTAGGCCAGAGAAAAATCTTATGAACTTCAATTAAGTATAACGTGTCTCAAAATAAAATCTTCACTTTTCAGGCTCAGATATGCTATTTATGGCTATCAGTACCAATTTCAGGTTAAGATAATGCTTTTTATGAGTGTTCTTCGCGCCAGGTCTGCAAGAAAGATAGTAGAAGTGAGCCTATCACGACCCCTAGTAAGATGATCTCCATGGTGCTGAAGGTTTTCTTTTTCTGCATATATTTCCTCGTTTCCTTTGTTTAGCTATATCTCAGCGTACCCATAATTCTCTTCCTGCACCATAGTTGTGCAGCAGATGAAAGTGCTGGGCGACCCAGGAGTGATACCTGGCTACATTTGGCAGGTAAAATCGTCCAGTAAAAAAAAGCACAGCATGTACTTGTGGTTGTGAGGTCGCGTTCTCAAGCTGCGAAAGCGTGAGATAGTTTGAAGTTATACGCACGGCTGAAGTATCTACAAGAGCAGGTGGAGTTGAGCGATCTGCAAGACCTGCAATGAACTGGGCATCTGTAACAACCAGTTGGTTGGGGGTTGTAGCCAGTCGTAGATCAGTCGCTACTTTAAATTCGAGCCGGGTAATTCCAGTTTCGCTTGTGGCCACAGCGGTGCGATAGTATACCCTATCTTGCTGGATATTAAACACGGCTGTAATCAAGATGAGTGCAATGGCAATCCAGGTCAAGTATAGAGTCGCTTTTGGCGTCACGTTACTGGAAGTTTCTCTGCTCTGCAGGGGTTGGTTTCCAATACCCATCACTGCAAGTGCGATAAGTGGAGGAGTAAGAGCGATCAGGTGATGCGGGAAGAGAGGAACCTGGTGCCAGAGCAGATAAAGTGTCGCGAAAAACCAGGCAATAAGAGGCACAACTCTCCAATCTCGGCGTAGGAGTGCTGCCACCGTACCAAATAGAGCTGTGAGCGTGAGGAGAGAGGTAAGAGCATTTTGAATGGTCGAAAAATTTGCTTGCTGACTATAGCTGTAGACCTGTGCTGCGGTGCTATGAAAAGTTATTACGCCCTGTAGCATAGCCTGGTAAGAACTACTAAAAGGCAGCAGGAATACCACAAATGTCGCTATACAAGTCGTGACGCCTGCAGCGATCGGTAGTAAGCCATTTAAACGTGTTCCCGGTTGCTTATTCCAGATTTGCCAGAGACGTGCCGCCATCAATAAAGCAACAGGCACAAAAACAGAAACGCTAAGCAATTTACACAGGATGCTTAAAGAAATTGCGATACCCGTGAGTGCTGCATAGGAAAGACCTCGTCTACCCTCTGGATGTTCCCACCAGAGGTAAGCAAGTCCAATTGCAAGAAGTGAGAGCGCTGTTGATGAAACTTCTGCTTCGATCGTTTGGGATTGCGCAAGATATAGGGGATTGACGACGAGGAGAAGCATGGCTGCAAGTGCGCCCATACGACCACTCAGTGCCTTGCCGAGCAAAAAAGCGCCCGGCAAGCCTATAAGCGAGACCAATGCAATGGCAAATCTTGCCGACCAGAGTGAACTGCCGAAGAGAATATAGCCTGGAAATGTGGAAAGCATGAAGAATGGAGGCTGTGAGTAGAAAATTTGTTTATAAAGTATATTCCCTGCGCTCATAGAACGCAAGGTTTGCCAGTATACTCCTTCATCATATCCATCACGATCAAACGGAACGCCAAGATGATAGAGGCGCATTCCAATGGCTATAATTATCAAAGCCGCCACTGCGCTCCAAAAGATAATGTTTTGCAAATTTGAGTAGCGTTGAGTTGGCTTAGTTGTTTCAGTTGAAATATCGTTCTGTGTAGTGCTAGCGAACATGAGTATCTCTTTGTCGTATGAACATGTAAATGACTGGGCACTCCAGCAAGGTGTCACCTTGCAGGAGTGCCCAGTCATTTACATGTATTTAACCACCCATAAAGAAAAATGGGTCTACGTCTTTGGGAAAAATGTCTTTTGTTCTCATTATGTCTGTTTCACTCATGGGAGAGAAATGCTCAACTCCATCAGTTTTGGGTGCATCGATAATCGTCTGGTCATTGCCATTGCCAGTGTTATGCTCACCGACAAGAGCATAGCCATTTGTCTTTCCGTTTGTGTGCCCATTGCCATTGCTGGCGACGACATCGAAGTCGGCAAGAACAGTTTTGAGAACACGTTTTGCGTCGGCCTCATCGATCAATTGCTTGATCTCTTCCGCAACCAATTCGTCGCGCTCTATCAAGGCTTCAGCTACAGCCATAACTGCCTCGCGGTGTTCTTTAAAAAGACGTTTCACAGCCTTGAATTGGGATTGAAGAACAGCTTCAACACGTTCGGAAAGCTTTGGTACCCCTGCTATCCCTCCACCAGCGCTCATCATGGGGAGGTATGAGGTCAGTGTTCCATCCATGCCATAGAGACCGACATACCGTGTAGCAAGTTCAGTTGCGCCGGCGAAGTCACCAGTGACTCCGTTCAAGTTTACATCAAGGAACAATTCCTCGGCAGCACGAGAGGCCAGGGATACCTGAATGCGCGCCAGGACATCTTCCTTACTCCAGGTTACGATTGTCTCCGTTTGGCGCCAGGCAGCAAATGCTGCCGCACCTTCCAGGTCACCATGCTGGTGTATAGTGACAAAGGCTGGAAAGTGGCGATCCATGAGATAGTAGCAAGCTACAGCATGTCCTGCCTCATGATAAGCAAGGCGCCTGCGTTCAATAGGGGTTAGCTCTGCGAGTTGACGCAGACCAAATTCGTGAACATCTTGTGCCTCGACAAGATCTCGATAAGTCACGCTATCGCGACCATCGAAGTGAGCGATAATGACAGCCTCATTAATCACATGTTTGATCGCAACAGGAGTATACGCAACCATGCGCGCCACTAAAGTCGGTATAGAAATGTTCGGATCATGTGTGACTTTGCTGAGATAATACTCAATCACTTCACCACGATACTTGTCTGTTGGAGGAGCGACATGAATCTTGCGGTCAAAGCGACCTGGGCGTAGTAGAGCTGGATCCAGCGACTCAGGGATATTTGTAGCGCCGACGGTGAGAACCGGTTGATTCTGGACACGGCTATGATGGAGGCCAACCACACGCAGTATTTTCTTAAACCAGCCAGTCTCGATATTCGGCGGGTCCATTTGCATCAACAATTCATTGAGTCCACCCATGCCGCCGCCACCTGCTCCAAAAAGACCACCGCCCATACCCATGCCCATACCTCTGCCAGCGCTTGCTGAACGTGACATACCGATGGCATCAATTTCATCCATAAAGACGACGCAAGCGCCGTACTCACGAGCTAATCGGCGGGCTTTCGAATAGAGCCTTTTGATCATCAACACATTCATGCCAATGAACATAGCCTGGAAACTGGCAGCGCTGGCATAGGCAAAGGGAACTCCGGCTTCAGTGCTCATGCATTGCGCCAGATAACTTTTGCCGGTGCCAGGGTCACCTGTGAGTAAGAGGCCGCGTACAGCCTGTCCTCCCATCTGCTTGAATTCATCAGTGCCGCGCAACAACAATACGATTCGTCTGGCCGCCTCCAACACCTCTGGATTTCCTTTATAATCATCGAAGCTGACACCCGTCTCACCCGGCATTACCCAGTACAATCGTGGGCGGCCCAGAAACCAGAAAAGAGCTCCGAATTGTATAATGATGAACATAACGGCAAAGCCGATTTGGAAGACGTATGTCAGGACTGTGCCTGGAGATGGCGCGCTGAGCTGTGGTAGCATGTTGAAGAAGAAATACCAGAGTACTATACTAAAGAGAACGAGCCAGATCCAACGTCTTTTCGCAAAACGCCCAAATTGATCCATCCCTAGATCGATAGATTTATCCAGTTCTTCTCGATCTATTTTGCTTTTTTCTGACATATCAATCTATCCCTTCTGCATTTCAAGAACCCATAAAGAGGCCATACAGTTACTTTTCTTACCCTAGAGGAGCGCGAAAATCTACAAGGGTGGCATTAATAAGAACCCCTCCATTTTGTGAAACCGTTTCGAAATGCCAGATCGCGTAACCACTGGTATTTCCAGCTGGACCAGTGGCAGAGAGGTCTACTTCTACAAAGCTATCGATTGTAGTGTCCGATTCTTGGAACACGCTAAGTACATTGATGGTTTTCCAGGTCAGGTGTCCTTTTGGCTGGCTAAACTGGTCAACAAGTTGTTGCACATTAGGAGGTTGTGACATGTCTTTGTCCAGCAACTGTAGTGCTGCGAGATTACCATCACGCATCGCGTAGAGCCAGTTCTGCACCTGCTCGCCTCCGCCATTGCCGCCTTTTACATGGAAGTTGAAAGGATCATGGCCAATGCCAAAGGGTAATTCACTTGTAAGAGCGTAGTTTGCCCCGATAGCACTCCCGAGAAGAAGCACGATCAAGATAAAAGTAACCAGTTTGTGGTTTCTCATGGCTCGCAGGAGATAATAAATGCCTCTGAAAATTGGGCGAAAGATGGCTTTAAAGAAGCGGGCAGTAGTAGTTTGGCCTGCTCTTTGTCTTGATGCGTATTCAACTTTTCTGGCTTCTGATGCAGTTTGCTCGGGTGGTTGTTGGGTTGGGGATGGGCTAATCATACGTCTCGCATCTCAACTTTCTCGGGTTGAATAAAGTGTATCTTTGGTATGAAGAATATGTTTTCGATGTGTATGGCTTTTCTCACGGGGTATAGGCCCTGTTTTCCATGATACTTGAGTATGAAACGATACAAATAGGTTCGTGACGCTACAGTTCCCTTATGATGTACCATACACTACAATGAGCTTTTTGGCAAGGTTTGTAGACTGGGCATCCTATCCTACGGACACGAATTATGGTACGTTTGATATAATAATATGTACATACACATAGTATATGTATGTTCAAAATTAGCTCCTATCCAGGAAGGTAGGTCGAGTAGTCATGGACACGAGTAGGGATAAACCCACAGGAACAGATGGCAACCCATATATCTGGCTGCGTTATACAACACAGTTTAGCGTTGGTGGGCGTACCCATACCATTGAAATGGGTGTTCCTGTGCCAATAGGAGCAAGTGCGGAATTGCGCGAACAGTTGATTCGTGAAGCCGAAATCGGAATGGAACAACTTACAAGGCGTGTTGAATATCGAGCAGCGCAGATCGCGCAGCGCAGTACTCGACCGCCCGAACCCCAGCGCACGCAAGCGCCTGCTACAATCAGGCCGAACCAGGCACCTTCACATGAAGAAAATGCTCGAAGTTCGTCAGCTCCTACTGCTGTTGGATCAAGTTCAAATACACCAACACCAACACCAACTCGTGAGGCGCCACAGCCCCTTTCTTTGCACGAGAAGCAGTCTATGACTGCGCCTGCACGCCAAAGCGGCACGGTAAGTATGCCTGTAACACCAAATCTTCAGGGTGAGGCGAATAGCAATATGAAGCTTTCGCAATTCATGCAGGCAATTCGGGAGTCCTGGGGATTAACGCCGAAACAAGCAATGGATCTGCTCAATGTTAAAACATTGAATGGCATGAATTACCGGGATGCTTTGAGGAAGTTACAGCCGCTCGTTGAAGGTAATTCCAGGGAAACTCCTTCGACTGGCGTTGTGAATAAAGTCTCCCCGCCAATTCAATCGAAGCCTGCTGAGGAACGAGTGAGACCACAAGAGTCGCTTCCAACGCAAGGATCACAATCAAAACCTCCTGCCAGTCCCAGGGCAGATGTTTTACATGGCCCTGCCAATATTCCGGTTATCCCTATTAATGATGAGATGATACGGGAAGCACCGAGAAAATTGTATAAATTTGATGAAGAGGACGAAGAACTGCAGGAAGAGAAAAGAGGAGGAGGAGGAGGAGGAGCGGAGGGCGATGGCTAGGATCAAGTTAGACGAATTGAAAGAAGTGCGTGGATCATCACTCGCCAGCCAGGGAAGATTGACGGCGTTGCAAAATGTGCTCAATCAGCAAATCAGCGATCAGCAGTTAGAGTATCTTATAGAACAGGTATGGGGTGTGCCCGGTTTGAAGAAATTAAAGGTTGACCAGATAGAGGCGCTCATTTCATGGGCCAAGGAAGATTATTTTGTAGAAGAAGTGGATGCTGTTATGGCGCTCATTGATGGGGAGGGATCGCATGCGCGTAGTGACAGGTGAAGCGAAGGGGCGCAAGCTCAAAGGCCCTAAAACACCCGGTACTCGTCCTATTATCGACCGTGTCAAAACGGCTCTCTTCGATATCCTCTCAACTCGTGTTGAAGATGCTCGTTTTCTTGATCTTTTTGCGGGTGTGGGCAGTGTCGGCATAGAAGCATTAAGTAGAGGCGCAGCGAGCGCGACTTTTATCGAAATGAACTATAGCGTGCTGAAGTTAGTGCGAGAAAACCTGAAAATTACCGGTCTGGGGGATCGTGCAGAGACTTTGCATACTGATGCATTCAAATTTTTGCAATCGTATAGTTTTGAGAATCAAACCCTGCCAAAAGGACATCAGCGTGAGTATGATATCATTTATGTTGCTCCACCACAGTATCATGAGATGGCAGCACGCGCTCTACTCATGCTTGATCATTCGCGACTTGTGCCAGATAGTAGCATGATTATTATCCAGATTCACCCTAAAGAGCGTTCGGTAGTAGCAGCAGTTCCCCTGACACGCCTGATCTTAACCGATGAACGGCGTTATGGCAGCACATTATTACTCTTTTATGAAGTTGATTCCGGGAAAGGAATGTGAGGATGGTAAGCAAACCAGGAAGCGGGCGTTTTGCTTTTGTAGATGCGGGTGAAGCTGCACGTTTATTAGGTATTGATCGCGTGACACTGGATCAATGGATACAAGATGGTCGTTTAAAATCCCATCGAGGCGTTGGACGAGAGGCATTCTTTCGCACCGCAGAAATCGAGGCCTTATATAACGAATTGCATCCCTCGGTTGAACTCGCGGAAGCAGTTGAAGCAGATGAACGTGAGAGCCAGGGCACAGAGGAAAAGCCGCCTTCACGCAAAAAACAGGATCCTCAGATGCGCGTGTATTTGAGGTTACAAGCGGATGCAAAATGGTACGATATTTCGGAAGAAGATATTCGTATCTGGTTTCAACAGCTTGCGCCTGATGGATATGATCGCAATAAGCGCAATGCGGAACATACGATAAAGAAGCTACAATACCTGATATCTTTAATCGAAGAAGCTCAGGGGCGCGAAAAAAGCTAGTCTTACCTTCCCTCTACTTTTCTGTTACAATAAGCCAGGTTTCTAGCACTTCTGTTATTGTCATCGTATTCATCAAAGTAGGCAGGTAAATTATGGATAATCAACAATGGCAACCTCAACAACAGTATGGACAACCACAAGAAGGTCAACCGCAATGGGGCCAGCAACAGCCGTATTATATGCCGCCCCAACAATATCCACAACAACAATGGGGAATGCAGCAACCCTATCAACAAATGGGGATGCAAAAAGACTGGTTAACTACTCTCCTGTTATGTTTATTTGTAGGCATATTTGGGGTGCATCGTTTTTATACTGGCCACACCGTAATAGGCGTGATCCAACTTCTTACTTTTGGAGGTTGTGGCATCTGGTGGCTAATAGACCTGATTATGATTGCAGCAGGTAGTTTTACGGACAGCAATGGCCTCCCACTGATAAAAAATGTATGAACAGGGTATTACTTGTGTTAGGGAAAGTAGGAATGTACATCCTGCTTCCCCTCTTGTTGATAACAATTCCCACTTCCTGGCTTGAAAGGCGACGCTCAATCTGCTTATTCCGAAATGTATTCGGCATTAAGTGTCCTGGTTGCGGAATGGTCAAAGCCATCTCGTGCATAGCGCATGGCGATCTCAAGAGAGCTTTTCACTACAACAGACTGGCCTTTATCGTATTTCCACTTCTATGCTATACGTGGTTGAGTTCACTTGCAGCCGAATTCAATAATTTTCTTATATAAGGAAGTCTTCAACTCTGTCTTATATTACCCATGGTAGCGCATATGATCCGGTAAACAGCGTGTAAGATCCATGACTGATCCAACTATGAAATCAGCTCCACGCTGCTGATACAACGCCTCTTCGAACGGGTGAACAAGCATGACTGCGAGTATATCTGGCTCGTTCTCTTTTTTTATTGTCTGGTAATTAAGCACAAGGTCCAGATCGTCGCCAGTATCTCCAATATACAGGCCTCCACCAACCTCTCCACTCATATCCTTGATAGCTAATTGTAAAGCGAGTGGATCAGGCTTGGGGCAAATATCGGCCGATATGACGATATCCCACCAGCGCGAACCGGTATATGATTCCATCATCTCCAAAGCGATATCTACCTCTGGTCCAACTCTTCCGGTAATCAAGCCTAAGTAATCTATACCCGCTTCACGAAGATGTGTGAAGAAATTGGGAGTAAAATTCATCTCTTCGTTATGCACAAAACCACGAAAGTCTGGCAAATAACGAGGAGCATGCCCAAAGCGTTTTTTTATCTCAGCGGCGCCCCAGTAAAATTCGTGATAAATGTCTCCAATCATGTTGTAATCAAGTTGCGAAGAGGCAGGCATGACCTCCCTGACCCACTCAATTCCCCCATGCCCTTTCTCGTTGGCGGCCCGTGAAAGCGCAGCCCATTCTTTGATAGTGCGCCTCTCCAACGGTGTGCCTTTCCATTCACGTAATCTGGCCGTGCAAAGTGTTGCCAGTAGATAACACATATCCCAGTCGTTGTTGTAACCACCGGCTTGTTTGAAGGCGATCACATCTTCGTGTGTTACCAGTGTTTTCCCTTCATTCTGACCCCAGTCAAGACCATGAATGTTACTGGCAACAAATTCCGCTGTCGCTATGTCGGTGGCGTGAAACGAGTCAACGGTTTTAATAAGAACGCCATCAACATCAAAGAAAATGGTATTGAATGTGGTGGGAAATTGCAGATCAGGTCGTTTCCAGAATACCTGGGTCTCCATTAGGAAGGCCTTTCGTAAGTAATATAGATGAAGGGCGCACATGCGCGCCCCATTCATAGCAATATATATAACAGGCGTAATGAATTACGCCCTGTATAATATAGTATCTCCAAAAAGTGCAAATTGGAAGTGTAGGGACAGTAGCTGTGTGGACGCGGTGTGGGGGCGCTTGCGCTGTCCTGATGGTTCACACACGTTAACGTGGAATGTCTTGTCGCTTGCGCTGTCCTGGCCTCTTTTCTCTCTTTTTTATAAAGGCGGAAGAATTGTCTGTATGCGTTGTGGACCCTGCGTATCCTCTAATTCGAAACGCACATCCATATCCAGCTCATCTAAAATATGGATCATCTCCCACCCTTCTCGTGGAGTATCAAGTAGTGCGCGTTGTAAAAGACCTGCGTGGTAAGGAATGACCCGCTCTTCGACCAAGCGATGCCTGTTCTTATTACGCTCGAGGCAGATTTCTGGCGGAATGTTGAAGATAAGCAAACAACCAAAGTAGCCAGATTGACGTGATAAGCCTCGCAATTTGCGCCGTGCATCTGGGTGGAGTGCTGTACTATCAGCAACAGTAAAGCGCCCCAGTGAAAGGCGCTTTTGGATAATCAGATGGAAGAGTTCAAACGTGTCACGGTTCACCGACTGATTGTTCTCGTCATCGCAAATCATTGCGCGGCAGTGATCAGATGAAACAATGGTTGTCTCAGCAAAGCGTTGAGCAGCGAATGTGCTTTTGCCTGATCCAGCAGGTCCACAGAGAACGAGCAGCGTTCTTTGTGGAATTGTGATGATGTGCGGTGTATTCATGCCTTAAGCTCTCTTGCCATTGCTATGCATTCCTCCCTTTGATATAATAGCCCTGCATATCTACAATCATTTGACACATCAAGACATAGTTAAGAAGAGCTTCATGCTTTTCTAATAAGAAATTTTACAACGTTTCATTCATGTTTATCTATTCTGTAGGCCATGCATTGGGAGGGGGAAAGTGGAAAGTTCAGTCGCTAGAAAAAAGTGTCATGCGCTACATATCCGAACGTATTAAAAGAGATCAAGTATTCACCAGCTTTTCATATAGAGGAGGACAAGGTGTCAGTTGAAATGAAATTTACAAGTACCCAGGTTCGCGAGCTATTCCTGGATTTCTTTGCCAGCAAGGGTCATTATAAAATGCCCAGTTCTTCATTAATTCCCGGTGACCCTACTGTGCTGCTGACTACAGCCGGTATGCAACAGATGATCCCATTCTTTTTGGGCCAGGAGACGCCTCCAGCTTTACGGCTGACCTCCGCACAAAAATGCTTTCGTACAACCGACATCGACATTGTCGGGAACGAGCGCACCTTGACCTTTTTTGAAATGCTGGGCAATTTTTCCGTGGGTGACTATTTTAAACGAGATGCGATTGCATTTGCATGGGAATTTCTAACACAGGTGGTCAAATTGCCTGCCGGAAGATTACACCCGACAGTGCATCCAGAAGATAAGGAGGCGCCTAGGTGGTGGAGCGAAATCGCGGGGATCTCAGATGACGGTATTGTGCGGCTTGAGGATAACTGGTGGGGTCCTCCGGGAGCCTCAGGTCCATGTGGCCCAGATTCGGAGATTTATTACGATCGAGGTATCGAGCATGGCTGTGGAAGAGCCGATTGCAAACCCGGGTGTGATTGCGAGCGCTTCCTGGAGATCTGGAACCTTGTTTTTATGGAATTCTACCAGGATCTCGATGGTTCTCGTACACCGTTGCCCAGGAAAAATATCGATACGGGTTTAGGGCTGGAGCGGCTCACGATGATCTTACAGGGCAAAGAGTCGGTCTTTGATACGGACGCATTTCGTGTCGTGATCGATCGTTTTGCCTCCCTTGCCAACACCACCTATGGGAATGATACAAAGATTGACACCTCTTTGCGCGTGATTGCAGACCATGCACGCGCTCTTGTCTTTCTAGCCGCCGATGGCGTTTTGCCGAGTAATGAAGGTCGCGGCTACATTTTTCGCCGCATCCTGCGTCGTGCAGTTCGCCATGGTAAATTGTTAGGCCTGGATAAACCTTTTCTAGCAGATGCAGCCGACACTGTCATTAATCTGATGCGTGGACACTATGTCGAACTTGGATTGCAGCGTGACCGTATTGTAGAAATATTGAGTCTTGAAGAGAAAAAGTTCGGCCAGACGCTCAATGCAGGCATGAACTTGCTCGCGAACTTGCTTGTGGAATTGAAGCAACACGGCCATACAGCAATTCCAGGAGCGGATGCTTTTAAACTGTATGATACCCATGGTTTCCCCCTGGAACTCACGCAGGAAGTTGCCGCCGAACAGGGCTTTACCGTTGATGTCTCCGGCTTCGAGCAATCTATGCAACAACAGCAGGAGCGCAGCAGGGCAGCCAGTACATTTACGCAGATGCGCGACGATGCTGCTTTGACAGAGGTGCTGCAGCGTGTTGGGCCAACTGAATTTGCGGGCTATCAAGGTGTCACAAGCACGAGTAAGGTCGTTGGACTTGTCGTCGATGGCATTGAGGTAGATACAATAAGCGCTCCACAGGATGCTCTTGTAATCCTCGACGTCACCCCATTCTATGCTGAAAGCGGTGGTCAGATAGGTGATCGTGGCGATCTCAGTGGTTCAATGGGAGTCTTTCAGGTTCAGGATACCCGTCGTCCCTTGAAGGGTTTGATCGTTCATTATGGACGTATCCGCGAAGGCTTCTTGCGTGTGGGCGATAGCGTACAGTCCAACGTAATTGCATCGCGACGTGAAGATACTATGCGCAACCATAGCGCCACACACCTTCTGCATAAGGCGCTGCGCGATATCATAGGCCCGCAAGTTGAGCAGCGCGGTTCATTAGTTGAACCGGAGCGTCTGCGTTTTGACTTTGCCTGCCCACGCGCATTGACTGCTCAAGAATTAGCGCTTGTAGATGAGCAGATTAATCGTTGGATTCGTGCTGATTTTCCCATTCATACAAATATCATGGCCTTGCAAGATGCATTAACGACTGGCGCAATGGCGCTCTTTGGTGAAAAATATGACGAAGAAGTGCGTGTCGTTTCGATGGGAAAAAGCATCGAATTATGTGGTGGCACGCACTGCTCTTCGACAGGTCAAATAGGCTTGTATATCACGATCCAGGAAACGAGTATTGCCGCTGGAATCCGTCGCATTGAGGC
Source organism: uncultured Chloroflexia bacterium (assembly GCA_963702765.1). Classification (GTDB taxonomy): domain Bacteria; phylum Chloroflexota; class Ktedonobacteria; order Ktedonobacterales; family Ktedonobacteraceae; genus DATMNR01. The sequence goes on from CAVPEB010000008.1 coordinate 95,215, forward strand.
TTTGACGGGACGTGGCGCGGAGTCGTATTTGCGCGAACGCAGTTCTCTGATAGAGAATATCAGCGCTAAGTTGCAGACACAGCCTGACATGCTCGAGTCTAAGGTAGATCAGCTTGTGCAAGAATTGGCTGCAGCTCGTCGTCAGATTGCTCAATTCCATCGTGAAGCTGCACAACGGCAAACAGAAGCGTTAGCTCATAAAGCTCAGGAAGTATCCGGGGTTTCTGTAGTAGCGACGAGTGTGAATGTGCCAGATGAGAAAGTATTGCGAGAAATGGGCGATATGGTACTCCACAAGCTTGCATCGCCCGGAGTCGTTGTCTTGGCCGGTAACTTCCAGGATCGCATAGGTCTTCAAGTAAGCGTCTCAACTGAACTGACCAAACATGGTCTCCATGCAGGAAAAATTGCGAATGCTGTAGGTCAACGCCTTGGTGGCAAAGGAGGCGGTAGACCAGAATCGGCACAGGGCGGAGGCAAAAATAAAACCGAGCTTGGAGCAGCGCTCGATAGTGTGGCAAAGCTGGTGAGTGAAGCGCTCTAGAAAGTGGTGACTCTTGCGGTCATTCGTTCAACGTGCTATAACGTACTCAAGTAGCTTGAAAAATGAAAGAACCGACGAGTTGAGTAAATTGAACGTTCTCTTCTTTAGTGAGATCATAATCAACCCTGTCCAGGAAGACATATATGCATGAGTAATCCCTTTCAATCCCTACTCGACTTTTTATCAAAATTAGGACGACAGGAAGACGGTAGATACCCGGGTCGTGGTGCTGACGTTCGCTCCTCTGTTGGAGAAGATTCTCGGTCAGTTTTCACAGCACTTGATATAGGTACTGCGTATGCGAAGGCTATTATCATTGAGGTTCAGGATGATGTCGGAGTGGTATTGGGGGCAGGACGCCACCAGCAGAGCTATAGCCATATGTCGGATGGCATCGTCACCGACATACCGGGTGTGATTGCGAATTGTAACGAAGCCTTGACGAAAGCAGAGCAATCTGCCGGAGGCATCATAGCTCCTTCAACCGTCATTGGCATTGCCGGTGAGCTTGTCAAGGGAAGTTCGATCACGATTTCTAAACAGAGACAGCAGCCCACTAAACCCGTCACACCCGAAGAACTTGAAGCCATCATTTCAAGTGCCCAACAAAAGCTGTTGAAGATTGCGAAAGAGCGTATCGCGGCAGAGACAGGCTATCCGAATATCGAAGTGCGCTTAACGAATGCGGCAGTGATTGCGGTGCGTATCGATGGACAGGCGGTTTCAAATCCAATTGGCTTTCGCGGGCGTCATTTTACATTAACCCTTTTCAGTGCCTTTGCTCCGCTTATGCAATTGGGTGCTCTGGAAACTGTTGCGCAAGGGTTGGATTTAACGTTAGTAACTATAGTCGCAGAGCCGTATGCGCTGGCACGCTGTTTAAGTGCCAATGCGAGTGCTGATAGTGGGGCTATCTTTATCGATATTGGTGGTGGTACAACCGACATTGCGCTTGTGCGCCAGGGAGGAATCGAAGAGACTCGTATGTTTGCATTAGGTGGGCGTACGTTCACTCGTCGGTTGGCAGCAAGCAAAGGTTTGTCAGTCAAAGAAGCAGAAAAACTGAAGTTGAATTATAGCAACGGGAGCATAAAAGGGAACGAACGGGACGAAATTCAAAACATCTATGCCTCGGAAGCTCAGATATGGATGGATAGCGTTGAATTACTTATTGAGGAACTGGCGAAGGGAGAACTATTGCCCCCGGCGATTTACCTCGTTGGTGGAGGTTCTGCCCTACCTGATTTACGCCAGAAGCTTGACAATTTTCCCTGGACAGAACGACTTCCATTTTCGCGCCAACCAATTGTTGAAACCATTCAGCCAAATATGGTGACGAGTATAGTGGATCCTAATAATCTTTTAAGAAACGCCCAGGATATTACACCAATGGCGCTTGCATACCAGGCAATTGAACTGCAAAACGAGGATAATGTTTTAGAGAGGGTGCTTTACCGGGTAATTCATCAAATGCATATCTAACTAGTTGAACCAGCATGAGAATCACCGGTCGTTGCAGCAATCCAGCTAGTAGGGGGAGAAGGGCGAATGACTAACGAAAAGATCATTTATCTTGGTCCAGAAGAAGAAATGACCAATGTGCGTGAACGCCTGGAAAACACCGATGCCGGAAAAATAATACTTGTGATTCCGCCTCAGACTCATTTGCGTAGCCACGTTGGATGGCGGTTGCTTCACTCTCGCGTGCGTGAGTTGAAGCAGGATGTGTTGATCATTAGCTCCGATCGACAAATTCGATCTGTTGCCAAGGCTGCCGGGTTTCGAATCGCGGATTCGCTCGAATCTCCCTCTACTGATAGACCTCGACCCACCAATCGGACTGTGCGCAGCGATATAAGTGGGAAAACCTCTCAAGGCTCTCGTAGACAAGGAACTAATGGGAGCAGGGCCAGTCGTTCTTTGCAATCTAGCCAACGGCAAATGCAGACTTCTTCTGATCAAAGTGACAGCATGTTCAATAGCTCCGAAAACATAGGTAGAGAGACCGATGCCTATAATTCCTCTAATTTTAAGATTGAAGACGTACCATACGACTCTCATTACGACGTGCCATTCGAAACGATACCCTCCCCTCGCTATGATGAGGAAGACCAGGAGGGTGGTGAAGTTAATTCGTTGACGTCAGATTACGTAGATTACTATGTTGCTCGTAGTATTCGTGAAGCAGCGCAAGGCTCTGAAAATAGTCACGAACCCCAGTCAGTTGACCATACTGAAACTACAAGTGGCCCCGAAGAACAATTCAGTAAGTTTCCTCAGTCTGGTGGAATAGAAGACGATTCTTTTGGATACTTGGAGGAAAATCGTCCAACAGCTTTTCCAGAACAAACAAATTCTGCCTTCGTACATGATCTCGATCATGGTGTCTCCGATATATCTGATGTACCAACTGATGTGTATGAGGGGGAGGTCGAAGATTTAGGCGATATGGGGGGTGGGGAATTTCATGACGATTGGCAATCTTATGCATCGGAAGAACATGTGCTGAATGCGGCAGATATTCAAGAAACACCACTCAATAGTAGCACGGGGAAAAGAGCGCGACCAACGTTTGAAGATCTTGGAGATGAAGATCATCTGTTGCCAGCTACAGGTTCGATTGAGGATCAACCGACACGTGTGACTCCGATTTCACAGGCGCGTCCAAATGGTGCATCTACTTCTGCAGCTGCTGCCAAACGCGAGCCACAACCAATCATCCAGCCATCATCGCAGGCACGAAGGGTCCAGGCCAATCCTCCAACGCAACAAACAAAAAAACCTGTAACTGCGAAGAAGAGTCGAGTAGTCACAACTCCGCCATTAACCAGGCAGGCGCCATCAAAATCCAATCGCAATGGCAGGAGAATATTGCTTATTAGTTCGATCAGTCTCGGCGTGTTGTTAATAGCATTCTTGCTGTTTATCTATTTTGGCGCGAATGCCACTGTTACAGTTGTCGTGCCCTCTCAGTCGGTGAGTGTCACTAATCAATATGTAGCGAGTTTGAATCCGCAGAGTGGTCAACAAAACACCATTCCTTCACAGGTTCTTACATATACAGCAACAGCTAAAGGGCAAGGACAGGCCACCGGCACAAGCAAGCAAGGCAATCAAGTAGCATCGGGTATTGTTACTTTTTCTAATAAAGGTTCGAAGCAACTAGATATTCCAAGTGCCACATTGCTCTCTACTACTGGCACTTCACCTGTACAGTTTGTAACCGTTGCTGATGTACTTGTTCAACCCGGTGCGAGCAATATCATACCTTCTATTGCACCGGTGCAAGCGCAACTCCCTGGAGATACCGGCAATGTGCCTGCGAATAGCATCATCATCATCCCTCCTGATAGCCTTGCGAAGATTGCACAAAGCAATCCGGGAGTCACACCACCAACTCCACAAACGTTAACGGTCACGAATGCGAATCCCACAACTGGAGGTGGAGCAACGAACGTCCCGGCAGTCTCCAGCTCTGATGCGAATGCCCTTGCGGCAACACTCCAACAGCAAATTCAGAAGGAAGTCAATGCCTGGTTGAAAAACGTTGTGCACCCAGGTGACAAAGCTAGGAACACCGGTACCAGATGTGCTAACAAGCGCCACACCTCTGCCACAGGAAACCTTTGTCACTACCCCCGCGGAGGGGCAGTCCGCGCCAGGTGGAAAATTTACAGGTGTGTTGACTGCCAAAGTGTCAGTGCTGGTCATCCGCAATGCGGCCATACAGGCGACGGGGAGAGCGCAGCTTACAGCACATGCCTCGAAAATGAACCCTCCGGCCGTACTTGCGACATCATTGCCTGTCACAGTCAAAGTGACTAAGAGCACTCCCTCTCAAGATGGAAAAAGCTTGACAGTGGTTATTGACTCGTCAGGGCATGTTGTGCAACAGGTTCCGTCGCAACAGATCAGCCAACAGTTGGCTGGTAAGAGCGTAGATCAGGCGAAAAGTTATATCAACAATGGACAGGCTGGTATTATAGGAGTGGTAAATACTAACATTGTTGTCTTTCCACCTTTCTTCGGTTTCATGCCTTTCCGCTCAGGACAAATTCATATCGTGATCGAGCCTGGACCTGCCAAAGGAGTCACGAACGGATAATTGTATCCAAAGCATATCCCCCAATCGTTGTACAATCTGGACAAAAAAGGCCTTCCTCCGTTAGAATGGTCTGAAGCTTACTTTGTTATGTCTTGAAATGTGGTGAATGTCCAACTACTTCTTGGTGAGTATTGTTTATCTCCTTTTGAAATTGGCATGCTTTGGGAGAGCTATATGGCACGATGGCTGGCGTTAGATGTTGGAGCGGCTAGAATCGGCGTGGCGATTAGCGATGCTACGGGTTTTCTGGCTTCACCTTATACGACGCTGCATGTCACCCGTGATGAATCCCAGACCTGGAATGCCATTCAGCTTCTGATTGAAGAAACTGAGACTGAAGGGCTTGTTGTGGGCCTCCCAATTAGTTTGGATGGAGAGATACACTCACAGGGTAAACGGGTGCAAGCTTTTGCCGAACGTCTGAAAGAGCATATTACTGTCCCGATCACATTCTGGGATGAGCGTCTTTCAACAGTCGAGGCAGAACGTTTGCTTCTTGAACGAGGAGATAATGACCTGGGAAAGCGCTATAAGACTACTGGTGGTAGGAAATCCAATCAATCAAAGCGACGGCGCAAGAAACAAGAGGTTGATGCTCTTGCAGCGACTGTCATTTTACAAGAATACCTGGATGCTCGCGTGAGTAAAACGAGAGGCACTGAATAATGAAAAAACGTGGACAGCGTGGAGCTATTGTTGCTGTGCTTCTGCTTGGCCTGCTGATATTTAGTGGAGTCTACTTTTCGTGGACGATGGTTACGGATATCTTCCAACCTGCGAACACTGATCAAGGCAAAAATGTGGCAATTGTGGTTCAGAGCGGAGATACTGCGCTCCAGATTGCTGATGAATTGCAGGCAAAGGGCTTAATTCGAAATGCGCTTGCTTTTCGCATCTGGGCGAGAATTAAAGGTTTGGACACCCATCTACAGGCTGGCGCATATAATCTGAACACAGGCATGACTATTGACGCGATCATTAGCCAATTGCTCAATGCTCAGCCTGACGACTATATTGTATCTATTCCTGAAGGCTTACGTATCGAGCAGATCTCACAAAGGCTAGGGGCTGCTGGCCTACCCAGAATTCAAGACACAAGAATTCCTGAATTATACAAAAAATCCAACCCAATTCCCCGATGCAGCGAAATATCCAATCCTGAAATCAATACCATCAGGAGATAGCATGGAGGGTCTGCTCTTTCCTGATACATATCTGATCCCTGTAAATGCGACCGCCCGTGATGTTGTAAATATGATGCTGACAGAGTTCACCGATAAAGTTCAACAAAATCACCTCGAGGCAATGGCAAAGCAGAATAAGATGTCGCTCTATCAGATGGTCATACTGGCCTCAATAATTGAGCGTGAAGTCAGATTTAATCAGGATCGGCCACTTGTTGCCAGCGTCTTTTGGAATCGAATTTACAAGCCAAATGAAGAAACTATAGGAAGACTGCAAGATGATCCAACAGTGGAATATGCACGTGACTCACAGCCTGGAACAACGATATATTGGAAGCCGCTTCAGGATGTTGGTGGCAACATTGCCTCTAATAGTCCCTGGAATACCTATACGCATCCAGGTTTGCCTCCCACTCCAATTTGTAGCCCTGGCCTTGTCAGTATGCAAGCGGCAGCCGCGCCTGCCATTACAAATTACTACTACTTCCTCTCCAAGAAGGATGGGACTATTGTTTATGCAAAAACGAATGCGGAGTTCGAGATGGACGTAAAGAAATATTTACCTTGAAACCAGCGCAAACATGACTCCGCAGCAATACTTCGGGTCTTGCATACGGAAAGGTATCATGGAGAGAATTAATCGATGAACTTAAATATCTGGCAGATCATCTTTTTGGCTGTGCTTCAGGGAGTGACAGAGCTTTTTCCTATTAGCAGCCTGGGCCATTCTGTTATCATTCCGGGACTATTAGGCTGGGGCAATCTGATCAATGATACCAGTTGCGGTGGGCAAAGTTGTTTTCTACCCATCATTGTAGCACTCCATCTCGGCACAAGTATCGCCCTGGTGATTTATTTCTGGCGAGACTGGCTGCAAATAGCTCTCACTCTAATGAAAAATATTAAAGAGGGCGAAGTTCATACAGGAACGGAAGAGTGGGTAAGCTGGCTGATCATAATCGGCATCATTCCAGCGGCTATTTTAGGTGTTTTGTTGGAAACACCGCTCAAACGCGTGTTTGCTTCTCCAACTATTGCTGCAGCTTTCCTTGTGGTGAATGGTTCCATACTGTTTGCTGGCGAGCGAATGCGCCGTAGAGCTGAGGAGAAGATGACGTTTTCGACAGCGAAAGAGCGCGAGGCCAATTTCCGTAGTCTCCCATCTCTTACGTGGAAAGAGGCGCTCATTGTTGGTGTTGTGCAATCCCTGGCCTTGATTGCTGGAATTTCACGCTCAGGCGTAACGATGGTCGCGGGCTTAGGAGTGCGCCTCAATCACGAAGATGCGGCTCGCTATTCCTTTTTGTTAGGTACGCCTCTCATTGGTTTGGCAGCCTTGCTCGAAGTCCCACAACTTGTTGGCCAGTCAGCTCAAACCTGGCTCTATGTAGTGATTGGCATGGTAGTGTCAGGCATCGTTGCCTATCTCTGCACGAAATTTCTCATGAAATACTTTGAGACCGGGCGGCTGTATCCTTTTGCCTATTATTGTTGGGGCGTTGGACTTGCATCACTCGTCTTACTTTTTACCATCGCTCATAGGTGAGTTTAAAAAATGTATCAGTATCCAAATTGGCTATTTGATGCAAATTCATGAGGCTATGTAGCCTTTACACGTTTGATACAATAGATACGCTCTGGAGAAACCAGGGGAATTAGTATTGAGCGGTTGCAATTGAAAGATCGCTCTTCTAGAAGAGGTAGGTTGCTCATAAAATGAAGAATCCCGCAATTTTCTACGCTGCTATTGTAATTGGTATTGTAGCTTTTAGCAATTAGGTATTTTTATTATCAGGTTGGTGGTGCCCATCCTGCACGCGCAATTGCTGGCCTCGCAGTTGGCGCTGTTTTGCTAATTGCTGGCATCGTTGGCATGTTCATGGCTCGTTCCAAAGCGGTTGTCAAGTAAACGTTTCAAGAACAACATAAAACCACCAGGTGAATAGACTCTATTCCTGGTGGTTTTATGTTGTATTGAACAAAAACTGGTACCTGCTTCGATTTGCTGGCCTTATCCTCTTGAGAAGATGGGAGAACCTGTTATAATAAGCATGCCTGGAAGAGGTAATATAGCAAAGGGAGGATAGCCCTTTGCAGGAGCCCGAGGCCGCGCATCAGGGGGTTGCAGTAGCGGGTCCTCGCACCCTCTTCTTCCAGCAGCCGCAGGCTGCAAATAGGAGAATTAGAAAATCCTGTTTACTTGTCTTACTCACTTGAGAAGATGCGAGAACCTGATATAATAAGCATGCCTGGAAGAGGCTAATCTAAAAGAAAGGTATAGAAGATATTATGAAGAACCCGGCAATCTTCTACGGAGGAATTGTGCTCGCTATCGTTGGTATCGCACTCGGAATATTTTTTCTTATTCCAGGCATAAACCACGTTATTGCTGATAGCAGTATGCACATTAAACATGCTATTCTGTTCTTTGGTCTTGGTGTCATTGGCATCATCGGCGCGCTTGTCTCGCGTCCCAAGGCTGCTGTAAGGTAAAAGAAGAATACACAAGAAAAGCCATGACAGGTCAAGTACATCTGACCTGTCATGGCTTTTCTCTCTTGCCGAATTTAGCCCAACGTTTCCCCAACGATAGTTGAATATCCTCGCAGAAATTCATCTGCGCTCATCACCTTCTTGCCCTCCAATTGGAGCTTCTCTATGACGAAAAGGCCGTTACCTGTTACGACTGTGAGTGTTTGCGTGCCATGTTCTTTGCGCAGGCCTACCGTCCCGACTCTGTCATCCGAGCTACTCTCAGCTTGTGCAGCGTGCGCGGAAATGATTTTCAAGAGCCTATTGCCCCAACGTGTAAAAGCTCCGGGCCATGGAGTGAACGCTCGCACTTTTCGTGCCAGAATATCTGCGGGTATGTTCCAATCTATCTTTCCATCTTCCTTGTGTAACATGCGTGTATGAGAAGCAAATCGCTCATCTTGTGGCTGCGGTGTGAGCTTTCCCTCAACCCAAAGTGGTAGAGCTTCCACTAAAGCATCGGCTCCCAGTGCCGCTAATTTACTGGTAAGGCTTCCGGTCGTGTCATCCTCAGCAATCGGAATTGCGCGTTGAAGCAGAATTGGCCCTGTATCAACCCCTGCATCGATGAGCATGATGGTTACTCCAGTCTCTGTATCGCCCTGTAAAATTGACTCGGAGATGGGAGAAACACCACGATACTTTGGAAGTAAGGAAGCATGGATATTCAATGTTCCAAAACGTGGAAGGTCTAGCACAGCCTGTGGCAAAATTTGTCCAAATGCGGCGACAATATATAAATCAGCCCGGTATTCAGCGAGCATGTCAATATTCTCTTGACGCTTGAGTGATCCTGGTTGCCAGACGGGAATGCCATGTGATAGTGCAAGTTGCTTAACAGGAGAATAGATAATCTCTTTTCCTCTTCCTGAAGGTTTGTCTGGACGCGTAATCACTGTCACAATTTCGTAACCCTCTGAAAGTGCCAGCCCTGGTTTTGATACGGCAATCAGCTTTTCCAGAGCGGGAACGGCGAATTGGGGAGTTCCCATGTAAATAATCCGTAACATGATGCAATCCCTTCTACATAGTATCGAATATTGAATTTCAGGCGTGTTCCCCATATTAGCATATTCAGGCTACCTGTACATCAGAAAATATGCTTCTCCTCATGTTCTGTAAAGCGATATGGTATACTTGCTTTCACCAGAGGCCCATAGCAGCAATTTCAAAATGTGAAAAAATGCATCAACCACTCTACATTCTCAGATCCAGTATATATTCTAAAATACCGCCTTTGACTGACCCTCGCCATGTGCTGCAACGCGCAGATGAAGTAAGCGCCGCTTTTCGCATGCTCAGTGATGCTCAAACCAGCACCCTGGTGCTCACTGGCGATTCGGGTGCTGGTAAATCAACGCTGGCAGCGCTCCTCTCTCGACGTTTAGAAATGGCGATTCAGGCCGCACAAGCGCCTATACGGCATATGCTATGGTTGAGCCTCGGTACAAACGTGACATTGCCTGATGTGATTGCGGCAATCCTTCGTGAAGTTGGAACACCTGAATGAAGACTTTTCTGCTTTTTTTATGCAGAAACCAGAAGAGCAAATAGGATTGTTGAGACATATATTGATTCGGCCCCAGGCTAGCGCCTTTGTAGTATTGGATCAATTCGAGGCATTGTACGATGCTGAAAACTCCAGTGGACATAGCTGGACGAGGCGCAGTCCCCCTCTTTCTGAATATGCTCCAGAACAACCTCGGTGGCAGTAAAGTTGTATTGACGAGCCACGTTTCGCCATTTGGCAAACAAAATGATACAGATACATGCATACGCACAAACCTGGTTTCACGCGTAAGTATTCCTGAAGGAGTCGCGCTACTACAACAAAGAGGCGTTCAGGGATCACCCGAAGAACTGTCCTTTATCTGGCAGCGCTGTGCCGGTCATGTATTTGCATTGACATTGTTCAGCGCGCTGATCACCCTGAGCGGTTTCTCTTTAAGCTACCTGCTCAATTCGCCAGACTACGCGCTCATGTGGAATGGCGATGTCACCATCAATTTGATTGGCACAGTCATAAATTTCTTGAACCCTATTCAACGTACTATCTTACGCACGCTTTGCCTCTTTAACGAACCAGTTCCCGTAGATGGCTTGATTATCGCGACAACTGGCCAGGATAATGCTGGCCTCGATATCCCAACATTTGATCGCGAATTAGCTGCCCTGACAGGATTTGGGCTTGTGCAATATTTTGCCGAAGATAACGGCAGTTCGAGTTATTTTCTGCATCAGCTTTTGCGCCATTACATTCAGGAGCATTATCTCGAAGGGAGCGAAAGGCACAATAGCGGTGATCTGACGAATGAATTGGGTGTGAGCGTTGAGCCTAACCCGATGCTGGGCAACCCGGAAGCCAGAGATGTCGCGCTTGCCGCGGGCCATCTACGAGTCGCTGCCTATTATTCACACCTGGCGCAACGCTTTTGTCCGCCCTCCACGAAACGCCAGGGACTTCGAGATGTTGAACCCTTGATCGCTATTGCGCATCACCTTTGCCAGGGCTGGCACTGGCAACAGGCTTGCGACTTGCTCTCGTACGAGAAATTAGATGATAGTATGATACATTGGGGTGCGTGGAACACATTAATTCAACTCTATACAGCCATGGTGCCGCCGCTCGGTGTAGTAACCAGGCGTGATGAAGGGCTGATTTTCAGCCAACTCGGCCTGCTCTATGGCCGCCTGGGTGATTATCAACACAGTATGTTCTATTTTGAACAGGCGCTTGCTACGGAAGAGGAGATTGGCGACCTGCAAGGCGAAGGCGTGACGCTTGCGAACAAGGGAGAAATACTGCGTAGTATGGGTGAAATACAACAGGCGCACGTTACATTCGAGCGAGCGCTCCTGCTAAACAGGCAAGAATATAATACCCACCTGGAATGTGTCGTCTTGCATAACCTCGGCCTGCTCTATCAAAATCAGAAAAACTATCAACAGGCATGGAATTATTACAAGCAAGCTATGAAGCTGGCTCAAAGCGAGCAAGAACGAGCGAACGCGGGCATTATTCTCACCAATATGGGCATGTTGCTTTTCGATCAAGGTCAACTTCAAGAGTCATTATCCCTGTTATTGCCCGCACTCCAAATCCGCCAATCCATCCAGGACAGGTCTACCAGTTCGCTTGTGCTCTTCCTCGAGGCGCTCGAACAAAAAATGGGGCACGAGGCATTCGTACAATTGCGGCAAGAAGCCATGCGACGAGAGGCTGAGGTTTTGGCAATGGTGAGTGGATAGTTGCACCACCGCGACCCTCACCTACGACCTGCTGGATCACTTCGTCAGTTGGAATGCAAACTCCAGCTCTAACAACAAGAATTTTAAAGGAAGTGTGTTATCTCTCAC
>CAVPEB010000009.1:0-30633 GCA_963702765.1 uncultured Chloroflexia bacterium
AAGCGGTAGTATTAAATTAGAAATACAGTTTGATGGTGCCCACATGAACACATCGCCCCATCCATATTCACCACTCGTTCAATTTGGAGGATTGAGTGTCATCGATATACTTTCTTGCGCGCAGTGGCAACACCTTAACCCGCTGGACGCCACAATCCGCAAGACACGCCATTGGAGCATCTATTGGAGTTGCCAGCTATTTGGGTTGGCCCTCTAAACGTTATGTAACACGCCTAAACATTGCTCAGATCACAGGACGCCCTGTACATGATCCTTATGTCAATCGCCTTGCTCTGGCTTCGTGGCGTAATTATGGTCGCTACGCCTCCGATTTTATCAGTTTTCCTCACCTCGATGTCAATACTGTCGAGCGGAATTTGCGTGATTTGAGTGAGCACGAAAACGGCTGGCAAGGTTGTATGCAATCAGCTCTGCAAGCAGGTCGAGGAGCTTTATTAGTTTCGCTCATTTTGGCAACTGGGATATGGCAGGGGTTATTCTTGCCCACCATTACGCAGTCTCTGCTGTGGCAGAAACCTTTAGTGACGAACAACTCAATCAACTGTTACAGGATCAACGCAGGGAGAAAGGAATTGGAATTATTCCGCTGGAGAGTTCCATGCGACCCATTTTGCGAATCCTACAACAAAACCAGCTTGCAGCAATTATTGTTGATCGTCCTATGCCAGCAAATCAGGGGACTGAAATAACATTCTTTGGCCGCAAGACATACGTACCAGGCGGTCCAGCAGCTCTTGCGCTTAAAAGCGGTGCCGCCATTGTACCTGCTTTCGTTTGGTACGGTCATCACAACGAATTCTATGTGAAGGCGTTTAAACCAATTTATCCACAGCAAGTCAAGAATACTGAACGAGCTGCAGAAATTTCACGCCTCACACAACGCATCTATGATGTATTAGAAATAATGATACGAGAATGGCCAACACAATGGTATATGTTTCGTCAATTCTGGCCATCGGAATAATGATATGTATAAACTTTTTAAATTAGCTTCAGTCATAATTCCAAAACTACCTGGCTGGAGCGTTCCTGTTATAGCAGATATTACTGGATTCGTTGCTTTCCTTATTGCCGCCAAAGCGAGAAAAATAGCAACCAGTAATGCCACTCACGTGCTTGGCAACGATGTGTTAAGAACAAGTCTCGGTCGTAAGAAACTTCGTCGCACAGTGATACAGATGTTTCAAAGTAATGCTCGTAACTACCTGGATCTTTTTATACTCCCACATAAAACACCCGAAAAGATTTTGGATTTGATAGATACTGAGGGCACCGAACATCTAGAACAAGCATTGGCGTTAGGAAAAGGCGTAATTATCTTTTCAGCGCATTTAGGTCCTTTTAACTACCTGGCTCAATGGATCTCAATCAAAGGTTACAACTTGATTATTCCTGTTGAGCATCTAAAAGACGAACGTACGCTTAATTTGACTCTAACATTACGCAATAGCCAGGGAGTTCAATTCTTACCCTTAGGTGGTAGCGCACCGATGCGCACGATCATCAAAGCATTGCGAAACAATCAAATAGTATTGATTACAGCAGATCGAGCTGTAGAAGGTGAAAGCGTAGAAAAGCTATTCTTTGGTGCACCAGCTCGCCTACCAATAGGTCCAGTTGCATTATCGCAGCGCACTGGTGCTGCTCTGGTTGGCGCATGCGGTTGGTATACATCACGTACACGCATGGCTGGAAAATTCGTTCCCCTAACACTAGAATTGACGGTAGAAGAGCGAAATAATAGCGACATTGTGATGTGTGCTTTAATAAAAAGGTTGGAGAAGTATATTCAACCAAATGCAGGACAATGGGTGGTATTTTCTCCAGTTTGGGTTAGCGATCTTGCAAAGTCCTCATGATGCGTCTTGGTGGATCAACAAACCAACTCCAGGCACATTGAGCAACATATACCCCAACTGAAAGACGTGGTGTCGGTAGCTCTTGTCCTCCTGGACGAACTGTGCGTTCAAGAATTGCACGTCTCAAATCATCAGGACTATTCCCAGGGAATAGAGTATAGGCCGAACCAATATGTTGCCAGAAATGCGCGTCACTCCCTCCCGTTTCTGCAAGTCCCCACTGTTGATTAGCATCACGAACGGCTGGTCTCATCGAAGCATTTGCAGGCGATGGATTATACATCTCTACACCGTCAATAGCATATCCCTTTTCGAGCAACGCATCAATTTTGGCACGGCTGAGACTGGGCACCAGTCTCCCAAGTGGATGAGGGACAATCACAAGACCTCCTTGCGCTTTAATGTCCTCGATGCTTTCTTCAACCGACCGCATGGCTTTGGGTGCCTTCGTTACAAACAGGCCAAGTAAATGACCTTGACGCGTTGAAACCTCAACCCCTGTAATCAACTGTAAAGAGATATTTTGTTGATAGATTACCTCCTGCACTCTTTTTGCACCCTCAACATGATCGTGATCGGTAATAGCAATTAATGGCAAACCCCTGTGTGTAGCTTCTTCAACTACTTTCACAGGAGACGCCCAACCATCACCCAGATTAGTATGCATATGGATATCGGCATGGCTATATCCTTGTGGAACAGCAGGTGTAACTTCTTTTTTCAAGTCATGTAATGCAACTTGCGTATCAGAATGTATATAAACCATTATTCTTTACAAATTCTTTCATTATGCCCGCGACTTTTGCCTCAATAATCCTTTGTTTCGATTATCCAATAACTCGTAATAAAACTCCATTATGCTATCGGAGACACGCGACCAGGCATAATCACGCGCTTTATACAAGCCCGCGTTTATGAATTTTTGCCGTAGTTGCTCATTCCCAAGCAAGTGTCCAATAGCTATTGCAAGTTCCTCGCTATTACGAGGGGTTGTCAGCAGACCATCAGTACCATGATTAACAACTGTTGCATAGCCACTAATATTAGATGCAACAATTGGTTTACCTGATGCCATTGCTTCCAGGAGTACAATGCCCAGGCTCTCTCCACCAGTGGCAGGAGAACAAAAGATATGTGTACTCGCAAAATAATGCGGCAAATCGCTCTCAGAAACATAGCCGGAAAAGACAACATCTTGCCAACCCTTGCGCTCGACAAATTGTTGAAAGCCGCGGCGTAGTCGTCCCTCTCCCACAAAAATAAAGCGCGTGTTTGGAAACCGTTCGCGGATAAGTGGGATCGATCGAAGCAAGTATTTCGCGCCTTTTCGCTTCTCGAATCGACCAACAAAAAGAATATTTTGTTTGCCATCCATAAATTGCGGAAGCGGTGTAACCTGTGGGCTGAAGCGATCTAAATTCACACCATTCGGAATCACTCGATAATCTGCTGGGAAGTAGCGTGAGACAAATTGGAGAGCAGTAGTAGACACTGCAATGCAACCCGATAGACGCCGAAACATAGGGCGAAGAAATGGATACGTAGAGGCATATGCCAGGTTCGAAGTAGAATAGATACCTGGGTACGATGAGGCATGAAAGGTTCCAACAGTAACTGTATTTGAACACCGTAACACTGTTTGAGAAAGTCCAGGTACAAGAGGCTCATGAACATGTATGATATCAAAATGCTCCCGCTGTAAAACCCTGCGCACGCGGAGTGCAATTGAAGGATCAAGCATGATTCGAGCAATTGAACCATTGATTGGAATAGGCGTAGTCCAACCCATTTTTAAAATGTACTTCTCAGTTAATTTGCTCTTTGGCCCTGATGCAGGGGCCATTATGCGCACATCGTGTCCTTTGGCAATGAACTCATTGGCAAGATGCCATACATGATCACGCACCCCCCCAGGATAGCTCCAGTCATAAGGCGATACAAGGCCAATTTTCATGCATTACTCCCTGCACTCATTCGTAGAGATACATGTTTTTTATATTCGTGCGTGGATAATAACCTTCCAGGTACGAACAAAGCAAGAAAGGTGGAAAAACCACCTCCCTGTTTAGGTAATTCGTATATGGTTCTCTAATTTTACTTCCATATTGCCCATGTCAATCTGTACTGCTGACTCATTCTATCATTTTTAGGGTATCTTGTGTGCGAATTCGACAAAATATTGCATAGCCTGGGGATTACTCATCGAGTCCATGCTTATCGCATGTTCCAAAGGAACACCTAAGAAGAGCTTTTTAATAGGCACCTCTAGCTTCTTGCCATTTAACGTCCGTGGTATTTCAGCAATGGCTATAATGTCATCAGGCACATGATGAGGCGAAAGACTAACTCGAATTTTATTTCGAATTTTTGCTTTAAGAGCATCATCTAACTCAACGTCAGGTTTTAGCATCACAAAAAGTGGCATATAGTAGTTCCCCCCAGGGCGCTCTACACCTACAACCAGGCTATCGAGAATCTCTGGAATATCTTCTACTATGCGATATATTTCGCTACTACCCATACGAATACCTTTGCGATTTATCGTTGAGTCAGATCGCCCGTAGATTACTGCACTACCCACTGGAGTGATCTTCACCCAATCACCATGGCGCCATACTCCCGGATACACATTAAAGTAGCTCTCGCGATACCGTTTCTCCTGTGGATCATTCCAAAAGAATAAAGGCATTGAAGGCAAAGGCTCCGTGACAACTAATTCTCCCATCTCGTTGATGAGTGGGTTACCATTTTCGTCAAACGACTCCACCTTAGCCCCTAACAAACGACATTGAAGTTCCCCAGCTCGCACAGGAAGCAAAATTGAACCGCCAAGAAATGCAGAGCAAACATCTGTACCTCCACTGATGGATGCTAACCAGATATCCTTTTTAATTTCATTATAGACCCACTGAAAACCTTCAGGCGGGAGGGGAGAACCAGTTGAGCCAAGGCCGCGTAATCTGCTTAAATCAAAGGTTCTTCCAGGTTCTACACCTGCTTTCATACACGCGAGTATAAATCCCGCACTTGTGCCGAAGAAGGTCATTTTAGATTTTTCGGCAAAGTCCCAGAGCGCGTTCATGTCAGGATACGATGGACTTCCATCGTAGAGTAAAACTGTTGTGCCTATTAACAACCCACCTAATAGAAGGTTCCACATCATCCAACCTGTAGTTGTATACCAGAAAAATCGATCATCCTCTTTCAGGTCCATACCAAGATACAGGTTCTTCATATGCTCAATAAGGATACCTCCCTGGCCTTGAACAATGGCTTTTGGTAAGCCCGTTGTACCTGATGAATACAGTACCCACAGTGGATGATCAAAGGGTACCTGCTCAAACGAGAGTTCAATATCAGTTGATTGCATATCCTGCCAGAGCATTGCATTGCTGTATCTCTCAACGCTTAATTCTGGGAAAAGATAGGGAACAATAACCGTTTTTTGTAAGGTAGGAAGTGATTGCTGGAGTTCGGTGATAGTTGTACGTCTATCAATTGCCTTCCCATTGTAGTAGTATCCATCAACCGCAAAAAGTATCTTTGGCTCTATCTGTTGGAAGCGATCAATGACACTACGTGTGCCAAAGTCTGGAGAACAGCTTGACCAGATTGCTCCAAGACTGGCTGTTGCAAGGAACGCAATGACTGATTCTGGAATATTAGGCAAATAAGAAACCACCCTATCTCCACGTTGCACATCCCAAAGCACGCAAAGCCTCGGCCACTGTGCTTACTTTTTGATACAGGTCCTCCCATGATATTTCTGTCAAAGGCTTTTTTTCAGATTGGAATACTAATGCAGGTCGACTGGATGTTGCATTCCGAAATACATGCTCGACATAATTAAGTTCGGCACCGGAAAACCATTGCGCCCCTGGCATTGTATGTCCGTTAAGTATTGATTTATATGGTTTGGAGGTTTTTATGTGGAAATACTCCCACATCGAAGCCCAAAATTCCTCAAGATTAGTAACCGACCACTCCCATAGTTCTTCAGGCTCATCAAAATGTATCCCTTTCTCACTACCAAGCCAGGTCATATATTTTGTAAGATTAGCCTGCTGTTTCATTTTCTCGGTCGGTTCCCAAAGAAGTGTACCTTCGCTAATCGGAACTGCCATGGTTATCCTTCCCTCCTATTGCAGTGAACACGGATATTGTAATGTGAAGAGGAGATGTGGAGCAATAACAGAAGATCTAAACTCCACACAAACCATTGTAGCGTTGCTCAATGAAGAGAGTCAAGACAAAACCGGTATGCTACCTCTACTTTTCAAGCAGGAAATAGCATACCGGCTACCAGGATAACAAAGAATCATAGAGAGGAAATACTCTAAATTCACATCTTACCCTGTTGTGATCGTACCATCAGCATTCACGCGGATCGAGACTGTCGGCAGAGGACCATTGCCAGGGCCTGACACATGGCTACCATTCGAGGGATTGAAAATCGCTCCATGAGCCGGGCAAACGATTTGACCACTGCCAGGATCGTAATTGACTGGCACCCCTGCGTGGGTACAGGCTCTCTCACACGCCACAAAATTGCCATTAGACAGGCGGATCAGTAAACTCCCTTGACCATCGGCTGGATTGGTGAAGGTGACTGAGCTATTGTTAGACATATTGGTATGCCCAATCACTGTTCCTGTATGTTGCGGTGGTGTTGGGGTAGGCGTAGGTGGTGGTTGAGTCGGTTTCGGAGTCGGTTGTGGCGTTTGCGTAGCTCCCGGACTAGATTGCGGAGTTGGCTGAGTTCCCTTTGTTGGTGATGGTTGCGCTTTTGGCGTTTTAGACTGAGTAGGGGTCTGCTGAGTTCCATGGGTAGCAGATGGAGTTGTGCCCTGGGTTGGCGAGCTACTTGATGTGCTGGTTGTGTTATTTGTAAAAGCAGTCTGTGTATTGCCAAACTGCGATTGTTTCGTACTCTCTATGAAGCGAGCAAAACTAATACCACCAATCCCTAAAATACCCACAACTGCCGTACCAGTTAATAGACCTACTACTACCTGCCTGCGCTCTCGGACGGATGTCCTGCGTCGATGATTCGCATTGTAATTTGCTGACCGTTTCGAAGCATTCCGAGCAAACGTGCCAGGTGTCTTTTCTACTGTTTTTGGGGATGTAGCTGCCCACCAGACAAAAGGATCAGTTGCAACTGTGCTAGAGTTTTGTGTATCTATTGGCGCTAAACTTGCAACTTGCTCTTGCTCCCTAACCTGCTGCATGCCATTAGTTGAAGAAATTGCTGTCGAGGGTGGGGGAAAGCCTTGTACCGTAGGTACTTGTCCTGTAACAACAGGTGGCATTAACTGCCACTTTCTAGTAGGAATTATTTCTTCATCAAACCAGTTAACCGTTGGCGGCAGGGTGATTTGAGAATGCATGGTTGTTTGTGAATGGCTAACTGTGGTATCTTTGGCAGCTCCCTCTAAAACTTTCAGCACTCGTTCGAACGCATTGGCGATTTCACCAGCATATTTGTAGCGTTTTTCTGGTTCTCGCTCCAACGCTTGATAGAAGATCAGATCATATGCAGATGGGATATCGGAACACAAATCGTGCAATGAAGGAACCGGCTGATGTAAACGCTTACTCGCGATTTCTAGGGGATCCGTACCAGTAAACGGAGGTGAACCGCTTAATATTTCAAAGAGCATGACTCCTAAAGCATACACGTCAGCCCTCGCATCATATGCTGATCCTTCCACACATTCCGGAGCAATATATTCAGGAGAGCCAAGGAAGGTCCCCGCTATACTTAGCAGGTGTGTTTCAGGACCATTGAGATATTCAATACCTTGCAATTGCAGCATTTGTTTGAGGCCAAAACCAGTGATTTGTAACACTTGCTCATTGTTCACTAGGATATTGGCAGGATTCAGAATTCCATGCACAAAACCCTGCTCATGAGCAAAATCAAGTCCACCTGAAATTTGTTTAAGGATATCTAATGCCTCTTCGGGGCTAAAGCGAGATTGCTGCTTGAGAATCTGCGCAAGAGACCCGCCTTTGACAAAAGACGTTACAAGATACGGAGTGCCATACTGTACACCGCAATCATAGATTGGCAGAATATGGGGATGATGTAGTTTGACAAGCGATGATCCTACATGAGTGAATCGAGCAATAAAACGTTCGTATGCAGAGTTCGACAATGTCTCTGGGATAGTAAATGTTGTCGCCATAGCAATGCGATTCTGAGAACGCTGCTGTGCCAAATAGACGGCGCTCATCTTTCCTTGACCGAGTAAACGTTCAATTTGATAATCACCCAGTTGCTTTCCTACAAGTTGGCCTTGAGTATTTGATTGCATATATCACACTCCTGATAAGTTGTTGTATTCCTTCACAATGTCTCTTCTTGGTTGCAAATGAAGAGATACGCGAATGGGACTTCCCTTCTCTGGTTGAGAAGTGTACATAGGTGTATCAATTTGCGTCAATTTGAAAAGTACAAGCTAGGACTTGTGGGTAGGAAATTTACTGCTGACCTTAACCGGAATTAGGTTTTGAGGTAGTTGATCATCTACACTTGATGGGAAAACGTGGATAACATTTCTAGTCATCCGGGCTTCCAGTAGGATTGGGCACAGGTGTACCATGCCTGTTATGGTTACTATCCTCTTGATCGGAGTTATTCCGATTATGTATATTGATAATCAACTGGGCAGCAGTCCCATCAGGATTACGTATACCTATGGCGTATGCACCAGAAGACCACGCTGCGTTGCCAGAGACAGCTATGAGTTGCGTCGGGATACTCCGACTCACCATTCCATTTTGAAGCCCATCAATCATTAATTGGGCCTGAGGTGCAAAGTATGTACCAGTAAGTGTTATCAGAAGCGTTCCATTGCTTTGTGTATGTACTACAACATTTGTCACAGTTGGTACTGATTCACCTAAGGTACCTAACTGCTGTGTAAAAGCCAGACGTACTGGCCAATCCACATTGTTCAGTAGTAAATGTAATGTCTGCTCTTCCTCTGCAAGTACGCTAGAAAGAGCCTCCTGCACTTCCTCATGCGTAGAATCCGCTGGCAAAGCAGCTACTGCCTCCTGGCTTTTACTTGTTTTTGCTGCTACGGTAGCGAGGGCCAGCTTGATCGCACCATCATCACGACCTTCATTTACTGCTGTTTTCAGATCAACAATTGCACTACGTAACTGGTCAATTTGAAGATTGGCACTGTTTTGTGCGGCACCAGCAAATGTGAGAGTAAACTGTTTTTCGGCTTGACCTAAACCATAGAGAGCATCGCCTGGCTGAGAACGCTCTGAGGCTGTTAGTATACCAATGCCAGCAATTATAAACACAGCAGCTACTCTTAGTAAGGTAATCCAGGCCCGACGTTTGAAAAGTGGCTGTGGATCAACTGGACTCTGAGATTGTACTGGCGAGATAGTCCTACGCTTGTGTTCGTTCAAATTGTAAGTTTGTGCAAATGAGATAGTCCCGCGATTCTCTTCGTTCAAATTTCGAGCGCGTTCCCGAATGGAAAGCTCCAGGTTATGAGCGAATTCATGTGGGATACTAATATCCTTAAGTTGTGCTAGTGTCTCCGCTGCGGCCATACTGGCTGCGAAATCGTCATTTATTGCGGGAACATACGACTCGCCTTGTTCATGCAGTTCGATCAAGCGATCCAGGTATTCTTCGGGATTCATACCCTCTCTCCTTTCCGCTTGCGCTGTGATCCACGCGCCAGCCCCAGATGCTTCGCTAGTGTATTCAGTGCGCGAAATTGTAATATTCGCACTGCCCCTGGCTGTTTCCCTAGAGCCTGGGCAAGGTCTTCAATCTTCTGACCTGCCAGAAAGCGACCAATTACTATTAGCTGCTGTTCGGCGCTTAGACTACTCATGGCCAGCCCTACTTCTTCCAATGTCTCACGCAATTCGTGCAATTCCACTGGATTGCTCACCAGATCAGTAGCAACAAGTTCTATCGAGTTATATTGATCTATCGACTGGCTATCTGGCAGGGGGATTTGTTTTCTCTCATTTCGTGTCACATGTCGAAGTGCCCTCGAGATTTTGCCCTGTGCTATCTGAATGAGCCAGGCATAAAAACCTGCTTCCTGCTCGGTTCGTAACTCATCGATGGACTCCACCATGACTAAGAATACCTCGGAAACAACATCCTCCACCAGATCAGGACGGCCCAGACGGGCCAGCGCATATCGATAAATAACGGGGAGGGCACGTTGATAGAGTGCTACCACCGCATCTTCGTCATGACTGCGTGCCAGTTTAATTACTTGCGCAAAGGTTGTCGTTGTAATTGACCCTCGAGTATCCGTATTCACCTCCCGGTGAGGTAACTTGAATTGTCGTTATCTCTGACGTATGGACAATCTCTCTCTTGAAAGGTAGTTTAGAGTTAGCTGCGAAGCCTTGTCAATCAATTATGCTCACAATAGGATTTGTGGGTGAACTGCTTCAGAATTTCTCAACCCTTATTTTCTTACCGAATTGTGCTAGTACAACATAAAAGTATGTAACAAAAAGCTCTCGAAAGGCACTACTTCCTTGAAACCTGTAGAAAGGTGGATTTACACATCCTGACAATTGGGGAAATGTACAGGGAGAAACGTATGAAACACTATTACACTGCTGGGGAAGCAAGGCGGTTCTTAGACATGGATGTTGGCGCCTTCTATTATCTCATCGAAACAGGTAAGATTAAGCGAATTACACCACCAGGGAAAAAACGCGGCTTCTACTCAAAACAGCAGATCGAGAGATTGGCGCATCAGAAATTAAAACATATGAGTGTGGAGGAGGAGGCAGGACCAATCATTCATGAAAGCTACCTGGGATGATTTGGATGAAGAGTATGAACTAGCCACGCTCTTGTTGAATGGCAATGCCCCATATGGTATCCCAACCTATCATACCTGGCTAAGTAAAAATCCTGATACCAATTTCATTCTCAGAGATCAAGGCCGATTGGTGGCGTTCTTGCTTGTGCTTCCTGTACAACACAGAACCATCAAGCGTTGGATCAGCGGAGAAATCAGGGAATGGGAAATCGGTGCTGAAGATATACTCCCATATGCCCCCATCCACCCAATGGAATGCATCGTGATGAGTATGGCAACGACATCGGATGTTGATAAAAGAGTAAGACGTGCGTACGGTTTACGTATCATACGTGGTTACTTACATTTCTTACAGCTATTGGCGGAACAGGGCATAACAATTGCCAGATTTTATTCTATGGGGACCACAGCAGAAGGTTGCACAATCTTAAAACACGCAGGATTTGAGGAAAGAGATCAACTGGGGAAACGTATAGTATTTGAATTGAATCCTGCGTTCTCGGTTTCACGAATGGCACAAGCTTACAGTACAAGCTTGAAAAATATGAGTGACAATCATGATACCGGAACTCATATTCAAATTTGAACACAAAACAGTGCCTTTCATTACGTTCTGATGAAGCACATTGTTTTTATTAGCACAAGAGTACCATTAAATAATGTAGTATCGCTCGACATAGTAATATGAAGTGATATATCGGCCAGTTACGTAGACTATATGCAGCACCCCCAATTTTTAGGGATGCTACATTCTTCATAAAGGAAACAATGAATACACAGTTATCTCATCTAATTATCGGCAACGGGATCACAGGCATAACCGCTGCTGAGATTTTACGATCTGATGACCCAACGAGTTCAATAACAATCGTTGCTGATGATCCCTTTCCTGTTTATTATCGCCCTGCACTGAAGGATTACCTTGGCGGAAAGTTGAATGAAGAAAAGCTCTGGGCACGCCCAGGTACGTTCTACAAGGATCAAAGGATTCGTTTTGTTCAAGGGCGAGTTATGGGCATTCATACAAGTCAGAAATTTGTTCAACTTGATAGCGGTCAACGCCTTGCATACCATAACCTATTACTCGCAAATGGCGCTCGTCCAAGACAGCTCTCTTGTCCTGGTCTTAATCTGGCTGGAGTCTCAACCTTACGTACTATAGCTGACTACCAGGAAATTATGCGACAGCTTGGAAGTGCGAAGCGAATCGTTATCATGTGGAAGTGGAACTCTTGCACTCGAGAGTGCGGAGACGCTTCATCATCGCGGATTCCAGGTTACACATCTTTTGCGCCAACATATGCTCTGGTCGGAGGTGCTTGATCCGATTGCTTCCGACCTCGTTGTTTCAGAAGAACGGCGTGATGGCATCGATGTGCGTACAGGTGAAGAAATAACTGAGATCGTCGGACGAAAAGGACAGGTATCCGAAGTAATTACTACTTCCGGCGCTCATATTCCCTGCGATATGGTTTTAATTGCGATAGGTATTGAGCCTCTTATCAATTTTATCCAGGCAAGTGGCATTGCTTGCGGTCGTGGGGTCAAAGTTGATAACCACATGCGCACAAGCGTTCAGCATATCTATGCCGCAGGTGATGTTATAGAGACAGCCGATCCGATTACGGGACGAACCAGGGTACTCGGGCAATGGTATCCTGCTATCGAGCAGGCCCGCAAAGCAGCTTACAGTATGCTCGGGAAGTTCGACGCGTTTGCTGGAGCATCTCAGAGCAGCAATTATTACAATGCCACTTTTTTGTACGGGTTAGATTTCGTATCGGTAGGACTGACCCAGCTTCCAGCAAATGTTCAGGGTTTGCAAGAAATTGTAGCTGACCCACTACCTCGCAACTATCGAAAGGTGATACTCCACAATGGAATTCCTCTTGGTATTCTCTTCCTCGGTGATCGTAGAAACGCGTTGGCTTTCAAACGGGCTATTGATCATAAAGTCAATCTGACTTCACTCTCCAATCAATTATTTGCTCAAGACTTTAATTTGGACGAATGGCTAAACAAGCAAGGTATTCCGCCTGCAGTGTTAGATATTTTAGTAACCAATCATGATGAAAGCACGCACACTCGACAATCGTATACTGTGCAGTCACAAGGACTGCTCGAAGATGTGTCGTCATCGATGGGTAAGATGGATGCGTCGATACGAGCTTATTTGGTACCAATACCACATCCCAGAGTGAACGTATCCGTTCATGAAACAGATCTTGGTTTGGATGAACGTAGCAAAGTAATTACGATTGGGCGACTAAAGGGATCTTCTTTCGTAATCGAACATAGTTCAGTGTCTCGTTTGCATTGTGAGATTATGTTTCTCAACGGCAACTATATGCTACGTGATAAAGAGAGTTCTAATGGGACTTACGTGAATAATGCTCGTGTGGCGCATGATAGTATTTGCACTCTGCGTAATCTGGACCAGGTACGTTTTGGTGATGTGCAATTTAGATTTGAACTTCGTCAGCAACCAGTGAACAACGACATCACTGGTAATGCGATGTCGAACGTTGCATTCTCACACGTTCCAGGAGATCAACTGGATGCTAGCATTTCTCGTATCATTCCCGATGATGCAATTGCTACTCTTAAAGAATCACCAACGCTCGTAGTGGTAAGCCAGCATAACAATCCAAGGATCATTGCGATAGAGCATGAGAGGCGTTTGACAATTGGACGTGGCAAAGAGAACGACATTGTCCTTGATGACTCGGCAGCTTCGCGAAGACATGCGGAGGTATTTAACGCGCTTGATGGATTTTATGTGCGCGATCTAGATAGCAGTTATGGAGTTTTTGTCAACAAAGTTAAGATCAATAATCCTTTCCACCTCTCGCATGGCAACAGGATCGTTATTGGAAATACGTTGATTTACTTTTCTTATCTCGTGGGTGAATCATCATCTATCAACACTTTTCAGGGTACTGACACTCCTACCCCCACTCCGGAAGAAGAGGAGAAATGGGAGCGCTCCACACCTCATTCAAACTTTCCCGCATTGAAGGAGCCTGTTCAAGGAACATCTGGTTCTGCCTTCCCAGGCAAAATAACCTGGGAATATACCACACCAGGTACAGATGCCACCGCTTCGGAAAATGATGTGGTAAAGTCCTTCCGACCTGTTGGCGGGATGTTGCATCGTAGCGACGTGGAAAAACTCACCGAACAACGCATACATTTTGAAATTGATATGTGTATTGGTTGTGATCGCTGCATGAGCGCATGTCCAATACCTATGTCTACTTTAGTCAATATCGCAGATTTAAATATTGCCTCTATTACACAAAATGTCTCGGCAGTAGTTGAGCGTTTTACACATGAATGTATTATGTGTGGTTCTTGCGTTCCTGTCTGTCCTGTCGATAACCATCGCGACTTACTGATGCTATCACTAAAGCAGCGTCTAGGTGCTTCCTGGGAAAGTCAGGTAGATCCCAATCGAATTGCACAAAATATTCCCTCAGGTTGGACTGTATATCATCTAATCAGCCGTTTACGCGAGCAACGTTTTTTAAATAATTCACAATATGTGCCTGAGAATTATCTGTTGCACATCATCGCCTCTTCAGGAATGCGATTCCTGGCCCCTGGAGATATATCAATTCGTGAGGGTGATTACGGGCGCGATTTATTTCTTATTATTGAAGGTCGACTTGCTCTCTTTGCCGACGAAATGGAAGATACAACATTCCCAATTGCAATTCTCAAACATGGTGAGCATGTCGGAGAGGATGGAATGCTCACCGGTCTTCCATATAAAGTGACGGCACGCGCTCAAGTTCCCACGATAGTATTACAGGTGCCAGAACAAGTAATGCAACGCTTAATGGAGCTTGTTCCTGATGTACAACGTTATTTTGATCAGGTCAATAATGCACGTTCGCTGAAATCAATCTTGAAACGTATGTCGCTCTTCCAGGGAGTTTCTGATGCCGATATTCACTCTCTTATCCGGCAGACTCCGATAAAACAGTATGATAGAGATGAACCTCTTTTCGCAGAAAACGATCAGGGAGGACGACCTTCACGTGAAACTCTCCATATTATACTTGAAGGATTTGTGAAGGTCGCAAGGCACACTTCGGTAGGTACCGGCCATCACAAGAGTGATGAAGTCATCATTGCCTACCGACAGGGCGGCGATTACTTCGCAGGAGGTCTTGATCTGCTTGGTGATGGCAGGGCTGTAAGTGTAAATGCAATTAATCGCGTGCGAGTGGCAGAAGTTCCACGGCAAGTTATGCTAGCTCTATTTCAACATTATCCCGAAGTCAACCACCGATTCGCGCTTCGTCTTCGCGAATACGTAGAGACGAGCGTTTCAACCCAGGGGTATGCTCTAACAAGTAGCCCGCTGAGTGCTTACTCTTCCACGAACATACTTCCAGATGGCGCTGTCCGGGACGGATTACATTCACTCGTAAGCGATGGTGTTGTTGAAGGTACAGAAGTGCTAGTAATAGACCTGGATAAGTGCATTCATTGCAGCGAATGTGAAGAGGCCTGCGAGAGAAGGCATGGGCAATCACGCATGAATCGCAAGGGTATGGTAGTTGGCAACATCAGTATAGCAACAGCTTGCCGTCAATGTCAGGACCCAGTATGCATGTTATGTAGTAGAGCAGGTATTGCAAGACACCCCAATGGAGAAGTGTACATTACCGAAAGTTGTATCGGCTGTGGGATATGTGCCGAACGCTGTCCTTATGGAGCAATTTCTATTGTCAATATTGAGGACGATAAGCAAATTTCGCGATCTTCCTGGCAGCGTTTCAGCAGCTTCTTTACTAATCTGGGAATGAAAGATGCCGGCTCATCACCTTATGTAGCTTCAGGCCCGCTTGATACATATCAGCCTCTTGATGCCTTTGATGAAATACGTAAAAAGGTAGCTATTAAATGTGATCTCTGTGCAGGATATAAAGATCAAGCGTGTGTCGAGGCTTGTCCTGCGGGCGCTGCTTTTCGTATACAACCAACAAAATTCTTTGGTTCGACGGAAGAGATTTTACGTCGGCGAGTAATATAAGTGTTATTAGTGTTATAAATGTTACAAACGTTATAAGTGCAACAAGTGTTGCAACTGCGTCAACTGCGACAAGTGTTACAAATTTCATAAAGGAAGATACATGGCACTGGCAACAAAACCACCAATACAGCAGCAGCAACGGACAATACGTCGCATCTGGAAAACGCCCGGATCGAAATTCAATTGGGTCTGTCTGGCTATCTCGATATTAGCCTATAGCTATCTTTATAAGATATATCTCGACTCTCTCAAGTCCAACCCCTACGCCGGACCTTATACGGACCCTCTACGTTTATACGGAATTGTCTCTTTCGTACTGGTACTGCTCGTGGCCGCTTACACATTACGTCGTCGTTTCGTTCGTATATTGCCTGGAAAAGTTCAGAACTGGCTCTGGCTTCATACATGGTTTGGCATACTTGCTATTCTCGTAGCGTTCATGCATGAGAACTATCTCAATATCTTACACGATCTCCGCTTTACCCAGACACGTTTTACCGAAGGGCAAGCAGGCACATCAGCTCTCTACGCGTTACTTCTACTTGTTCTAACTGGAATTATCGGACGCCTTCTCGATGTCTGGCAGGCACACACCATTGCAAAAGAAGCCAATATCAATGGAGCAGGGATTGTACAGGTGGTTGAGGAACGACTGCACGAACTCGAACAGACAATTGAACGTCTGAGTGCAGGAAAGTCGTCATCCTTTAAAATGTATTGCTCCGAGGCACTGAGAAGTAATACTTCGCTTCCCGCGATGTTACCAGTATTAGCCCCCAATGAACTGGATGATTTTCAGCGCGTTCACCAGGTATTCATGCAACGAGCACACCTGGTATATTCTCTTCAGCGCCAGCAGCGCGCCATATTCATTATTCGTGCATGGCGATATGTTCATATACCACTGGCATGTCTGGCACTTGTTATTATTTCGTACCATAGCTTTACTGAGATAGCAAAGTTGATCATGTACAGGTGATGTTAGGGTTAAAACAGCTTCAAGAAGCGGATATTTAAGGCACTATATTCCAACAACGAAACTTACGCAAGTGGTCGCGCTTCCGCCTATATTTAGCGTGGCAAAGTTCTATAGTGTTCCACTAACATATGTCACCAAAACGCTACTTTTCCAGCTTCTCAAACGTGTAAATTATGTCAAGCATAAAAGTTGAGAGACATTCACATCTGCCGTTGCCGATCTGAAAAATGAGAAATGGTGATTGTACGACTACTCTTGCCATCTACATATTATCAGGGTTACTTTTTAACCTGGAAAGACGAAAACAAACTTGAGAATCGCACAAATCGCTCCACCATGGATTGCTATACCCCCAAAACAGTACGGGGGAGCGGAAAACGTCATTTATCATCTAATAGAGGAACAGGTAGCCCAGGGTCATGATGTGACTTTGATTGCACCTGGTGATGCAAAAACATCAGCAAAACTGGTTTCATTTTACCCAAAATCCTTACTCGAATTTGGGGTACCATGGACGATGCATCTCAAAGCTTTTTATCATTTACAGAAAGCTGTTGACTTTATCAAAGAGCAAAGATTCGACATAGTTCACACACATTTATCTTCAAGCTCAGATATGTATCTTTTCCCTCTAACAGCCCATCTTGAAACGCCTCATGTTACAACCTTGCACAGTATCTTTCCCTTTGATCGCGACGCGCGAAGCAATCGTACAGGAGATGCCGACAGCTACTATATGGAATGGGCGCCTTTTTTGCCAATGGTAGCTATTAGTGACAGTGCCCGTCAAAATGTGCCATATCCGCTTAATTTTGTAGGCGTAGTCCACCATGGACTGTATATGCAGGACTTTAAACCCATAAAACGCAAGATGAGCGAAAACTTTGTCTGGCTGGGACGTTTTATGCCAGAGAAAGGAGCACATCTGGCAATCGAGGCGGCAAAAAAGGCACAGGTTCCTTTAGTCCTCGCTGGCGTTATTGATCGTCATTCTAAGATATCCATGGATTACTTCGAGCAGGTGATTAAACCTCAAATTGGAAAAGATCAGATAACATATATCGGGCCCGTAAATATGAGACAGAAAAATAATCTGTTTGGTCGAGCCCGTGGTTTTCTCAATCCTATTGAATGGGAAGAGCCATTTGGCATGGTGATGATTGAATTTATGGCTATGGGTTGCCCGGTTATCTCATTTGCTCGCGGGGCAGCATCCGAAATCATTGCAGATGGCGAAACTGGATTCCTGGTCAACACTGTTGATGAAATGGTCTCTGCTATCGCGAAGATCGATGAAATTGACAGAGATATGATACGCACATATGTCGAGCAGAATTTCTCATCTCCAGCGATGGCAAAGAACTACATAGAAATCTACAAGAAGGTCATCCGGCTACAGAAGCAGAAAGCTACTGTCCTCGACACCTCGAACAGCATAAGACTTATGGAAGTTTCCACATCCCCATCAATCTTAAAAGCACCTATCAAAAGACCGGTTCCACCAACAACCCGAGGATGAGGGAGTGTTATTCCAAAGATCTGCAAAAACGAGTTGCGTTCATTTTCACCTGATGTTGTTCTATGTTATACTTTCCTTTGAAGGATACGACTTTCTGCAGATTCAATCAGTTCAAGCATAAAGCCGCGTCTAAAGACCTGAAAGTGCAGGCAACATTTTAATATTATTGAAGGACCTTATCGCTTAGACAGGAGAGTAGGATGCAACCCAACCCTTTCCCAGAAGACACGACTCATAGGCAACCAACCGAGCCATACCCTCCTACACCACAATATCAGCAAGAAGGTCAATATGTTCCCTCACCATACCAGAGTCAGCAGCAAGGTCAGCAAATACCACCACCCTATCAGTACACAACTCCACCGCCTGTTCAGCAAAGCTCAACTATGAACGATGGAAGCTCACGAAAATACATCATTGGCAAAATCATCGACTTCATTCGATGGATTATCGTTGCTTTGGAGCTTTTGTTCCTTGTGCGTTTTGTATTAGAACTAATTGGAGCTGACCCAAACAATATTTTTGCTCAGTTCCTTTATAAATTCACTGATTTCTTTCTTTATCCTTTCCTAGGTATTGTGCCAAATACCTATATCGGCAAAAATGGTGCATTCATCGATTGGTCTACGTTAGTTGGCATGGCAGTGTACGGAATACTCTATACTGGATACTCAGATTATTCCTGCGTACCACTGTTTCAAGGCCTGAAGAGCCTATTGAATAGAAGAGTAGATTGCTCTACACACATTGCAGAGAGCTGTAGCTCTCTGCACCCTGGAAATGTAGGGATGGGGCTTGCCCCCATCCTGTATTTACACCACTGCAGAGGCTGTACTCCTCATCTCATATTCCTCGTTTTCATTTCCTCTTTTACTCAGGTCATGAAGAATGCAGCAATTAAGACATTTGTGCTATCCGAACATAGGAGTTGTTTGAAGTTCATGATACAATACTTAAAAAATCCAGAGCTTGCATAAGGGACATTGGAGCGTAGAAGCGTATGATTGGCTCTGACCAGTATAATGATAAGAATAAAAAAATGCTTGATCAACAATCTTTGGTAAGCTCGAGTAATGGCCAAAACAGTCAGATAACGTCAACAGTTGGGACTTCTGATGGTATTGCTCCTGCTTCAATCTTCAATCTTACAGATCGACTACCGATTTTCAGCTATCTCGTCAACTCTAACCGCATACGTTGGTATCGCGTAATTATGCGTGCGTTTTTGCAACATCATCGCGAATTGTACCGTTACCAACTTACCGCACAGGAAGTCCGAGATGCCGTGCGATCTGCCTTCGACCCTGAATACACGCTAGACCAATGTCAGAATGATCTTGCCGCACTCAGAGAATGGGGAAATGTCACTACTATTTACGACTCCAGTCGTGCAACTTCTATTACCAGCTTCCTTTCACCAGCACTGTTATACCAGGCAACACCAGAAGCTATTGCAATTGAAACGTTTCTTGACGAGCAGACACGAGCAAATAGCGGCAAAGGCGCATTACGTCAGGGGGATTTACCATATTTATGGAGATCCCTCCAACTCCTTGATGAGTATTTACAGACGCCTCATTCTGAATCAACTCCTGCTCGTAGTGGTGAGATCGCTGAAGAATGGCAGCGAGCTTTCGAGATATGGAGCACGATGGCACGTGAGGCAGCGCAATATCTCGCCAATATGATCAATGCGGCCCAGCAAAGTCGACCTGATTTTGAATCTTACCAGGTGTATAAGGCAGCCGTCGTAGCATATGTGCATGGTTTCGCCCAGGCTCTCACTCAGTATAGCCGTCGAGTCCGTGAACTGTTAGCTGACTGGTCAGCAACCGGTAAGCAGGTGCAATTGATCGAAATCGTAGCACAGCATCTTGAACCACCAGGGGCAGTGAGTGAAAACAAGGCGACACTAGACGAGTTGTTGAATGAGGCTCGCAACCAGGTATTGGCAATTGAGAACTGGTTTGCCGAGGGGAAGAATGCAGATTCTTTCCGCAGGAATGCCCTGTCTGAGGTTGATAAGGTTGTTCGCAGGGCATCCGCTCTGGCTGCTATAGCTAGACCAAATGCCAACTATGCCACTAATCTGAATATACTGGCAAATCAATTGCTGCTGGCGAAAGATGGCGAAACGGCACAGCAAATCTTCTCTGTCGCCTTTGCTAACCTGCTACCCGTTCACCTGCCAGAGAGTCTCGCTGGTTCACCAAGTGCAGCTTATGATGCTGGCAAACTGAGCGACTGGCAAGAACCACCGACTGTTGCCCTCCGCCTGCGACCTGTCAGCCGGGCAAATCGTGGTGAACATCCATTAGAAGACCCGGTGATCGATAATCGCACGATTATTCGCAATCTGATTGTGCAACATGAGGCTAAGCTCAAGGAGCAACGTTTGCGTTTCGAGAGGCTTTTCTTAGAAGAATATCTCGATCTAGGCACTATCAACAATATTACTGCTGAAGATCGTGCCATTTTGATTGAGGTGATTGATAGCTGCCTGGGCGACGCAAGTAACCAATATCGTGCACCTGATGGATCGACCATCGTTTTGCTCAATCCTGAGGAACAAACCTATGCGCTCTTACGCGCTTCTGATGGGATGCTGCTCCTGCCACGCTATAATTTGCAACGCCAGAAAGTCGAAGAGTTACCCGCATGATCGAAGAGAAAGAGTTAGTTGCTACAGAGAAATTTCCAGAGATCACCAACGATTACCAGCAAAGCGCAATTCCAAAGGGCAATCGCACTGCTCTCATTGTAAATTCTCGTCGGCGGGCATCCACTGCTGATCTGATGAAAGCTCATCTTGCTTTGATGGAAAAGGAAGTGATCTTGCCGAAGCAAAGCGATCTCTTCCGCCTGGTGAAATATCATTACTATGCCCTACAATCATGGCACGACCAGCATACGGGATGGCGCATCCAACGAGATGCCAGCGCAATTCGCCTGATTCGTAATCCAGGTATCACCACTGCAGGCTACCTTTACGACCGATTAAAAGAGCCAGGAGACTTCGCTTGCCTGACGTGGATTCTTTGGTACGCTGAGAACCGTCAACTGTCAGGACGGGGCAATGATCAGCAATTTTTACTTTCCCAACTGGCCGAACAGATACAGGAACAGTCTGCGTCTGGTCCAGCCAACGAGCGAAAATTCGATTTCCGCAAGCCTACCGATCGTTATAGCATCCAGCGTGCGCTGCAATACCTGGAAGACCTTGGCGGTTTGCAACTGGTCGATGGACAAACAAGAGATTGGGTGGAGCAAACCGCGAGCGCTGATGCACTGTATGAATTCACAGATGTAGTGCGTTCACTGATTGTGGCGCTTCATCCGCAGTTGGTGACGATGGTTGCAGATCAGTTAAAAGATCACTCGACCACCCTACAACCTGCCATACGTCTAAATCCTGCCGGGATGGTGATATCACCCCTGGTGCGTGCCTGGCGTACTTTGCTGCTTGGCCCGGCGCTTTTCAGATTTGATGATTCATCAGCATTTGCCGAATTATTAGCGCACGCGGATGCGTTAGCCAACGAATTACTTGAAACCTTTGGTTGGTCGCTTGATATACACCGCGATTATGCCTGTATTGTACGTGCAAGTGGCACGACATCAGGCCCGGTGACAATCCTGACACCCTTTGGTACCAATGATCAGATCGCTATGTTCCTGTGCAAAGGCATCCGAGATCAGGTCGAAACCGGCATCTGGCCATCGCCCGATACCTATGGTTGTGTGCATGTAACGACCGAAGATATGTCGGAATTGTTCTACAGTATTCGTGAACGCTACGGAGAGAACTGGGGATCTGAGGCTCGAAACAAAAGTTCACGTAGTCTGTTAAATGATGTCTATAGGAAAATGCGCCAGGCAGGTCTGCTGCGAGGTCCAGACGATGCAGGTAATATGTTGGTGTTACCAACTGCCGCCCGTTATACTGCTACTTACGAGAAAGCTGGCCAGGGGACAAAAGAACTTGTCGGAGTTGCCTCCAAGAACGGTAGCTCCTCAAAGAAAAAGTCAAGTAACTCACGAGAAACGATCGTAATCACAATGCCGGAACTAGGGTTAGATGAGGAATAGCAGGGACTCACAGCTATGTGATAGCACGACCTGCAAGATGTAAGAGGACAAAAAATGCAACGCACGTTTGAGAATTTTGCTGAATGGTCAGTTGCTGAAAATGGAGCAACTGAAGAAGCTGCGGCTCGCACAGCTCGAAATGTTCGTCGATATACTACAGCAGCAAGCAGGTGGGCCACTGGGCTATCGACTGCGCCGCATCATCCTGACAAATTTCTGGCTCTACGGTCAGCAAGAATTTGAGATACCACACGGAAGACTTTTCCTGGCAGGAGAGAACGCGAGTGGCAAATCAACCGTGCTGACGGCTGCTCTACCTCTCGCTCTCGATGGTGATCTCCGGCCCAATCGTCTCGACACCTTCGGTGGACGCGAGAGACATATCCAGTATTACGTCCTCGGAGGTTCAGATTCGGCAACTCCATTCAACCATGAGCGGCGTACATCTTACATCGCACTGGAATTTGAATGGTGCAATCCCGATGTCCCTCCAATCGCCCCAGAGATTCGACAGCGGTGGGAGAATGGGGATCGAGAAAAGACACGCTTCCTTACGATTGGTATTAGCCTGGCCGGAAATCTAAACGCCAGCGACCGCATACGCCCACTGCGCTTCTTGATAACAGACGGTTCTCGATTAGGATACGAACTCGACACCATCTATGAGACGGGCAACAAACACGATAAACGAGCATACGATCATCCACGGTTTAAGCAAGTGCTCGAAGGGCATGGGATCATTTGTGACTCCCAGGCCGATTATGAGCGGCAGGTATCCCGCTATTTGTTCGGATTTAGCGACGAAAAGGACTTCCAAAAACTGATCGACCTGCTCTTGACCTTACGCCGCCCAAACTTAAGCAGTGAATTGAGTTTTTCACGAGTACATGACTACCTCAAGCAGTCACTGCGTAAAATCTCGGGTGAGACAACTTCACGTGTGATTGGAACAATCGACCGTATTGACGCGATCAATAGCGAAATTGAACGTATTCAAGAAGCGTATGAGGCGACTGATCGCTTACATCGAGCGCAGCAACAAGTTGCACTGATAAGAGCGCAACTTGCCGCTTGTGAATATACTGGTGCGCACCTTGTAGAAAGTAGCGCACAAAATCGAGTGACAAAACTGCGTAAAGACCTTTTGGCGGCTGAAAACGAACGAAAGAGAGCAGAAGCACGCTCACAAGCGTTACGAGTAGAGCAATTTGAGGTCAACGGCCAGATCAAAGCATTAGAAGCCAGTGAGGGATTAGAGGTAGCAAAAAGGCTTGCATCTGCGCGTGAACGATTGCACGAGGCTGAGGCACAAATACAACTCCAAAAGGACAGCCGCGAGTCTGCTCGTCAATCACTAACAGAACTAACCGAAAGCATAGTACGCCAACGCGCACGTTTCGAGACATTGAAGGCAGAAAGCTTGTCACACCTGGAAGATTTGTCTTCGATTGCAACTGAAGAGGCACTCTGGGAGGCTGTCTCATTACAGTTGCAAGAAGCTTCCCACCAGCTTAGCAGCGTCTCAACTGAAATCACAAGCAGGCCGAAAGCGCTTGCACGTGTTGCTATATTGATTGAAGCAGATTCAGAAGACCGCATTGCCTGGTTACACACACTCGAAGGGCTGCATCAGGAAAGGGAAAAGATAGATAGTAGAGTTCAATACGCCCGTTCACTCGAAACAACACGTTTTCAAGAATTGGATGAAGCCCGCCATCGGTTCGAGTCTGCTCAAGACCGCGCATACGAATTACAACAAAACCTCGATACTACGTTGGAGCAGTTCTTCATAGAGGGCATCTTCACCAATCCTCTTGATATCATGGATGATGCAACACAGACTCAAGAAGATACAAACGATGAAGAGTCCCTCGTAGGTAAAGTAGTAGAACAATTAGCTTCAGCCATCAAACGATATCAGCAAATAATAGATGAACTTGATCGTGATCTGGCAGGGGCAGCAAACCTGGCACAAGGCGAACTGAACGAGTTGCAACTACTGACCGGAAGCAAGCAACACGAGCTATCCGAAATGCAGGCTCTCTATGAGCAAAAACTATCCGAGCCTGAGTTCACTCCTGCGCATCCAGATCGTCGGACACTTGCCCGAGCCAGGCTTGCAGAGCAAGGCATAGTCGCTCTACCACTTTATTCACTCCTTGATTTCGCTCCTGATATTGAAAATGAAAGCGCTGAGGCTGGACGTATCGAATATATGCTCGAAGATGCTGGACTACTCGATGCGTTAGTT
Source organism: uncultured Chloroflexia bacterium (assembly GCA_963702765.1). GTDB lineage: Bacteria > Chloroflexota > Ktedonobacteria > Ktedonobacterales > Ktedonobacteraceae > DATMNR01. The sequence goes on from CAVPEB010000009.1 coordinate 24,594, forward strand.
ATAGCGCCACAGCAAGTAGTCGCCGCAGACGCACTTCTTGCTGTGGAGGGACTGAGCGATTGCCGTCTTGATATAGACGCCTTTCTCAGGCTGAAAAACGAACACCCCCGCAATTTTGAGCATGTTCAATTGAATATCAGCGGGCTTTGTTTCGATACTTCTATCCGGAAATCCCTGGTTGATGATGATACCGATTGGGAATCAACGCTTGCAGCTATTCTGCAAGCTTTAGGTCACAGCGAGAGTGCCCAGGGAACCAGTGCTGTAAGAACCAATCAGGATGGGTCCTGGTCTCATGGATTGCTTACCGGGCATGCAGGAGGAGGCGAAGCAAGATATATTGGAAGAACTACCCGCCTGCGTATAAGACAGCGCGAATTAGACGAGCTGAAACAGAAACAGGCCATTCGTGAAGAGGAGCTTCAGGCATTATACAGTCAACTTGCGTACTACGAACATCAATTGTCTCAGATCCAGGAAAAGCAAACTAGGATACGCAAGATTTTGCCAGAGAGTGGTATCGAAGAGATGTACGCAGAGCTTTCACAGACCAGATTTACTGTAGATGATCTCAGAAGTAAGTATCAAAGAGCGCGTTTACAGACACAAGAGGCAAGGCAGGCGTACAACAGGCTTCTTGCTCAATTAGAGCGTGAGTGTAAGGGGATTGCTCAATTAGCAAGTGATGCAAAACATGTCCAAAGCACGCTCATGGGAATGGTCAAATTAAAAAACCAGGCTACATCGTTACAGATGCAAATGAAGACTATCATCAATACCTGGGAGGAGTTTCAGAGAACACGAGAGGCACAAGAAAGAGCAAAGATTAACGAAGCTAATGTTGCAACTCTATACGAACGTATTCACCAGCAATTTCTAGAAGCCCAGTCAGAAGCGAACGAATTACTTCGGGTAGCAGAATCATCAAATGCAGAGGAATTGAGTGAACGGCTGCGCATATTACATGAACAATCCGAGATGCTTTCTACACAACTCGATGAGACTAAAACGAGCTTTATCAGCGCAGATGTGCGCGCCAGCACGATGCAGGAGCATCTAGAGGAAGCCGAGGAATATTTACAGCATGCACAATACGACAGTTCAGAAAAACAGAGACACCTTGTTTTACTACTTTCAGAATATCCTACGACGGAACTTCTTGAGATACGTGAACTGACCAAGGGTGGAGAGTATGTTAAAGCAGCACAGAAATTGTTGAACGAAGCATTACGTGAGAGCGACATCGCAGTACGCAAGCAAGAATTGGAAGAACAGTATCGTGATATGTACAATGCGCTGTCACGTACCTTCAATCGCGAACAGTCGCTCCTGCTCGAATACGGGCCAGACATGGACGATCAGGGTCACGTTGTTTTCCTGAATGAAAATAAAAGTAGACCTGTCGAACTGCTTGAACTATTAAGCGATCGTATCGAGATGCAGAAAATGCTACTCAGGCAAGAAGAGCGACAGTTATTTGAAGATTTTCTTCTGCAAGAGATAGCTGAAGCAATTCGCACGCACATTCTCGAGGCAGAAGAATGGGTGCAGCAGGTCAATGGAGTACTCAAAGGACTGCCTATGATCGGTGAGCACTACGCATTACAGTGGAAGCCTCCCGCAGAATATGATCTCACAAAGTTAGGCAGTCATCTAGCACAACACTACAAGCTCTTACGCAAACCAGCGCAAACCTTGACTACCGAAGAGACAGAAGCTCTTATGAACGCGTTCCGACGAGAGATTGAGTCTGCGCGTATTCGACAACAAGAGAATCCTGAGACGAATTTCATGGAAACGCTGGAACAAGTCTTCGACTATCGTGAGTGGTTCCATTTCGATGTGCTTGTTGCGCCTGTTGGAGGTCAATGGCATCGTTTAACCGATCGCATGGCTGGTACACGAAGCGGAGCAGAACAACTATTTGCGCTGTACGTACCACTCTTTGCAGCCCTGGCTGCTCTTTATCGAAGTGCTGCTCCTGGCGCTCCCCGATTGCTTGCGTTAGATGAGGCATTTGACAAGGTGAGTGTCGCCAACACGCAGCGCATCATGGAATTTCTTGTCTCGCAAGATTTCCAATGGATCATGACCGGGCCACAAATCAGCGGCACAGGAGCGAAAATACCGGCGTGTGCAAGATACCTGATGATTCACGAAAAGGGTTCACCAGTAGCTACAGCATCTGCTTCTTTTTGGAGCGACAGTCAAAGTCCACAAGGGACAATGAGCAAGAAAAAGTGAAAGTGACAGAATCACTCCCACGTAATCCTCAAAATGTGCAAAAAGCAGTCACATTTTTCACACAGGCAAATTTACATCGCCTGCTTGCGAAGCTGCGTGAGAAGTACATTGAGATTGGACGAGTAGGTGGCCAGGTGCTTTTGGAGAATACTACACCGGGCGAACGACGCGAGATTGCCAGTTTTCTAGCCAGGCCACCCTATGCAGATAGCAATTTGAAGATAAAGCTGTCTGATATTGAAAAAGCTCTTCAGCACAGTTTCAACTGCGGATTACCTGAACTACTCGCTGCTTTCTTTCCTGGCCAGCCACTTGTGACCCACCAAGCAAAGAGAGAAGCGCACGCAATACACCAGGCTGATTTTCGCGCCAGTTTGCTCTCCATAGCTTCAACAATTGCCCGAAGGATCACAAGGTAAGTACTGGTTACAATATGGACAGCATGGGCAAGAGTGGATATTTTCTCGTTTCAAAAATTCCCATGCAGATGAACAGGATCGACAACTGAAACTGGTACGTTACGTAGCAAATGTGCTCAATCAGTTACCTGAACCAGATGCACCGGAACGTTTAGCTCTCTTTGCCCAGCGAACCTGTGGAGACCCGCATGCACTCGATTCAAATATGGCTGCTGGAAGGCTTCTATTACTTGCCCTCAATGATCTTGCTCAAGGCCTGGAAGCGAGTAGTTCACAACGTACAAAAACGCCACAAGACAGGGAACAAGAGCTACGTTTGTATAAAGATGCAGGTCTGCTTGTCGATACAGTATCATCAAGTGTGGCAACCTTCAATCTCGCAAGCGCAATCTATCACAATGATACATCTGATCCACTTGTTCAGGCTGCAGGCAAACGCGTACTTCTCCTCCCAATGCGACAGTTGCTTGAATGGAAGCGCCTTACTCCTGCGAGCACAAGGATTTACATGTTTGAGAACCCACAGGTATTCGAAGAGGTTATTTCAGCCTTAGAATCCGCCAGTTCATTACCTACACTTGTTTGCACATCAGGTTGGCCAAGTGCAGCCACACTACGTCTTCTCGACCAACTCCTTGAAGAATCCCCTGACAACTGTTTGTATTATAGCGGAGACTTTGATTTGAAAGGTTTGCAGATCGCCACATATTTAGCCGCGCGCTACCAGGGACGTTGTCACCCGTGGCATTTTGATGCGACTTCTTACGAAATCGCACTGAAAGCCGATGGTATCGAGGCACCAGCAGGAGAATTGAAGATGCTAAACGCACTTCCTGAAGTCTTTAAGCCACTGGTGAAGAGAGATGCAAGAAAAGCAGAAGTGGGCTTTTCAGGAAGGCATTGTCGAACTGCTGGTGAACGATCTGCGAGCTTCCATCTATAGCTGATTATCTGCCTCTCTTCTTTTTCTCTGGTCTGCTCAGTTTTGGAATTGACCCTGAGACACCTCGTACATGTTCGAGTTTCATAATATCGATTACCTGGCGCATCAACTGCCCCATCGGCCCATCGGGTTCGAGTCTTTCTGCCTTCTCAAGGAATAATTCCGCCTGGCGATAATCACCGATATCGAAATACCTCATTGCCAGAAATATATGCAGGCTAGCGGAATCAGGATTTTCAATCAGCCCTTCTTCGAGCACTTCAATCGCCTTTTCAAGTTCTTCATTTGCATGAAACATCTCGCTAAGAGAGAAGTAGTAGTCTTCGTTATCTGGCTCTAGCTCAATAGCTCGTTTATAGTTTGCTTCAGCCTCGTCATATTGCTCCAGCATCTTATAAACCAGGGCCACGCTAGCCCATGATTCGGCAGAATCTGGTTGATAGTCTGCAACATGTCGAAAATGTTTCAGAGCATCCTCATACTGCTTGAGTTCAAAAGCAATCTCACCAAGATGCATCTCAATGTGTGCGTCTTCATCCGGGTCGTTTACCATTGCTTTGGCCTGTAGCAAGTGATCTTCAGCCTCGTCAAGATGCTCTTTCTCATCTATGAGTATTTCAGCAAGAGAGATGTGTGCCTCAAAGCTATTCACTAGTGACAATGACTTGCGAAGCGCTTCCTCAGCAAGTTCCTGGAAGTGCTCACCCCGTACATCATCTCCTTCATCGAAAAATCTGTTGCCTAGTTCTCTTTGAAATGCTGCAAGTTGTCTTAATCGAGGCCCATCAGGAAATTGCTGTGCTAGTGGTTCCAGATAAATCAAAGCGTGCTCGTAGTGGGTAACAGCTACCAAACGTGTGAGCACATCACGATACAGGGAATAATCGAGCGGCAACTTCTTAATCAGAGCTTCAGTGTAATAAACTGTTTGCATTATGCGCCAGACTATCGCATCTAAGTATTGTTGTGTTTTCTCGCTATTTAGATTCTTGGGCTTATGCTTTGCAGTGTACTCATCCAGAAATTTATCATGCTTCGAAATTCTCTTTTGCAATTCCTCGATGGGTAAAGTCAGAGCTATCGATGCTTCATCGGTCATACTCTGTATACGCCACTCGTTTTCCTCTTGAACAAGAGTATAGCTTGTCCAGAACCAGTGGCGCTGTGTTTCTTCGTAAACGGCAGTAGGCTGGGGTACCTCAGGGAGTGTATAGGTGAGGGGCGTTTCCTCTAATTCGATAGACCAGCCGACCTCAAACTCTTTACGAGTAGCCGAACGTTTCGCACTTGCGAGACCTGGAAGCCAGATCTTCGATTTCTGAGGCTCGCGCTCATGGATAAAGTCAGGTTTCAGTTCTCCTGGATCTACTTCATCAAACCAGGCGATGCGCCGTTCAACCCAATCATCCTTGGAGAGGCTTTCGCGGAGGGTGCTATTGGCAGAAAGGAGTTCGTAGGCTAATTCGAAGTCGCCATTAACCCAGAATTCCACAAAGTTGACAACAACTCCACTAGGACTCAAGCCCTGTAAATCGATCGTATCTTCGTCCTCTTCTTCAGGTTCGACTTCCTCTTCAAGATCATCTTCTTCAAGACCTGGAGCCTCCAAAATCAGTTGATTAACAAGGGAACTATTAAAACGATAGTCTTTATGAGGTTGGGTTCCATTTCGCTTATTGACATCAAGAGCCTCAAGAATAAGGCGACGTGCTTGCGCTAATGAACAGTCTTTCGTTTCAACATCGGTCAAATGTGTTTCCATCTGGCAAAGAAAGTATCAGCAGTGCGTTTGTTCCCCATTCTAGAGAAGAAATCTTTGACACCATCATGAAAGAATTCAAGCAAAAACACTAGGACACGCACCTGACTTGGATTATCTTCTTGTTCAAAGGCGAGAGCTAATTGCACCTCGCCAACATCGCGTGAATTTGTGACCTTACCTTTCCAGAAGCGTAGAGGTGACGAAGTGACCTGCACAGCAGGCGCTCGATCGACGGGTGGACTCCATTGTGGATAAATGCTACCCCTTGCAGCCCGATCAACGAACGACGTGCTTCCTTACGCACGTTTTTTATCGGACTCAATTCGTTGATTGCAACCAAAACATCGGCAGCATCGATATGATGTTCCTTTGATAAGTTCTTAAGCAAAGCCATCTGCGCGCCTTCAGGCATGTTGTTGATTTCAGCCAACACGGCTTCTGCTTGCGCCTGGTTTGTACTTTCATGCAAGTTCCTGGCGATTTCATGATATCTCCAAGTACATCCTGGGCCTGTGTAGTATTTTCCAGTGAAACTGGTATTTGCGATGTTTTCTTTTTAATCTTTGCCATATGCTTCATCATTTTCGACAACAAGGACATCAACATTTCACCTGTATACATTTTACTCGATGCATTTTACATCTTACACATGAATTACACAACTACTGACTC
>CAVPEB010000010.1:0-20213 GCA_963702765.1 uncultured Chloroflexia bacterium
TGCTGTATCTACATTTTTCGTCATTATAAAAAGGGTCGAACCGTTGCTGCTTCCTGGGGGGAAAGGATTTAGCAGCCTGCTTAAAAAAGAGCACGATTCGACCCTTTGGCAGCGTAAAGCGCCACCGAATTGAAGGAGGTGTCTTTTTAATAGTGGCTGGAAATATGTGCATCCAGTACTAGTGGACGAGCCACCGCATGCGGTTCTGTATCTTGTAACGCTTGTTCCAGCCAGAGATCGCCACATGCCTTACACATTCCATGCGTGGCTTTATATATTTTTGGTACTGGTATTGGCGAAATTGGTTCTCCAATATTATCCATTAATCGCAAGCACCAGGCACACTGCCGTTGCATGATGGTTCTACCTCTTTATAATCTTCTTCATAGACTCATGGAACAAAATTCGGTGAAAATCCTGTTGGTTTTGCTACAGGAGTCGTTGTAGGTTCAGGGCAACTGCCAAACGACGTGATTTGCAGTTTGACTTTGATGAATTTTGTACCTGTAGATCCGTAACCGTAGATAAAAGTTGGCACATTGCTACAATCAGAGATAATCCATCCAACCTGAAATTTGCCGTGCCTATCTACAGGTATAGCGTGCATCGAGAAAGACCCTTTACCAGGCACATAAACGAGCAGGCTTGCTTTGCGCTTGCTATCGAAATGAAACCCACAAATAACCAGCCGCATTTCACTAATATTAGCCTGGGTTGAACAGACCTTAATATAAGGCCTTTTCGCTTCAGAAGTCCCATTTGATGTAACAATCGCAGTAGCTGCTTGAGTTGGTGTCGATTGAGGTGCTGCCACTATAGTCAAAGTATTTTGAATGTGACTTGTGCCTCCAGCGACCGAAAATGGGAGTAACGCTCTGCCAGAAAATGCTGCATATACCAGCATAGCCATTGTAAAAAGTATTGCCAGACCAAACGCAACTGGTACGCTGATCCATCGCACAGCCGACTTTCTCGGACGGTTCCGGTAATATACACCATTCATAGTTGCTTTTGCCGGGGTTTGGTGGCTTACTGCGTTTTGCATGCGAGCATAAGTATCGGCAACTGAAAGCTCAGGGTAGTACTGGTAAGGTCGCATTTCTCCCAATACATCGAGAGTAGTGCTAACTTGCTTCAGTTCGTGTAGCTTCTGAAGACAAACTGAGCATTTTTCATCCTCGATGTGTTGAATAACGCTTGAACGAGCCTCCAACTCTTGCCCACGAAGATAAGCAAGCAATATGCTATCTTCAGGATGTTTAATGACTTCGTTATATGAAATCCGACGTGAAATACTTGCCATATACTACTTCATACCTTTTGAGGTAACTTTGACAGAGCTTTTGAGTGGTTGAGAACTCGGAGAGGGTAACTTCTTCCCATATACTCTTCGAAATCTCTCGACACCACGAGCAACACGTTTGCGAACTGCTTCCGAACTCATTTCCATTACTTCACCAATTTCTTCATATGTGAAGCCATTACCAAAGTGAAGTTGTAAAGCAACTGCATCGATTGGCTTTAAGCATATTAAAGCCTGCTCAATCAGAATTCTTGTTTCTGTCTGTTCTTCAGGACCCGCAACAGCCAGGTACTCATCGAAGCTCTCACGATTATCCAGTCGTACAAACTGCCTCAAACGTTTACGATTGAGGTAACGCAAGCCATAATTTGTGGCAATACGATAGATCCAGGCATCAAGAGCGATTTCCCCAGACGTCTTGTCTATTTCTTTATACACTTGTACAAAAGTATCTTGTGCAAGGTCAAGAGCCACTTCTCGGTCACCTACGAGGCGATGCAAATATCCGGTGATGGGTTGTTGTAACCGATCGATCAAAGAACGAAAAGCCTGTGCATCACGCTCTCGCAGACGCTCTACCCCCTGAACGTCCGTTAACATGTTGGCCTTACGAGCATTTTGGCCCGCTTTCTATGTGATGTGCCTCTACTACTATAATCATTGAGGAGCTTTGAACCGGACACTTTTTGCAGCGAGTTTTCATCAATTTGCAGAGTTAGTAGTCTCTTTTGCAGCCTGCAGCCGTGTATCCAAGGATACAACGACGATATCCGTAATCTAGTTTGAAGAACCCGCAAGCAGAGAGCTATTAGCGCAATATTGAAAAGTATCCAGTATTGTTTAAGAAACGTTTAATATAATGGAGTGGTACCCTGATGACCCATTAGGTAGGGGAGGCTCTTCGTTAGGGTCCTGAACATTTCCTTCCAGATCTATTGCGCGCGCAACTATTGTATAGCTGCCAGCCTTTGGTGGTTGCCACGCCAGTTCCCATAGGACCCACGTAAAGCCCGATAATGGCTGCTTCAGAATTGCTCGTTGCCAGGTCTGACCAGCATCTGTACTTATATCGACTTCACTAATACCCTTATTTCCTGAAAAAGCTACCCCCGCAATATAGGTAGTTTGATGAGACTTTGTACTCGAACCTGTCAATGGGGTGTCGATACGAGATGTCATGCGCACAGGGGCGGCATCACTCCAGCCTCGCTGTTGCCAGTAACCCTGATAATCATAGTTGACAACTTCAATGCGTGTAAGCCATTTGCAGTGCTTCATCCCATATATGCCCGGCACCAGCATACGCGCAGGAAAACCGTGTTCTTGCGGCAAGGTGTCGCCGTTCATCCGTATCGCGAGCAATGTGGTAGGTTCAATCGCTTTGGACAGATGAATGCTATCAGTGTAGTCATCAGCAGCGTGGAAGACTATTTTTGTTGCTCCTGTTTTAACGCCAGCGCGTTGAAGAAAGTCAACTAATGGAATGCCTTCCCATAGTGCGTTGCTCATATACTGTCCGCCTACATCGTTACTGATGCACATCAACGATTCATACTGCTGTTTTGCAGGTAGCGCGAGCAATTCCTGATACGTTAATGTGAATGGGTTATCAACCTGCCCATCAACGGTCAAACGCCAGGAATTGCCATCAACTGTTGGATCTGAGAAGAGATTTTTAGAGACCTGATAGAACTGGTCGTTTGAGGTAATTTCTGGTGACAAAAATGGAGCCGGTTGAATTGTTCCATAGTTTGGTGTAGGAGGTGGAACAATTTTGCTTTTAAAGCGTAGTAGCAGTTGATCTACAGATACATTCGATGAACTTGCACTTCCAGTAATGAAACGCCAGGCAACGACTCCCGCTACAATGATGCCAGTTGCTATTGCGCCATTCTTAATAAGGTTTCGGCGTGACAATGTTCCAGACGAGTTATCTTCATCTATTGTATTTATGCTACTTTGCGCTGCATTTTGTCTGGACATACGTGTAGCGAGCCAATGTTGGAAAATCACAAAGAGTGATCCAAATACTATGCCAACAATAGCCAGACTGAGCACTCCATTGCTAAAGCCAGTCGAGAGATCGGCGCCAAACAAGCCAGCACCACTCAAGGGTAACAGGATAACACCTGCAAAAAGCCAGAGAATCAGGGCAAGAAGCAGCCCATCGAACCATTGTAAAACTCGATTTTGTCTATCCGCAAGCCAGTTATAAAGACCTCCGCTGAGCGCAAACACAAGACACTGACCAACGATAATTCCGTAGAAAAGGTAATGTTTTGCATCTCCACCAATTATTTGATGTAAATAATCAAATAAAGGAGGTGGCATTAAGGCTGTCAAGTCAGAACCAAAAGTTTCGGGTAATGAGACGCCTCCGAATGAGACGCTGAGTATCAACATAATGCCGGTCGCAATTGCACCTGCTGCCAGTGCGGCGATAAAGCCAGTCCAGAAGCTATTTTTCCGTTGCGAGTACTTGTCATTCTTCATATTACATTGCCTTTTAGCAAAAAAAATTAGCATTATCTACTTATTATATCTCCAACGGGTTACACGCATACTTTGTCCAGAATTTACAACCTGATGCAATGCTTGTCCCATCTCAGTAAATAGAGTATATTGATTTACATACATCTTAACAGAAACAGTGGAGCCAGTCATAGCATGCAAGAAAAGACCACAGGTGATCAACAAAATCTGCCGCTTGTCGTTGGCGTTGACCTTGGGGGTACGCATATACGTACAGCAGTATTGCAAGGTTCGAAACTACGCTCGCGAGTAAGTTTACTCACTGGTGAAAATCCCATGCCTGAAAGAGTATTGCCGCGTGTGTATAAAGCTATACAACAGGCACTTGACGAAGCTGATGTTACTCTTGAGCAAATCGCAGGGATTGGCGTTGCAACTCCAGGGCCATTAAATAATCGCACAGGCGTTATCTACTCTCCTCCCAACCTTCCCGGGTGGGAAAATGTTCCCTTACGTGATCTGGTGCAACAACAATTTAATACGCCTGTTTTGATTGAAAACGATGCGCATACAGCCGGATTGGGTGAATATATGTTTGGCGCCGGGCGAGGCAGCAGGTATATGGTCTACCTTACTGTAAGCACAGGTATAGGTGGTGGCGTTATTATCGATGGCAAAATTTTAGAAGGAGCTAACGGTACTGCAGGCGAACTGGGTCACATGACGATCGATTGGAAAGGTGAACGCTGTAATTGCGGCAATATCGGATGCCTGGAATACCTGGCTTCCGGAACTGCCATAGCCCGTTATGCCAACGAGGCTATTGCTGCCGGGCAAGGCGCTGATCTGCTTGCGTTTGCCAGTACCATGTTAGAGCATATAGCAACAGTGCCTGACCAGGATGCAATCCCAATATATGATCCCAACACACAACCATTGGATGAGTATGATGAACTCAGTGGAGTAGCGGAACCTCTACGCGTCAATGCTTACACTGTGGCTCGCGCAGCAGAAGCGGGTATACCACTGGCGCGAGACATCATTACACATGTCGCTGAAGCGCTTGGTGTCGGTCTAGTCAACATCATTCATATTTACAATCCAGATATTATTATCCTGGGTGGAGGTGTTATGCAGATGGGGCGGATGCTCATGGACCCAGCACTGCGAATTGTTCAAGAACGTACGATGAAAGTGCCTCGTGATTCTAGCACATATCGCTCTGGCGCAACTCACCAGAAATGCAGGGCTTATCGGTGCAGGCGCGTTGATTTATTCCAATGCACATATTATTTGATACTGACTCGCATGTGAATGAGAAACAGCCTCAGTTTCTACATAACACAATCTTGCACATAAGAAGCAACTTCAAGGTTTCATATAGCTGGTGGATCAGCATATATTATTTGTCGCAGTTGTCGCACTTGTCGCGTTTGTTGCACTTGTCGTACTTGTTGCAATAACTCAATATGCTACCAGGCATCTGGAGAAGCGTATAAAAGCATGGGGTTGGCCAGACGAAGAACAGGTTAATGTGCGCACAATGGGAGATCCAGGCACAACCCGCAGTTCGGTACAGAGGAGTTAGCTACTTCTTTACAAAGGAAGACATTGCTTTTTCGCACCCAGGCAATCTATGAGGACAATTCAATGGCAATAACCAAGGAGCGGCTTGATGTTGCGCTTGTCAGGCGCGGACTGGCTCCAAGCCGGGAACGCGCACGAGCACTGATTATGGCAGGACAGGTTCTTGTTGCAGGACATCTCGTTGATAAACCAGGCACATTAATTTTGCTCGATGCAGAATGTTCTCTAAAGGAAGCACCAAACGAATTAAAATATGTCAGCCGTGGTGGCCTGAAACTTGAAAAAGCATTGGCTACCTTTGGATTAAATCCTGAAGGTCTGGTGGCACTTGACGTCGGAGCATCAACAGGAGGCTTTACAGATTGTTTGTTAAGACATGGCGCGAAACGAGTGTATGCCCTCGATGTTGGACAGGGACAGCTCGCGTGGACGCTACGGAATGATCCACGTGTAGTAGTAATGGAACATACCAATATTCGCTATCTGAATAGCTTACCAGAATCAATTCAGTGCGCCGCTATAGACGTCTCTTTCATTTCCCTACGACTTGTCCTGCCAGCACTCGTGCCACTTCTAGCTCCTGGAGCCTGGGTAGTAGCGCTTGTGAAGCCTCAGTTCGAGGCTGGAAAAGCCGAAGTTGATCGGGGAGCAGGAATTATCAAAGATCCAGAAGTGCATGATCGTGTGTTGTATGAATTGCAGGAATGGATAACACAAAATACTCAGTTTCGTATTCTGGGATTGACCAATTCACCAATTTATGGACGTGATGGGAATCGCGAGTTTCTATTACACTTGAGTTTGGAATAAAATGTAATCAAAATAATTGAGAGGAGGTATGTCCAGTGCTAACTGTACCAAAGATTATCATTCCTGACCAGTTCAACGCTGCAACAGCATTCCTGGATCGCAACCTTGAAGAAGGACGCGGTGCAAAAAATGCGATTTATTTTGAAGGAAAATCTTATACCTACGCTCAGATTGCCGAATTGGCAAATCGTGCAGGAAACGGGTTACTCGATCTGGGAATAGATATGGAGCAGCGTGTTGCGCTTATACTACTCGACTCACCACAATTCGCGGCCTCCTTTTTTGGCGCAATCAAAATCGGTGCAGTACCTATTCCTATCAATACCAGCCTGCGCCCAAACGACTATGTCTATATGCTCAATGATAGTCGTGCTCATATCTTGCTCATTCACTCGGTAATCTGGTCCCAAATACAGCAAATTCTCCCCGAACTCAAATATGTGCGCCATATCGTCGTCGTAGGATTAGAGCAAAATGGTGGACAGGAAACTGCTACCATGCATGATTTCGAGAAGTGGATACACAAGTCATCAGCGCAACTAGAACCCGCTGAGACAACCAAAGATGATAGCGCATTCTGGCTGTATAGCTCTGGGAGTACCGGATTTCCCAAGGGATGTGTCCATTTGCAGCACGACATGACCTACTGTACGGAGTGTTACGCTAAACATGTTCTTGGAATGCATGAAAATGACATCACCTTTTCTGCAGCCAAGCTTTTCTTTGCCTATGGCCTTGGCAATAATCTCTACTTTCCCTTTGGAATGGGAGCAAGCGCTGTACATTATGCTGGTCGCCCCTTGCCAGAAGACATGTTCAACGTGGTGCAGCAATATCGCCCAACTATCTTCTTTGGAGTTCCCACCCTCTATGCTGCTATGCTCGCTCTACCAGAAGCTGAGAAGCGCTTCGATTTCTCGTCTGTTCGTGTATGTGTTTCGGCAGGTGAGGCCTTGCCAGCCGATGTCCAACGGCGATGGAAAGAGAAATTCAATGTAGAAATACTAGATGGTATTGGCAGCACAGAGATTTTACATATTTTTATCAGTAATCGAGCTGGACAGATACGACCTGGCAGTTCTGGCAAACTCGTGCCTGGATACGAAGCACTGATTACCGACGAAAGTGGTCACGCAGTAAAGCAGGGTGATATAGGCAATCTGTTGATCCGTGGAGACAGCATTACTGCATACTATTGGAACAAGCACGAAAAGACCAAAGATGTCATCAACGGTCACTGGATTCATACAGGCGACAAGTATTACGAAGATGTGGACGGATATTATTGGTATTGCGGCCGCTCCGACGATATGCTCAAAGTAGGTGGGCAATGGGTTTCTCCTGTGGAGGTTGAGGGAGCGCTCATCTCTCATCCGTCAGTACTAGAGGCTGCTGTGGTTGGAGATTTGGATGCAGATGAATTAGTCAAACCAAGGGCTTATGTCGTCCTCAACCAGGGCTATGAGCCTTCAGAGACTATGGCAGATGAACTCAAAGCATTTGTGAAAAGCAAGCTAGCGCCTTTTAAATATCCGCGTTGGATTGAGTTTGTAACCGAACTTCCCAAGACCGCGACTGGCAAAATTCAACGTTTTAAGCTAAGAGGAATGTAAAGCAAATCCTATGCAGCAATCTTATCGAGCGCTTCGCATTATCGCGGAAGCACAAACAATACGCGTTGTGTTGGCGCCAGAACCTGATGAGTTCATGCTCAAAGAACTATGCGTTCTTTGTGACTCTTTACATACAGAGAGTAGTAGTGGCATCAAAGCAGTGGCATTGGATTTCAACCCCACTGCTGCCCAACTTGTTACACATGATACTCAAACACCAACAGCACATACTTCGACAATGGTAAGCATCGCGTGTGAAGCAGCATATACTATCAATCAGCCTGTACTGGCTGTTGTCAGAGATACGCTTTCTCAAGCAGCTTCTCTGCTTATGAAGACCGCTGACCTTACGCTTGTTGCAGAAAATGCTGGATTGAAGCTCTCAGATGAGGAAGAGGATATACTAACAGGATCGCAGGCACTCCGCCTGGGTTTGATAACCTGGACTGCATCTGTCCATGATATAAATAAACAGATGGAGCGAGTCCTGGATCTCCTTCGGACAAATAGCGCTATTGCTCTGCGTCAAGCGAAAGCTAGTGTACGTCTTGCTCATGCCAATCATGCAACAAAGTTGGAGGCATTAGAACAAGTTAATCGGCTCTATCTCGAACAACTTATGCAAACGCATGACGCTCAGGAAGGTCTACGGGCCTTCTTAGAAAAACGCAAACCAATCTGGAAGAATATCTAAAAATACAGGAATCACTATGCAAAAAAATCACCCATGGAAAACCCTCTCGTACCAGCAAGTAATAGACACTCCGTATCTCAAAATACGCCGCGAACAAGTAGCTGTTCCCAATGGTCCAGTCATCCCAGATTATTACATCATTGAAAATCGCGGCTGGGTAGGAATCGTCCCGCTCACCGAAGACGGGCGCTTTCTGCTTAATAATCAGTATAAACATGGGATCGGTAAAGAAGTTTTGGAATTTCCGGCTGGAGGTATTGATAGCCACGAAGATGACCCGGTAATAACAGCCAGGCGGGAATTGATGGAGGAAACAGGGTATAGCTTCGAAGATCATCAGGTGGAGCTGCTGGCACATATGTTGGCCAATCCTACTGGCGCGCGTACACGAATTTGGTGGTACCTGGCACGCAACGTACGTAAGACAGGCATACCTAAAGAAGATCCTGTCGAGGTTATCGAAAATATGCTGGTAACGCCTGCAGAATTGCTAGAATTGATTCATAATGGCAGCTTTGCTGTACAGGGACAGATTGCCGCTGCCTATATGGCTCTTGAGCGGCTGGGATATATTAGGATGACAATGGAGAGTTCATAGTTTAAGGAGCAATCTTGTGCATTTTGATCACAACCTGATAGGCAAAAGTTCACCACCACAAACATTCGAAGTCACGTATGAAGCGGTAAAGCGCTTCATGGAAGCAACAGAGGACCCGGCACTCCAGAGCAAAGAGCCTCTGCAATACGCACCTCCAACGTTCCCAACCACATTCCGAATCCGAGTTCCAGATCTGGAACTCGATCCTACTGCAATGCAATTGTTGCACGGTGAACAACAATACACCTATGCGCGTCAACTACGCATAGGTGAACAAGTGACATGTGTTGCCCATATTGCCGACGTACGAGAACGTCATGGGAAAACAGGCACAATGGCCTTTATTATTACAGAGACTACAGGTACTGATAGCCAGCAACAACTTGTGTATACAGCCAAAAGTACGCTTATCGTACGACAGAAATAAAATCGCACAAATCGTTGACAAACCTCAGGGAGAGGTATAAAATAGCTTGCGTAATCCGTTATGACCAGCCCTCGTGGCGGAATGGTATACGCAGCAGGTTGAGGGCCTGTGCCTGTAAAGGCGTGGTGGTTCGAGTCCACTCGAGGGCACCCCATATAACAATATTACATACCCTCCTTCTTTTCAGGGGCGACTAGCTCAGTTGGTTAGAGCGGCTGCTTTACACGCAGTAGGTCTGGGGTTCGAATCCCTAGTCGCCCACTTTCTTCTTCTTCCTCTTTTCCTCCTCAGCTTTTGCAGAGATGTGTTCATGAGATTCCAGCAGTTGTTTGACATTAGTGATCAAGTGATCGACATCAAAAGGCTTGTAGATTACATGAATACCCTGGGAGACAAGGTAACCCTCTTGTTCACGTACCGTATTAAGTGCAGCCGTACATATAATAACGGGGATATCTTTCGTTGCACGTTGCATTTTGAGCATTTGTAACATCTGCCATCCAACTTTTTCATCATCAAAGACAATGTCCAAAATGATAAGATCGGGACTAATTTCTTCTACATCGTGAATCTGCTGAATGGGGAAGCCAGATAAGATAACTTCATATCCCTCCCCTTCCAGTATCATACGGAACAATTCTAAAATTTCTTGTGTGTCATTCACGACAAGTATACGCGTCGACAATGTATGTCTCCTTAGGATAAGATCTTGGGCCTCAGAAATGATAACATACTTGCTGGATTCTAACTAAAGAGCTTATAAGGCGTTGTTGCTCGTTCAAGGGAGGCGAGGCGGACAAAAGCCTCTTGAGTCGAACAACCACACATATCTTCAGATGGCTGCAGTTTATTACATACATCAGGGCGTTCCGGCTTGCCAAAGAGTTTGCAGCGATTATCCCTTGTTAGATGAACGCAGCGCACTCCTGCGGGTTTTCCATTCGCCATCCCTGGAAGTGCAGATGAAATGGACGGAGCAATACAACACGCTCCACATCCAATGCGACAATCCATAGCACATTACTCCTTCACTTCATCCAATACCGTTAGAGATGTAGATATCATCATTGAAAACCGCCTCTTGAATGTAGTATCTGTCCGGTTATCCATGCAGCTTCATCACTTGCTAAAAATGCTATCAGCCGCGCTGCATCTTCTGGCTGACCAATGCGACCCATTGGAAAACGAGGTAGTAATTCTTGTCTTATTGCCTCGGTCATCCAGCCGCTATCGGTCGCGCCTGGATCAATAGCGTTTACAGTAATACCAAACGATGCCAACTCAGCAGAAAGCGAGACAGTAAAAGCTTCAATTGCGCCTTTAGTTGCAACGTATGCAAGTTCTCCTGGCATAGGTGTAACCGATTGACCTGATGTGAGGTTGATAATACGCCCGCCAGATTTGCCAGAGAGACGACGCGCAAACTCCACGGTTAGTAGAAAAGTGCCGCGCATATTTACAGCATAGTGTGCATCTAATGTTGCTGCGTCTAAAACCTCGAAACTGCCTCTCGTTGAGTAAGCTGCATTATTGACAAGAATTGAAGGCAAACCCAATTTTCGCTCGGCTTCATCCACTATGCGTTTTGGTGCATCAATCTTGCTCAGATCAATTTCAAGACTCTCGCATCTTACACCCTGCTTTTGTAACTCGTTTTGCAATCTTGTAGGGCCATCTTTGTCAACCCCCTCTGGCAGTGTGCTATCAAAAGATCTCCAATGAGTAAAGAAGATATCAACTCCATTGGCTGCAAGAGCACGACACACTGCGGCGCCAATACTTTTCTCACGACTAGCGCCAGTAACAATAGCTATACGTTGTTGTAAACTATTGGCTATCATATGTTTTTCATCGCCTCTTCTCCTATGCAATCTTCGTAACTATGCAACCACATAACAATCCTACAGTATCTCGTTCATTTTTGTATTTTCATAATGTAATTAAGAAGGAGCGTATCATATTTTTTGTTCCATCATCAAGAAACAAGTTCGTTACACTTTTCCATTTTTACAAAATAATATTTATTGACTTTTTAGAATTCACCGTTTACAATTAGAGCAGATGAAATGGATGGCTTTGCGTTAGTAACAGGAGGCAGTTTTATGGCTGTTGTGCAACCTGATTTTTATCGTTATGAAAACCTCGTCCGCAAATCGATACAAATCCCCTCAACCCAACATAAAGAGCTGAAGGCTCTAGCTGTAGAACTCGAATCCTCTTTAGGAGACGTTGTGGAAACGATAATGGACCTGATGCGTCAGGATAATTACGAACAGTTGAAAGCGGCAATCATTCAGAAACGCGAACAAACATTCTCCTCCCTCGGTCACTCTCTCGATGAAGCATACGCCTATCTCGGTTCCCTTCCAGAAACCCTTGAAGACGCACGCTTCTTTTTTAATGCCGGTCAAGAAGGTATGGTAGTTGCGTAAAGTGTAAGGTAGTTGCATGAGTAGTGAGGCTAAGGCGCCATCTACGCCCAGCCCCCAAGAAAATGAAGCAAGTCAATCATCATTCCCACCTCCGATGCCACAAAATCCCCGGCGCGGTGAGATTTGGGATGTGAATTGGTCTCCTGGTCGAGGCGCCGAACAAAAAGGTACGCGACCCGCTTTAATTATCCAGAATGATCGAGGTAATACCTCCTCCTCCTATCCTCTCACCATTGTCGCATCAATGAGTCGCACCGAACGTGAAATTCCATTGCATGTGCGCATTGCACCCACAGAAGAAAATGGCCTGACCGATTTTACCGATGTCAAATGCGAGCAAGTAATGACTATTGAGAAATCTCGCCTGATCCGCAGGCGCGGTGTGATAACGAGCGAAGAGTTGAATAAGGTAGATGTTGCGCTGAAGCTAAGTTTGGATCTTTTGGCATAATTCTTTTACACTTCTCCACACAGATCCTTCGCTGCGGCTCAGGATGACAAGTTCTGTTGACCTGATTCGCTCGCTCTTCTCACTATCCTGGCTGGCACACCACCCCTCACTTGGCTGTAGTAGCTAACCACCTGGTGTGATAAAATGAAATACAAATGTCATTACCCTCATGTTATCCAGGAGACACATACCCATGCAAAAACAAACAGGAACTATACAAATTAAACGTAGTTTTCCAGAAATGCTCAAAGGCGGAGTAATCTGTGATGTTGTGAATGCTGAGCAAGCGCGCATCGCAGAAGAGGCTGGAGCATCAGCTGTCATGGCGCTAGAGCGCGTGCCGGCTGATATTCGCGCTCAAGGCGGCGTTGCTCGCATGAGCGATCCAGAACTCATTATCAAGATTAAAGAAGCAGTGACCATTCCTGTTATGGCGAAGTGTCGTATCGGACATTTTGTGGAAGCGGAGATTCTCCAGGCCATTGGCGTAGATTGCATAGATGAGTCAGAAGTCTTAACCCCAGCCGATGAACACTTCCATGTCAATAAGCATCTGTTCACTGTTCCATTTGTATGTGGCGCTCGTGATCTTGGTGAGGCCCTGCGCCGCATCGGTGAGGGTGCAGCGATGATTCGCACCAAGGGTGAGGCTGGCTCTGGCAATATCGTAGAAGCAGTGCGCCATATACGCGCTGTAATGGATGGCATTCGTCGTTTGCAAATGTTGCCGGAGGAAGAGTTGATGACCGAGGCAAAAAATCTTGGCGCTCCATATGAACTGGTACGCGAGGTTGCTCAAAGGGGTAAATTGCCTGTTGTGAACTTTTCTGCTGGTGGCTGTGCGACTCCTGCTGATGCTGCTCTGATGATGCGACTAGGTGCAGAAGGTGTCTTTGTCGGATCTGGCATTTTTAAATCGGGCGATCCACTGAAACGCGCAAAGGCTATTGTACGAGCTACCACACACTTTGAAGATCCTGATATCATCGCCGAGGTTTCGAGAGATCTAGGCGAGCCGATGGTGGGCATCAATTTAGATAAGTTGCCTGAACATGAGCAAATGGCACGGCGTGGGTGGTAGTGGATGGAATCATACAGCCCAAAAAGCTGCGTATCGGCGTTTTAGCATTGCAGGGTGATTTTGAAGCACATATCAAAATGCTGGAGGAGTTGGGAGTTGAAGGAAAAGCTGTCAGACTACCCAAGCATTTGGAAAATTTAGATGGTATAATATTACCAGGTGGTGAGAGTACCACCATTGGTAAGTTGATGGTGTTGTATGGCTTAGATGAGCCATTACAACAGAAGATTCGGGAAGGGCTCCCCATATGGGGAACATGTGCAGGGTTAATATTATTGGCTCGCGAGACGGATAACGCGCTCGAAGGTCAGCCATTGTTGGCTTCGATGCACATCCGTGTTCGCCGGAATGCATTTGGCAGTCAGCGGGAAAGTTTTGAGACTAATCTCACTGTGCCAGCGATAGGAGAAGCGCCATTCCATGCATTCTTTATCCGAGGGCCAGCGGTTGAGTCAGTTGGTTCAGAGGTAGAGGTGTTGGCAACGCTCGACGATGGAACAATCGTTGCAGTCCGAGAAGGACACTTATTAGGCACAGCATTTCATCCGGAGATTGGTGGAGACCCGCGTTTCCATCAGTACTTTCTCCGCATAGTACAGAGCGTCAAGGGGTAGATACGAGCGAAGGTTTGGGTTTTGTTGGTCACTCCCTCTGGCGCGGAGGCACTGGATGATACGACCGGTACTATATGTTGATTTGCCGGGAATCATCTACGCAATAGATCGCCGTGCTCGAAATAAGCAGCACGAATTTGCGAATTTTGTGTGCTGGCTCGAACCGGTTGAATCTCGTATCCCCCTGTCACCTATCCTGAGAAATATCTTCCCCGTTAACACCGCTTCGCGTACCTGGATATGTGAGGATCATTGGCATATTCTGGGATTTGCACAGGTGCGTGAAAGACCTTCACGCGTTACATGGGATATAGCGTATCTTGCCTCTATGGTCAATAGCACTGTCTCCAGTGATGAAGTGCTTGCTGCGTTGCTCGACTACATGCTACAGGTCGCCTCAAACCATGGCATTCATCGTATTTTCGCCCGAGTTGAGGATGAAATTCCGGAACAGGAACTATTTCAGAAAACCGGATTTCAGCGTTATGCTCGCCAACTGACTTATGTCTTTCAACCTGGGTCAGTACAGGGCGATTTTAATCAACCTTCACTTCGCCGTTGGAATCGCCATCATGTATGGGGATTGCACCAGCTTTATCGTTCTGCCACTCCACAACGGGTGCAGATGGCTGAGATGCTCGATAATAGTGAAGAATTTGCCAAGTTATACGTCGGCACACTGCGTCCATTACCATCGTTTCTTTCGAAAGGAGATGAAAGCTTCGTATGTGATGTTGGCGTTCGTTTAGGGGCCTGGTTGCGCCTATGCCCTGGTCATGGCACAGCTCCGCACCAGCTCCTGCTTATTGTTCATCCTGAACATGCTGAACTTGCTGAGCCGATCGTACGATTTGGTACTCAGCGGCTTTTGGAAAGAGACGCACGACCCATCTATTGTCAGGTGCGGGAGTACGATTCTTCCGTTATTAATGCTCTGCGTTCCAGTGGTTTTGAGCATGTCTCGACCAAGGCATTGCTCGTGCGTCACATAGCTTTATTAGCTATGAATCCGCGCACAGTCCCCGCACTAGAACAACGAGTAGCTTATGGCGTGAAAGGCCTGGGGACGGTCAATTCTCGCCAAACAACGAGGTGATAAAACAGTCTATGCAACACACGATCACTGACGATTTGGAGGCTTTACTGGTAACTTTGCCACCTGCCATCCACGACGCGGTCAATCGGCTCGATAACCGAAGCGAACTGCTGGAGATCGTAATGGACCTTGGACGTTTGCCTGAGGGCCGGTTCCCAGAAGGGGAGGTGATCCTAAGTACTCAGCCAGTGACCTATGCTGACCTCGAGTATGTAGTTGAGCGAATAGGTGAGTTCGGTGACGATAATCGTGCTGGTATTGAACGCACTCTCCATCGCATCAGCGCACTGCGTAATCGAAAAGGAAAAGTTGTTGGTTTGACCTGCCGCATTGGTCGAGCGGTGCTTGGCAGTATAGCTTTAATTCGCGATATTGTCGAACAGGGTCAATCGATCTTGATTCTTGGTCGCCCAGGTGTGGGTAAAACCACACTGTTGCGTGAAATAGCACGTGTTCTAGCAGACGAAGCCAATAAACGCGTAGTCGTTGTAGATACCTCCAACGAAATTGCTGGGGATGGGGATATTCCTCATCCAGGAATTGGCCGGGCGCGCCGCATGCAAGTGGCTCGCACTGCGGAACAACATGCGGTAATGATTGAAGCGGTAGAGAACCACATGCCGCAAGTGATTGTTATTGACGAAATAGGCACTGAATTGGAGGCAGCGGCTGCGCGCACCATTGCGGAACGTGGGGTGCAGCTCGTAGCGACTGCCCACGGTAACTCGCTTGGTAATCTGCTTGTGAACCCTACTCTATCTGATCTGGTCGGTGGCATTCAGACTGTGACCCTTGGAGATGAAGAGGCTCGCAGGCGTCATACCCAGAAGAGCATTCTGGAGCGTAAAGCGCCACCAACGTTTGATGTAGTAGTCGAACAGCAGAGCTGGCAGGAACTGGTTGTGCATCTTGATGTCGCCGATACGGTTGACAGCATGTTGCGTGGACAGACGATAGTTGCCGAGGAACGTACGCGCGATGAAGAGACGGGAAGAGTTTCAGCAAGACGAATCTCTTCAGGTGGCATGGAAGTGCCAACCTGGGGTATTGAGGGTTTTGGCACCGCATCGCGTTCAAACAATTACATCGACCGTAGCGAAAGTAATTGGAGCACTGTTCGTCGAATGGGCCAGCAGGGGTCGCGTAGCAATGGCGGTGGTGGTAACGGTGGAGAGCGCTTGCATGCTCGCGGCCAGGTAAGGGCATTGGCTCCAACGGGAACTGCTCCAGCCGATGTCAAAAGGCACAATTCTGCAGGCTTGATAGCAGTTGATCGTCCTTTGCTTGATGAGGGGGTGTATCAGGCTGAAAATGTGAAGGAACAGCTGCCAATCCTAAAGACGTTGCGTGTCTACCCATTTGGAGTGAGCCGCGATCGTCTAGCAGAATCTGCCCGTCAGTTGCGCGTGCCAATTATCGTCACAAACAATCAAGGTGATGCTGATGCAATTATCACCTTGAAAAACTACTATCGTCGCCAACCGGAACGCCTGCAACAGGCTGAAGAGGAGCGAAAGCTCATAATCATCCTGAAGAACAACACAATTGCCCAAATGCAACATGCTCTTGCTCGCATTTTCGATATTCCGATAGATGTTTCTGTGGATGAGAATCTGGAAGAAGCGGAGGGGATGCATGCTTCTAACACGGACGATCCAACCACGAAAGCATTATTGGAGACCGAGGATGCTATTCACCAGGTTCTTAACAAGGATCTCATGACGGCTGAGCTAGCTCCGGCAAATGCTTATATTCGCAGGTTGCAGCATCAAATGGCGACTCGTTATAACTTAAACTCTCGCAGCCGTGGAAAAGAGCCAAATCGAAGGGTAAAAATTTTCCGTTCGCGAGATTAATCTGAAACAAGGTTCAAAGGGTCATAACTCCTTGACGATATGTCCCCGTTTACAAAACGGGGACATATCGTCATATTGTATCTACTTGTCACCTGGGTTATAATTCTTCCATACTAAAACTTCCTTCCATTCAGATGACACAAAGCGTTTCTGAATGCTTGTAGGATGATTCACACCCACAATGATTGTGGTATGGTCCATTGTCGTACTATTAAGTGAAAGGGGCCGTACTACGTCATGCGTATTGTTGAGAGCGACACCAGAACAATGACTACCTCCAGCCAGGAAACACATACACCTGTAACGATTGCCGATATCTGGGAAGCATATAAACTTCTCAAACCACGCCTACACCATACACCACTCGCGCCATCACGCACTTTACATGATATTACTGGTGCAGACATCTACTTAAAAGCAGAAAACATGCAGCGTTCTGGCTCCTTCAAAGTACGCGGTGCTAGTTACAAAATCTCGCGTTTGAGCAAAGAGGAATATAGCAGTGGCGTTATCGCAGCTTCAGCAGGGAACCATGCCCAGGGTGTTGCAATAGCTGCGGCCCAATATAATATATCGTGCACGATTGTCATGCCGGAAACGGCTCCGCTCGCTAAAGTCACGGCTACTCAGGGGTATGGCGCCGAAGTAGTTCTGCATGGCTTCACATACGATGATGCTTATCAGTATTGCCTCGAGCTACAACAACAAACGGGCGCAACTTTTATCCATGCCTTCGATGATCCAGATGTCATAGCTGGACAGGGAACGCTTGGTCTGGAGATGCTGAGCGATCTCCCTGATGCAGATGCGCTTATTGTCCCGATCGGTGGTGGAGGGCTGATTGCTGGTATTACTATCGCTGCACGCGCACTCAGACCAAGTATTAAGATCATTGGCGTGCAGGCGGCGGGCGCTGCAGGTTGTCGTGCATCTCTAGATGCAGGAGAGCTTCGAACTTTACCATCAATCGCTACTATAGCTGATGGAATCGCGGTAAAACGTCCTGGAACGTTGACATTCCCAATTATTCAGAACCTCGTTGATGATGTTGTCGTGGTCAACGACGAGGAAATTATTAGCGCGGTTCTCCTTTTGATGGAGCGCAGCAAAATGCTTGTTGAGGGCGCAGGTGCGGCCGGTGTGGCAGCCATGTTGAGCGGCGTAGTAAAGTTGGATGGAAAAAGGGTGCTGGTGCCATTAACAGGCGGAAATATCGATATTAACCTCGTTGGCCGCTTTATTGAGCATGGCCTCGCAGCAGCAGGTCGCTACTTTGTCATTCACACACGCTTGACAGATCGACCAGGCGAATTGATGAGGTTGCTTGGCATCATTTCTGAGATGCGCATTAATGTGATAGATGTTCGGCACCAACGCATCTCGAGTCGTTTGCCAATCATGCAGCGTGAAGAGACGCTCACCTTGGAGACACGTGATCGAGGGCAATGTGAGCAATTGTTACAGTGCCTGCGTGCCGCAGGTTATGTAGTAGAAGAAGCTCAAGTACTGGAGTGATGTGGTTACCCGTCATTCCAGGTGTAAGGGCTAGGGTGACTGAGTGGATCAGGCGGGCATTTACGGTCCCTCTCTATCTCTTAGCCATGCGGGAGTAGTGGCAGAAACTTTTTCTTCAATTGCTCATTGAGTTGCTCAACAGGCAAACTAGCATCGAGCACCTGGAAACCGTATTCACCAGTCATGTCCTCGTACTGCTCAAGCATCTGCGTCTGATAATTCACAAAGCTTTCAAAGAGATCTTCACCCAGTTTCATATCCATGCCCGATTCCCAATAATCGAAGCCACCGCGCTGCAACACGCGCGGGATCAGATCATCAATACCCACCTTTAAATAGAAAATTGCATCAGGCTTCAACGCCAGACCATAAATGGAGCAAATCCATCTGGGATCAGCGCCTCTAACGAGTGCGCGAGCCATCAATGAATAGATATAGCGATCTGTTAGTACGATAAATCCGGCCCGCAACGCGGGTACAATCTGGCTCTCGAAGCGGTCTACAAAGTCGGTGGCATAGAACAGGTTGAGCGTGATGGGACCAAGCGTATGGCCCTCTTTAGCCTGCTTGAGGCCTGCTCCGGCCAATATAGAACGCGTCATTTCAGTATCAACTACTGCATAGCCGCTACTTTCAAGCCATGGACGCAATAGATGTAATTGAGTTGATCGGCCTACACCATCAGTTCCTTCTAGTACAATCAAGCGACCAGGCAGAAGTTCTTCACGTTCCTTCAGGTGGATGGCGTCTATGCCATAAAAGTCAAGCTGAGTCATAGTCTCACAAACTCCCTCATTACTACTTTGTAATGTCTACAATCGCGCGGTTCTTCCGACTATCTCAGTCTGGGATGGGCGCATCTCTCGCGCCAATCCTGCCCATGCTGATTCTTTTGCCGATGCTCGCATCCTGCGTACACCATGCAAGTAAGGTCGTATAATCTTGCGCATTCGTCGCTGTTGTTCTGGTATTGGTAGTGTGGCATCCATCACAGTTAATCCAAATTCGTCTATCATTGACTCATATTCGCCCACAATGCGTTCCTGGAACAGTTTAAAGCTTTCTTGCGGATCACTACTCAAACCCAGATCCATGCCAGCCTCGTAATATTTCAGTTCAGTGCGACCTGTCAGTATACGATTGAGAGACACCTCAAGAGGTACACGATAATAGAATGCCATAGTCGGTTTCACAGCAAATTGGTAAAGTTCACGTACCCACTCACGATCAACATTACGCGCAACGTCGCGCGCAAACGCCGTGTAAATATAACGATCTGCCAGGACAATG
Organism: uncultured Chloroflexia bacterium; assembly: GCA_963702765.1. Lineage (GTDB taxonomy): Bacteria > Chloroflexota > Ktedonobacteria > Ktedonobacterales > Ktedonobacteraceae > DATMNR01. Next base: position 19,840 of record CAVPEB010000010.1, read on the forward strand.
GCGCCTGCCTTGAGAGGAGGGATAATGTCGTGTTCGGTGCGATCGGCGAAATCGGTAGCGTGTATCAGGCTAAACGTTGTTGGAGTCAGTAATTGCTTTTTCTTTCCCTTACTTGTGGTCTTTTTGACAAGGGGAGACGAATTCCATTCGCTGAAAAAAACAGTGTACCCTTCGCTAATCAGCCACTGCCGTAGGAGTGCAATTTGTGTGCTTTTTCCAGAGCCATCAACACCTTCTACAACGAACAACCGTCCTGGATACGCATGTGATCCATATGTTTCCATAGCAGGTCCTTCCACTGAATTGGAAATGGGAAAAGTATACATCGATTATCACTGACAGCAAGCCTCTTGTCAAGGGTATTTCTGCCCAGG